>NZ_JADWYU010000266.1 GCF_016786325.1 Frankia nepalensis | reverse complement strand
CCCGGGGCCCCCAAACCCCCCCCCCCCCACCCCCCCCCCCCCCCCCCCCCCCCCCCCCCGGCCCCCCCGGCCCCCCCCCCCCCCCGGGGGGGGGGGGCCCCCCGCCCCCCGACGGCGAAGCGGCGATGGCCGCCCCTGGGCGACCTTGAGCCGACCGCCTCATCGGCGATCGCCGTACAGCGAGGTGACGGCGTCGGCGTACTTGTCCATGACCAGGGCGCGGCGGACCTTCAGGCTTGGGGTCAGTTCGCCGGACTCGACCGTGAAGTCCATCGGCAGCACGGTGAACTTCTTGATCGACTCGGCGTGCGACACGGAGGCGTTCGCCGTGTCGATGGCGCCGCGCAGCTCGGCCAGCAGTTCGGGGTCCTCGGTGAGCGTCGCGGCCGGGGTGTCGGCCGGCCGGCCGCGCTCGGACAGCCAGCGCTCCAGCGCCTCCTCGTCCAGCGTGAGCAGCGCGGCGATGAACGGGCGACGGTCGCCGATCACCATCGCCTGGCTGATCAGCGGATGGGTCTGCAGCAGGTGCTCGAGCGGCGCCGGGGCGACGTTCTTGCCGCCGGCGGTCACGAGGATCTCCTTCTTGCGGCCGGTGATCCGCAGGAAGCCCTCGTCGTCCAGGGTGCCAAGGTCGCCGGTGCGCAGGAAGCCGTCGGCGTCGATCGCCTCCTTCGTGGCGGTCTCGTTCGCGTGGTAGCCGCTGAACAGCAGCGGGCCGCGGACGAGGATCTCGCCGTCGTCGGCGATGCGGACGGTCACGCCGGGGAACGGCTGGCCGACGGTGCCGATCTTCACGTGGCTCGGCCGGTTGGCGGACAGCGCCGGCGCCGTCTCGGTCAGGCCGTAGCCCTCCAGGACGACCACGCCGATGCCCCGGAAGAAGTGGTTGAGCCGATCGGACAGCGGCGCGCTGCCGCTGATGGCGTAGCGGACCCGCCCGCCGAGGACGGCCCGCAGCTTGCCGTAGACGAGCCGGTCGAACAGGGTGTGCCGCAGCCGTAGCCCGATGCCGGGGCCGCCCGGGGTGTCGAGCGCCTGGCTGTAGGCGATCGCGGCCTTCTCGGCGGCGTCGAAGATCCGCCCCTTGCCGCTGGCGTGCGCCGTGTGCCGGGCGCGCGCGTGGACCTTCTCGAAGATCCGCGGCGCGGCGAGCAGGTAGCTCGGCCGGGCCTTGCCGAGGTCGGCGACCAGCGTGGAGACGTCCGCCGAGTAGGCCAGCGGGAAGCCGATCTGGACGGCCGCGTTCTGGACGAGTCGCGCGAAGGCGTGCGCCAGGGGGAGGAACAGCAGCGTCGAGGGGTCTCGCTGGCTGCTGAACAGCTCCGGCAGGTGCGCCTCCGCCGCCTTCACGTCGAACAGGAGAGCGCCGTGGCTGAGCTCGCAGCCCTTCGGCCGGCCGGTGGTGCCCGAGGTGTAGATGATCGTCGCCACGCTGTCGCCGCGCACGCCCGCGCGCGCGGCCGCCAGCTGTTCGGAGGTCACCGCCGCGCCGGCGGCCCGCAGGGTCTCCAGCGCGCCGGAGTCGATGACGAGGACCTCGCGCAGCGTCGGCGTCCGGTCGCGGACCTCGGCGACCAGCGCCGCGTGCTGTTCGGTCTCGACCAGCGCGAGGGTGACCTCGGCGTCGGTGATGATCCACTCGATCTGGTCGGCGCTGGATGTCTCGTAGACCGGCACCGTCACCGCGCCGGCCATCCAGATCGCGTAGTCGAGGACCGTCCACTCGTAGCGGGTCCGGCTCATCAGCGCGACCCGGTCGCCCGGGCCGACGCCGCGCGCGACCAGGCCCCCGGCCGCGGCCAGCACCAGGTCGAAGAACTCCCGGTAGGTCACGTCGACGAACCCGTCGTCGACCTTGCGCCGGATCACCACCTGCTCGGGACGGCGCTCGACGAGGTCGAACAGCCCGTCGGTGAGCGTCGCGTCGTCGGGCAGGGTGACCAGGGCGGGTGAGGTGAACTCACGCACCGGGAACTCCTTCCGGGTGTGGGCGGCCCCCGGACACGGTCCCGGCGCGGCTCGTCGCCGGGGCCGCCGGAGGGCCGCCCAGTGGTCAGGTCACCGAGTTCGGCTCTTCGGTGGCCCCCCTCGGCCGCCCGGTCACGCACGCGGGGCGGTCACGTCAGACGTTAGTCGGCCGAGCGACGCGAGGGCTACCGACGCGTAGGTTGTTCCCGCCGTCAGTACCCGACCGATACCGGGTGGAAACTGGGCGGAAACGGTCATGGCCCGGCCGCGCCGGAGGCGGGGAGCGTCCACGGACGAGGGCCTTTTGGCGGGGACGGTTCCTCTAAGCTTCGGACATGCGGGTCCACGTGGTGAGCGACGTCCACGGAAGGGCCGACGCGCTGCCGGCCGCGGCCGAGGGCGCCGACGCGTTCATCTGTCTCGGTGACCTCGTCCTGTTCATCGACTACCAGGACCACAGCCGCGGCATCATGGGTGACCTGTTCGGCGCCGACGCCGTGCGCAAGATGATCGAGCTGCGCACCGAGCAACGGTTCGACGAGGCGCGGGAATGGTCCCGCGGGCTGTGGGCCCAGCTCGAGGGTGACCGCGTCACCATCATGGAGTCCGCCATCCGCCGCCAGTACGCGCAGCTGTTCGCGGCCTTCCCCACGCCGACCTATCTCACCTACGGCAACGTCGATCTGCCGCACCTGTACCCCGACTACCTGCGCGACGGGCTCACCCTGCTGGACGGCCAGACGGTCGACATCGGCGGGCTGCGGTTCGGGTTCGTCGGCGGCGGGCTGCGCACCCCGATGAACACGCCGTACGAGATCGACGACGAGACCTACGCCGCGAAGGTGGCGGCCATCGGCGAGGTCGACGTGCTGTGCTGCCACATCCCGCCGCACGTGCCCGAGCTGGTCTACGACGTCAAGGCGAACCGGTTCGAGCGCGGCAGCGAGGCGGTGCTGGCGGCCATCCAGGCGACGCAGCCGAAGTACGCGCTGTTCGGCCACGTCCACCAACCACTTGTCGACTCTTTGTATATTGGCTCGACGCGCTGCGTGAACGTCGGGCATTTCAACGCCCACGGCACGCCCTTCGTGCTGGAGTGGTAGACCCCCGGGAGGTTTTGACCGTGTCGCTCGCCGTACCTTCGGGACAGCGGCTCGCCGTCGCGCTTCCGGCGGCCTGAAGCGGCCCGCCCGAAGGACGTGCGATCATGTGGTTCTTCGCGAGTCCGGAGGCCGTCGGCGGGCATCACCACGTGGGTGCGATCCTTTACCTGGTTGCATCCGAGGTGACCTTGGCCCGGCCAGGGGACGCGTGGCCAGCACCTCGCGCGTCCCGAGGCCCGTTCGGGTGATTGCGTTGGGGACGTTGTTGCCGGGGGGCCGGGTCAGCCCCGGGCGGATCTGGAGGTACTGACAGCGATGGCCGATCACGCCAGCGCCTCGATCGTCATCAACGCCAAGCCGGCGACCGTGATGGCGGCCATCGCCGACATCGCGGCGTACCCGACGTGGGTCGGGCAGATCGAGCAGACCGAGATCCTCGAGGTCGGGCCCGACGGCCGGCCGAAGCGGGCCCGCTTCCGGGTGAACGCCGGCATCGCGAAGGACGAGTTCGTCAACGACTACACGTGGCACGACGACGCGAAGGTGACCTGGACGCTCGTCGAGGGCCAGGCCATGTCCGCCCAGGACGGCAGCTACACGCTGCGCGACCTCGGCGAGGGCCAGACCGAGATCACCTACGACCTCACCGTCGAGCTGAAGATCAAGATTCCTGGCCTGCTGCGCCGCAAGGTCCAAAGCGGCATCGTCGACGCCGCGCTCAAGGACCTCAAGAAGCACGTCGAGAGCTGAGGCCGGTGTGCACCATGCCTCTGAACGGCCCGCGCGGCTGGTCTCCGACCAGCCTGCCAGCCGCTACGGCCGCAGCGTGCTGTTCACCGGTAAGGGCGGCGGCGGGACCACGACGGTAGCCGCGGCGACCGCGACACTCGCGGCCCAGCGCGGCCACCGCACGTTGCTCGTGTCGTTCAACCCGGTCGGTGGTCTCGCGGCCACGCTCGACCATCCGGTGTCCGGCGCGCCGGAGGAGCTCGAGCCCGGCCTGTTCGGCGTGCAGATCGACCTGCAGCACTCGTTCGAGCGGCGCCTCGACGCCATCCGGCCTCTGCTGGACGTGGCGTGGGCCCAGGCCGACCTCGACCCGATCGAGGCCGAGGAGCTCGCCGCGTTCACCGGCGTCGGCGAGATGCTGGCGCTGCTCGAGCTGCGTGACCATCTCCTGTCCGACCGCTATGACCTGGTGGTGGTGGACGCCGGCCCGGCGGCCGACGCGCTGCGGCTGCTGTCGTTCCCGGAGACGCTGTCGTGGTACTGCCGGCGGCTGCTGCCGCCGGACGGGCGGTTCGTCCGCTGGATCCGGCCGTCGATGTCGCGTTCGGCGCGGCTGGCCACCCGGGTCGGGCACCTCGCCGAGCCGGTCTACGACCTGCTCACCCGGCTGCGGGTGACCGCGGCCGAGCTGCGCGAGGTGCTCACCGACCCGGCGCGCACCAGCGTCCGGCTGGTGCTCACCCCCGAGACGTCCTCGCTCGCGGTCACCCGGCAGGTGTTCACCGCGCTCTCCCTGCACGGCCTGCCGGTGGACGCGGTGGTCGCGAACCGGGTGATCGGGGCCGGCGGAGGCGACGTCTGGCGAGCCGGCTGGGCGGCGGCGCACCGCGAGCAGCTCGGCGAGATCGAGGCCGCGTTCGCCCCGCTGCCGGTGCTGCGCGCCGCCTACCGGGGCGGCGAGCCGGTGGGGCTGGAGGAGCTGGCCGCGTTCGGCGCGGCCGCCTACGGCTCGCTCGACCCGGCCGGCGTGCTCGGTGCCCGGGCGGGCTCGGACAGCGAGGCGCCCCGCGTGGAGCGGACCGCCGACGGCTACGCGATGTCCTTCGGCATACCGTTCGCCGACCGCGGCGAGGTTGACCTCGCCCGGATGGGGGACGAGCTGGTCGTGACGGTCGGCCCGCACCGCCGGCTGCTGGCGCTGCCCGCCGCCCTGCGTCGCTGCGACGTCCGGGCGGCCTGGCTGCGCGACAACCGGCTGGTCGTCTCGTTCGTCCCCGACCCGGACCAGTGGGTACACGCGTGAGCCGGACCGCCCCGGCCGGCTCGGCCGATCCAGCGGGAACCCCGGCAGACGGCGGCGGGCCGGGGCTTCGGTTCACCGCGGACGCCTTCACCGCGGACGCCTTCACCGCGGACGACTTGACCGCGGACGCCTTCACCGCGGACGCCGCCGGCGGCGGGGCGGCGAGCGCCGCGCCGGGGCAGGCCCGGGACACGGTGACCGAGCCGCGGCCCGTGCCCGAACCCGGATCCCTCGCCCAGGAGGCCGCCCTGCTCGCCGCCGCGGTCCGCGACTGGCTCGGCGCCCACGGCGCGCCGAGCTCGCCGGGCGAGGGGGCGAGCGCGTCCGCCGGCCCCGCCGCCTCGGACCGGTTCACCCCGGCGGAACCCGTCGGGGCCGGCGGGCAGGCGACCGCCGACGACGCGCCCGGCACGTTCGACGCCCCGCGAGCGCCGGCCGACTGGGACGGGCCCACGGCCGGGACGCGCGCCGGGCCGCCGTGGACGGTGGCGCCCGGCGCGACCCTGTGCACCGGCTGCCCGCTGTGCCGGCTGCTCGCGAGCGTCTCCGGCAGCCACGCCGAGGTCGTCGAACACCTCCTCGCCGCCGTCGGCTCCCTGGCCGCGGCGGCGCGCGCCGCCAGGCCCCCCGCCCGCGCCCCCCGGGCACCGCCCGCGCCCGCGGCCGCGCCCCCCCCAGAACCAGCCCCCCAAACGGCCCCGCCCGC
>NZ_JADWYU010000265.1 GCF_016786325.1 Frankia nepalensis | reverse complement strand
GCCGGAGACCACCGCGCCGAAGACCACCGGGCCGGAGAGCACCGCGCCGCCGACGCGCGCCCCCTACCGCGCGCACGTCTCCTGGGAGCGCAAGTACGCCCGCCTGGTGATGTGCGCCGACCTGGCCGCGGGCACGCTGGCGGCGGCGCTCGCGTACCTGCTCCGGTTCGGCGGGCTGGTCGAGTTCAACCTCAAGCCGGCGTCGGCGACGCCGTACCTCGTCGTCAGCGCGATCTTCCCGCTCGCCTGGCTGCTCGCGATGTCACTGAACCGGGCGTACGAGGATCGCTTCCTCGGCGGCGGGTCGGAGGAGTTCCGCCGCGTCCTCAACGCCGCGGTGCGCCTCATCGCGCTGGTCGCCGTCGGGTCGTACGCGACCAAGGCCGAGGTCGCCCGCGCCTACCTGCTGATCGTCTTCCCGACGGCCACACTGCTCACGCTCGCCGGCCGGGCGGCCAGCCGCGAGTTGCTGGACCGGCTGCGCCGCGCCGGCCGCTGCCAGCACCGGGTGCTGGTCGTCGGTGCCGGCGAGTCGGCGGCCTCGCTGGTCCGGCTGGCGCGGCGCGATCCGAGCGCCGGCTGGAACGTGGTTGGTGTCTGCCTGGACCGGGCACCCGGCCGCCACAGCCACGACCGGCTGGAACGCGCCGGCTTCGACCTGTTCGGCATCCCGATCGTCGGCACGTCGGACGCGTTGGAGAGCGCGATCCGGCTCACCGACGCCACCACGGTCGCGATCAGCCCGCAGATCGACGGCGAACGGCTGCGCCGCGCCCTGTGGGCCCTGGAGGGTTCCAACGTCGACGTGCTGGTCTCGTCGGCGGTCACGGACGTGACCGGGCCGCGGATCCACCTGCGCCCCGTAGCCGGCCTCCCGCTGCTGCACATCGAGGAGCCCGAGCTCACCGGCGCCCGCCGACTGATGAAGGACGCGCTCGACCGCGGTGTCGCGCTGGTCACCCTCACGCTGCTCGCGCCCCTGTTCGTCGGGCTGGCACTGGCCGTCCGGCTTACCAGCCGCGGTCCCGCGATCTTCACACAGACCCGCGTCGGGCAGCACGGCAAAGAGTTCACGATGTTCAAGTTCCGCTCGATGTACGTCGACGCGGAGCAGAGGCTCGCCGAGGTCCTCGCGCTCAACGACCGCGCGGACGACTACATGTACAAGGCGAAGAACGACCCTCGGATCACCCGGGTCGGGAAGTTCCTGCGCAAGTGGTCGCTCGACGAGCTGCCGCAGCTGCTCAACGTGTTCAACGGAACGATGTCGCTCGTCGGGCCGCGCCCACCCCTGCCCCGCGAGGTCGCGCGGTACGCCGACGACGTCCACCGCCGGCTGATGGTCAAGCCGGGACTGACCGGCCTGTGGCAGGTCAGCGGCCGCAGCGACCTGCCGACGGACGAGGCGGTGCGCCTCGACCTGCGCTACGTCGAGAACTGGTCGCTCGCCATGGACCTGATCATCCTGTGGCGCACCGTCTTCGCCGTCCTCAAGCGCGAGGGCGCCTATTGACATGCCCGTGGGCGGGCCCGTCCGCGCGGCCGGCCCCTACCTCATCGACAGCCCGACCTTCATCGACATGGACACGGGATCTCGTTCGCCACGGATCTGGACAGGGACGTTCACCGCCACGGGAAATGTCCGTTGAGAACCAATGTCCATTGAGAACGGAGAGCGATGTCCACCGAAAAGATGTCCACCGACAACCCGCCGGCGGCCACACGCGTCAGCATCATAGGAACCGGTTATCTCGGCGCGACCCACGCGGTCTGCATGAGCGAGCTGGGTTTTTCGGTCGTGGGCGTGGACATCGATCCGGGCAAGGTCGCGAACCTGGCCGCCGGAAGGGTGCCGTTTTTCGAGCCAGGGCTCGAGGAGCTGTTGCGCAAGAACCTCGACACCGGCCGGCTGACCTTTACGACCTCGTTCACCGATGCCGCCGCCGCGGATGTGCATTTTCTTTGTGTCGGCACCCCGCAGCGGCCCGACTCACCGGCGGCCGACCTGAGCCACCTTGTCTCGGCCGTCGACCGGCTGCTCGCCGCCGGTCCGAAACCGGGTTCACTGCTGGTCGGCAAGTCCACGGTGCCAGCGGGTACCGCCGCCGCGCTCGCGAGGCGGCTGGCGACCGAGGCGCCCCTGGTCGGCCTGGCTTGGAACCCCGAGTTCCTCAGAGAGGGGTTCGCCGTCGAGGACACCATGCGCCCGGACCGGCTGGTCCTGGGGCTCCAGGCGGACGACGGCGGCCGGGCCGAGGGAATGCTGCGCGCGATCTACGCCAGCGCCATCGAGGCGGGCACACCGCTGGTACTCACCGACTTCGCGACCGCCGAGCTCGTCAAGGTGGCGGCCAACGCCTTCCTGGCGACCAAGATCTCCTTCATCAACGCGATGGCCGAGATCTGCGAGGCCACCGGTGGCGATGTCAAGACGCTCGCCGCCGCCCTGGCGCACGACGCCAGGATCGGCGGGAGATTCCTCGGAGCGGGTGTCGGGTTCGGCGGTGGCTGCCTGCCGAAGGACATCCGCGCGTTTCAGGCGCGGGCGGCGGAGCTCGGCGCGGGATACGCGGTCGGTTTCCTCGCCGAGGTCGACGCGATCAACCTGCGGCGCCGGACCAGGATGGCCGAACTCACGACGGAGCTGCTCGGTGGCAGTGTCGCCGGACGGCGAGTGGCGGTGCTCGGTGCCGCCTTCAAGCCAAACAGCGACGATATTCGGGACTCGCCCGCTCTGGACGTCGCCAACCTGCTGCACCGTGCGGGCGCGGTGGTGACCGTCACCGACCCGGCCGCCGTGCCGAACGCGCGTCAGCGGCATCCAGAATTGTCCTATGCCGACAACGCCGTCCAGGCGGCGACCGACGCCGACATCGTGTTGCACCTGACCGAATGGTCGGACTTCCGAGAGATCGACCCCGTCGCCTTGGCATCCTACGTGCGCACCCCGACCGTCATCGACGGTCGGAACGCTCTCGACGTCGCCCGCTGGCGGGCCGCCGGTTGGTCCTACTACGCCCTCGGCCGGCCACGGGTCTGAAGCCCTTCGCGTGGATCTTTCCGGGGCCGCTCGACCGCCGATCCGCGCACACATCCGATGATCATCGGTCCGTGGAAGGCCCGGCGACTTCCTTGATCGTCAGATGTGCGCGCCGTCCGGCGATTTCCGTCCGTTTTGTCCCTGAACCTCGTGCAGACCTGGCGATCTCCCGAGGACACCAGGCCGGAACCGGGTGAAGATCGCCGGTTGCGTACGCGGATCGGCGATCCGGAACCACGGAACATGATCTGTCCACGGGAAGCGCCGTAGACCGGTCCGACAGTGGGCACCGCCAGCCGGGACCACGGCGAGCGGTCATGGACGGCGCCGTATGGTGACGAGCATCTTGAGGTCAATTCTCCGCCGCGCACCGGCGCGGCCGCGCGCGCCACTCAACGATCAGGGAGCTGGCGCACGCCGCGCGACATCCCGGACGCGATGGCCTGCGCGGTGGTCCTGAGGGCACCGCGGCCCGTGGTGCCGTGCCCGCCGCGAGACGGCCCGGTGCCGAGCCGGCGCGACCCGCTGTCCGGGAGCCGGCGAAGCGGTCCAAATGCCGATCAATCGGCTGAAGGATGACTCATCGTCGGTGATCTCGACAGCGTTGGTATTTTCAACGCGCGTGCTACCTCCACCGCCTATGGACGGCCCGGGGCCTCGCCGGGTCGGCCACGAGCCGGCCGGTCGAGGGACCGCGCGGATCACTGGCCTGGGGTTGGCGTTTCGGCGGAGGGGGTGCCATGGGCACGAGGCGGCTGACCGCTGAGCGCCGGCTGGCCACGCCGGTCACGCCGGTCACGAACCCTGGGCGGCGGGAGATCCGCGCGTGACGGAGACGAGGACGCACGGGCCGGCTGACGCGGCGGGCCGGGCGGGGCATCCCGGCCAGCCCGAGGGCGACGCCGAGACCACCCTGCGCGTGTCGATGCGCAACTTCCGCGCCCGGCTCGCCGGGCGCCCGCCGGCCCAGCGCGGACACCCGCACGCCACCACCCGCAGCGCCGCGGAGCTCGCGGTCCTCTCGGCGCGGCCGCACGACGGGCCGCGCGAGCCGTACCGGGCGCACGTCCACTGGGAACGGGGCTACGCGCGGCTCGTGGTGCTCGCCGACCTGGCCGCGTGCCTGGCCGCGTCGGGTCTTGCCTACCTGCTCCGGTTCGGTGGGTTCATCCAGTTCGCGCAGACGCCGACCTCTTCCCGGCCTTACCTGTTCATCACCCTGGGCCTGCCGATCGCCTGGATCGCGGCGGTGGCGCTGAACCGGGGCTACGAGCATCGCTTCCTCGGCGGCGGCTCGGAGGAGTTCCGCCGGGTCCTCAACGCCGCCGTGCGGCTCGTCGCGCTGGTCGCGGTCGCCTCGTACGCGACCAAGGCCGAGGTCGCCCGCGGCTATCTGCTGATCCTGTTCCCGACCGCGACGGTGCTGACGCTGGCCGGCCGCGTGGTGGTCCGCGCCCGGCTGCACCGGATGCGCCGGGCCGGCAAGTGCCAGCACCGGGTGCTGGTTGTCGGCTCCGGCGAGTCGGCGGCCTCGCTGGTCCGGATCGCGCGGCGTGACCTGACCACCGGCTGGAACGTGGTCGGCGTCTGCCTCGACCGCGCCCCCGGCCTGCACAGCGCCGACCGCCCGGACCGTGCCGGGTTCGACCTCGCCGGGGTACCGATCGTCGGGACGTCCGAAGCGCTCGAGGACGCGATCCGGCGGACGGAGGCCTCGGCCGTCGCGTTCAGCCCGCAGATCGACGGCGAACGGCTGCATCGCGCCCTGTGGGCCCTGGAAGGCTCCGACGTCGACGTGCTGGTCTCCTCCGCGATCACGGACGTGACCGGGCCGCGGATCCACCTGCGCCCCGTAGCCGGCCTCCCGCTGCTGCACATCGAGGAGCCCGAGCTCACCGGCGCCCGCCGACTGATGAAGGGCGCGCTCGACCGGACCGTCGCGCTGTGCGTGGTGCTCGCGGGCCTCCCGCTGTTCATCACGCTGGGGCTGGCGGTTCGGCTCACCAGCCGAGGTCCGGCGATCTTCAAGCAGACCCGGGTCGGGCAGCGCGGCAAAGAGTTCACGATGTTCAAGTTCCGCTCGATGGTCATGGACGCGGAAACGCGCAAGGCAGACCTGGCCGAGCGGAACGAGGGTGCTGGCGAGCTGTTCAAGATGCGCGACGACCCGCGGGTGACCAGGGTCGGGAAGTTCCTGCGCAAGTGGTCGCTCGACGAGCTGCCGCAACTGTTCAACGTGCTCAACGGAACGATGTCGCTCGTCGGGCCGCGCCCGCCGCTGCCGAGCGAGGTCGCCAACTACGCCGACGACGTCCACCGCCGGCTGATGGTCAAGCCGGGACTGACCGGCCTGTGGCAGGTCAGCGGCCGCAGCGACCTCGACTGGGACGAGTCGGTCCGCCTCGACCTGCGCTACGTCGAGAACTGGTCGCTCGCCATGGACCTGATCATTCTCTGGCGCACCCTCTTCGCCGTCATAAAGCGCGAAGGCGCCTACTGACCCCGGACCGGCGGCTGGGACCACTGGGCGGCCGGCGTCTCCCGGGCGTCCGGTCCCCCGTCGGCGTCGGCCGGTTCGCCCGCCCGCGCGGTTCCTGGCCGCGCCAGCGCGTCGTGGTCCACCCCGAGCAGCTTCGCGATCCGGGCCGCGCGATCGTTCCAGCTGTGCCCGGCGGCGAACCGCTGGCGCCGCGCCGTCAGGGCCGGGTCGCCGGGGGCCGCCAGGGCGGCGGGGCCCCCCCGGGGGCGGGCGGCCGGTGCGCCGGGTCAGGTCCTCCTC
>NZ_JADWYU010000264.1 GCF_016786325.1 Frankia nepalensis | reverse complement strand
TATTAAGAGCCCGGCCGCATCTCCTACGGCGTCCGGGCAGGTCGGCGATCTGGGAGGTCGTCCGGCCGGCGACCAGCGGGCCGACGGCGGCCGGCGGGCTCATCATCGGCGGCAACGGGCGGACCAGCGGCATCGGCGCCGTCGGGTCCCGCGGCGCCGGCGCGGCCTCGGACCCCGCGGGCACGACCGGGCCCGGCCCGACGGGCGGCATCGCCGCGGCCGGCCCCGCCGGCGGCATCGCCATCGGCGGGGGCGCCAGCGGGGGCGGCACCGGCTGGGGCGGAGGCGCGAGCGGCATCTGCGGGACCGGCGACGCGGCCGGCATCGGCAACGGACCGGACGAGGCCGGCGGGAGCGTCGACGGCGTCCGCGGCGGTGGGCGTCGCGGCAGTCCCGCCTGGCCCGCCGGCGGCTGGCCCGCCGGCGGCGCGGAGGCCGCCGCCGGCGGCAGCGGCAGCGCGCCGGTCGCCGGCGCGACCGCCACGCCGCCGGTGATCGACGGGGTGGGCAGCCCACCCGTCACGGGAGACGTGAGATAGGAGGACGTGGCCGCGGCGGAGGCACCAGCCGCGGCCATCGGCCCGGTACCCGGCGCGGCGGGGTCGGTGGACGGCGGCATGGCCGGCGCCCGGGCGACCAGCTCCGCGCCCGCGGCGGCGGCCCGCGGCTGGCCGGCGACCCGGAAGATCGGGAAGCAGGCCACGTAGTAGGGCCAGCCGTCCCGCGGCGCCGCCAGCCGCCAGCCGCCGCCCCGCAGCTCCAGGCCGGCGGTGGTCACCGTCGCCGCCGAGGCGGTCGGATCGTCCGGGCCGGTCGGCATCCGGTCCCGCCGCCACAGCACCCTCGCCTCGGAGAGCCCCGGCGCCAGCCGGAAGTAGAGCACCAGCTCGTCGCCCCGGTCCTCGGCGCGCAGCTCGGTGACGCCGCCCGGCGCCACGTGCTGGACCGGCCGGCCGACGACGCCGTGGCCGCCGAGCATGCTGACCGGGGTGTAGATCACCGGTCCGGCCGCGGCGGAGTCGAGCAGCCGGCCGCGCCGACTGGTGCCCACGAGGCGCGACGACTCGGTCACCGCGCCGAGCGGCAGATCGACGCTCTCCGGCCCGAAAGGGCCCGCCGACGGCCCGGTGAACCGGCCGGCCGCGGCCGCGCCGAGGTCCGGCAGCACCCCGGGCGTCGCGTAGATCCGCACGTCCGACCCGGGCGGCGCGGTCCAGCGCAGCATGGTCTCGCCGGCGGCGAACGCGACCGACAGGTCGAGGACCGGCCGCGGCCGCGCCACCACCGCGACCGAGACCTCCACCCCGGCGGTCCGGGCCGGCGTCCCGTCGGCCGTCACGTACTCCACCGAGAGCCGGTAGCGGTAGGTGACACCCGGCTGCACGTCCGGGTCGACCAGCTGGCCGCCGCTGACCCGGGTGTGCCGCACCGACCGGTCCACGTCCCGGGCGGAGGGCAGCGCCAGGCCACCCGTCGGCGGGCCGCCGGCCGGGTCGGCGCCGTCCTCGTCCGCGTCCATCGGGTCGACGGCCTCGACCGCGCGCTCGACCGTCACCACCTGGACCGGGCCGTCGAGGCGCCAGGTCAGCCGGACGCCCTCGTCGGTCTGCTGGGCGCCGAGCAGGTCCACCTCGCGGGTCAGCACGAGCGGCACGGTCCTGGCCACGGCCGAGCGGCGACTGCCCGAGACCGCCGTGACCTCGTAGTACACGGGCGCCCAGGCGGGCGCGCCGGCGTCGGTCAGCTCCGGCGACGTCGTGACGCCCAGGCTCGACCGGGCCGGTGGGGCGCCGAGCGTGCTGGCGACCACGCGGTCCACCCGGAAGGACACGGGCGCGGCGGCGTCGGCGACCCGCCAGCGCAGCAGCACCGCCCCCGTCGCCGCGGCGGCCGCGCCGCCGACGGGGAACGCGGCCAGGTCCATGGGCGGGGCCAGCGGAAGGGCGTTGAGAGCCGCCAACGCCTCCGGGCTGTCGGCGGCGCTGGCGAGCACGGCGACCAGCGCGGCCTCTCGCGCCGCGATCGGCAACGCCAGCGCCGCGTCCACCCGGCGGCGGATCATCGCCTGGGCGACGGTCAGCTCCTCGAGCACCTCGGAGGCGCTCCTGCCGTCCGGTCCCGGCACGTCCGCCGCCTGCGCGACCAGCCAGCGCGCCCGTTCGAGCGCGGCCTCCGCCCGCCCGGCGGCGCGGTCGTCGGCCAGCGCCCGCCAGCCGGCGTCCGCGGCGGCGAGCGCCGCCGAGGCATGCGCGGCGAGTTCCTCGCCGGCCGCGAGCGTCGGGCCGCCCACGGCGACGAGCAGCGGCCGCGCCCGGCCGACCAGGTCGGCGGCCTCGGCGGGACATCCGTCGTCGAGCGCCCGGCGGATCGCCGCCAGCGCCTCGGTGGCGTCCCTCGACTGGCGCACGCTCTGCCCGCAGTGCCGGCAGACGACGGCCGCCGCCTCGGTGAGCCGCCCGCAGCTGGGGCAGCCGATGTAGAGGTCGGTGTCGCAGTACCGGCAGACCCGGACCTCGCCCACCGGCTCCGGACGCCCGCAGGCCGGGCAGAGCACGAAGTCGACCGAGGTGGGGGTGCTCACCGGGACGCCGAGGTCACGGGCCAGCCCCAGCACGACCGACCTGACCTGCGCGACGGACAGCCCGCGGCCCGCGCCGAGCGCCTGGCGCATCAGCCCCTCGAAGGCGACGGCGGTGATCTCGCCGTCGAGCAGGACGTGCTCCTCGACCGCGCCCCGCAGCTCCTGGGCGGCGTCCGCGAGCAGGCCCGCGGTGTAGGCGGCCGGATCGGCCTCGATCAGCCGGGCGCGGACCAGTGCCAGCAGGTCCGCGGTCACCGTCTTCTCCCGGTCGTGGCCGCGGCGGGCGTTCACCGCGGCGACCGCCTCGTAGGCCGCGGCCAGCTGGGCCGGCGACGCGTCGGGCGCGACGCCGAGGAAGGCCCACAGCGAGGCGGTGGAGGCGTGGTCGCCGCGGCGCAGCGCGCGCAGCTCCTCGAGCCGGTCGCGGATCTGGCCGCGCACGTCGGCCGGCAGCGGGGCGACTCCGGCGCCGGTGGCGTCGTCGATGATCCGTTCCCGGGCGAGCCGCGCGTCGAACCGCTCGCCGCTCACCCCCGCCTGGGCGGCGAGCCGGCGCAGCCCGTCGACCCGGGACGCGGGGACGCCGCCGAATCGCTCCCGGACGGTGGCCAGGTAGCCGTCGACCTTGGCGAGCCGCTCGGCCTCGCCGTCGCGCCTGGCCAGAGCGACCCGCGCCCGGATCCGCTCCCGCGTCGCGGCGTCGCGCAGCGGCGCCTCCCACTCCGCGCGGCGGCCGACCAGCTCGGCGGCGAGCGTCGCGTACTTGGCCGAGCTGCGCTCCCGCTGCAGGAACGCGAGCACTCGGGCGAGCTTGGCCTGGACCTCGGCGTCGGTGTAGGCGCCCTCGGGGTCGAGATCCGCGACGAAGAACGGGTCGTCGATGCGCAGCGGGGAACGCGCCCGCAGCACCGCCAGCACGCGCCGGCGGTAACCGCTGCCGTCAAAAGCCGCGCTCACGCCTCACCCTCGTCTCACGTAACGCCGTGCCGAGCGAGCAGGCGTCAGCCGCCCCATACCTCACCGTCAGGACCGACATCGTCAGGACCGAACCAGAAGCCAGCACCCGCCGGCTTCCTCGAACGGGCGTTCCCACCGGAGCGGCCGGCGGCCGCGACAGGTCCGCCGGCTCGCCCTGCGCGGGCGGATCCGTCCACGATCCAGGTTACGGACCGCCATCCTCGCCGCCGCAGGGGGCTTGGCGCTAACTCCGCCCATCGCGGCGGTGTCCGCCCGGCGCCGGAGCCCCGTCCCGGGACCCACCGACCGCCGCCGAGCGGGCGTGCGCCGGCCCCCTCGCCGGTCGACGGACGCCGAGGACCTCGATGCCCGGTCATCGGCGAAGACGGAACACGATCTCCAGCCCCTCGCGCCGGGCGTCTCCCTAGTCCCGGCGCTCGACCAGCCGGTTGACCTTCTCCGCCTCCTCGGTGCGCAGCGCCTCGCTGCCGACCCCGGCGGTGACCCGCAGCACCAGCGGCTCGGCGGTGCCCGGATGCGTGGCGCGCACCTCGATCGTCTGGTCACGGCCCATCACGAAGGTGACCTCGACCTGGGTGCCCCGCGGGTGGCCGGACGGGATGCCGCGCAGCGCGCCCGCCACGATGACCTTGTTGTCCTCGATGACCGGGGACGCGAGCGCCGTGCCCTGCTCGAAGACCCGGATGTCGACCTCGGTCTGGTCGTCGGTGACCGTGTAGAAGGTCCTGGTCACCGAGATCGGCAACGGGTCGTTCTGGTGCGCCAGGAAGGCGGCCACCGGGCGGCCCCGGTCCTCGGCGAAGATCCCGAACCCTCGCGAGGTGACGTTCGTGACGGTCGTGCGCACCAGGTCGGCGACGGCCGCCGCCGGCAGGCCCACCTCGCCGGCCCGCTGGGCCGCCGCCGCGGCGACGTCGGCATCGGAGGCCGCGGCCAGGTCGTCGTCCGCCCCGATCCGCCCGGCCTTGACGAGGTCGTCGCGCAGCGACCGCTCCAGCGCCTTCTTCTGCCCGTAGACCGCCGCGCCCTTGGACACGGCGAGGTCCGGGTCGACCAGCTTGCAGGTCAGGCCGAACTCCTCGGCGAGCCGGCGCGCGACCGCCGGCGACTTGCTCATGCCACCGACCAGCAGGCAGGTGTCGATCTTCTCGACGCCCTTCTCGCGGGCGCGGTCCAGCACGGAGCGGGTCAGCTCGATCGTGCGGTCGAGCAGCGGCTTGGTGAGCTCCTCGAACGACGCCCTGGTCACCGCGACGCTGGTGCGCCGGCCGCCGTGCACCACCAGGACGTCGACGCTCTCCCGGCCGGACAGCGCGAGCTTCGTGTCCTCGGCCGAGGTGAGCAGCTCCTGCTCGTCGTAGACGTCGTCGAGCGGGTCGCCCGCCTCCGGCTGCGCCTCGACGAACCGGCGGGCGAGGTGGCGGACCAGCTCCAGGTCCCAGTCGGCGCCGCCGAGTTCGTGGTCGCCGTCGGTGGCCACGACCGTGATGCCGCCCTCGCGCAGCCGGATCACCGTGGTGTCGAAGGTGCCACCGCCGAGGTCGTAGACGAGGACGGTCGACTCGGCCGCTCCGTCCTGGGCGAACCCGTAGGCGAAGGCGGCCGCCGTCGGCTCGTTGATGATGTCGACGACGTTCAGCCCCGCGAGCTCGCCGGCGAGCTTGGTCGCCTTGCGCTCCTCGTCGCCGAAGTACGCCGGGACGGTGATGACGACGTCGGTCACCGGCCCGCCGGTGGCCCGCTCGGCGTCGGCCACCAGTGCCTTGAGGACGAGGCTCGAGACGGACGCGGCGGTGTACTCGACCCCGTGCGCGACGAACCGCCAGTCGGACGTGCCCATGTGCCGCTTGACCAGGCTCGCGACGTCGTCCGGGCGGATCCGGGCCTGACGCTTCGCCTGCGTGCCGACGACGAAGGAGACCTGGCCCTCGGCACCCTCGTCGAACAGCACCACGGACGGTGTGGTCGGCTGCGACTCGATGTTGCGGATCACGTCCGGCCGGCCGTACTCGTCCAGCCGCGCGATGCACGAGTAGGTCGTGCCGAGGTCGATCCCGAAGACCTTGGCGCCCCGGGCGCCGTCGCCCTCCACCACGCGGCCACCTTCCCTTCCGACGCGCCTCGACGCGCGACCGTCACCTGCCCCGGCTGTGTGCCAGCGCCACCGCGCGGGCCGGCTCGTGACCAACCCGGGCGGGAGATTTCTGATTGCCTGTCCACTGTTTTGTACCTAGCGCTCACCGCGCGTCCGCGACCGCCCCCAACCGCCCGGCCGCTTCGCGACACAAGGTGACAACCCGCGCCGTAACCCGGCACCACCCCCACGGCCACCGGATCCCCGCCGCAACCGGGCAAACCCCACGCAACCGACGAGTTCACCGCAACCATGCAAGTTCTGGACGCGACCGAGCTGGAACCGAGGAGGGCGCTCCGCGCCCGACGGCCGGGGCGCACCCCCCCCGCCCGGCCGGGGGCCGGGGGCGGGGGGGGGGCGGGGGCCGCCGGCGGACGTGCCGGCGCACGACGCCGACATCGCGCTGGTGCAGTTCACCTCCGGCACCACCGGCCGACCGAAG
>NZ_JADWYU010000263.1 GCF_016786325.1 Frankia nepalensis | reverse complement strand
CGTCATGACTCTTGGTCAATGCAATCTCTTGCTATGACGGATGCCGTTGCCCATGCCCCGGTCCGGGGGCCGTGTGGTCAGTCGTCCCAGTCGGTCAGCGTCGCGACTACCGCCGTCTCCACGACCCGCCGTGGCAGTGCCACACCCGCTGGGCCGAACACCAATACCGGGCTCAGGTCCCCGAACGCCTCGATGAACACCATCCCCGCTGGCATCTGCGCGAGTTGTTCGCGCAGTTCCTCAGGTTGCTGCCCTGGCCATACCGTCACCGTGACCACGGTCCCCGTCGTCAACATCCCGCGCCGCGCGGGCGCACGCGCCCCGTCCTCGGGGCGGGGTGTTGTTCCGGTGTCGTACCTGTCGCTGAGCAGCCGCAGACCTCGCCCGGCACCGACCGCCGATGCCACCGTCGCGTCCCGGGGCGTGCCGAGCAGCACATGCAGCAGGTGGTCGTCCGGCCAGTCCAGTGCCCGGCACAGCGACGTCAGCGTCGTGTCCCGGACCCGCCGGCCGCCGCCCCCGCGCTGCACCACCCGTACCGTCGCCACCGACACGCCGGACAACGCGGCAAGCCGCGTCTGACTCATCCGGCACGCCGCCATTCGAGCGTTCACCGCGGCGGCCACCCCCGCCCAGTCGTCGCCCGCAGGCACCGGCCGCCGGCTGCCCGACGCGTCTACGGAGATCACCGCCGTCATGCCGCCACCGCCGCAGGGCGCGGCCGATCAACCACCCCGGCTGCCGGGGTTGCGGCCAGCAGTTCCCACACGGTCAGCTCCGTGGCCCGGCCGCCGAGATCCGCGCGGACCGCATGCCGTACGGACGGTCGGCTCTTGCGCGTCGGCGGACAGACCGCGCACACCACCGGCGGCACCGACCCGACTGGCCGGTCCCCCGACACGATCCCGCCGACCACCAACGCGAGCGCCGTCCACTCTGCCGGCACGCCCGCCGGCCAGACGGCGACCGGTCCGACCTCTGGACACACCCGTACGAGATCGAGTGCCGCGCGCACCAGGCTCCGCCGGCTCAGACAGGTCACCGTTGCCCATCCGCGTCCCTGGGCGTCCGTCGGATCGCTCCCCAACGACCGGGACAGCACCAGCCCATCCGTCCCGAGCGGCACCAGCGCTGGCAGCGTCACCGTTACCGGCTCGCTCGCACTGCCCAAACTGATCGTCACCGCCGTCACCGTTCCTCCCACCGCCAGAGCGCGCCCGCCCCGCGCGAGCCGCTATGACCGGCGCCGGCCGGGGGGATCGTCGCCAGCCCGACCGGAACCGGCAGCCGCAACGATGGGTCGCGCGCCGATCTCTGACAGTGGAGATGATCGGGACATGGGTAGGACGTCCCCGAGGGACGGAGACAGGGACGTCTCGGGGACTTCTTGGGGACTTGTCTGCCAGGGGCGCCGACCGGTGGTGACACTGCGCCCCGGCCGGGCCACGATCGGCACATACCCCCTGGACGCCGAGGACGTCATGCCCCCACACCCCCGACCCCGCACCCTCTTGGCACACCTGCTGGTCCAACGCCACTGGACCGTCGAGGACTTCTGCCGCCATTTCGCCGACACCGCCGCGGCCATCAACGCCGGCACCCACGGCATCACCGACCGCCAGGCCAAACGCTGGCTCGCCGGCACCGTCACCAGGCCCTACCCCGTCGCCCGCCGCGTCTTGGAGGCCATGTTCGAGACCGACACCGACGCCCTGCTTTCTCCAGTCGCCCAGCCAACCGACCGTGAACCAGCCCTCAGCGCTCCGCACGGGATGGTGCCCGCCCGGATAACACGTGACGATGGACACGCCACGCCCGGCCTGCCCGAGGAGATGAGTCCATCGCTTCGACGCGACCTCCTCAGCGCGAGCGTCCTGCTCACCGCCACCGGCGTCACGCTCACCCCCGCGGACCGCGCCGCCCGTATCTCCCGCGCCATCGCCACCGCGGGCTCCGACCCACTCACCCTCGCTCAACTCCAACACGGCATTCACCGGCTCACCACGCTCTACGCCGTCACCCCGCATGGTGACCTGATCGACTCGATCGAACGCGCATGGGAAGACGCCGAGATCCTGCTAGGCGCAGCCAGACCAGGAACCGCCCGGCGAGACCTCGAACTCGTCGCGGGCCAATACGCCTACTACCGGGGCCAACTCGCCTTCGACATGAGCGACGACCCCACGGCGCTCACCTTCTTCGTCCTCGCCGCCCAGCACGCCGACGCCGCCGGAGACACCCTGCTGTCCGGCTCCATCGCCGTCATGCGCTCCGCGATCTTCTTCTTCGCTGGCGACTTTCCCCGAGCCGCCGTGTTCGCCCGCCAAGCCCAGCGCGGCGCCCATCCCTACATCGTCCCGAAGCTCGCCAGTGCGCTCGCCCGCGCACTCGCGCAGGTCGGCGACACCGACGGCGCTCTTGCCGCTCTGCGCACCATGAGCGACAACATCTGGACCGGCCCACCGCAACCCGGACCCGAACCCGGCGGCGAAGAGGGCTACGAGGCATTCAGCGCCGTCACACTCGGCTACCTCGGCCGCGGCGACGACGCGGAACGACACGCCCACAACGCGCTCGCCCTGCTGACGGGGACCGGGCGCCACGTCCAGCTCGCAGGGACACACCTCGCGCTCGCCCGGGCGTTCATCCGCCGCCCGAGACCCGAGCCCGAGCAGGCCGCCGCCGCTCTACGGGACGCCCTGACAGCGGCCCAGGACAACGATCACGGCGCCACCACCGACCGAGTCACAGGAATCTACCGCCACCTCACCGTCAACCCCGACTGGGCGAAACTCCCACCCGTCCGCGACCTCGCAGACCGGCTACCCATCCGCAAAGAGCTGCCCTCAGGCGTCACCGTCTGAAAGTGCGGAGCGGTCCGAGCCTCCGGACGAGGATCTGTACTGGAACGGACGAGGTCACATGCCGCACAGGCCTTGCGACGGCCGCGAGACCCGAAGATCTGCGCGATGTACTGGTCGAGCAGTCGGCCGAAATCATGTGCAGACCCGATCCGGGGCCCATCGACTACGGCGTCCAACTCCCGGGTACAAGCGTCTACGTCCGTCCAGCCGCCCCGAAACAAGACGATAATGAGGCAGGCATCCCCTGGGCCGGAGATCTCGACTCCGATCGAGTCTGGATCGGTAACCAGGTTCCGGTCCCGCTCCAGCTTCGGCGGCCACGGCGCGGCATAGTCTCGTCAGGTCACTGCCTTCACATTCAGGCCGGCGAGTTCCCATGCGGGCCGGCGCCTGGCGATCTCATCAGCGGCATGATCGAGGTCGACGTCACCGAGGAGGACATGGTCAGGCTGGAGAACCTGAGGCACCTGCGGGTCACGCTGCTGTTCACCTATTCCGGGGTCGCCGACGACCGCGTCGAGCCGATCTCCAAGAGCGGCATCACCGTGCGCTCCATCCAGGTCGCCGCGGCACACAGGCGGCGTACCGGCATCGTCCTCCACTGGCGGCCGATCGTGCCCGGCTGGAACGACAGCCCCGAGACCATGGCCCAGGTCCTGGAGGTCGGGCGTGACGTGGACGCGCTGGTGTTCACCGGCTACTACCACAAGGAGCAAAACGCCGAGCACCTGCGGAACCTCGGGTGGAGGTGCCGTACGCCGACGGCTACGCGCGCCGCAAGGTGATGCCCGAGGAGCTCGACGCCCGCGTGGTCGCGGCCTGGCGGGCCAGCGGCACGAGCACCCCGCTGTTCCGCAAGACGTCCTGCGGTGTGGCCTTCGCGCACCGCGTCCCCGACTACAACGGCCACTGGGGTGTCCGGGAGCTGTGCGACATCTGCCCGCCCCTCCAGCAGAAACGCTGCGCGGACAGTTACTCGGAGCCCACCACCGCTCAGTTCGAGGCCGTTCTCGCGCAGCTCGGCTACGAGACCGAGTACGTGATCGAACCGGGACACGTGTGGACCCATGGCCTGGGGGAGCAGCAGCGTTACGCTGTGCAGCACACCCTGCGCTTCCAGATCTGGGAACTCGACCAGCCCCACCATCTCCACGCCCACGGCCGGTCCCTGCTCGGGCATTCCGTCGACGCGACCCAGGACAAGGAGTTCGCCGCTGTGCGGGCCCGGTTCCAGCAGGCCGCGTGCTTCGAGGACGACTAGCCACCCGCTGGGAGGGAGACCTGGCCGATGACCGTTCAGCCCTGGCAGCAGGCGCCTCTGGTCGCGCTCGACCTGGAGGGCACCGGAGCCCAGGACCGCGAGCAGGAGGCGATCCTCGAGGTGGCCGTGGTACCGCTGCACGATGGCCACCCGGATCTCCCATGCGCATTCGCGACGCTGGTCAACCCTGGCCGCGGGGTTCCCCGGCGGCCGTGGATCTCACCAGGCATCAACGATCAGACCTTGAGCACCGCGCCGCCGTTCGACCGCATCGCGACCGACCTCGCCGAACGGATCGACAGCCGGTGGATTGTCGGTCACAACGTCGGGGTCGACTGGCGGCTCCTACGCCGCTACCTTCCCGATGTCAGGCCAGCGGGACTCCTGGACACCCTCGCGCTCGCCCGCGCCGTGGGCCTTGACAGCGGCAGAGCGCTCACCGCGCTGGTCGACCAGGCGGGCCTCGACGGCGCGCTGCACGTCGCGCTGCCTACCGGCCAGCCTCACCGCGCGCTCTGGGACGCCACCGCCGCGGCGTTTCTCCTGACCTGGCTGGTCGGGAGGTACTGGCCGAAGCGCGACCCCACGTTGAACGACCTTCGCGCGATCGCCGGCATCGACCTCGCTCCGCCGGCCGAGCAGCCCAGTCTCTTCTGAACTCGCGACGCACTGTGCGGATCGAGCCCGGATGCTCAGACCACCGGGGCCACGCGAGCGACGACCGCGGCCCGCAGCAGGCGCCAGCGCCAGGACGGCTCCGCAACGTCGCGACAGCTGCTGTGAGAAGTCGCGACAGCCAGCTACCAGGCCACAACGCTGCAACGCCGCACACTGTGACAGCGGAAGCGGGTCGATGTCGATGTCGCCGCTGGCGCCCTTGTGCCAACTTTCTCTACTTGTTCAAGACCCGCCCTCCGGGCGGGAAGACCTCAGGGGGGCTCCGCCCCCCCGAACCCCCGGCCAGCTCCCAAAGGGGAGGGGAAAGAACGTCCGCGTGATCACTTCGGCATGCCGGCGCCCGAGGGCTACCACCAGAACCCCGACCGCGCAAGATCCGAATGGCTGGTCATGGATCAAGAGCCGTTGGCGGATCTTGCACGGTCGAGAACCCGGTGGTAGGGACAAGCCCGCCGGCACACCGAAGGGATCACGCTCGCCCCTAGCCATGAGGGCCAGGCCCTCGGAAGAGGTGATCTGTATGGACGAAGCCGAACGTCGAGCGCGGGCGCTTGCGCTCGTGCGCCTCATCAGGTCTGGGACGGTTCCCCGTCGTGAGGCGAAGAGCAAGTTTGACGAACTCATGCGGCTGAAGGCGACACCCCAGTGGTCCGACCTGATGTTCTGGACCGAGCTGTCAGATCGCGAAGTAGTCGACGCTGCGTTCGCCTACAGGCCGATCGCTCTATAAGGATCATTGCGCGGTGCGCCGCACCCGCCACGCACGGCCAGGACCCGACGTCCCGCCGCGCAGCCGCCTGCGCGCCGTGCTCGGCGGGCGCGTCGGGCCGCCACCCGCCCGCGCCCGTCGGAGCGTCGTGCCACGCCATTTAGATCTTGCTCGCACCATACGCACGCCCGGACCCGGGCCCGATTGGCGAGAGCGCGCCCCGCCGCAGGTCAACGCCACTTTCCGTCGCGAGCGGTCACGTTCTGCAAACTATCGCCGTCTGATGGCAGCCATCTCGCGGCCTACGCACGAACGGAACGACCGCTCAGGCTGGCGAATAGCATCTCACCTGCTTTGAACGGGTCATCTGATGCGGTGGGCGCGAGGGAAGTACAAGCGGCTGCGAAGCGACAAGCAGGCACGGGCATGGCTCGCTGGCGTCCGCAGGCGAGCACCTAAACTGTTCGCGCACTGGAAGATCGCTTACACACTCTGACACCTGGGCGGCACGAGCCCCGTGACGGGAGACTGTCATGCGGGGATCTGTGGGGGGCGGTGGGTGAGATTCCCGCCGCCTACCCGGCGGTCGGACCATAGGACCGAACCGGCCGCAGCTGGCGAAACATCGTTCGCGGCCGTCGGCACCCAGGACTTACGATCAGTGCCGCCTGCGTCGGCCTACGGGCGAGACCCCGACCCCCGGCCCGTTGTGGAGGGGACCAGCCGAGTTCGAGCGGGGCCAGGTGGGGTGAAACCTACTGCCGTCGGCAGCCACGGTGGCAGCCAGGCGTGCGGAAAGCCGCGGACGGCGGTGGAGTCTGGCGGATGCGATCGAGCCATAAGCAGGATCGGCGGACGTCTGCGGACATCTGTGGATCACCCACTGAGGCCCTCATGATGCGCCGGTCTTCGGTTGAAGCCCCACCATGCGATAGGCAGGTAGGGAGTCCTGCGCCACGCCCTACAGCGACGGCCGGG
>NZ_JADWYU010000262.1 GCF_016786325.1 Frankia nepalensis | reverse complement strand
CGGGGGCGGGCGCCGCCACGCCCCGCGGCGGCCCCCACCGCCGGGCCCGGGGCCGGGTGCCCGGCGGCGCGGATAGAGATGCGGGTTCGGCCCACCGGGCCGACCGCGGCGGTCAGCTCGTCGTGTAGGACCCGCACGCGAGGTCGCTGGTGATGTCGTACTTGTCGCCGGCCATCTGCACGACGGACGTGCAGGGTGTCGACAGGAAGTGGTTGAGCGGCCAGCGGGACTCGGGCATCGCGTTCTCGACGTAGTAGGTGAAGTCGTCGTTCATGAGTTTCAGCAGGGTGTTGAGGTTCAGGTCCCTGCCAGCCTTGGTCGCGGCGGCGAGGAACAGGTCCGCGGACCAGTACCCGGCGATCGTCGGCAGGCTGAGCGGAGTGCCGGGGGCGTACTTCTCGAGGTCATCGGCCATCTGCTTGACCGCCGGCACGGAGAGGTCCACGCCCGGCTGCCACTGCAGGGACGTGTAGGCCCCCTGCAGCCCGGGCAGGTTGGCGGCGGCCAGCCGGGGGTCATAGCCGACGGTGTTGAGGTGCTTGCCCTTGTACCCGGCGGCGCCCAGCGCCTCGGTCAGCTTCAGCGTCGAGGTGAAGTCCGTGCCGTAGAGCACCACGTCCGGGGGCGCGCCCTTGTTCGCCGTCATGATCGCGCTCACGATCGGGGTGGCGTCGGCCAGGCCGGAGTTGGGAACGGGCGTCTCCAGGTACACGACGTCGAGGCCGACCGATTTCAGCTGCCGGGCGATGGAGGCCAGGCCGGTCCGGGCCGTGTCGCCGTCGTTGCCGACCAGGGCGAGCGTCTTCCCGGTCGCGTCGCCACCGAAGAGAGCATTGATCATGACACCGTAGGTGGTGGCGGTGGCCTTGAGGTCCTTCTCAGGCAGCAGGCATCCGGTGATGCCGAACCCGATCGAGGTGTTGCAGAAGCCGGAGTTGAATCCCCAGCCGAAGAAGGGGACGGTCTGGGCGCAGAAGGTGTCGAGGTAGCTCGCGCCGCTGGTCATCACCGGCACGGCCGCGAAGACCTTCTGCTGCTCGACGAGCACCTTGGCCTGCGAGCCGTTGCGGGCCGGGTCGTTGCCGTCGTCGAGGACGCCGACAAAGTTGATCTTGCGCCCGTTGACGCCGCCCTCGTCGTTGGCGCGGGCGAACCGCGCCTTGGCGCCCGCGTCCGTACCGGTCATCGAGCTGCCGGACGGGCTCGTCAGGTAGGCCAGCCCACCGACGGTGATCTCGGTGTCGGTGATGCCCCTGGTCGGGTCAGCGGCCGTCTGGCCACAGCGGAGAGCGGACAGGTCGGGCTTGAACCCGCCGTCGCTCCATCCGGACGCGGGCCCGGCCTTCACGTCGGTGACGCTGATCGCCGGGTCGCTGGTCGCCGTGGTGGCGTCGTCGTCCGAACAGGCGGCCATCCCGGCCATGATCGCGGACGACGCGGCCAGTGCCGCGACGAGTCGGGTGGTTAATCGTGCCGACAGCCTCATCAGAATCCTTTGTCGTAGATCGCGGCGCGCCGTCAGGCACGCCGCGACCGGATGAAACGGAAATCAGGTCACGAGAGGGGGCATGCTCGTCGACGACGGTGATCGCGGCCGCGCCTTCCGGCTGCGTTCGTCCCGCGATGATCATTCAGTTCCGTGGCGCCGAAGCGGCGCCACGCTCAGACCCGGGACAGGACCTGGCGCAGGCCCTGGCTGACCAGGTTGTCGTAGGGAAAGGTGTCGGGCATGAGGCCCATGTCGACGATCAGCCTTCCCATCCGCGCCATGATCACGGTGAACCGGAGCCCGGCGAACACCTCGAAGTAGTCGAGGTTGTCGGTGGAGCGCCCGGTGGCCGACCGCCAGAGCGCGGCCGTTTCCGCGCGCGCCGGGAAGCCCGGCAGACGGTCGAAGCCCGCGCCCCTGGTCAGGGTTTCGTCGGCGAAGACCCACCAGCCAAGGTCGAGAAGCGGGTCGCCGACGGCCGCCATCTCCCAGTCGAGAACTGCGGCGACCTCGAAGTCCTGAAAGATGAGGTTACTGAGCCGAGCGTCGCCCCAGCACAGCGTCGGCGGTTCGACGGACGCCCGGGGCTGGTTGCGTTTCAGCCAGGTGAGCGCGGCCCTGGCCAGCTCGAAGGGCTTGTCCTCCTCCGCCCAGGCGAGAAATCGTTCGTAGCGTTCGATCTCGGCGGCAAGCGGGTCGTCGGGTGTCACGAGCATGCCCGAGGGGAGACTCAGGCCGTCCAGCGGCGTGGTGTGGACACTCGCCAGGGCGCGCACGCCGCTGACCCAGACGCCATGCTGCTGCTCGGGTGTCGCCTCGGCCAACCAGCCGCCCGACGCATAGGGCGGGGTGTCGCTGGGGATCTGGCCGGCCACTCGGTCCATGATCCAGAAGGGGGCGCCGAACAGGGACGGGTCCGGCTCGAACCAGTGCATCCGCGCCATCGGCACGCTGGAGGCGTCGGCCAGGGCGCGCATCACGTGGAACTGCAGGGCGAACGTGTCGTCGGGGAACACCACGTAGCTCGTCGGCGCGATGCGGGCGACCAGTTGGTGCCGCTCCGGCCCGGTGGGGCCGGACCACGTCGCGTCGAACAGGACCGTCTCGTTGGACGCGCCGGTGCCGGCGGGGATGGTCGGGTCCCCTACCTCGACGTCGGCCAGCCCGCGGACATCGGTGAGCCAGGCGCGCAGTCGCCCGGCGGTCTCCCCAGGATCACGTAACTGAAAGTCCATGAGCTGACCTCGCGGTTGCGGCAGGAAAAAGCTATATATATATCGTCAGGGGGTGCTGCTCGCCCGCGGTCCGCGAGGCACGTCGCGGAAGGCGTCGGTGTCGGCGCGGCGTTCGCGGGGCATGTCGAGCAGCCGTTCGGCGATGACGTTGCGGGCCATCTCGGTGGTGCCGCCGCCGATGCAGGACGCCTGGCGGATCAGGTAGCCGAGCCCCACCTGGGCGTTGGTCTCCTCGTCGGGCGCCCAGACCACCCCGGCCTCGCCGTACACCTCGGTGGCGATCGCCGCCCGGCGGGCGTTCGTCGTGCCGCCGAACAGGCGCAGCATCGCGGCGGCGTGGTGGGGGAGCGCGCCGGTGGCCATCTTGCGGGTGACGGACTCGACGAGCGCCCGCTGGACGAGGGCGTCGGCACGGGCCTCGCCGAGCAGGCCGCGGGTGTGGCTGTCGTCGATCAAGCCGAGCCGGCGGGCGGCGGTGACCAGCACGGTGATCTCGTAAGGGCCGTCGCTCGGCCGGTTTCCGCCGCCGGTGATGTAGGGGGAGCCGCCGGAGATGGTCCGCTCGTGGTGGAGCCAGCGGGTCATGACGCTCCAGCCGGCGTCGACGTCGCCGATCCGGTCGGCGTCGGGCACGGCGACGTCGGTGAGGAACTCCTGGCAGAAGTCCTTGGAGCCGTTCACGAGCTCGACCTGGCGGATCGCCAGGCCGGGGGCGGACATCGGCAGGCTGAACACCGTCAGCCCTCGGTGCTTCTCGACGTCCCAGTTCGTGCGGGCCAGGCACAGCGCCCAGTCGCCCCACCAGCCCGACGTGGTCCAGATCTTCGACCCGTTCAGCAGCCACTGGTCGCCGTGGCGGGTCGCGGTGGTGACCGCGCCCGCGGCGTCGGAGCCGCCGCCCGGCTCGGACAGCAGCTGGACCCAGATCTCCTCGCCGCGCAGCATCCCTGGGATGTGGCGATGCTTCTGTTCCTCGGTGCCGAACTCGAGCAGCACGGCCATGCAGGGGATGAACGTGGATGCCTGGATCTCGGCGGGGTAGTCGTAGCCCTTGATCTCTCGGTTGAACGCGGCCTGGTGCGCCGGCGTCAGCCCCTGCCCGCCGTATTCCCTGGGCACGCAGATGCCGGCGAACCCGCCGTCGAACAGGCGGCGTTGCAGCTGGCGGCAGGTGGCGGCGCGGGCCAGCACCTCGTCGTCGGTGGGGTGGGTGGCGGCGTAGAGGAAGAAGGTCTCCCTGCCCTGGTCGGCCAGGGGCATGTTCTCGGCCAGCCAGGCACGGGCGCGCGCCGCGAACGCGTCGACATCCTCCAGGTCCGCGTTCACGCCGTCTCCTCCTGTTGCATGCCGGCCTCGACCAGTCGCACGAGCCGTTCGCTGAAGTACGCCGGGGTGCCGAACGACTGCGCGTCGACGGTGGCCCGGCGCAGGTAGAGGTGCAGGTCGTGCTCGAAGGTGACGCCGATGCCACCGTGCAGCTGCACGCAGTCCTGGATCACCTCCGGGCCGAGCCGGCCGGCGTACGCCTTGGCGGCGCTCGCCCACGACCGGGCGTCGCCGGCGCCGTCGCCGACCCGCCGCGCCGCCTTCTCGACGACGGCCGCGCCCGCCTCGAGCTGGGTGCGCAGGTCGGCCATCCGGTGCTTGATCTCCTGGTAGGACCCGAGCGGCCGCCCGAACGAGTACCGGTCGCCCGTCCAGCGCAGCGTCATCGCGAACGCGCGCTCCATCGCGCCGACGATCTGGGCGGCCTGCAGCACGGCCGTGAGGTCGAGCAGCTCCTCGTCATGATCGTCTGCGGTGCCGGGCTCGCCGACCCGGGACGTCGCCGGCAACGCGACCCCCCGCAACGCGACCGCCGCGTAGCGCCGAGTCAGGTCCAGTCCGCCCAGCGGGGCGGTGTGGACTCCGGGGGCGTCGAGCGGGACGAGATGGTGCGAGCGGGTGCCATCGTCGTCGACCGCGGCGACCAGGAGATATCCGTTCGGCGCCCCGGTCTCGACGTGGGGCACCGTGCCGTCCAGAACCACCCGGTCGCCCGAGCGGGCCGCCCGTACCCCCGCCGGGGCACGCCGCCCCAGCCGCGGCGCGTACCCCCAGGCGGCGGTGGCGCCGCCGTCGAGCAGCTCGGCGAGCGCCGCGCCGTGCCGCTCCTTCGAGCCCCACCGTCCCAGCGCCGCGGCGACGATGTTGGTCCCGATCAGCGGCCCGGGCGCGGCGTGCCGCCCGAACTGGAACGCGACCGCCACCAGGTCGGCCAGGCCGTTGCCGCTGACCGAACCACCGCCGGCGCTCTCCGCCACCAGGAGTGTCGTCCAGCCCAGCTCGGCACCCTGCTTCCACAGCGCCGCGTCGAACGTCGAGTCCCGCCGCGCCAGCTCACGCAGGCGCGCGGGAGGGTAGGTCGCCGCCAGGTACTGCTCCGTGGTGGCCTCGAGCAGATCCTGGTCCGCCGTCTGCGTGAACATCGTCCTCCTGGGCGTCCCGCGTGGCCGGTCGGCTCTCCCCGTCGCCGCGGTCCCGCTACGACGCCTGAACGACGGGGCGCCGTCGGGCTGGAGGATCCAGCTCCGACGTGGCGGGCCCCTTCGGATTCGTGATCTTCATGAGGACCTCCGGGAGCCGCCGGGAGGTCGGACCGGGCAGTGGCACGTTCGCGTGGGTAAAGTCTCATACTCCGGTCTTGAAAGCGACAGTACCAGTCGTCCCGGTCGCGCGACAGCCACGTCCGCGGCGCCGGCGCGGTACGTCCGAGGTGCGAGGCCGCCCGTCCGGACCGATCTCGCCGCGGCCGTTGCGTCGCTATACCTCTAGATATATCCTCGGCCCTGGGCGCGGGGATGTCGACCTTCTCGGTAGCGGTCCGCGCCGCGAGGCGCGATCCCGGGCGTTGATCGACCCGGCCCTCGTCCGAGCGCCGTGCGGGCGCTGTCCACTCATCTCCACTGGCGTCGTAGAGGACTGGGCATGGATCTGGAAGCGGCGGGCGGCGTCTTCACCGACCCGAAGGCGTACGCGGACGAGAAGCGCTTCCACGCGGCTACCGCGCTGCTGCGCCGCGAGTCTCCGGTGCACCGGGTCGAGTCCGCGAAGTACCCGCCGTTCTGGGCGATCACCCGCTACGACGACGTCATGGAGATCTCGCGCGACTCCGAGGTCTGGCACAACGCGCCACGCACGACCGTGCACCAGAATCCCGACAGCCCGCAGGCACCGGTGCGCACGCTGGTCCAGATGGACGCGCCCGACCATCTGGTCTACCGGCACATCAGCGCGGACTGGTTCAAGCCCGCCGGTGTCCGCAAGCTGTCCGGCCGGATCGCCGAGCTCGCGAAGCGCTACGTCGACCGTCTGGCCGACCTTGGCGGCGAGTGCGACTTCTTCACCGACGTCGCGGCGCACTACCCGCTCTACGTCATCCTCTCGCTGCTCGGGATGCCCGAGGAGGACTTCCCGAGGATGCTCAAGCTCACCCAGGAGCTCTTCGGCGCCGAGGACGCTGACCTGGCGAGAGACGCCAGCGACGAGGCGGCCGCGCTGGCCCTGCTGGACTTCTTCCAGTACTTCCAGGGGCTGATCGCGAACCGCCGGGAGAACCCGACCGACGACCTCGCGTCCGTCATCGCCAACTCCACGATCGAGGGGGATCCGATCGGGGAGCTGGAAGCCGTCGGCTACTACGTGCTGATCGCGACCGCCGGTCACGACACGACGAGCGCTGCCATCTCGGGTGGGCTGCACGCGCTGCTGACCAACCCGGAACAGTGGCGACGGCTGTCCGCCGACCCGTCCCTCGTCCCGACCGCCGT
>NZ_JADWYU010000261.1 GCF_016786325.1 Frankia nepalensis | reverse complement strand
GACGACGCCGGCGGCGGCCTCGACGACGCGTTGCGCCAGGCCAGGGCGGCCGTCGAGGCCAGGCTGAGCCGCTACCCCGCGGGCCCCGCGCCCGGGGGCGCGGGCGCCCGCGGCCGCCGCCGCCTCGCTCAGGCTCGTGACCTCGGCCAGCACCCGGGCCTCGGGAAGCGCGTCCAGGAGCCGCCGCGCCGCGGCACCGCCCAGCTCGCCCCCGGCCAGGAGCACGGTGTCGACCCTGGAGCGGTGCCGCGCCAGCTCGTCCGGGTCCACGACGTCCAGACGCCCGAGCCGCACACCGAAGGACGTGGCCGTCAGCCGCGTGGTCAGCCGCAGGGCCCGTACGGCGCCGGCCCGGTCGGCGCCGAGGTCCAGGACACCCAGCGCCCCCGCGCCACTGACCGCCGCGACCAGCCTCGGGTCGGGCTCACCTAACGGGCTCACGCCGATGATGTCGTCCCGCCGCCTGACGGGACGGGGAGCCGCGGCGGCCCTCCCGGGCACTCCGACGGCCGTGTTCTGCGCAGCGCTGTCCTTCACAATCACTTCCAGAGGTGTCCACGGGGCCGGTCGAGCCGGCCAGGAACGGGCGACTACGCCGCCGATGCGGCGGTTCACAGCAGCTAACGACCGGCCGGCTCGACCATTGGCGGCGCCGGTTGGGAAACGAAGAGCGGCGACGGACGCGGACGCCGGGCAGCGAATCCGGCGCGGCGCCCGCGGTCCGTATTTCCAGCGAAGGAGTTCGACTTTCCGACGGTGGCGGTTCTCGCTCGCGTGGCCTTGCCCGCGCGGGGCTTGGCCGGCTCCACGGAATGTCGCTTCGGCCGGCCCGCCACCACTGTCGGACAGAAATTTCTGCCATCGTGCTGGCGCGCGTCGCCGCGACCAGGAAAGCCCATCAGTCCGGGTCGCGGGACCCTTTCGCTGACGACGCCATCACAACAGATCGCCAGCGGTGGCCGGCCGCCCGATACGGACCCGCGTGGTGTCAGGGAAAGCGGACCTGGACTCCCTGACGTTCGCCTGCTGGCTCGGGAGAAAAATACCGGAACCGCGGGTGGCGACCGTGTCGACCATGTCTGCGGGAGCCTCTCGTGGCCGCCCGTTCGCCGTTGTCGGACAAAGAGTAGACGACGGACGGTCGGCGAGGCAAGTAAACGCTCACTGATGTCCGGCCGTCATGTCGCGTCGGCGAGGCGGATCGCCATGCCGGCGAGGATGTGCCCGACGAGTGCCGCGGAGTTCCTCGATCGGTGTGCGCGCATCGTCCCGGCGTCGCGATATCGCGATCCGGCGGGGGAGGAAATCGAACATTGGATAATGTCTGAACTCATGGACTGGTGTCGCGGCTGAACGCCGGGACCCAGGGCGGGATCGGTGGCGGCTCCGGGCCGGGTGGTCACGGGTCCGCGACTCCTGATCAGGTGTCGGTCGCGGTGATGGCCATGAAGGCCATCTCGACATACGCGACGCGCGGCTCGTGCCTTGATCCGTCGGAATTGTTGGCCAGGCCGGTAGCCGGTTATCCGGCGGAAGCCGCGAGGGGCCGACGGGTCTTTGCCGCGGACCGACGAACCACACGTGGCCGAGGCGGACCGCCGCGGTGTGGCGGTGCGTTCCCCGGGTGATCGTCTGGTGGTAGCGGCTTTTCCTGGCCGGGTTGTGGAGACGGGCGAACGGCGACGAGATACGAGCGCGGCGGGCGGCGACCCGGCTCGTCGTCCCGACCGGCTGCGTCTCAGGCGGATTCCTGAGACATGCGGGCGGGAGGCGGCCAAGAGCCTCACCTTCTGTTACTGGCTTGCTCCAGATGCTGTGACACTAGTGCCATAGTCGTCGGGCGGTCAAGGCCGCCCGGCGGGGCGCGAAACCACTTCGAGTCAGCACGGATCTGTAAAATGTCATGGCGTGCCAGCAGCCCCGACCCGCGAACGCGACCCGGCCGCGAAGCGGGCGCGCATCGCCACCGCGGCCCTGGAGCTGTTCCAGACCCAGGGCTACACCGAGACGACGATCGACCAGATAGCCACCGCCGCCGGCGTTGGCCGCCGTACCGTCTTCCACCACTTCCCGAGCAAGGAAGCGATCCTGCTCGACCATCTCGTCGTCCGACGCGAGGTCGCGGCCGCCCGCCTGGCCGAGCGGCCGCGGACCGAGCCGCCGTTGGTGAGCCTGCACGCGGTCCTGCGTGACCTGTGCGAGCAGGGCTACGACCGTGACCTGCTCGCCCAGATCCGCGCTGTGCTGGCGACCGAGCCGCGCCTCATGGCCGAGCAGCTCTCGCTGGGAGGCGGGGCCTTCCTGACGACGATCGCCGAGATCCTCCTGCACCGCGCCGGTACCCGGTCATCGTCGCTCGAGATGTACGCGTTGGCGCTGATGGCGCTGAGCTGGTTCACCACGGCCACTCACCTCTACCTCACCGAGAGCCGGCCGTCCCTCCTCGCGTGCTTCGACGAGATCGTCGCGACATGCGTGCAGGCGACCGCCGCGCTTCCCCCGATCATGCCCTCCGCTTCGCCGGCCAACGGCCAGTCGCCGCGCGCGAACGGGTAGACCCGCGCCGCTGGCATCCGGGCCTCGCCGGCCTGTGCCCTCGCGTGGCGTGGGGCCGGGCCGCTGACAGGACGGGGCTGACAGGACAAGAAGGCCATGGCCCGGGCGCCGGTCGCATCGGCCCGGGAACGAGCGGGGGATCGGACCTGGGTCCGGGGCGTGCTGGTCCCCGGTGCCTGCCTCGGATGGACCGCGGCCCGATGCCGCCGGCGGGGGGTGCGTGGTCTGCTCCCGCCGTCGTTGTTCTGTTCGTTTGACGAGGGGACGTCCTGATGGCGAACGCCGAGCGCGCTGGATGGTCGATCGGGCGCCGTTCACTTCTCACGGGGACGGCGGCGGGGGTCGCCGTGACCGCGGCGGCGACGTCGTGGGCCACGTCGGCGCTCGGGGCGAGCGGCGCGGGCCAGCCGCCCGCGCCACAGCCGGCAGCGGGGCGCAGGTTCGAGGGAAAGGTCGCCCTCGTCACCGGGGCGACCTCGGGTATCGGCCGGGCGGCGGCCGTCGCCTTCGCCCGGGAAGGGGCGCGGGTCGGTTTCTGCGGGCGGCGCGAGGAACTGGGGCGGCAGGTCGAGCGGGACATCCGGGCCGCGGGCGGCGAGGCCACCTACGTCAAGGCGGACGTGCGCGTGCCGGCGGAGGTCGAGGCGTTCGTCGCCGCGGTGGTCGCCACCTATGGCGCCCTGCACGTCGCGCTGAACAACGCGGGCATCCAGGTCGTGAAGCCGTTGCACGAGATGACGGTCGAGGAGTGGGACGACACCGCGCACACCAACACCCGGGGTGTCTTCCTGGCCATCAAGCACGAGGTGCCGCCGATGCGGGCCGCGGGTGGTGGGGTCATCGTCGTGACCGGTTCCGCGAACGAGTTCGCCAGCCGGCCCGGGCTCGGCGCGTATGCCGCGAGCAAGGGCGGCGTCACCGGCCTGGTCCGTACCGCCGCTCTCGACTACGGCGCCGACAACATCCGGGTCGTGGCGCTTTCTCCAGGGACCACGGACACCCCGATGCTCGACAGCCGGCGGCCGGCGAACATCACAGACGACCAGTGGGCGGCGGGGAAGGCCCAGTACGGCGCGGACAACGTCGACGCCCTGCGGCGGATGGCGCGGCCCGAGGAGATGGCCGCCGCCGCGCTCGCCCTGGCCAGTCCGGACATGACCTTTCTGACCGGGACGTCGGTCGTCGTCGACGGTGGCATGCTCGCCGGCCTCTGAACCGGAGCTGGACGAACCCCTGCAGGGCGGGGCGGCGCCGGATTTCGAGGCGGCGAGCCCGGCGCGGCCGCCGCCATGGCCGCATCCGCGGTCGCTCACGCACATACGATGCGTTCGGTCGCTCACGCACATACGATGCGTTCTCCGACGATGATGCTTTCTCCCGCGATGATGCGTTCTCCCGCGACGGGGAAAAGCCGTGGGACGAGGCCGTGGGAACCGCCACACGCCGTGGCCAACACTCCGGGGGGTTCCCGCGCCGGTGGCGGTGTCCGCTTTCCCTCCGTAGGCTCGGACCGCCGTTTCGGTTCCGGCATCACGTCGCGATCTCCGGGCATGGCCCGCGATGTTCCGCCGGACATGTCCTTGCCGCAAGGAGGCCGTCTGTGCGACGTCAACCGTCTCGCCCGTATCGTCCAGCCCTCGCCGTCGCCGCGGCCCTCGTCGTTCTCGCCGGGTGCGGAGCGGGCGGCGACGAAAAGGATTCATCGGCCGGGGCGGACGTGTCCCTGGACGCCGCGTCGAACAGCGGCGAAGGCAGTGACGCCATCCCCGTCGGCGCGCAGAACGCCAGTCGGGATCGATTGGACGTCATCATGCGGGACGTCGGCGGCAGGGAGGTGGGAGTGGTCGCCCTCATCGGAGCCGGGAGCGGAACCCGGGTCGAGGGACGTTTCTCGGGCCTGGCCGCCCAGGGATATCACGGATTCCATGTCCACCAGAACCCGGTCTGCGATGCCGAGGCACCGGACGGGCCGTTCACCACCGCCGGTGGCCATTATAATCCCGGTTCCACGACTCACGGAGAGCACGCGGGCGACCTTCCTCCGCTTCTGTTCGAGAAGAACGGTGTCGACGAGGTGTCCGTGGTGACCGGTCGGTTCACCCTCGAGCAGCTCCGCCAGAAGGGCGCCGCCCTCGTCGTTCACGAGCAGGCCGACAATCTCGCCCACATTCCGGACCGCTACCAGTCGAACGACGCGCCATCACCGGGGCCGGACGAGAAGACGCGCGACGCCGGCGACGGCGGCGATCGCATTGCCTGTGGGGTGATCCCCAAGGGCTGAGCCGGGGCGGACCGCCGTCGCGTGGCGACCGGGGCACCCGCGCGGGTGTGCCCGTACCGGTTGCTGGGCTGGCCGGCGCGGCGGATCCGGTTCGTGGCGCGGGAGGTGGCCGCGGGCGGCCCGTGGCCCGCGGCGACGCCGCCGGTCAAGGTCGCATGCGGCGACTAGTCTTCGCGGTGTGGACGGGCCTGCGGTGGATCCTCGGTCGGGCTCGGCGTCGTCTGACCGCGTCGGCGCGGCGGACCGGCTTGCGGCGGTCCGCGCCACGGGTCCGCTCGACACGGACCCGGAAGAGCCCTTCGACCGGCTGACCCGGTTGGCCGCCACGATTCTCGACGTCCCGCTGGCGTTCGCCACGATGATCAACGGCACCCGTTGCTACTGGAAATCCGTCGCCGGCGTGCCGGAGAAAGCCCCGCCGGTACGGCAGACCCCACTGGACGGCAGCATCTTCCGCCAGATGATCAACACTGGCCAGCCGGTCGTCACGCCCGACGCGACCCGCGAGACCCCGATCCTGGGCGACGTCCTCGTCCACGCCGCCGGCCTGGTCGCGTGGGCCGCCTTTCCCGTCCACGGCCCGGACGGCCACATCGTCGGTGCCTTTGGCGCCGCCGACGCCCGGCCTCGGCCATGGACACCGCGCGACCTCGCCCTGCTGCACACCCTGGCCCAGGCGGTCTCGGGCGAGATCTCGCTGCGACACGCGGCCGCCACGGCCACCGCCCTGGCCCGCACCCTCCAGGAAAGCCTCCTGCCCCCGGACATCCCAGAGCTGCCCGGCCTGCGGGTGTCGGCACGTTACCGTCCCGCCGGCGAGGGAGCCGAGGTTCTCGGCGACTTCTACGACGTCTTCTCCACCGGCCGCACCAGCCTTGGTGTCGTGCTCGGCGACGTCGCGGGAAAAGGGGTCGAAGCGGCGAAGATCACCGCCCTCGCGCACTACACGATCCGCGCCGCCGCGAGCCGCACCCACGACCCCGCCGCGATCCTGAACCAGCTCAACACCGCGCTGCTCACCCAGCATCCGGACAGCGAACGGTTCCTCAGCGCCGCGTATCTCGCCGTTCAGGAAAGCCGACGAGGCCGCACGGTGGTGGTCTGCTCCGCTGGTCACACTCCGGTCCTGCTCCGCCGCCGTGACCGCACCGTGACCGAGGTCGGTGCCCACGGCCTGGTCCTCGGGGTTTTCGAGAACCCCGAGCTCACCACCACCCGGCTACGTCTCCGGCCTGGCGACACCCTCCTGCTCTACACCGACGGCGTCACCGAGGCCCGCCGCGGCCGCGACCAGTTCGGCGACGAACGCCTGCGAGCACTCCTCGCCTCCATCGACACCGCCACCGCCAGCACCGCGACCGCGGACACCGTCACCGCCGCGGTAGAAGCCGCCGTCCTCGCCCACACCGGCGGCCCACCCCAGGACGACATCGCCATCCTCGCGATCCACCTGCCGCAGCGCACCTGACCCGCACGCCGCCGCTCGAGCTGCCCGCGGACCTGACCTGCGCGGTCCCTGTGCCGGTGCCCGTTGCTTTCAGCCATGCCGGACGCTATACATGGACTTAGCACTCGACCAGGTTGAGTGCCAACCACTGGTGCGGAGGGCGCCTGGGCCGCGGCCCGGAGCGGCGACTCCGTTACACACCCTGCCGGCGGCCGGCACTCCTCCACATGGCATGAGCCTCAGGAGGACGTACCCGCATGTCAAAGATCATTGCCTTCGATGAGGAGGCGCGGCGCGGCCTGGAGCGCGGCATGAACCAGCTGGCCGACGCCGTCAAGGT
>NZ_JADWYU010000260.1 GCF_016786325.1 Frankia nepalensis | reverse complement strand
GGGGGGCGGGCCCCGGGCCCCTATTGGGGGGGGGCGGGGCCGCCGACGGGCCCCCCCGGGCCACCCGGGCGGAGCCCGCCCCCCTGACCCCCGAGGAGAAGCGTCACGATGGCTCAGCTGTCGCTCGACGGGATGCCGCGCAGGCTGTTCAGCTGCACGCCGACCCGGCTGGCCGCGTTCGAGGACTGCCCCCGCCGGTACCGGATGACCTATGTCGACCGGCCGGCACCCCCGAAGGGGCCGCCGTGGGCGCACGCCTCGCTGGGCGTGAGCGTGCACAACGCGCTGCACCGGTGGTGGGACGAGCCCGAGCCGCGCCGGACGCCGGAGCGGGCCGCCGAACTGGTGCGCGCCTGCTGGGTGCGCGAGGGCTGGCGCGACGCCGAGCAGTCGGCGGCCGTCCGCGAGCGGGCCGCGGCGATGTGCGCGCGCTACGCGGCAGGGCTCGACCCGGCCGCGGCGCCGCGGGCGGTCGAGCGCCAGGTCGCGACGCGGACCGAGGTGCTGGCGCTGCACGGCCGGGTGGACCGGCTGGACGAGCGCGCCGGCGAACTGGTCGTCGTCGACTACAAGACCGGCCGGCGCCCGCCGGAGGACGGCGACGCGCGCACCTCGGTCGCGCTCGCGCTCTACGCGTTCGCCGCCGAGCGCATGCTGCGCCAGCGCTGCCGGCGGGTAGAGCTGCACCACCTGCCCAGCGGCCGGGTGGTCACCGCCGAGCACACCGACGAAAGCCTGGCCCGGCACGTCCGCCGTGCCGAGTCCGTCGCCGTCGACGCGGTCGCCGCGGCCGAAGGGCTCGCCGCCGGGCAGCCGGCCGACGTGGCGTTCCCGCCGCGCCCCGGCCCGCTGTGCTCCTGGTGCGACCTGCGCCGGCACTGCCCCGAGGGCCGCGCCGCGGGCCCGGAGCTGGCTCCCTGGGCCGGGGTCGAGTATCTCGCCGAGGCGTCGGGCGAGGCGGCCGCGCCGCCGCCGGCGAGCTGAACGACCGCGAGGCGCCGAGCCGTCCGTGGCCTATGGCCACCGGACCGGTGGAGATAGCTGCATCATGGGTCGGTGGCCTCGCAGACTTTGCCCTCGCAGCCGGATTCCGCGCCGGTGGCCGGTGTCGCTCGCCTGTCGGCGAAGGCGGCGACCTTCACCGAGTCCGTGATCCGGGACATGACCCGGCTGGCGGTCGCGCACGGCGCGGTGAACCTGGCTCAGGGATTCCCCGACTTCGCCTGCCCGGTCGAGCTCAAGGAGGCGGCGAAGGCGGCGATCGACGCCGACGACAACCAGTACGCCATCACCTGGGGCGCCCCGGCCTTCCGGGCAGCCGTCGCCGCCAAGGTGGCGCGGGCCTACCCCGGCTGGACCGTCGACCCGGACTCGGAGATCTGCGTGACCTGCGGCGCGACCGAGGCGATGATCGCGACGATGCTCGGGCTCGTCGACCCAGGGGACGAGGTCATCCTCTTCGAGCCGTTCTACGAGAACTACGGCCCGGACGCCATCCTCTCGGGTGCCCAGCCGCGCCTGGTCTCGCTGCGCGCGCCCGACTGGACCTTCGACGAGGCCGAGCTGCGGGCCGCCTTCTCCGACCGCACCCGGGCGATCGTCGTCAACACCCCGCACAACCCGACCGGCAAGATGTTCACTCGCGCGGAGCTCGACCTCATCGCCGAGCTCTGCCAGCGCCACGACGTCCTGGTCATCACCGACGAGATCTACGAGCACATCCAGTACCTGGGCCACGGCGGGCACGTGCCTCCGGCGACCGTTCCGGGCCTGGAGGACCGCACGGTCACCGTGAACGCCCTCTCGAAGACCTACGCGGTCACCGGCTGGCGGGTCGGCTGGACGATCGCGCCCGCCGCGCTCACCGCCGGCATCCGCAAGACGCACGACTTCCTCACCGTCGGCGCCGCCGCCCCGCTGCAGGCCGCCGGCGTCGCCGCGATGGGCCTGCCGGCGAGTTACTACACCGGGCTGGCCGACGCCTACCGGGCGCGTCGCGACCTGCTGTGCGACGCGCTCGCCGAGGTCGGCTTCGGCGTCAGCCGGCCGGACGGCGCCTACTACGTGATGTGCGACACCCGGGCGCTCGACCCCGCCGGCGACGACGTCGCCTTCGCGAAGCGTCTCGTCAGCGAGATCGGCGTCGCCACCGTCCCCGGCTCATCCTTCTTCGCCGACCCGGCCGACGGCCGCCACATCATTCGCTTCGCCTTCCCGAAGCGGCACGAGACCCTGCTCGAGGCGGCCAGCCGGCTGCGCAAGCTGGCCTGACCGGTCTCGCGCCGCCCGGCCCGACATCGCCGAACGGAGCAGTCAGGCGGCCGCGTCGATCCTGGTGTCCGCGGCCAGACGGACGCGGCCGGCGGAGCGAACGTCCGCTGAGGTGGCACTAGGGCGCGTCCTAGGCGGGCTGAGCCGCGGGCAGCGGAAGCGGGTAGCCGGCGGCGGCGGCGCGCGCCCGGCCGGCCCGCAGTTCGCGATCGAGGGCGCGCAGGTAGCCACCGTCGCCCCAGCGGCGCAGGCCGGTCCCGCGCAGCCTCGGGTGGTCGAGCATCGCCTGGCGGGCTGGCGGCAGATAGCGCCCCCGCAGGTACTCGCCGATCCAGCTGGCCTGCGCCCAGATCAGCTCATGGGCCAGGACGGCGGTCAGGGTGTCGCCTCGCCTGTCGGCGGGTGGGCCCGGCGGGGGGTCGCGCGGGTCTCGCCCCGGCGACCCGCCGTCGGGGGCGGGGACGCCCTTGGGACTACCGACCAGGAAGACGCCGTCGGTCCGGGAATGGAAGACGCCGCCGTACCAGGGAGCCGCGGTGGTGATCAACGGCGTGGCCGCCCAGACCGTCGGCGCCGTGACCACGAGGGCGTCCCAGCTGCCCAGTGCCTGGCCGGCGAGGCTGATCCCGAACCCGCGCCGGGAGCCGTCCGGCGCGTCGGCGTGGGTGACGAGGGGGCGGAAGTCCGCCGGGACCTCGTCCACCTGGCGCGGCGGCACCGGCTCCTCGCCCTCGTCGGCCACCTCCGCGAGCCAGCGGCCGGTGAGCGCGCGCTTCGCCAGCAGCACCCCGGCGGCCGCGGTCGGCCGCCCGACGAAGGTCGCGTCCAGCCCGGCGTCGACGAGCGCGGCGAGGGCGGTCGCGCCGGTCAGGTCGGGGCTGAGCACGGCGACGCGGGGAAGCTGAGGCACGCCGGAAGACTGTAGGCCCTCGCGTGTCCGCGCCCGTCGCCGGGACTTCCGCCGCGACGGGAGCGTGGGCGGTGGCCGACCGGCGGCACGCGGACGACCCGGTCCGGCGCGCACGGTTAGCTTGTGTCCATGAGCGTTGTGAAGATCAACGTGTTGACGGTTCCCGCCGAGCAGCGGGCCACGCTGGAGGCCAGGTTCGGGGGGCGGGCCGGGATGGTCGAGCGAGCCGACGGATTCGAGCACTTCGAGCTGCTGCGGCCCGTCGAGGGCACCGACACCTACCTCGTCTACACCCGCTGGCGCAGCGAGGAGGACTTCCAGGCCTGGGCCTCGTCGCAGGCGTTCTCCGAGGGGCACCGGCAGGCGGCGGCCTCCGCGACCCCGGGCGGCGGTCATCCGGGCGGGCACCCGGGTGGCCGTCCCGGTGGCGGCCACCCGGGCGGGGGCCACCCCGGTGGCGGGCCGGCGGCGAGCGGCGCCCAGCTGTGGTCCTTCGAGGTCGTCCAGCAGGCGGGACCAAAGTAGCGACGCGACACTCGCGGGGCCGGAAGGTTGTGACCACACGGTCACGCTTGACACACTCTCCGTCGTGGCCCGCGTTCTCGCAGTCGCCAACCAAAAGGGTGGCGTCGCCAAGACGACCTCCGTGTCGAGTCTCGGCGCCGCCCTGACCGAGCTCGGTCAACGGGTTCTGCTGGTCGACCTCGACCCGCAGGCCTGTCTGACGTTCTCGCTCGGCCTCGATCCCGACGCCCTCGAGCTCTCCGTGCACGACGTGCTGCTCGGCCGGCTGTCGGCGGGCCTGGTCGTGCTGCCCACCGCCGACGGGTCGGACCTGCTGCCGGCGACGATCGAGCTGGCCGGCTGCGAGGCGATGCTGCTGTCGCGCACCGGCCGGGAGCACGTGCTGCGGCTCGCGCTGGCCGAGATCGTCGACGACTACGACTTCGTGCTGATCGACTGTCCGCCCTCGCTGGGCGTGCTGACCATCAACGGGCTGACCGCCGCGGACGAGGTGATCGTCCCGCTGCAGTGCGAGACCCTGTCGCACCGCGGCGTGGGCCAGCTGCTCGACACCGTGCACGACGTCCGGCGGCTGACGAACCCGCGGCTGCGGGTCCGCGGGGTCCTGCCGACGCTCTTCGACGGCCGCACCGCGCACAGCCGCGCCGTGCTCGCCGACGTCGCCGCGCGCTACGACATCCATGTGCTCGAGCCCCCGGTCGCGCGCTCGGTGCGGTTCGCCGAGGCGCCGGGCACCGGCCGCTCGATCCTCACCACCGCCGGCCGCTCGAAGGGCGCGCTGGCCTATCGGGAGCATGCCAGGGCGATCGCCGGGCTCGATCCGGCCGCGGTGTCCGCCGTCGGCGGGTCGGCGCTGCTGGTGGGTGTCGGCCTGCCGGTCGCCGGCCTCGCCCAGGACCATCTCCCCGCCGACGACCTGGACGACGACCTGGACGAGGGCGACCTGGACGGCGACCTGCCCCCCGGCCCCCGCTCGGTGGTGGCCTCGGCCGCGTTGTCGCGCGTGGGCCGGTGAGCGCGCCGGACGCCGGGCCGCCGGCCAGCCGGCGGGAGCGGGCGGCGACGGCCGGCTTCGACCGGCTGCGTCCGCGGGCCGGGCGGCCGGCGACCGCCGGCGCCGCCGCGCCCCGGCCCGGGGCCATCGGCCGCGACATGCACGGCAAGCGGGCGCTCTACAGCGGCGAGCACCCACCCCAGGCACGCGGAGCCGGAATCACGGTGCACTGCTCCCGCTGCGCGGGGGCCACGACCGTCGGTGCCCGGCGCGCGCTGCTGCTGCTCGCCCCGAGCCTGCACCTGCCGGTCATCCGTCCTCGGTACCCGTCACTGCTGCGCTGCCCCGGCTGCCACCGTGTCTCCTGGGTCCGCCTCGTCCTGAGGGTCACCGCCGGCACCTAGGGTCCTTCCGCGAATCCTGGCCGGGCCGCGCGACCGCCGATCTGCGCGCGCGTCTGGCGATCACCGGCCAACAGGGCACCTCACGGTGCCCATGGTCATCAGGTGCGCGCGCTCCCGGTCGGCCTCAACCGCGTTACGCCAGGCCCTGGCCGCCGGTGGCCCGCCGGCATCCGAGCCGCGAACTCCCTCCACGGCCGGACCCGCCCGGGTTGGCTTCGCGGGTGCCGTGCACGCCGTTCGCGACTCTCCGGACGGAAGTCGCGAAGCGGACAGCGGATTTGTCGCAGGATGGCGGCTGCCCGATTGACGCGACGTGGGATAGTCGCCCACGCCGGACGTTCGGACGCAAACGGCGCCAAGCGGTCAGGCCGACCCGGGGGAGGCCAACGTGTATGGCAGCAGTCAGCCACAGCCAGCCGGCGGCGGCTATCCGCCAGCCGGCGGCCATCCTGGGTGGCAACCGCCCCAGCCGGGATGGCCGCCAGCCGGCGCGCCCACCCCGCAGCCGCTCCCCGGGCCGCCTGGGCCCGGCCCTGGCGGCTCCGGGTCGCCCGCCGTCATCCGCGCGCCCCGCCCGCCCCGCGCGCCCCGCACCGCCGAGCAGGCCCTGCGCGACCTGCCCGCCCGGGCTCTCGGCCTGGTCGGCGCCGGGCTCGTGGTGCTGACCGCCGCGGTTCCCTGGCTGAACGCCCCCGGCCTGCCCGACAGCTCGGGCCTGCGGACGGCGAGCCAGCTGTGGGCGGTCGGCTCCGTCCTGTCGGACGTGCTCAAGCTCGCGGCCGTGGTCTGGGTGCTGGTGCCGATCGCGGGCACCGCGCTGTGGGCGCTGCGCTGGGTCGTCCGCCCGTGGGCCTGGCCCGCGGTGTTCGTCTCCGGCGTGGCCACCCTCGTCCTGGTCGTGTCCGTCCTGGTCCTCGTCTCCGGCGCGGACGGGGGCGGCGTGGGCGTCGGGCTCTGGCTCGGTGTGGCCGGCGCGTCGGTCAGCATCGCCGCCGACATCCTCCATTTCGTCCGCTCGACGCGGAGCGCCGCATGAGTACTGTCTGCCCCACCTGTGGCAACCCCTCGGTGACCGCCGCGGCGTGCGCCATCTGCGGGACGCCCGCCCAGCAGCCGACCGAGCAGACGTTCTCCACGGACCAGACGGCGGCCGCGGCCCAGCCCTGGCAACCCGCGCCGCCGTGGCAACCAGCCCCGCCGTGGCAACCGACGCCGCCGTGGCAACCGACGCCACCGGGGCAGCTCACGCCGCCACCAGGCCAGCCGGCGCAGCCGACGGGGCCGCGGGGGCAGCCCTGGTACGGACCGCCGGGCGGCGCGGACCCGGCCTGGTCGGCCGCGCCGCCCGTCCAGCCCCATCCTGGGCCGCCGCCCACAGGGCCCGCCGCCGGCACCCCTGGCGACCAGGGCTGGGCCGCGGGGGCCGCCCACCAGGCTCCCGCCGGTCAGCCGGCTGCCACCGACCCATGGGGCACCACGTGGTACCAGGGCCCAGGCGGTCACCAGAACCCGCGGGGTCAACAGGGCCCTGGTGGTCACCCGGGTCCTGGCGGCCTCCCGGGCCAGGGCGGCGCGGCCTACCAGGGCCAGGGCGCCGGTTCCGGCGGGCCCGGGGGCCGCCCGCCCCGCCCCGCGCC
>NZ_JADWYU010000259.1 GCF_016786325.1 Frankia nepalensis | reverse complement strand
AGATCCCCACGACCCACAGAAGATCATCAGCATGACACCAGCCAGCCCCACACCCGGAGTTCTCAAACACGCCCTAGCGGAGGAGGCCGGCGGCCTCGAGCGTGCGGCGCAGGCCGTCGCGCAGCGGGGTGGGCTCCCAGCCGAGGTCGCGGCGGGCCCGGGACGCGTCAGGGTGGGCGTTCCAGCGCAGGTAGGCGAGCTGGCCGCGGGCCAATGGCGGCGGGCGGCGGGTGATCCTGGCCGCGGCCTCGCCGGTCGCCGCCAGCGCGACGGCGGCGGGCGTGGGCATGGTGAACAGCGGCCGCCGGCCACGGCCGGCGACCTCGACGACGGTGCCGACGAGCTCGGCGAGCGTGACGTGGCCGTCGCAGAGGATGTAGCGCTGGCCAGGCTCGCCCCGCTCGGCGGCGAGCAGGTGGCCGCGGGCGAGGCTCTCGGTGAAGACGACGCCGAAGCCGCCGGGCGGTACGGCGGGCAGCAGGCCGCGCACGGCCGGCGCGAACATCCGCTTCTCCATCGACGCGGCCGTCATGGGGCCGGGACCGTAGACCGTCGCCGAGTTCGCGAGGACCACGGCCAGGCGGGTGCCGGCCGCGGCGGCGAGCACCGCCTCCTCGGCTCGCTGCTTGGACCGGTCGTAGGCGTTCGGCTTCGGCGTCGCCGCGAGGCACGACTCGTCGAAGCGCCCCCCGGGCGGGGCGTCGAACACGTTGACCGTGCTGGTGTGGACGAGCCGGCGCGCGCCGGCGGCCGCGGCCGCCTTGGCGACGTTCTCGGATCCGCCGACGTTGACGCGCTCGAACAGGGACACGTCGGCCAGCCACTGTTCGGGAACGCCCATCGCGTTGAACACCAGCTCGCAGCCGACGACGGCGCGCTCCAGCGAGCCCGGGTCGGTGACATCACCTTGAACGAGTTCGAGGGCCGTCGCGGCGGCCGGCGGCGGCAGGACGCCGGCGGCGCGGGCCGGGTCCCGGACCAGGGCGCGCACCTGGTGGCCGGCGGCCAGCGCCGCGGAGACGACCGCCGCGCCGACCTTTCCCGTCGCGCCGGTGACCAGCGTCTTCACAACGCGGACCCTACGCCGCCGCGTCCCGCCTACCCGTCGTCGCGCCCGTCGCCGGCGGGTCGCGGCCCGCGCCGCGCCCGGGCCGCGGGCCGGCTGGCTCCCTCCCCCTCGCCCGCCTCGACCAACCGGCCCTGACGGGGCGGCGCCGGCCGGTCGCGGCGCACCGGCACCGGGATCCGCTCCGCGAACGCCGCGCCGGCCGGCCGCGCCGGCTCTGGTGCCGCGGCCGGGGCCGGGGCCCTTCTGGGGCTCGTGACCGGGGCCGCCGCGCCCGCCACCGCGTTCGTCGCCGCCGCGTTCATCGCCGCCGCGTTCGTCACCGCCGCGTTCGTCACCGCCGTCGCCTGGCGGGCGCGGCGTGCCGGCCCGGAGGAGCGCGACTCGCGCAGCAGCCATCGCCGGCCATGGGTCAGCGCCACCGTCACCAGGCCCGCGGCGGCCACGCCGGCCTCCTCCAGGCGGCGCGCCAGCCCGTTGCCGCGCGCGCCGCTCACCGGGCCACGAGCCCCTCGGGGGAACCGGAGCCCCTGCTGCTCGGGATGACCACCGCCGGCTCCTCGACGACGCCGCGCCGCCTGAGCTCGTCGACCATGCCCAGCAGCCGGGTGATCCGCAGCCGGCTGATGCGCCACCGGCCGTCGGCGCAGCGGCGGTACTCCTCGCGGTAGTGGCCGCAGCCGTCGATCTCCAGCATCCCGTCCGGCCCCGCGAACCGCACGTAGTCGTTCATCGCCCAGGTCCCCCGGGCGGTATCCGGCCCGGTGATCTCGATTTCCGGCATGTGGCCGTGGTGCACGGTGAGGCCCGCGCCAATGGCGAGCTGGATGAAGGCGATGAACTCCTCACGAGAGGTGAACCGCTCGTCCGGGACGTCCTCGATCCACGCGTCCAGGTCGGGCACGAACACGTCGGCCCACTCGTCCCATTTCTTCTCGTCGACCAGGCGGAGATAACGAGCCTTGAGCTGCTTGATGGCCTCGATCTCGCAGAGGTCCTCGACACGCACGTGCCCCTCCTCCTTCCGTTATCGACGTCCGTCCACGCGCCTGGGGCCCAGGTACGGCCACGTCTTCGCCGTCTCACCGGGAATCTGGCACTCCGGCCCGGTGGGCAGGGAAAACGGAAAGAATCGCGGGTCCGGTACGCCGGCTCCGAGAAATCCGACCGCCATCCGGCCGGTCGCCCGCAGCGTACTGCCACCGTTTCGGGACCGGCGACCCAGACGATCCACCCGAAAGACGCCATCGCGGCCCGGAGCGCGACGACCGCCCGCCCGCCTTTCCCCGGCCACGGCGCCTTGAACGGCCCCGGCGGCCCCCGCGGTGCCGACAATCGGCCCGACCCGCCGGGCCGTATTCCCCCGGCACTCGGGCCCTCGTCCCTGACCCGGCGGCCGGTCGCGGCAGCCGCGGCCGAGCGGGCCGGGGCGATCCCGCGTCGGGTGACGAGCGGAACCGTCGGAGGAGTCTGCCATGGTGGAAGGCATGGATCAGCCGTTCTACCGCGAGCGGCCCGGGGTGTCGCCGGGCTCGGTCGTGTGGCGGGGCGCGGGCACGCCGGGCACGACGCGGCGCATCCTCCCGGACGGGTGCATGGACCTCATCTGGACCGGCCGCGGCCTGCTGGTCGCGGGCCCGGACAGCGTCGCCCATGAGCACCGGGACGACAGCGGCGCTGTCTACACCGGCCTGCGGTTCGCGCCAGGAACCGCGCCCGCGGTCCTCGGCGTCCCCGCCGAGGAGCTGCGCGACCTACGGGTGCCTCTCGACGAGCTCTGGCCGTCCGACGAGGCGAGCAGGCTCACGGAGCGGGTCGCCGCTTCGCCAACACCTGGTCGGGCGCTGGAGAGCCTGACGCTGGCCGCGGCCCGGGACCCTCGGCATCCCGGGCTCGTCGAGCCGCTCGCCGCCACCATCACCGCCAGTCTCGCCCCCGGCCAGCACGACGCGACACCCTCGGTGGCCGCGACCGCCGCGCGGGTCGCCCTGAGCGAGCGCCAGCTGCACCGGCGCTGCCGCGCGGCCTTCGGCTACGGCCCCAAGACCCTGGCCAGGATCCTGCGCTTCCGGCATGCCCTGGCGCTCGCGGCCGCCGGCGTACCGTTCGCCACGGCCGCGAGCGCCGCCGGCTACGCCGACCAGCCCCACCTTTCCCGCGACGTCCACGCCCTCGCGGGTACCTCCCTCGGCGAACTGGTGGCCGTCCCCGCGCCGCCTGCCTGACTGGCCGCCTGCCTGACTGGCCGCCTGCCTGACTGGCCGCCTGCCTGACAAGCCGCCGGCACGCCCGCGCGGCTTCCCCGGACGTGGCGGGGCGTGGCGGGACGGCGCGGGGCGTGGCGGCACCTTTGGAACGCGTGTCCTACAGCGGGCAGAACAGGTCGACGCCGTTGCCGTCGGGGTCGTGGAGCACGGCGTAGCGCTGGCCCCAGAAGGCGTCCCACGGGGGCAGGTGGCCCTCGTGGCCGGCGTCGAGGAACCGCTGGTAGGTGGCGTCCACCGCGGCCGGGTCGGCGAGCCGGAACGCCAGGGACATGCGCGGTCCACCCGTCGCCGGGGTCCAGCCCGGGTCGAACGACCGGATCGTGTCGGTGGTGTCCCAGGCGAGTCGGAGGCCGCCCGGCAAGGTCACCTCGACGTGCGGCTGGCCGTCCGCGTCGGCGGGGAGATCGAGGCCCAGCAGCCGGTAGAAGGCCAGCGACGCCGCCATGTCGGCGACGACCAGGCCGACCAGGTCGACGGAGGCCCGCACCACCGGAGTGCTGGACACGGACGCGGTAGCTGGTTGGGACATCGCTTCTCCTCTGGTCTGGCCGCGCGTGGTCCGGCCGCGCGCGGCGGGGCGGTTTCGCGTCATCGTCCGTCCATCCGGACACGTCGGTCTTGAAGGAATCGGACACGCGCGGCTGGCCATACCCGGATCACCAGGCCTGAGTCAGAGGAAGGCGAGGCGGTCGAAGCGTTCGCGGGTGCCGAGGACGACGCCGGCCTCGGTGCCGAGGCACCGTTCGAGGACGGTCGCGTAGACCGAGCGGAAGTCGGTGGTCACCTTCAGGTCGCCGTCGTCGAGGTCGGTCAGGCTGGGAGGGTTTCCGTGGAAGCCGCCGGCGACGCGGGTGCCGAGGACGAGCACCGGGCCGGCGGTGCCGTGGTCGGTGCCGCCGCTGGCGTTGGCCGCCACCCGGCGGCCGAACTCCGAGTACACCAGCGTCGTCACCGCCGCGCCGTGCGGGTCGTCGGCGACGGCGGCCTGGAAGCGGGTGAGCGCCGCGTCGAGCTGGCCGAGCAGCCGGGCGTGGGTGGCCTTCTCCTGGGTGTGCGTGTCGAAGCCGCCGAGGCTGACGGCGTACACCCTGGCGGGCACCCCGGCCCGGATGCAGGCCGCGACCACGTCGAGCTGCGCGCCCAGGTCGCCGCCCGCGGCCGTGGCCGCCTGGCCAGGCGGCCGGGTGGCGGCGCCGGCGGGCGCCCCGGTGCCATCCCGGCCGCCGGTGCCATCCCGGCCGCCGGTGCCATCCCGGCCGCCGGTGTCGTCCTGTCCGCCGCTCTCGGCCTCCCCGCCGGCGTCGAGCTCGCCGGCCGGGGCCTGCTCCGCGTCGGACCGGCCGGCGAGGACCGGGCCGAGCACGTCCGCGACGGCGAACAGGTCGGCCCCGCTGGACGCGGCCCTCGCCGCGAGCGGCCCGTCCGCCGGGTCGGGCCGGTACAGCGCCCGCAGCTGCTCGCCGAGCTCCCCGCCGGGGGCCTGGAACGTCCCGGTGGGCACGGCCGCCGCGGCCGTCCGCTCGCCGACGACCAGCGGCGCTAGCGTCGGCCCGACGCTGATCGCGCGCAGCGCGCCGGCTCGGGCGTCGGCCGCGGGCTGGGCGTCGAGCCAGCGGCCCAGCCAGCCGGTGGTCGACGCGGTGTCCGGGGCGGCGGTCTGCCAGATCGCCATCGACCGGAAGTGGCTGTGGTCCGGCCGGGGATAGCCGACACCACGCACGATCGCCAGCCGGCCGTCGTCCCAGTGCGCGCGCAGGCCGGCCAGCGCCGGGTGCAGCGCGAGGCCGTCGGTGAGCGGCAGCGCCTCGTCCGCGGAGTAGCCGAGCTCCGGGCGGGCCGCCCGGTAGGCCGGGTCGCCCGCCGGGATGACCGTGTTCAGGCCGTCGTTGCCGCCGTAGAGGGTGACGACGACGAGCACCCCGCCGCCGGCGAGCGGGTCGTCGGCGGCGGTCTGGCGCAGCTCGCGGTAGCCGAGCACCCCTGCGCCGGTGGCCGCGGCGAGCCCGCCCGTCACCCCAGAGGCGATCAGGAACCGGCGGCGGTCGAGCGGCATCTGTCGTCTCCTCCTTCCTGCTTCCTGGCTGGTCGCCGCCGGACGTCGGACATGATCGCCGTTTCTGCCCCCTGGGGGTCGTGAACAGGGGCTCATCACAACCCCGTCGGGGCACTATCGGCGATCATGCGGAGTGGGTGGACGTGGCGGTCACGGCGCTGGACGGTGGTGAGGTCGCTAGACGGTGAGGTACTCGGGCGCGAGCAGGCCGAGGGTGACCAGCCGCGCCGGGCTGCCGCCGGCGCCGGCGAGCGCCGTCCGGGTGCGGGCGGTCCAGCCGTCGACGGACAGCAGATGAGCGACGGCGTCGGGCCGGGCCGCCGGTGGCTCGTCCGCGATCGTCGACAGGTCGGCCGCCCCGGTGGCCGCGGCCGCGAAACGTGCCCTGACCTGTGCTGACGCGGTCGTCAGCCAGGCGGCGTTGGCCGGCCAGCCACCGACGCTCGGCGGGGAGAACGGCGTCTGGCCGAGCCCGGCCAGCGCCGCGAGCACCGTCCGCTGGGGCAGCGCCCCCTGCCTGGGGGCCGGGTCGACGCCCGCGGTCGCGGCGACCCGCAGGCCGAGGGCTCGCAGGACGGTCACGACGTACTCGACCGGCTGGGCGACCAGCTGGCCACGGGTGGCGCGGAACTCCGGCGACAGCAGCATCGCCCGCGCCGCCGCGCCGACGTCGAGAGCGGGGCCGTACGCCGCCAGCATCGCCGGGCCAGCGGGAACGTCGGCTGGCCCGGCGGGAGCGGCGTACCGGCTCCACAGCCGGGCGCACACCCAGCGCGCCGAGGCCGGCAGGTGGGTGACCAGCGCGAGGACGTCCTCGCCGCCGAGGTTCCCCGTCGCGCCGAGGATGGTCTTCGGCCCGTCGTCGTGCTGGCCCGCGGCCAGCTGGAAGCCCGCGCGGTCCCGGCTCACCCGCCAGCCGGTGAACGCGCGCGCGGCCTCGCGGACGTCGGTCTCCGTGTAGTTGCCGAGACCGAGGGTGAACAGCTCCAGCAGCTCGCGGGCGAAGTTCTCGTTCGGGTGCTCCTCGCGGTTCTGGCCGGCGTCGAGCCAGACCAGCATCGCCGGGTCACGCGCGACCGCGAGCACCAACGCGTCGAACGGCCCGGCCCCGGACCGCCGGAAGATCTCGTTCTGGGCGAGCATCATCGACGCCGATCGCACCTTGCGGATCGAGGTCGCGAAATGTCCGTGCCAGAAGAACGTGAGCTTCTCGGTGAACGGGTCGATGGTCGCGACCATCCGGCGCACCCACCAGCCCGTGAGCTGGGTGGTCTGCTCGCGCAGCGCGCGCAGGTAGGCGGCCCTGGCCTCGCCGTCGCCGTCGCCGTCCCCCGCCCCCCCCCGGGGGGGGGGGGGGGGGGCGCCCCCGGCCGACACCCCGAAACCTCATCATGATGCCAAACAGTCACGCAAAGTACTTGAGCATTACCTGAGGTTCCCGG
>NZ_JADWYU010000258.1 GCF_016786325.1 Frankia nepalensis | reverse complement strand
CTTCCGGACGGCCCGCCGGACCTGATTCCGCGGATCGGTCGTGCCCGGCCCGCGGCCCTCAACTCGGCTGATCGCGAAGGAACGGCCGCGGCGCTAGGCGCCGAGCCGGGTGCCGCACCACTGGTGCGGGTCGGGTCCGCCAACGCCGGGCACGACCTCGAAGGCCGTTCCGGTCTGGTTGACGCGCACGAAGCTGTAGCAGAGGTTGGGGTCGCCGAAGCGGCTGAGATCGGTGGTGGGGATCAGACCGCCGGCGTCGTAGTCGCGCACCGCGCGCAGGTTGTCGATGAACGCCGCGCGGGTCGGGCAGGCCCCGGCCAGCTCCAGGCCGAGCAGGAACTCGTCCGTCGTGATGTAGGCACCGAGCGCGATCTCGTTGTCGGTCTGGTCGAGCTCCGGCGCATGGTCGATCACGGCCTGGCGGTAGGCGTGCAGCGCGGGTGAGTCGGCCGTGAACAGCACGTGCGGAGTCAGGACCGACACCCCGGCCATGCTGGCGCCATGCCTGGCGAGGAACTGCGTGTCGTAGCCGGAGGAGGCGAGCGCCACCTTGAACGTCAGCCCGGCCCTTTTCGCCGCGGTGTAGATGGGGGGGAGGTCCTCGCCCGACACGATGCCGACGAAGGCGTCCGCGTCGAGGGCCTTGATCTGGGCGGCGACCCGGTCAGGGCTCGTGATTCCGGGGGTGTAGCCGATCGGGTCCGCCACCGCGATGCCCTGGGACCGCAGGCTGTCCGTGAAGAGCCTGACCAGCCCTTCGGCCGACCGCGACTGCGTGTCGTTGAAGACCAGGGCCGCGCGGGTGGCGCCGAACCGCCGGAGATAGAGCCCGAAGGTCGTGACGGAGGAGCCGGCGGCCTGCAACGAGCCGAACGTGAACATGTTCCGGTGCTGCGTCCACACCGCCTCCCCGGGGACGCCGGCAACCGGTACGCCTTCCTTGTCCAGCCGATCCGCGGTGTCGGCGACGAAGAGAGTCTCGGCGATCAGGCCGAACACCCCCGCCCGCAGCAGGTCGTCGGCCGCGCGCGCGAACCCGCTGGTGTTCCCCTGGTCATCGCGCCACTCGAGAACGATCTTCCGTCCGTTCACGCCGCCCGACGCGTTCGCGAGGGCGATCCGGGCCTCCACGCCGCTGCGCGCGTAACGAAACCCGGCCCCGACCGGGCCGCTGTCGGGATAGACCAGCCCGACCTTCACCTCCGTCGGGGTCACCCCTGGGCTGTCGCAGGACACGCCAGCGCCGCTGCTACCGGCCGACGCGCAGCCGGCCACGGCGAGAGGAATCACGACGCCGGCCGCGGCGACAGCCGCCCGGCCCCGTCGACGTAAGCACGATAACACGGTCACATCTCTCCGCTGAGAATGACGAAAAGCACTCAATGAATCCGGTGGATCCGGACCGTCCCCACCGGTTCGCCACATGGATCGCCGATCCGCCGCGCACGGCTGAGCACCGGGAATCCGGACCGACTCGCTCAGGGCCGGTGATCAGCGCGTGCGCGTCTTTCGACGCATAACATTCCGCGCGGTGACGGGCATCGGGACCGCCACCGGAAAGAATCGACGGGCGGCGCCCCGGGACGGCTTCCGCCCTTTCGCCGAGCCACTGGTTCCGGCCCGGCGCGCGGCGCCCCGCGTGGGCGCGGGCGCGCGGCTTCGTTCGGCCTCCTTCAGACGGCCGCCTTCTCCAGGACGTGCACGCCGCAGGCGCTGCCCAGCCCGATGACGTGGGCGAGGCCGGCCCGGGCCCCCTCGATCTGGCGGTCGCCGGCCTCGCCGCGCAGGTGGTGGCAGATCTCCCAGACGTTGGCGATGCCGGTCGCGGCGATCGGGTGGCCCTTGGACTCCAGGCCGCCGCTGACGTTGACCGGGGTCTTGCCGTCGCGCCAGGTCGCGCCGGAGTTGAAGAAGTCGACCGCGCCGCCCTCCTCGCACAGCATCAGGTTGTCGTAGTGCACCAGCTCGGCCGTGGCGAAGCAGTCGTGCAGCTCGACGAGGTCCAGGTCCCGCGGGCCGAGGCCGGCCTGCTCGTAGGCCCGCGCCGCCGCCTGGCGGGTCAGCGTGTTGACGTCCGGCAGCACCTGGCAGCCTTCACGCCAGGGGTCGCTGGTGAGCACCGAGGCGCTGATCTTCACCGCGCGCCGGCGCTGCTCGAGCGGCAGCGCGCGCAGCCGGGTGCCGCTGACGACGACCGCCGCCGCGGCGCCGTCGCAGTTCGCCGAGCACATCGGCCGGGTGTTCGGGTAGGCGATCATGACATCGTTCATGATCTCCTCGAGGGTGAATCTCTTCGAGTAGGCCGCCAGCGGGTTCAGGGTCGAATGCGCGTGGTTCTTCTCCGAGATCCGGGCGAACAGCTCGAAGTCGGCGCCCCCGTATTTGTGCCCGTACTCAAGCCCGATCTGGGCGAACACCCCCGGCATGGACTCGGTGCCGATCCTGCCGTCCAGCGGGGCGACCGCGCCAAAACGGCCGTCCGGCACCCAGGTGTCACTTTCCTTCCGGCGGGTGGCGGGGCCCAGCAGCCCGGCGCCGGAGAGCTTCTCGACGCCGACGGCCAGGCCCAGGTCGGCCTCGCCCGCCTTGATCGCCATAATGACGGTACGCAGCGCGGTCGCGCCGGTCGCGCAGGCGTTGGCGACGTTGTACACCGGGATACCGGTCTGGCCGATCTGTTTCTGTAGTTGCTGCCCGAAGGCCGAGGTCCCCGCCATCAGGCTGCCGGCCGCGAGCACCTCGATGTCGGTCATGCCGACCCCGGCGTCCGCGAGCGCGGCGAGCGCGGCCTCGGAGGCCAGATCGACCGTGTCCTTTCCCCTGTGCTTGCCGAATTTCGTCATCGAGATCCCGAGGATCCAGACGTCCTGGGTCACGGCGGATATTCCTTCCTTTCGTCTTGGCGGGCCGCTTATGCCGGCTCGAACCCGTAGCCGACGGCCTCGGTGCCCGCGCCGTCCGTGCCCACGGAAACGGTGGTCAGCCGTAGCTCCATACCCGGCGTCAACCGCCCGGGATCGGGGGCGACGTTCACCAGGTTTCCGCGCACGGCAGTCCCGCCGCAGTCGACGACGGCGGCCACGAACGGCACCGCGACCCCCGGCGGGGCGACCGACACGATCGTGTAGGTAACCAGCGTGCCCGTCCGCGGGATGTCGACCCCGCGGAAGGTGGTGGCGCCGCACGAGGCGCACGCGTTTCGCCGGTCGAAGAATCTCGCCGCGCACCGCTCGCACTCGCGGGCGACGAGGCGCGGATCCTCGGAGAGAACGAGATAGTCCACCAGAGGGACCCGATCAGCCACGAACCACTCCCCGTGCCAGGGTGCGCGTCACGACGACGTCGCACGAATCACTCGTTCGTTTGGCCCGCGCCGGCCGTGGCGACTTCACCGTGACCGGTTCCAACGGGCCGACAACCGGGGCTCGACACCGACACCACGAGCCGTCACCGAACTCCTCGGCCCACGCCGCCCGCGCCGTCTCGCCAAGGCCACGGGGCCGTCCGCTCGGCCGCCCTTTCTGCTCGGGTCGCGCGGCACGTGGGGTGACGGCGCCGGTATACTTTGATCGATGAGTACCCCACCCGCGCCGCGACGAGCTCGCCTTATGCAGGCGCGCTCCCGCGAAACGCGACGCCGTTTGGTACGCGCCGCTCTTCGCCTGTGGTCCGAGCGCGGATTCGAGACCGGGATCGAGGAGACGACGGCCGAGGAGATTGCCCAGGCCGCCGGGGTCACGAAGGGGACCTTCTACTTTCATTTTGCCCACAAGGAGGAGATTCTCCTTGAAATGGGCTACGAGACCGCCTCCATACTCAGCGAGGAGGCGGCCCGCTGCATCAAGGCGGGCCGCGGTCTCGAGGAGTCGCTGCGCATGCTCATGAACGCGTTGGCGCGCAGCATCAAGGCCGCCGACCCGGCCGCCGTCGTCCGCGCCCTCGCCGAGTTCCGCCGGCCCCGCCGGCCCGACACCGAGGTGCCCGCGCCGGGGCCGGCGTTCGCGGAGGCGTTCGAGGTGCTGTTCGAGCGGGCTCAGAAGGAAGGCGAGGTGACCGACCAGGTCGAGCCGGCGGAGATGGCCCAGATCATCGAGGCCCTGGCGCTGGACACCGTCCTGGAATGGGCCACGGGCCGGCAGAGCCGGCTCAACGTCGCCCTGCACCGCCGGACGGCCATCGTGCTCGCCGGGCTGCGCCCGGACAGCAGCCTGTCCCTCTGACATCTTGGTCGGTGGACCTCTCGCCTGCTCGCCTGGCCGCGTCAGATCTGTATCTGGACGACGTCGTCCTGAACACGGGTGGGGAAGACCATCAGGTCCTGGTTGAACCCGTCGGAGGACGAGGGCCGCACGCAGGCGCCGGAACGCACGTCGTACCGGCTGGCGTGGGTGGGGCAGACGATGAAACAGCCCTCGTCCAACGAGCGCCCGCCCAGGCGGCTTCCCTGGTGCGGGCACAGGTTCTGGAAGGCGTAGAACTCGCCGTCCACGTTGGCGACCGCTACAGGGAAACCATCCACCATGACGGTCGCCGTCTCGCCCGGCTCGATGTAGTCCACCGGCAGGGCGTCATAGAAATCAGCCACCAGAAACTCCCCGGCGCCTCTCGCCTAGTAGCTGCGGACGCGAATGACGTCGAGCTTCTGGCCACGCGGCCGGGTGACGATGAAGACGTGGACGTCCGCCACGCTTTCGACGGTCATTCCGCCGTGTTTGCCTATCACCCGGTTGATCGTTCCCTCAGCCTGGAGGCGCGGCCAGACCAGCTGGGTGTGCTCCCCGCTGTCCTGCCAGTCGGTCGAACCGCCGCCCTCGCCGAGGGCTACGCCCTGGATGAGCGTCGTGACCCGGATCTCCTCCTTCTCGAATTCCAGGCTCAGGGCCTGGCCAAGCGCCTCGAGACCGGCCTTGGTCGACTTGTACACGGCCTCGTACGGGAAAACCTCGAGAGTGACCTCGGACGACGTATTGATGATGTCGCCGCCGCCCGCGGCCCGCAGCAGCGGGATCGCCGCCCGGCAGGTGTAGATCGGGCCCAACAGATTGCAGCGCACCTGCGTGAGGATCTCGTCGTCGGTGAGCCGCTCAAAGGGACACGGGCGGTGCAGGCCGGCGTTGTTGATGAGGGCGTCGAGCTTCCCGAACCGTCCGCCGACGGCGTCGAAGGCGGCGCGCACGCTCTCCGCGTCGCCGACGTCGGTCGTCAGGCCGACCGCGCGCGGACCGAGTTCCTCCTCGAGCGCCTTGAGGCGGTCGACTCCACGAGCCATGAGGACCACGTCGGCGCCCTCGGCGGCGAACCGTCTCGCGATGGCGAGACCGGACCCGCTGGTGGCACCGGTCACCGCGACCACCTTGCCGGCGAGCTGTCCCCCACCGCCGTTGTTCTCGCTCATCAGCCCAGCACCCCGATCCCCGCCGCCTCGTTACGCCGCCGCCACTCGTGCTTGGACATCCGGGTGGTGTCGACCCGCGCGTCCCGCGCCCGCGCCCGCAGCGCGCCGACCGTGGCCTCGCCGCGCGGGATCGCGGTGAACGGGTCGAACCCGAAGAAGCGGCAGGCGTTCTGCCAGGTGATCTTGTGGGTCTCCTCCTCCGTCACCCCCGCCTCGGTCAGCTCGCTCCAGAGGATTTCCGGCGACTCGGGCCAGGTCGTGTCCGTGTGCGGGTAGTCGGACTCCCAGGCGATGATGTCGATGCCGATCTCGTGGCGGTTCTTCAGCCCGATCGGGTCGGTGATGAAGCAGCCCAGGACGTGCTCCCGGAAGATCTCCGACGGGAGCCGGCCGCCGAAGTCGTTCTGCAGCCACAGCTGGTTCTTCACGTGCCGGTCGGCCCGCTCCAGGTAGAACGGGATCCAGCCGATCCCGGCCTCCGAAAACGCGATCTTGAGGGTCGGGTACTTCAGCAGCACCCCGCCGAACAGCAGGTCCTGCGCGACCAGGGTCATGATCTGCGTGGACAGGATGATCGAGTGGTCCGGCGGGGCCTCCCGCGGCAGCTTGAGCAGGCCCATGCCCCCGCCGATGTGCAGGCAGAGCACGGTGCCCGTGTCGACGACCGCCTCCAGCAGCGGGTCCCAGTGGCCCGACAGGAGGCTGGGGTATCCCTGCGCGTGTGGGGCCTCCAGGAAGCTGACCGCCGGGCAGCCCTTCGCCGCGAGCCGGCGGACCTCCGCCGCCGCGAGCCCGGCGTCCCACATCGGGAGCATGCCGATCGGGATGAACCGGCCGGGCGCGCCGGCGCACCACTCGTCGACGTGCCAGTCGTTGTAGGCCTGGAGCATGATCAGCGACAGCTGCTTGTCCGGGGCCTCGGCGAACGTCCTCGCGTTGTAACCGGCCATGCTGGGGAAGCACATCGACGCGAGCACGCCGTTGGCGTTCATGTCGTCGATCCGGGCGTTCAGGTCGAAGCACCCGGGGCGCAGCTCGGTGTAGGTACCGGGATCACGGCCCCACTCCTCCGCGGGCCAGCCGACCGTCGCCGCCATGCCGAACGGCGTCGACGTCGCGGCACCCTGGAAGACCCACTGGTCGATCCCGTCGGCGTTGCGGATGACCTTCGGAGCCTGGTCCCGGTACTTGGCGGGAACATGCCTTTCGTACATGTCGGGCGGCTCGATCGAATGATCATCGATGCTGACGAGGATCATGTCTTCTTTTTGCATCGGCACGCGACCTTCCGTGCGCTCGGTCGACATCGTCTGTATTTGAACTCAGTTTAACTATGACCCGGGCCGGCCGCCACACCCGGCCGGCCCGGGTCACGGTCAGGCGTCCGCGCCCTGCCCGAGGTAGGCGCTCTCGACCCGGCGAAGGTTCTGCCGGGCCTCCTCGGCCGGGCCCGACCACACCACGCTTCCGCGCCGCAGGACGTAGGCCCGGTCCGCGACGGCGAGCGCCTGGCGGGGGGGGGGGGGGGGGGGGCGCGCCCCCGCCACCGCGAGAAGAAAAAAAA
>NZ_JADWYU010000257.1 GCF_016786325.1 Frankia nepalensis | reverse complement strand
GGTGTTGTGTATAAGAGACAGGCGACCGAGGGCGCGCCGGCCGCGCCGGCGGCGGCGACGGCGACGACGGGCTCCGCCCGCGACGGGCCGGCGTCGACGAGCGCCACCGAGCAGGCAGGCGTCGAGGTGTCAACAGCGAGCACCAACACCCGTCCAGCCTACGGACCGCGGCCGTCCCGGCCGCCGACCGTCCCGGCCGGCTCGCCTCGGGGCGCGCGTGTCGCGCCCGGTCGCATGGCCGTCCGGTCGAACCGCCGTCCGGCCACGCGACCGGGCGGCCACGCGACCGTCCGGCCACCCGCCCGTTCGGCTACGCGTCCGTTCGGCTACGCGTCCGTTCGGTCGTGCGGCCGGGCCGCCGCGTGGGACCGGTCGCGTGGCCGGCGTCGCGCGGACGGCGGGTGGGTGGCCGGTGGACGGCGGGGGCTTGCTGGGCTAGCGCGCCGAGGCGGCGTTCCCAGCGGGCAGCCCGGCGAGCCGGGCGGACCAGCCGGGCCCCGACGGGACGAGCCGGACGTGGCGTGCCTCGCCTTCCTCGTCCCCCTCGGGCCGGTCGATGTCGACCCGCAGGTGCTCCTGCGCGAGCTGCTCGACGCGCCCCGCGCCCCACTCGACGACGGTCAGCGCCACGTCGGTGTCCGCGTCCAGGTCCAGGTCGTCCACCTCGGCGACGCCTCCGAGCCGGTAGGCGTCGACGTGTACCAGCGGCAGCCGGCCGCCGGTGTGCACCCGGGCGAGCACGAACGTCGGCGACGTCACCGGCCCGGTGACGCCGAGCCCGGCGGCGATCCCCTGCACCAGCACGGTCTTGCCCGCGCCCAGTGGCCCGGCCAGCACGATCAGGTCCCCGGGGCGGGTCACCGTGGAGATGCGCGCGCCGAGGGCCCGCATCTGTTCCGGCGTCTGGACCACCAACGGCTCGGCCGCGCCCGGTGGCGGCGAGCCCGACGGCGAGGCTGAAGTCGTCACGTTCCCATCATCCGCGCACGCCCGGCACCCACCGCCGCCCCGCCACGCGGCATGGAGCCGGCCGGTGCTCGCGGCGGGTCACTCACCACCGACCGGCGAGTGTCGCCTCGGCCAGGCGCCGCAGGATGACCAGCCCACCCGGCGTCGGTCGCGCGGCGGAGCCCGCGTCGGCGGACGGCGGGAGGCACAGACTGACCGTGACCACTCGGCTCCCCTCGCGGGCGAGCAGCCAGCCGGGAGTGCTCACCGCCTCGTCTCCGAGGCCCGTGACAGTCGTCGCCGTCACGGGTTGCCGGGGCGGGGCGGCCGGGCTGTACGCGACGAAGCCGCATGGCGACGGTGACAGGTCGGGCCGCGGGCGCAGCCCGGCGAACTCGGCGCGGGCGGCCGCGTCGTCGGTGAACGCGAGAGCCTGGACGCCAAGGGAGCCGGCGGATTGACCCGGTGCCACGGCCGCCGCCTGGACCTGCCACAAGCAGGTCACCGAACGGGCTGGCCAGGGCGCCAGGTCCGTGCTCCCGGTCGATCCGTCCTCGATCCGGGCCGGGAGGGCCGCCACCGTCCACGCGTCCATCGTCGGGACGGCCGCGGCCAACCGCGGCAACGGGCAGTTCGAGTCGAACATGGTCCATGGCGAGGCCGTCCACCATCGTCCCTGGACGAAGCGGAGCCCTCGCTCGTTCGAGGAAGCGGTCGTCTCGAAGGACGGCTGGTCGGGATTGTCGGCGGCGGAGCCGTCGCGCGCCCCGTCCGGGCCGATGGTGACCAGCCGGCGCTCGTCGCCGACCAGCAGTTCGGCCTCGACCCGCCAGCGACAGTCGCAGGATGCCGTCGTCGCGGCGAGCAGGTACGACCTGCTCGCGCCGGCCGGGACCTCGGCGGACCCGTCGGGAGGCGCGACAGCGCTGACACCCATGCCGAGAGCGGGCAGGTCCAGGTTGAGACTGACCACCTCCGGCTGGCTCACGGCGGGTGGCGCCGGACAGGTGAGCAGCGCTCCCCGGACAGGGCTCCTGACGGGGCCGTCGACTCGAACGGTGAATCCGACCACCCGTACCTGCTTGTTCGGGCCCGCGGCGACGTCGGCCCGCAGCGGTGTCGTGTCGGCCAGCACCGCGCCGATCGAGGCCGCCCAGGCGGCCCGACCGCGGCAGTCGTCCCGGCCACCCGGCGGCGCGGGCGGAAGGCTCGGGTCCGTGGGATCGATCGGGAACATGTAGCCGGTGGCCGCCAAAGGGCCCGCGGGGCTGCCCGCCATCTGGTCAGGATCGGCCTGAACGCTGATCAGATAGGACTCGGGGCATCCCAGGCCGAGTCCGTCGCAGGCCCAGTCCCGGGTCCGGCCACCGGCCGGGGTCACCGTCAGCGTGACCGCCAAGGACGCCACCAGCGCGACGGCCACCCCGCCACCGACCAGCCTCCGGACGCGGCGGCGCGCGGGGCTGGGCAGCCGTCCGGTCGCCTGCCGGACCGACCCGACCTCGTCCCAGCCCGGCGGGCTGTCCCAGGAGGGTCGACGATTCGCTCGGTCAGCCGCCGCGGGCTGGGCCGACGAGGGCGCCGGCGGGACCTGGACCAATCCCGCTGGAGCGCCGCCGTCCGAACCGGGCCGTCGTCGCGGCGGTCTGGGCCAGAACCGGGGCCGTTGTCGGGGCCGTTGTCGGGGCCGGGCTCGTCGGAGCTGGGATAGTCGTCGGGGCCGGGCTCGTCGGACCGGGCGCCCTCGTCGCGACGCGCCGGTCCTCGCCAACCTCTCATCCAGTTCTGCCCCCACTGTCACGCCTAGCCAGCGATCCGCCACCAGCATGGCCCGCCCGTGGTTGGAGTGGAACCAGAACGACCCAAATGTTTACAAAGCGTGAGTCATGGTTGATGACTGCGGCCGGTCGGCTGGCTCGGCGGGCCAACGCTCGTTCGGATGGACGCTCTCGAGTGACGGCGGTCTGCGCGGGCGGCGCGTGACACGGGGGGACGACAAGAACCCAGGCGATGCCCAGGAAGCCAACGCCCGACTCGACGAGACTCAAGGCACCGCTCGTTCTGGCCGGACCGCCGCGCCCCCGCCCCAATTCCGACCTCCACCACGCGAACCGTCGCGTCCCTGGACCTGTCCGTCAAAACGCGGTCCCTGGCTCGCGTAACAGCGGACAGGTCCGGAGCCCGGTCCACCGAAGATCCCGTTGCGTCGGGAACATGCCTGTGGATCGGTGGTGGTTGTCCACAGTTCGCGGATATCCCTGGTCGACCAGGCGCGGAAGATTCACGGTAGCGCGGTGCCAGATACTCGGAACCCACTCCAGGCGCGGCGGCCCGCCGCATTCGCCGCCGGACTGCCGCGCGCGGGGGACTGCCTGGACCTGGCCGCCGGATCTGACTACTCGGGTCCGTTGAGCGCGATCCTGGCCGCGCAGGACGGGGTGATCTCCCGTGCTCAGTTGCGCGAGGTGGGAATCGGCCGGGATCACATCCACGCGCAGGTCGTCGCGCGACGTTGGCGGCTGTTCGCCCGCCGGGTCGTGATCACGCATCGCGGTCCGATCACCGATCGTCAGCGGTGCTGGGCGGCCCTGCTGGCGGCCGGGCCGAGGGCGGCGCTCTGCGGTTTGACGGCCGCGGTTCTTGACGGCCTGACCGGCTTCGAGCCCGAGGCCGTGCACGTGGTCGTGCCCCGTAGCGTCCGGGTTCCGCAGATGCCGGGCATACAGGTCCACGAGTCCCGTCGTTTTTCTCCTGACGACGATGTTCACCCGGTCAGGTCACCACCGCGGACTCGAATCGTCCGGTCGGTCGTCGACGGTGCGGTGTGGTCGACAACCCCGCCCAGGGCGGTAGGAATCCTCGCCGCCGCCGTGCAGCAGCGGCTCGTGACCGCGACGCAACTGCGCGGCTACCTCGGCACGCTGGGGACGGTCCGGCATCGAGGGCTTCTGGTCGCCGTGCTTGACGACATCGAGGGCGGGGCTCATTCCTTTGCCGAGCTGCGGATCGGCTGGCTTTGTCGTCGTGCTGGGCTACCGACTCCGCAGCGCCAGGTCGTGCGTCTGGACGGCGATGGCCGTCGTCGCTACCTGGACTGCTACTGGCGTGACTGGGACCTGTCGGTCGAGATCGACGGTGGCGTGCACCTCGCCGCCGAGAGGTGGCGCGACGACCTGTTTCGTCAGAACGATCTGATGATCGATGAGGTCCGGGTGCTCCGCTACTCCAGCCTCGATCTCCGGCTGCGCCCCGAGAAGGCGATGGAACAGCTGGCCCGTGCCTTCAAGCGCCTGCCTCGACGGCCAAGACCGGCATCGTGATGGACATCCCGAATGGACGTTGTGGACCAATTCTCGGCATAGACCACTTCTCGGAGGGCATTCAGGAGACCGCCGCCCCTGACCTGCCTCGATCCCCGTCCCATGCCCCGCCCCTCCTGCAGAACGCGACCGCAGCCAGGCAACCACGACGAATCCGCCAGCAACCAGCGAAACGGCAAGTGGTACTGGCGACCACCCCGCCAGCGACCTGATCCTCTTCCGAATCCTCAGGCACGCGACACAAACGACCAAAGCAACCGGTCGCCTGCCCCGGCAAGCCGGGCTCCGGACCTGTCCGCTGTTACGCGAGCCAGGGACCGCGTTTTGACGGACAGGTCCACGGACCGCGTTTTGACGGACAGGTCCAGGGACACGGGACACGGCACAAATGGCCAAAGCGACTGGTCGCCCGCCCCCAGCAAGCCTGGCCTCGGACCTGTCCGCTGTAGCGCGAGCCAGGGACCGCGTTTTGACGGACAGGTCCAGGGACACGGGACAGGTCCAGGGACACGGCATAAATGACCAAAGCAACCGGCCACCCGCCCCCACCGGGCCGGGCTCCGGGCCTGTCCGCTGTAGCGCGGGTCGGGGACCGCGTTTTGGCGGACAGGTCTGGGGGTGTGGCGAGCTGCGGTGGGGCTGTGAGGTGGCCCTGGCTTGTGCGATGGTCCGTGGTCCAGTTGGCGAGCAGCGGCTGGTGCCTTGGCCCGTCGGGGCGCGACAGGGCGGGCGGCACCGTGTCTGGATGGCGGCACCGTGTCTGGATGGCGGACCGCGTCTGGAGGGTTGTGGAGCGACGGTCTACAACGACGGTCTATGTGCCGCGGTGCTGGCGAGGACGCGCGCCACGGCGGCGGGGAGCAGTGCGGGCAGGTCGGCGGCCGAGAGCGGGCGGGGGGCCAGCTGGCCGGCGAGGCCGTGCAGGTGGGCGGCGACGCTCACGGCGTCGAGGGCGCCGAGGCCGGCGGCCAGCAGGGAGCCGGCGAGGCCGGTCAGCACGTCGCCGGTGCCGGCGCTGCCGAGCCACGGCGTGCCGGTGGTGTTCACCCGCGCGGCGCCACCCGGTTCGACGATCAGCGTCCGGTTGCCCTTGAGCAGCACGGTCGCGCCCAGCGCGGCGGCCGCCTGGCGGACGGTGCCGAGCCGGTCGGTGGCCAGCTGGCGGCCGGTGTCGTCTGCGTCCCAGCCGAGCGCGGTGGTGGTGAGCCGGGTGAACTCGCCCTCGTGCGGCGTCAGCACGACCGGCGCGCCGCGCCGCGCGAGCACCTTCCGCCCGGCGGACGCGCCCCCGCCGCCCCCGCGGCCCCCGCCGTCCTCGCCGCCCGTGGCCGTGTGGCCGACGCCCGCGCCGAAGCCCGGGGTTCCCGCCGGATCGGCGACGGGGTCCCTGCCGGATCGGCGAAGCCCGGGGTCCCTGCCGGATCGGCGAAGCCCGGGGTCCCTGCCGGATCGGCGAAGCCGATCTGGGAGGTCTGCTGGGACGTCTGCTGGCAGGTCGGCGATCCGGGAAGTCGTGGTGAAGCCGACGCCGACGCCCGCCGTCCTGGTGGAGAAGCCCGCGGCGAAGGCCTCGGCGAACAGGTCGAGGCCGCCGGCGTCGAGCAGCAGAGGCAGGTCGGTGGCGACGAGCGCGTCGAGCAGGCGGCGCGCCTCAGGACCGGGGACCACCCCCGGCCCCAGCGCCCACGCCTGCACCCGGCCGGCGTCGAGCATTCCGGCGGCGTCGCCGGGCTCGATCACGGTCACCACCGCCTCGGGATGGGCCCGACAGACGTGCTCGGCGGCCCGTGCCTCGGCGACCACCCGCAGGTAGCCCGCGCCGCCGCGCAGCGCCCCGCCCGTGGCGAGCACGATTGCCCCCGGGTACCGGTCGCTGCCGCCGACCAGTCCCAGCACTCCTCGGGTGTACTTCGTGTCGCCCGGTCCAGGAGCCGGCAGCAGCGCGGCCACGTCGGCGTCGTCGAGCGCGGTGAGGTCCGGGACCGGCAGGTCCAGGCCGATGTCGACCAGCGCCAGCTCGCCCGTGTGGGTGGCGCCGGGGCCTAGCAGCAGGCCGCGCTTGTACGTTCCGAACGTCACTGTCAGGGCCGCCCGCACCGCGGTCCCCGGCGCGGCGCCCGTGTCGGCGTCGACCCCGCTTGGCACGTCGACGGCGATCGTCCGCTCAGGCGGGGCGAGCTCCGCCAGCCGGGCGTGGGCCCCCCGCAGCCCGGGCCGCCCGCCGATGCCGAGCAGCCCGTCGAGTACCAGGTCGGCCCCGGCGAGCAGCGCCGCCACCCTCTCGTCCGGCAGCACCCGCGGGCCCCCGTCGCCAGCCAGTCCAGCCTCGCCGGGGGCGACGACGCGATGCAGCCGGCCGCCGGCGGCGAGCAGCGCGGCGGTGCCCTCCTGATGCGTCCCGCCGGGGGCCAGGGCGTCCACCCGGGCGCCGCGGGCCGCGAGCCGTGCCCCGGTCCACAGCGCGTCCCCGCCGTTGTCCCCGCCGCCGGCCAGCACCACGACCCGCCGCCCGTACACCTGCCGGTCGAGCCGGCGGGCCGCGTGGCCGAGCAGCCCGTACACCGCCCGCTGCATCAGTGCCCCGGGTGGCAGGCCCGCCAACAAGGGCGCCTCGGCGGCACGGACCTGGTCCACGGTGTGAGCGGCGCGCACGCCGCCATCTTCCCGCGCGGCCGGTGGCGACGCTGGCGCGGCCGGTGGCGACGCCGGCGCGGGGCCGGTGGGCGCCGGGCGGCCCGGGGTAGCCCTGGGC
>NZ_JADWYU010000201.1 GCF_016786325.1 Frankia nepalensis | reverse complement strand
CCGGGGTGCCGGCGCCGGGGGCGGCGTCGGGGCGGGCGCGGGCGCCTCGGCGGCGGCCGGGGCGGCCGGTGCCGCCGGGGCGGCCGCGCCGTCCTCGATCACCGCGAGCTCGACGCCGACCTCGACGGTCTCGTCCTCGGCGACCTTGATCGAAGCGAGGACGCCGGACGCCGGCGCCGGGATCTCGGTGTCGACCTTGTCGGTGCTGACCTCGAGGAGTGGCTCGTCGGCCTCGACGCGCTCACCCTCCTGCTTGAGCCACCGGGTGACCGTGCCCTCGGACACGCTCTCGCCCAGACGCGGCATCGTGACGGATACAGACATTCGTGCGGGACTCCTGTGCTGGCTGAGGCCATGTGCGGGCCGTGTCGACTGAGGCCATGTGCGGGCCGGGTGGCACCGCGACCGCGCTGCCCGCGCCGGCCCCGGCCTCCGTGTCGCCCGCCGGACCGCCGAACGGGCGCTTCGGGCCGGTCAGCGGTCAGACGGGCGGCACAGTGCCGAGCTGGCCAGGTGGGCGTGGCCCGGCCGGTGAGACACCCGCGGGACGCGTGCCGGCACCCGACGTGCCTATGCCGGGTGCCGGCGATTGCCTGGCGTTGTTACAAGTGTTGCCTTGGTTCTAGGTCGGGCGAAGCTCGACACCGGGGGCCCGGGGGGCGCCCCCCGGGCAGACACCTGACCGGCCGCCCGGCGAAGTTGGCCGAAGGCCAACGAGCAGGGCCAGCCCAGCGCATGCCGGTCAGTCGTGCAGGTGCAACGGCTTGCCGGCCAGGGCGAGGTGGGCCTCGCCGAGTGCCTCCGACATCGTGGGGTGCGGGTGGATCAGCTGGGCGACGTCGTTCGGGACCGCCTCCCAGTTGGTGATCAGCTGCGCCTCGGCGATCAGCTCGCCCACCCGGTCACCGACCATGTGCACGCCCACCACGGGCCCGTCCTGCCCCTTGAGGGCGATGACGGTGACCGCGCCGGAGGTCTTCAGGATCTGGGACTTCCCGTTGCCGGCGAGGTTGTAGGTCACCTTGGTCACCGCGTCGGCGCCGAACCGCTCCTTGGCGACCGCCTCGGTCAGCCCGACCGAGGCCACCTCCGGGGAGCAGTAGGTGACCCGCGGGACGTTGTCGTAGTCGATCGGGACCGGGTTGAGCCCGGCGAGCTGCTCGGCGACGAAGATGCCCTCCCCGAAGCCGACGTGCGCCAGCTGCAGGCCCGGCCGCAGGTCACCGATCGCCGAGATCGTCGGGATGTTGGTGCGCAGGTTGCGGTCGACGAGCACGAAGCCGCGCTCCATCGCGACGCCGACCTCGTCGTAGCCGAGCCCCTCGGAGACCGGGCCGCGCCCGACCGCGACGAGCAGCAGCTCGGCGTCGAGCGTCGAGCCGTCCTCCAGCGAGACGGTCACGCCGTGGTCGGTGGTCTTCACGCCGGCGAACCGGGTCTTGAGCTTGAACTTGATGCCACGGCGCCGGAAGCCCCGCTCCAGCAGCTTGGAGCTGGACTCATCCTCCAGCGGCACCAGATGCGGCAGCGCCTCGACGATCGTCACGTCGGCGCCGTAGGACCGCCACACCGACGCGAACTCGCAGCCGATGACCCCGCCGCCGAGCACGACGACCGAGCTCGGCACCCGGTCGAGCCCGAGCGCGTCCTCGCTGGTGATGACCCGCTCGTGGTCGAGCTCCAGACCGGGCAGGGAGCGGGAGTAGGAACCGGTGGCGAGGATCACGTGCCGGCCCTCGATCACCCGGCCGTCGACGGCGACCGCGGTCGGCGAGACGAGCTTGCCCTCGCCGGCGACGACCTCGATGCCACGCGCCTTGATCAGACCGGTCAGGCCCTTGAACAGGCCGCCTATGACCCCGTCCTTGTACTGGTTGACCTTGGTCATGTCGATCCCGTTGAAGGTCGACAGGATGCCGAAGGTCTCGCTCTCGTGGATGTTGTCCACGATCTCCGCCGAGTGCAGCAGCGCCTTCGTCGGGATGCACCCGCGGTGCAGGCATGTGCCGCCGAGCTTGTCCTTCTCGACGAGGACAACGCTCAGTCCAAGCTCGGCGGCGCGCAGCGCGGCGGCGTATCCGCCGCTGCCGCCTCCGAGGATGACAAGGTCGACGGGACCGGCCGCAGATTCTGCCACGCCAAGGGCCCCTTCTCGTTACTCGTAGCCGGCAGGGGACCCGGCCGCGATCCTGGTGTGCCGCGTGCCTGGCCGCCCGTGCGGGGCCGGGGCGGGCCCGGGCGGCCCTGTCTTCCCCGCGTGGGGGCGGGCGCCTAAACGGGCGCGTGCCCCACCGCCGGCGCGCCGCCGTCGGGGCGCTGGGCGCCCCGACCGACCTGGTGCCGGGTAAGGCCTGTAAGCCCGGGGTCGAACCCGTTCCGAGCTGGGAATCTCGGCTGGGTTTCGTCAGTGGCGGGCGACGAGCGTGACCAACGTCGCATGTCGGCAGCCGGGACCGGCGCCCGCGGCGCGGCGCCTACTTGGGCGACGACGGGACGAACGGCGGCCGGGCCACCGTCATCGTCGAACGCCGGCCGCGCACGTCGACACTCACCTCGGCGCCCTCCTGCACGGCGCGGTCCAGCAGCGCCAGCCCGATACCGGCTCGCAGCGTGGGCGAGAACGTGCCACTGGTGACCTCGCCGACGTCGGCGCCGGTCGCGTCCAGGACGCGCATGTGCGGCCGGGGGATGCCCCGGTCGGTCGACCTCAGGCCCCACAGCAGCTGGGCCGGGCCGGCCGCCCGCTCGGCCAGCAGCGCGTCGCGGCCCCAGAAGCGCTCCTTGCCCCAGCCGACCGCCCAGCCCGCCCGCGCCCGCAGCGGACTGATCGACAGCGACAGGTCCTGGCCGTGCAGGGGGTAGCCCATCTCGGTGCGCAGCGTGTCGCGGGCACCCAGCCCGCAGGCGCGCCCGCCCAGGCCCCTCGCCGCCGCGAGCACCGCGTCCCAGACCTCGGCCGTGTCGTCCCAGCGGGGCAGCAGCTCGAAGCCGAGCTCCCCGGTGTAGCCCGACCGGCAGACCATCACCGGCCGGCCCTTCCGCTCGGCGTCGCGGAACGTCATGTAGTTGCCGTCAGCCGGCAGGCCGAGAGCGGCCAGCACGTCGGCCGAGCGCGGGCCCTGCACGGCGAGCACGCCATAGGCCGTGTGCAGGTTGGCGACCTCGATCCCGGGGGGCGCCGCGTCGGCCAGCCGGCGCACGACCCCGGTGGTGTTCGCCGCGTTCGGCACCAGGAACACGTCCTCGGCGCCGCGCAGGTAGGTGATCAGATCGTCCACGACGCCGCCGGACTCGTCGCAGCACAGCGTGTACTGGGCCTGCCCCTGGCCGATCCGGGCGAGGTCGTTGGTGAGTGAGGCGTTGACGAACTCGGCCGCCCCCTGGCCGGTGACCCGTCCCTTGCCGAGATGGCTGACGTCGAACACGCCGACGGCCTCCCGCACGGCCCGGTGCTCGGCGAGCACCCCGCCGCCGGCGTACTCGATCGGCATCTCCCAGCCGCCGAACGAGGCCAGCTTGGCGCCGGCGTCGACGTGGCGCTGGAACAGCGGGGTACGCAGCAGGTTCTCGTCGGCCATGGCCGCAGCGTAGCGACCTCCACACCTGCCTACAGGCCCCGCCGCCGTGAGTAAGGCGACCCTGACAGCGAGACCCGTTGGGCTGGCCGCGGCCGACAGCGCGACTCAGCCACCACAGCGAGGCGAGACCGGGAGGGCGCTGGACTTCAACGGATAGGTGCGCCGAGGTCAGACAGGTTGTGGATGATCAGAGTGCGAAGCATCTGATCCTCCACAACCGCACTAGGCTTTGGCCATGACCTCCGCCGCCGCCGCCGCGACTGCCCTCAAGCCCCTGGACGTGGACGCGGTGGTGATCGGCACCGCCGCCGGCGACGACGGGCCGGTGGCGCTCGGCGGCGTGGCGGAGCTGGACGCGGCGCTCGGCGGACGGCTGGCGCGGGTGCTCGCCGACGTCGGCGCCACCGGCCGGGCCGGCGAGGTGGTCCGGTTCGCGACGCTCGGGGCGATCCAGGCGGGCAGCGTCGTCGCCGTCGGGGTCGGCCCGCTGCCGGCCGGCGGCGGGCCCGTCGAGCACGAGGCGCTGCGCCGTGCCGCGGGGGCGGCGACCAGGGCGCTCGCCGGGACCGCCAGGGTCGCGACCACGCTGGCGCTCGCCGGCGGGGCGGCCACGCCCGAGGCGACGCGGGCGGTCGCCGAGGGCTCGCTGCTCGGCGCCTACAGCTTCGACGCGTTCCGGACCACGTCGGCGAAGGGCCGCCCGGCCCCGGTCGAGCAGGTCGTCGTGCTGGTCGACGAGGCGGACCTGGCGACCGCGGCCGACGCCGTCGAGCACGCCGTCGTCGTGGCAGACGCCGTCCGGCTGGTGCGCGACCTGGTGAACACCCCGCCCGGCCACCTGCCTCCGGCCAGGCTCGCGGAGATCGCCGAGCAGGAGGGTGGGGCGGTCGGCCTTCTCGTCGAGGTCCTCGACGAGAAGGAGCTCGCCGACGGCGGGTACGGCGGGCTGCTCGGCGTCGGCCAGGGCTCGGTGAACCCGCCTCGGCTGGTCCGGCTCGAATGGCCGGGGACGGCGGCCGCCGACGGCGAGGCGGGGGAGCCGGCGCTGGCGCTGGTCGGCAAGGGCATCACGTTCGACTCGGGCGGCCTGTCGCTCAAGCCGCCGGCGTCGATGGAATGGATGAAGACCGACATGGCGGGCGCGGCGGCGGTGCTCGCGACGATGGTCGCGGCCGCGAGGCTGCGGCTGCCGGCCCGGGTCGTCGGCTGGCTCGCGTGCGCGGAGAACATGCCGTCCGGCACGGCGATCCGCCCTTCGGACGTGCTCACGCTGCGCGGCGGCACCCGGGTCGAGGTGCTCAACACCGACGCCGAGGGCCGGCTCGTCCTCGGCGACGCTTTGGTGCGGGCCATGGAGGAGTCGCCGGCGATGATCGTCGACGTCGCGACGCTGACCGGGGCGCAGATCGTCGCGCTCGGCCAGCGGACCGCCGGCCTGCTGGGGCGTGACGCGGCGGTCGACGCGGTCGCCACGGCCGCGAAGGCGACCGGGGAGGCGGTCTGGCCCATGCCGATGCCGCCGGAGCTGCGCAAGGTGCTCGACTCGACGGTCGCCGACCTCGCCAACGTGCCGACCAACGGCAGCCGCGACGGTGGCATGATCGTCGCCGGGCACTTCCTGGCCGCGTTCGTGCCGGACGGCGTCGCCTGGGCGCACCTGGACATCGCCGGCCCGTCCTGGAACGGCGGTGAGCCCTACGGCCACACCCCCAAGGCCGGCACCGGTGTGATCACCCGCACCCTCATCCAGCTGGCCGAGGACCGCGCATCCGCCTGACCGGCCCCGGCTGACCGGCCCGGCTGACTGGCACCCGCCAGGGCGGCCCGGCTCAGCGGGCCGGCTCAGCCGAGGACCAGCTCAGTCGAGGACCAGTTCGTAGAGGTAGAGGCCGCCGGAGGCGGCGACGACCAGGCCGCGGGAGTCGGGCAGCCAGGCGCAGTCACGCCCGGCGCCGTCGAACCGCATCAGCGCGACGGGGCCCCAGGCAGCGGTGTCCCAGATCCGGACCGAGCCGTCCCCGCTCGTGCTGGCGACGAAGGCGCCGTCGGGGCTGATCGTGGCGGCGCGCACGGTGTGGGTGTGCCCGGCCAGCACCGGCCCTGGCCGCCAGTCGTCGGTCCACCAGACCCGCAGCGTGTGGTCGGCGCCAGCGGATACCAGGAACCGCCCGTCCGGCGCGACCACGAGGTCGAGTACCTCGTCGGTGTGGCCGGCCAGCAGGGCGAGCTGCGCGTGGCTGCGGACGTTCCAGACGCCGACGCGGCCGTCGTCGCCGCCCGCCGCCACCCAGGCGCCGTCCGGCGCGACCGCGCACGCCTGCGCGCCGCCGCGGTCGAGGGTCCCAAGATCGCCGGTGTAGTAGTACCTCTCGCTGATCTCCGGCCCGCTCCTGGGCGGTCTGGACGGGTCCGAGGACCCGGTCGTCGGCTCGGCCAGGGTGGAGGCGCTCCCGTCCCAGCCGCCCGCCGTGGCGGGGCCGTACGACCTGAGCCACTCGCCGCTGTGGGTGTCCCACATCCGCACGACTCCGTCCGCGCAGGCCCCGAACAGCTGGGAGCCGGCCGGCCCCGCGGCGTAGCCACGCACCTCGCTCGGCGACGCGATCAGCACCCGCGCGGTGCCGGTCGCCGGCTCCCACAGCCGCACGCCGCCGTCCCGGCCGGGCAGCGCCACCCAGCTGTCGTCCGGCGCCACCGCCCCGCCCCTGGTGGGGAACGGGCTCTCGCCCGCCAGCGCCGCGCCCGGCTCGGCGGTGGCCACGTCCCACACCACCGCGCTCCCGTCCTCGGAGATGGAGACGACCCAGCGCCCGTCGGCGCTCGCGACGCACCCACGCATCCCCTCGTCGCGGCCCCCGGAGGTGGTGTCCGGGTCGGCCACCCGGGTGTCCCAGACCCGCAGCACCCCATGCCGGCCGGCGGAGACCAGCCAGGACCCGTCCGCGGCGAGCGCGCAGACGGCCGCCGTCCCACTCGGGCCGACCAGCTGGTGACGGGCTCCGGTCGCCGTGTCCCACAGCCGCACCACCCCGTCGGCCGCGGTCGCGGCGAGCAGGCCGCCGTCCGCGCTGACCGCGCAGTCCCGGGCCGCGCCGCCAGCGCCGAGCTCGTGGCGCGCCACGACCCTCCCGGCCGCCGGATCCCACCGCCTGGCCGTGCCGTCCTCACCCACGGACACCAGCCAGGCCGGCCCGGCGCAGACGGCGAGCCGGCGCACTGGGCCGCGGTGCCCGCTGAGCAGCCCGGTGGGAAGACCGCCGACGCGTGGGTCGAACAGCCGGATCGTCCCGTCCTCGCAGGCCGCGGCCAGCAGCGTTCCGTCCGGGCTGATGGCGCAGGAGCGCACCCGCCGGCCCCGGGTGACCTCGATCGTCTGGACGAGCCGGCCGCTGTTGACCCGCCAGCAGCGGACCGTGCCGTCGTCGCCGCAGGTCGCGAACCAGCGGCCCGACGGCGCCACGGCGACGCCGCGCACGTCGCCGCGGTGGCCGCGCAGCTCGAAGCGGGCCGGACCGCCGGCCGCGTCCCAGATGCGGGCGGTCCCGTCCGCCCCGCCGGAGACGACGAAGCGGCCGTCCGGGGAGATCGCGCAGGCGTGCACGGCGCCGCGATGCCCGGTCAGCACCGCGCGCGCGGTGGCCGCGTCGGCGTCCCAGAGCCGCACGGTGCCGTCGTCGCCGGCGGAGGCCAGCCAGCCGCCGGACGGGGCGACCGCGCACGCGTTGACCGAGCGGTGGTGTCCCTGCAGCACCCGGACGAGGCCGGGGTGCGGCTGGTCGGGCAGGCTCCAGCGGTTGACCAGCCGCGGCCCGGCGAGCGTGGCCGCGAACCGGGCGTGCGCGTCGGCCAGCGCCGGGATGCCGTCGAGCCGGCTGAGCAGCACGGCGTCCAGGGCGCGCGGCGGGTCCGTCGGCCCGAACAGGTGCGCGGTCTGGCGCAGCGCCCGGCGCAGGGCGCGGGGCATCGGGTCGGTGGGCGCGAGCGCGCCGGCCCGCGCCAGGTCCGCGTCCGCGGCGACCAGGCCCAGGCCCGGCCGGGCGAGCTTGGCCGCCGTCCAGCGCAGGTCGCGGGCCAGGGCGAGCACCTCGTCGGGCCGGCCGGCGCCAGCCAGGTGGGTGGCCAGATGGGTCCACAGGTAACCGGCGTCGTCGCGAAGCTCCCACCACGCGGCCGGCTCGGTCGGCGCGCCGGCCCCGCCGGGCCCGAGCAGCCAGGCCCGTGCCGCGTCGCACAGTTCGCCGTGCAGCTCCCGCAGCCGGCGCGGGCCGACCTCGGCGCGCAGGTAGGAGCGCAGCACGTCCTGCAGCAGCAGGGCCGGTGGGTCGCGGCGGTAGGCGAGCACCAGGGACAGGTCGGCGAGCTCCTGGCACAGGTCGTCGGCCTCGTCCTCGCTGAGGGCGCCCGTGGCGGCCCAGTAGGCGTTGAGCACCTGGCCGGGGATCTCGACGTCCTCCGGGAAGATCGCGAGTTCCAGGTACCGGTCGTGCTCGTCGCCGGTGAGCAGCGCGAGGCTCGCCGACAGCGTCGCCCGGACCGCCTGGTTGCGGTCCTCCAGCCGGGTGACGTCGAAGGCGGTCGGGCCGCGCCGCGCGAGCCGGCCGAGGACCTTGTCGGCGGCGCGCGCCGGCTCGACGCCGCCGCGCACCTCCCGGACCAGCGCCCGGTTGACCAGCCGCAGCAGCACCGGCCAGCGGCCGGTCGCGTCCAGCAGCCGCCACACCCGGTCGGCCGGCAGCGCCGCGCCCGTCGGCGTGTCGAGGGCGGCGGCCCCCGGGGGCGGCGTCGGCGGGGACCCGGCGCCGGACGGGTCGGCCGCCGAGCCGGCCGCGAGGTCCTGGGCGAGCAGCCGGACGGCCTCGGCGTCGGCCATCGCCCCGACCTCGACGGTGTCCGTGGTGGCCATGTCCACGGGCAGGTCGCGCATCCGGGTGGTGACCAGCCGGACACAGCCCGGGCCACCCTGCAGGAACGGCGCGAGCTGGGCGCGGGTCCACACGTCGTCGACGACCATCAGCCGGGCGGCCGAGCCGAGCAGCTCGCCGAGGCGGAACCCGGCCTGCTCCGGGTCCGCGAGTGCCGGGCGGGTGCCGGACAGCGCCTCGCTCAGGTCATTGATCTTGTCGGCGAGGCTCGCCCCGCCCACCGCCTCGCCGAGGGTCACCCACAGCACCCCGCCGGGGAAGGCGTCGGGTATCTCCGGCTGCCGGCACACCTCGGCGGCCAGCGTCGTCTTGCCGAAACCACCCACTCCGCGCAGCACCACGACCCGCGCCGCCGGCGCCGCCTGGCCGGCGGTCGCCGCCGGTCCCTCGGGCGCGTGGGTTCCCGTCGACGCGGGTAGCGCGGGGACCGCGGGCGGCCGGGCGACCGGCCGGAGGACGGGCAGCGCCTCGCCCAGGGCGGCCGGTGGGACGGCGGGAACGCCACGGCGGTCCAGCAGCCGGGCGAGGACGGTGCCGGTCAGCTCGGGCCGGGCGACCACCTTGCCGTGCCGGGACGGCACCATCCAGGGCCGGCGGGGGCCGGTACGCAGGGCCGGCCGGTCGGGGACGACCGCGGCCAGGTCGGCCGGCACGAGGGAGTCATCCATCGCCAGGGCGGGCAGGGCGGCGAGCGCGCTGAGCTGGCGTTCGCGGAGCTTGACCAGCGCGTCGAGGACGGCGGTCTCCAGGTCGGCGGGCGTGTGGAAGACCGCGATGATGATGCCCGAGTCGGTCAGCCGGGTGCGGAACCGCCGCTGGCGGTCGCCGTGGACCGGGTCCGAGAACGCCTGAATAGGGACGAGAGCGTCGTCCGCGAGCAGGAACACCAGCCGCGGAATTCCGCCTTCCGTTGCCGCCTCGAACTCCAGCTCGGTATAGGAGAGGTCGGGCCGCTCCCGGGTCGGCGAGCCGTAGCGGAAGCCGATGAGGCCGACGTACACGTCGCTCGCCCTGACCTGCTCGACGCAGAAGGCCGCCGGCGGGTCGTCGCGGGCGCCAAAGGTGGCCATGTCCACGGCGACGTCGCCCGCGCGGGCGAGGGCGCGCTCGGCCGCGGCCACATACGACTGCTCGCGTGGGTACTGCCGCAGCTCCGCGGTATGGCTCAGGAAGACCCGCCGCGGGCCGCCCATAGGCCGCCCTGGCGTTTTCCCCCATCCAGCCGGAACCATGACCACATCCGGAAACTACCGTCTCGGCCGCCGCCGCATTGCTGGCTTGCGGCTGGCTTGCGCGCCCGCGAGGGTCGCCGTCGATGTGTCCGCCTCGGCGATAGGGCTGGTGTTTTGATTTCCGCTTTGGGGCGGGTCAGTTGCGTGACCAGGCTGTTCAACGGTCCGCTCGCCGCTGGCATCCGGATCACTCGGATCAACCGGATCGCTCGGATTACCCGGATTACCCGGATTACCTGGGACGCCGCGTCGCCGGCGCCGTGACCGGCTGGCCCGGTCGTCACCAGGGCGGGCGGCCCGGCGCGCGGACGATCGGGTAGTAAGGACCTCGTGGAGAACCCGCAGAGCGCCCTGGCCGGCACGGCACCGCCCGCGGCGGCCGACTGGGTGTCCGTCGCCCACGAGATCGGCGACGTGCCCGAGCCGGACGCCGCCGTCGCCGCCGCGGAACAGGCCGCCGCCCGCCGCCGCGCCCGCGCGCTCGACCTGCCCGCCGACGCGCTCGGCCGCCTCGGCGACGTGGCCGTCTGGCTCGCCGCGGCGCAGGGGGTGTCGCCGCCCCGCCCGATCACCAGGGCGCGGGCCGTCCTCGTCGCCGCCGACCACGGCATCGCGGACGCCGGCCTGTACCCCTGGCCAGCCGGCGCCACCGCGCGCCGGATCGCCGCGGTCGAGTCCGGCGCCTCGGCGCTCGCCGTCCTCGCCCGCCGGGCGGGGATCGGCCTGCGGCTGGTCGACGTCGCCGTCGCCGCCCCCGCCGCCTCCGATGCCTCCGCCCCTGACACGCCCGCCTCTGGCGACGTGGTCCCCGATGACGTCGCCTCCACTCCCGACGCCTCCACTCCCGACGTCGCCGCTCCCGCTGATGTCGTCTCCGCCGGGCTGGGAGAAGCCGAGGCCCCGACGGGCGACGTCGTCGTCGCCGCTCCCACCGTCGTCGAGGACGCCGGCGCCGACGACGTCGCCGGCGCCGACGACGTCGCCGCGGAAGCTGACGCCGCGGAAGCCGCCGCCGTCGCCGGGCCGGGGGACCCGGGCGCCGAGAGCCCAGCGGGACCGCCCGCCAAGGCCGGCTACCGGGTCCGGCCGGGCAACGGCCGGATCGATCGGGAGGACGCGCTGTCCGTCGCCGAGGTCGACCGGGCGCTCGCGGTCGGCCGGCGGCTGGCCGACGAGGAGATCGACGCGGGCGCCGACCTGCTGGTGACCGGCGCCCTCGGCGTGGGTGCCGACACGGCGGCGGCGGTCGTCGTCGCGGCGCTGCGCGACGCCGAGCCGATCGACGTGGTCGACCGCGGTGACGGCGGTGACGACGAACGCTGGATGCTGCGCACCGCCGCGATCCGGGACGCGCTGCGGCGTACCCGTCCCTTCGCGACCGCCCCCCGCTCGGTGCTGCGGGTCGCCGGCGGCGCCGATCTCGCGGCCCTGGCCGGCCTGCTGGTCCAGGCGGCGCTGCGGCGAACACCGGTGATTATCGACGGCCGGGCGGCCTGCGCCGCGGCGCTCGCCGCCGAGCGGATGGCGCCCGGGGCGCGGGCCTGGTGGCTGGTGGGCGGGGACTGCCCCGACCCGGCCGCCCGGCAGGCGGTCGCCGCCCTCGGCCTGACCCCGCTCGTCGACCTCGGGATCCGCGCCGAGGACGGAACCGGCGCGCTCGCCGCCGCGGCGCTCGCCATGGTCGCGGTCGAGACCGCCGCCGACCTCGAGGCCGCCGCCGCGGCCGCGCCGCTTCCCGGCGGCGTGGACACGGCGGACGTGACCTGACCGGCCGTCGATGAGCATCCGTTCGGCGCTCGCCGTCGTGGCGGCCATTCCCACGCGCGCGGCGCGGCCGGTGAGCCCGCGCGCGGCGAGCCGGCTGACCGCGCTCCTGCCTCTTGGTGGCCTGCTGCTCGGCCTGGTCGCCGCCGTGCTCGTCGTCGCCACGCGGGTCTGGTCGAAGCCGCCCGCCGGGCCACCGCAGCAGCTGCTGCCGGCGGTGGTGGGGCTCGCGACGCTGGCCGCCGCCACCGGGGCACGCCACCTGGCCGGCCTCGCGGCGGTGGCGGACGCGCTGGCCGCCGGGCGCGCGGGCCGGGTCTGGCCGGGGCGGGCGGGCGCGCCGGAGCCTGGCCGCGCCGGAGCCGGCGCCGCGCTCGCCGGACAGGCGGGACACGTCCGCGCGCCCGGCGCCGGTGGACGGCGCGCCGGTGGATGGGAGGCCGGCGGACGGGAGGAGGCCGCTGGCGTGGTCGCGACCGCCCCGGCCGGCGGCGCCGCGCCCGGCGGGTGGGTGCCGGCGCCACCGGCCGCGCTCGGCGCCGTGGGTGCCGTCACGGTGCTGTTCGTCGTGCTGATCCAGGTCTGCGCGCTGTACACGGCGATCGTCGCGCATCGGGGCACGGTGAGCGTGCTCGTGGCCTGCATGGCCAGCCGGCTGGCGATCACACTCGCCTGCGCCGGGCGCCACCCGGCCGGCCTGGCGGACGACCTGTCGGACCTCCCGCGCGCCGTGGCGTCCGGCCCGGCGGAGGGCGGGCCGGCGCGGCGGGTCGTGGTCGGGCCGGTCTCGCCGCCCGCGGCCCTGCTCGCGGTGGTCGTGGCCATCGGGCTGGCCGCCCTCGCCGGGCGGCTCGACTACGACGGCGGCGACCCGAGCCGGGCGCTGCGGGCGGTGTTCGCGCTCGCCGCCGCGACCGCCGTCGGCCTGCTCGTCCGCCGTTACCTGACCCGCCGCTTCGCCGGCCTGTCCGAGCCGGTCCTCGGCGCCCTGGTCGAGCTGACCACCGCGGTCGCCCTGGTGTCGATGGCCTTCACGGTTCCCTACCAGATCCAGAACGCTCTCAACGTCCCCTGACCCAACGTCCCCTGACCGCCGCGAGGCCGGCGTGCTCAACCCAGGGTCGGTGGCGCGAACGCGGCGCCGGCGGAGGCGAGCAGGGTCAGCGCGACGGCGAGGACGGAAGCGAGATCCCGTCGCGCCGCCGGCGCCGCGGCGCCGGAGCGCGCGGGACGGCCGGTGGCGAGGACGACCAGCGCGACGGTGGCGGCGACGACGGCGAGCCGGGCCGGCACGCCGTCGGCGGGCACGGTCGCGAGCCCGGCGTAGAGCCCCACGAGCACGGCGAACGCGCGTACCCCGGACCGGGCCGAGCCCGGCCGGCCTGCTCGGTGGGCTGGCGCTGTCCGACACGTCATGGGATCGGTGTACCCAGGCCAGGCCCGCCGGACGCCGCCGCGGCATGGGGCAGCCGCGATCGCGAAGAATTCCGGCACATTTCAACGGCGACCATCCGCTGTTCATCGATTCACCCGTGTTTTTCGGATTTCTTGGCCGCTAGGTTTGCGCGGGGCTCGACCTGTGTCCTGACAACCGTTTCGTGAATTAGCGGAGGTTTCGGGTGGACAGACGGATTTTCCTGCGTTCGGCGGTTGTCGGCGCTGGAGCGGCGGCGTTCGCGGGCGCGACCTGGGAGGCCGCGCTGGCCGCGCCCGCGCAGCCGGGCACCGGTCCCTATGGCGCGCTGGCCGCCGCGGACGCGAACGGCGTGCGGCTTCCGGCCGGATTCACCAGCAGGATCGTCGCCCGCTCCGGGCAGACCGTCGCCGGCACCGGCTACGCGTGGCACAGCGCGCCGGACGGCGGTGCCTGCTTCACGAGCGGCGGTGGCGGCTGGATGTACGTCTCGAACTCGGAGGTCTCCAGCGGGGGCGCCTCGGTCCTGCGGTTCAACTCGTCCGGGACGATCGTCTCCGCCCAGCGGCTGCTGTCCGGCACGAGCAGCAACTGCGCCGGGGGAGCCACCCCGTGGGGGACCTGGCTGTCCTGCGAGGAGACCTCCACGGGCCGGGTCTGGGAGACCTACCCGGCGACCGGGGCCACCGCCGTCGCGCGGCCCGCGATGGGCCGCTTCAGCCACGAGGCGGCCGCCTGCGACCCGGTCCGCCAGGTCGTCTACCTCACCGAGGACCAGACCGACGGCTGTTTCTACCGCTTCCGGCCCACCACCTGGGGCAACCTGTCCGCGGGCACCCTCGAGGTGCTGTGCGCCGGGACGGCGACGTCGGGGACCGCCACGTGGGCGGCGGTCCCGGATCCGGACGGCTCACCGACCGCGACCCGCAGGCAGGTCTCCGCCGCCAAGAAGTTCAACGGCGGCGAGGGGGTGTACTACGCGAACGGTTTCGTGTGGTGGACGACCAAGGGCGACAACCGGGTCTGGAAACTCAACTGCGCGACCAACGCGTTCGAGCTCGCCTATGACGACTCGCTGGTCACCGGCGGCACGGCGCCGCTGACCGGCGTCGACAACATCACCGGGTCCAGCTATGGCGACCTTTATGTCGCCGAGGACGGCGGCAACCTGGAGATCTGCGTCATCACCCCGAACGCGGTCGTCGCCCCGTTCCTGCGCCTCGCCGGTCACGGCTCGTCCGAGATCACGGGTCCGGCGTTCTCGCCGGACGGGTCCAGGCTCTACTTCTCGTCCCAGCGCGGCACCACCGGCTCCTCGTCCAACGGCGTCACGTTCGAGGTGACCGGCCCGTTCCGGCGCTGAGGCGTCCCCGGTGGGGCGGCCGCGGCGATGTCAGCCCCGCTGCCCCACCGGGGTCGTTCGCGGCCTGGCCACGACGGCGCGCGTGCCCGCGGTGACGTCCAGGACCGTGCCGTCGGGCAGCAGGTCCACCCCGCTCGCCGCCAGCCGGCGGGCCAGCTCCGGTCCCGGCGGGTTGCGATGGCTCAGGTGCACGGCGACGACGGTGGAATGGTCGACGAGTGCCCCGTTCGCGCGCAGCGCCGCGACGGTGGCCGCGAACGTCTCGAGGTCAAGGTGCTCGCCGAAGCCGGGCCGGTCGCCGTTGTTCTCCTCGACCAGCGCGACGTCGAAGGCCCGCCCGGCCAGGGCATCGACGGTCCCGGCAGGCAGCGGGCCGGTGTCGCAGGCGTAGAGCAGCCTGGCGCCGTCCGGGCCGGTGAGGTCGTAGAGCACCGCGGGGCCGATCGACGAGTCCCCGTGCGCCGCCGGCACCGGGGCGAGCAGGTAGCCGTCGGGGCCGCCGAGCCGCACGGGCCGCCCGGCCACGGCCGCCAGCGGGCGCAGCGGCGTGCCCGGGGCGCCCAGCTCGCGGCCCTCCCAGCGGGCCAGGAAGGCGCCGATGACGTCGAGCACGGCCGGGGGGCCGACGACGTCGAGCGGCCGGTCGGCGGCGGTGGTCCACGAGCGCCACATCAGCGCCTCGGGCCCGAGGTGATCCGGGTGGGCGTGCCCGACCACGAGATGGCGCAGCTGGCCCAGCGAGAGGCCGAACCGGGCGGCCGAGCGGGGTACGTCCGGCCCGGCGTCGATGAGCAGGGCGTCGTCGACCAGCACCCCCGTCTGCGCGCGACAGGTGCCCGTCTCGCGCGCCCAGGCGCACGACGGGCAGTCGCACCACGGGTTCGGCCAGCCGTCGGCCGAGCCCGTGCCGAGCAGGGTGACGCGCATGCCTGGCGAGAACGCGGGCGGCTACGGGTGCGGGTGGCGCTTGCGCTCCGCGAGCGTCATCAGCGTCAGCACGATGCCGAGCAGGATGATCGACCCGAAGGTGAGGACCGCCACGAGCCAGGGGGCGTACCCACTGTCGCTGTGGTGGGCCGTCTCGGCGAGCAGGGTGACCACGTGCACGTCCTCCGCTTTCTGATCTGACCGTTGGCCGGCTGGCCTGGCCTGGACGGCCGGCCCGACCTGGCGGCCTGGGTGGCTGCCCGGGGGGCGGGTGGGTGGTTACGTAGGTTAGCCGAGTTTGGCGGGTCGGGCGGTCTCGCGAGGTGGACGGTCTCGGTACGGCTCGGGTCGCGCGGGGGCGGTTGGATGGACCAGCGAGTGGGCCATGACGAAGGGAGCGCGCGATGAGCTGGACCTGGCGGTATGAGGGGGACGACGGCGCGGTGGTCACCGTGGCGGGGGCGTCGGGGTCGGAGTCGTTCTCGAGCCAGGGGGACGCGGAGACCTGGATCGGCGAGATGTGGAGCGAACTGCTGGAGGGGGGTGTCACCCAGGTCACGCTGTGCGACGACGCTCGGCGGGTCTACGGGCCGATGAGTCTGCGCCCGACGACCTGACCGCGGCGCCATCCGGGTGCTGCCCGCCCGAGGGAGAGTCGGCTAACAAAGTTAGCCTGCCCGGTTGACGGGGCTAACGCTGTTAGCCCAGGATGGGCTAACAGCGTTAGCCGTCGAAGGAGCCGTCATGACCGACCTCCCCGCCACCGAGCCCACCCCGGTCGACCGGCCGCACTACCGGGCGCCCGGCCTGTTCACCCGCGCGGTCTTCAACAGGCTCGTCGCGGCGCTGACCCGCGCCGGGGTGAGCGTGCTGGGCAGCCGGGTGCTGGAGGTGCGCGGCCGGACCAGCGGGCAGCCCCGGCGCACGCCGGTCAACCTGCTCGCGCTGGACGGCCGGGAGTACCTCGTCTCGCCCCGTGGCCACACCCAGTGGGTACGCAACGCCCGGGCGGCCGGCGGCGAGCTCGACCTGCTCCTCGGCCGCCGCAGGGCGCACTACCGGGCCACCGAGCTGGCCGACGAAGAGAAGGTCCCGGTGCTGCGCGCCTACCTGCGCCGGTGGAAGGCGGAGGTCGGGGTCTTCTTCGGCGGGGTCGGCCCCGACTCGTCCGACGAGGAGCTCGCCGCGATCGCGCACCGCCACCCGGCGTTCGTCCTGGAGAGGATCCCCGCGTGACCCGCTCGTCCTCCCTGCCCGGCGCCGGCCCGGCCCTGGACGAAGGCGCCGGGCGCGGGGACGGCGGGGGTGCCGCGGCCGTCCGGTCGCCGGCCGTCCCGGCGCCGCCGCTGCCGCGGGTCGCGGCGCGGCCGGCGCCACCGGAGCGCTCGGAGCGGGTTCGCGAGATCGTCGCGGCCGGGCGGGCGCTGCTGGCGGCCGAGGGCCCGGACACGCTGACGATGCGCCGTGTCGGGGAGGTCGTCGGGATCCGGGCCGCGTCGCTCTACAAGCACCTGCCGGGCAAGCCGGCGCTGGAGGCGGCGCTCGTCGAGGACGCGCTGTTCGCCATCGGCGACCAGCTGCACGCCGTCGTCGACGCGGCGAGCGCCGCCGACGTCGTCACCTCGCTGGTCGCCGAGTACCGCCGCTTCGCGTTCGCGAACGCCAGCCTCTACCGGCTGGCGACCTCCGGCCGCGTCGACCGGAGCCTGTTCGTCCCGGGACTGGACGACTGGTCCGGCGAGCCGTTCTACCGGGCCACCGGCGACCCGTGGGTCGCGCAGGCGCTGTTCGGCGCGACCCACGGCCTGGTGGTCCTGGAGATGGACGACGCCTTCTCGAACTCCTCCGACCTGGGCGCCACCTGGCGAGCCATGGCGGCCGCCTTCACCCGCTGAGCCGAGGGCCCGGGCTCAGTGCTCGGCGACCGAGCCGAGGACCTCGTCGACGCGGGCCAGGATCTCCGGGGCGAGGGTGACGCCCGCGGCCTTGACGTTCTCGCGGACCTGCTCCGGCCGGGAGGCGCCGATGATCGCGGACGCGACGTTGTCGTTCTGCAGCACCCAGGCGACGGCCAACTGGGCGAGCGAGAGCCCGGCGTCGTCGGCGACCGGGCGCAGCTCCTGTACGGCCCTCAGCACGTCGTCGCTCATCAGGCGCCCGATGAAGGCGGAGCCGGTGGCGCCGGTGGCGCGGCTGCCGGCCGGCGGAGGCTGTCCCGGCAGGTACTTGCCGGTCAGCACCCCCTGCGCGATCGGCGACCAGACGATCTGCGAGACGCCGGCCTTGGCCGACGCCGGCACGATCTCGGCCTCGATCTTGCGGTAGAGCATCGAGTACTGCGGCTGGTTGGAGATGATCCGGTCCAGGCCCATCTCACCCGCCAGCCGGACCGCCTCGGTGATCTGCTCGGCGCTCCACTCGGACACGCCCACGTAGAGCGTCTTGCCGGCGCGCACGAGGTCGTCGAACGCGCGCAGCGTCTCCTCCAGCGGCACGGTCGGGTCATACCGGTGCGCCTGGTAGAGGTCGACGTAGTCGGTGCGCAGCCGCTTCAGCGACGCGTTCATCGACTCGATGATGTGCTTGCGGGACAGGCCTTTGTCGTTCTGACCTGGGCCGGTGGGCCAGAAGACCTTGGTCGCCAGCTCGTACGACTCGCGCCGGGTGCCGGCGAGCGCCTCGCCGAGCACGGTCTCCGCGCGCCCGCCCGCGTAGACGTCGGCGGTGTCGAAGGTGGTGATCCCCTCGTCGAACGCGGCCCGCACGCAGGCGATGGCCTGCTCGGACTCGATCTGGTCACCGTGGGTGATCCAGTTTCCGTACGCGATCTGGCTGACGGTCAGTCCGCTGCGACCCAGGCGTCGATACTCCACTCCGCAGACTCTAGGGCGTGTCTGATGGCTCTTGGCCGACGCGGGCGGGACCGCCACGCGGACGCGACCGCCTGGCCCGGCCGCGCGTGCCGTCCGGGCCAGGCGAGTCACCGATGACGTGCTCGCGGCGCTATCGGTCGCGGCTGACCCGCGGCGGTGGCGTGCGCCAGCGGCGCGGCACCAGCGAGCGCTGGATGGCGTAGAGCCGCACCTTCACCCGCGAGTCCGGGTAGCGCTCCTCGATGGCCTTGCTGACCTTGCGGCTGAGGAAGAAGCCGTCGACCGCGACCGCGAGGAGGCCGAGCAGCATCACGTAGACGGCGACCAGCCGCACGTAGCTGTTCGGCACGATTCCGCCGACCAGGTAGAAGGCGATGGCGAACAGGAAGAACGTGCCCGCGTTGATCCGGCTGTCGACGATGTCCCGGGCGAGCACCCGCTCCGGGGCGCGCTCGCGCGCGGGCATCTTCGACAGGTCGCCGGAGCGCAGGGCGGTTCGCTGCTCGGCCATCTGCCGGCGGCGCTCGTCCCTGGCGCGCGCCCGGGCCTCCTTCGTGTTGGCCGCCGGGCCGAACGCGCCGCCGGTGGAGCGGGCGGCCCGCGCCTGCGAGCGCTTGGGCGTCGGCCGGCCCTTCTTGGCGGTGACGCGGGTGTCGAGCACCTCGACGGGCTCGTCGAGGTCCACGGCGCCGTCGGCGTCCGGCTCGGCCTCGCGCGACCGCTTCCTGAGACTGATCGAAGCCATTAGGGGAGCGCCAACATCTGGTCGAGGGCCTTTCGGGCGTAGGTAGCCACCTCCGGCGCGACCGTGATCCGGTTGACCGGCTCGCCGCGGACGAGCGACTCCAGCGCCCATACGAGGTGTGGCATGTCGATGCGGTTCATTGTGGAGCAGAAACACACGGTGCGGTCCAGGAAGACGATGTTCTTGTCAGGGTGGCGGTTCGCGAGCCGCTGCACGAGGTTGAGCTCGGTGCCGATCGCGAAGGACGAGCCGGCGGGCGCCTCGTCCACCACCTTGATGATGTACTCCGTCGACCCGACCAGGTCCGCCCCGGTCACCACCTCGCGCTTGCACTCGGGGTGTACCAGGACAGTTACCCCGGGGATCCGGGCCCGTACCTCGTCGACGCACTCCCGGGTGAACCGGCCGTGCACCGAGCAGTGGCCCCGCCACAGGATCATCTTCGCGTCGCGCAGCTGGGCCGGGGTGAGCCCGCCGTTCGGGCGGCGTGGGTCGTAGACCACGCAGTCCGCCGCGGTCAGGCCGAGCTCGCCGATGGCGGTGTTACGGCCCAGGTGCTGGTCGGGGAGGAACAGTACCCGGCGCCCGCCGCGTTCCGGCCCGAACGCCCACTCCAGTGCCCGGCGGGCGTTCGACGACGTGCAGACCGTCCCGTCGTGACGGCCGGTGAACGCCTTGATCGCGGCCGAGGAGTTCATGTAGGTCACCGGCACCGTGCCCTCGGCGGCGCCGGCGTCCAGCAGGTCGTCCCAGGCCTGCTCGACCTGCTCGGCGGTGGCCATGTCCGCCATCGAGCAGCCGGCGGCCAGGTCCGGCAGGATCACCTGTTGGTGCGGCGCGGTCAGGATGTCGGCGCTTTCGGCCATGAAGTGCACGCCGCAGAAGACGATGTGCTCGGCCTCGGGGCGCGCGGCGGCCTGCTGGGCGAGCTTGAACGAGTCGCCGGTGACGTCGGCGAACGCGATCACGTCGTCGCGCTGGTAGTGGTGGCCGAGGACGAAGACCTTGCCGCCGAGGGCTTCCTTCGCGGCGGCCGCCCGCTCGGCCAGCCGCGGGTCGGCGGCGGCCGGCAGTGCTCCTGGGCAGTCGACGCCGCGCTCGCTGTCCGGGTCGGCGCCCTGGCCGAGCAGGAGCAGGGCCAGCGGCGACGGCGTCACGCCGATGCGCTCCAGGGTCGGGTTGGTCGTCATGGCAGCCCCTTCGGACGGCGCACTCGCGCGGGCAGCGCACTCGCGGTGCAGCTCGCACATATGGTCGTTCAGACTCTAACTCATTAATGGTCGAAGAGACACTAACTCGGCCGCCATGGCCGGTTCGCCGGGGCGTAAGGCGCGCGACACCTCGGCGACGGCTCGGGCCGCCCGCCCCGGTGCCGCCAGCCGATGGCCAGGTCCGCGGCAGGGGCGTTGGTCCCGAGTGAGATGGGTCACCCGGGACCCGGCCGGGAGGACCGTCAGGCAAGGATGCCTGTCCTGTCGGCACTGGCGGGACCGGCTCACGAGCCGGCGGAGGGCGCCGGACGTCGTGGCCGGCTGCTCGGTCCGTAGTTACGATGGGAAGCGGAACCGGGCCGACGTTGTTGGCACCGACTATCGCGGCGGCACACCGACGGTGCCGTGTGTGGGGGCGCGGGATCCGATGTGGATCGCGTGGGCTCCGCGCAGCGCATCCATCAGGCACGTTCCGAAAGGGCAGGAGCCCCTATGACCGTCCAGGACACGACGACGGACACCCAGACCCGGCCGAGCCAGGTCATCCTCACCGACCTGGCCGCGAGCAAGGTGAAGTCCCTGCTCGAGCAGGAGGGTCGCGACGACCTGGCCCTGCGTATCGCCGTGCAGCCCGGTGGCTGCTCCGGCATGCGCTACCAGCTGTTCTTCGACGAGCGCCAGCTCGACGGTGACACCGTCCACGACTTCTCTGGCGTCAAGGTCGCCGTCGACCGGATGAGTGCCCCGTACCTGGGCGGCGCCACCATCGACTTCGTCGACACCATCGAGAAGCAGGGCTTCACGATCGACAACCCGAACGCCCAGGGCTCCTGCGCCTGCGGCGATTCCTTCCACTAGATCGCACAGGCGCCCACGAGCGCCGCTGACTGATCGCCGGGTGCCCGGTGTGACGGAATTCACCCGTCACACCGGGCACCCGTGTTCTCGGCGGCGGGATGGCGTAGCGGGGCGCTACTGATCTCGATCAGGTGGACGGTTAGAGTTGGGCATCGTGCGTATCGCCGTCACCGGGTCCATCGCGACCGATCACCTCATGCGCTTCCCCGGGCGGTTCGCCGATCAGCTGATCGCCGAACAGCTCGAGCGGGTCTCGCTGTCCTTCCTCGTCGACGAGCTGGTCATCCGGCGCGGCGGGGTCGCGGCCAACATCAGCTACGGGCTGGGCCGGCTCGGGCTGCACCCGATCCTGGTGGGCGCGGTCGGCGAGGACTTCGCCGACTACCGGTCCTGGCTCGACCGGCACGGCGTCGACACCGCCTCGGTGCGGGTCAGCGACCTCGCGCACACCGCGCGTTTCGTCTGCACCACCGACGACGACCTGTGCCAGATCGCGTCCTTCTACCCGGGCGCGATGTCCGAGGCCCGCAACATCGAGCTCACGCCGGTCGCGGACCGGTTCGGCGGCCTGGATCTCGTCATCATCAGCCCGAACGACCCGGACGCGATGCTGCGGCACACCACGGAGTGCCGCCAGCACGGCTACCCGTTCGTCGCCGACCCCTCCCAGCAGCTCGCCCGGATGGAGGGCGAGCAGGTGCGCCACCTCGTCGACGGCGCGGCCTACCTGCTGTGCAACGAGTACGAGAAGGCGCTGCTCGAGCAGAAGACGGGCTGGTCGGACGCCGACGTGCTCGCCCACGTCGACGCCCGGATCACCACCCACGGGGCCGACGGCGTGCGCATCGAGCGCGACGGGACGTCGATCCACGTGCCGGTCGTGCCGGCGCGCGACACCCCGGACCCCACCGGCGTCGGCGACGCGTTCCGTGCCGGCTTCTTCGCCGGCCGGTCCTGGGACCTGCCGCTGGAGCGCTCGGCGCAGCTCGGCTGCCTGCTGGCGACGCTGGTGCTCGAGACCGTCGGCCCGCAGGACTACGAGGCCGACGAGGCGGAGCTGTTCAAGCGCTTCGCCGAGGCGTACGGCGCCGACGCCGCCACCGAGGTCCGCGAGTACCTGCCCCGTTCCTGAACCGCCCCCGTTCCTGAACCGCCACAGCTCCTGAACGCCCGGCCCCGCGCCGGCCGGCACGGGCGCGCCGCGGTGGCCAGCGGAGCCACCGCGCCGCGCCCGTGCCCGTTGCGCGGCCCGGCGGGCGGGCGTCCGGCGACGGCCGGGCGGTCAGGCCAGCCGGCGGACCAGGTGCGCGTGCCCGGCGGAGCCGAGCAACTCCTGGCCGCGCAGCCGGCACCAGGCGGCCACGTCGGCGGCCGCCGCGGGGTCGTCGGCGAGCAGCTCGATCGTCCCGCCGACCGGCACGTCGCCGATCCGCCTCGCCAGGTCGATGATCGGCAGCGGACAGCGTCGCCCCAACGCGTCGATGACCACGTCCGCGGTCCCGCCGCCCCGCGCGTCGCTCATATCGCTCCTTTCGCCATGTCGCTCCTTCCGCGCCGATGGCGCCGCCTTCGTCCCGCGGGGGCTAAAGCCCCACCGCGCCGGCGCGCTCGCGGATGGCGGTGACGGCGCCGGGAACGACGTCGAGCAGGGCGGAGAGGTCCGCCTCGGTGGAACCGCGGCCGAACGAGACCCGGATGTTGCCGTGGCTCAGCGCCCCCATCGCCACGAGCACGTGGCTTGGGGTCAACGTGTCGGAGGTGCAGCTTGATCCGCTGCTGACGGCGATCCCCGCCCGGTCGAGCTCGCCCAGCAGCGCCTCGCCCGCCACGTAGAGGCAGGAGAAGGCGACCAGGTGCGGCAGCCGGCCGGCCGGGTCCGGGTCGCCGAGCAGCTCGACGTCGTCGACCAGTTCGGGCAGCCGCGCGCGCAGCCGCGCGGTCAGCGCGCCGAGCCGCTCCCGTTCGGCGGCGAGCTCACCGGCGCGGGCGTGCAGCGCCGCCGCGGCCGCGACGATCGCCGGCAGGTTCGGGAAGCCGGGCGCGCGGCCGGACTCGCGCTCGTCGGCCGGCATCGGGTTCGCCCACCGGGTGCCGGAGCGGACCACGAGGATCCCAACCCCTGGCGGACCGCCGAACTTGTGCCCGCTCGCCGTCAGCAGGTCCACGCCCAGCTCCCCGACGTCGACCGGGAGCTGCCCGACGGTCATCGCCGCGTCGGTGTGCACCGGCACCCCGGCGGCGTGCGCCACCTCGGTCACCGCCGCGAGCGGCTGCACGGTACCGACCTCGTGGTTGGCGTGCTGCAGCGACACCAGCGCCGTGCCCGGTGGCGGGGTGAACCCGGCGGGGTCGACCCGGCCGTATCCGTCGACCCCGACAGTGTGGGTCCGGCCGCCGGCCCGTTCGTGGCGTTCGGCGGCGTGCAGCACGCTGGAGTGCTCCACCGCGCTGACCAGCACCAGATCGCCGGCGCGGCGACGGGCGGCGGCCGTGCCGAGGACCGCCAGGTGCGCGGCCACCGTCCCGCTCGCGCAGAAGGAGACCTCGTCGGCCCGGGCGCCGAGCACCCCGGCGACAGTCTCGCGGGCGGCGTCGAGCAGCATCCGCGCCCGGCGGCCCTCCCGGTAGAGCCGGGCCGGGTCGGCCCAGCCCTCGTCGAGCGCCGCGAGCAGGGCCGCCCTGGCGGCCGGGTGCGGCGGGGTCGTCGACGCGTGGTCGAGATAGGCCGGCACGCCCTCGACGCTACTGTCCTTCGCCCGTCCCTCGCCGCCGACCGGCTGACCGCGGGATCGCCGTGCCGCCCGCCCTGGGATCCGTCTCACAGTCGGCCACGGCCAGGCCCCCGCGGGGCCGGCGCGCGACGGCGATGGTCCTGGCTGGGAGCGGTCCTTCGGGTCGGTTCACCTGGGCGGATGGGCCGCCTCGACAACTGTTCGTATTGAGTCATCACTCTGCGCGTTCTTGTGCGAGGGCTGATTCGTGTGAACCCTGGCGCGGGAGGGCCTCAGGCGAGAACCGTGACGTCGGCTGGGATACGCTCCCGTCGCAGCATCTACAGCGTGTCGAAGACCGTGCGTCGGCCCAGGCGACCCAGTTCGCGTGTCCCGGGTGACGTAGTCGTGGGAGGCAGGACCTGGTGAGGAGTTCCTTCGGTCGGACCCGGCCGGCGCGCGGCTCAGGTCGCCCTGTCGCGGGCGACACAGCGCCGCCCGCGACCGACCTTTCCGCCGCCGCGGGTGAGCCGGCCACGGCCAGCGACGGCCGTGACAGCGGTGTGAGCCGCGGCCGCGCCGGGCGCGCGCTGCGGCTCGGCGCCGGGCTCAGTGTGCTCGCGCTGACCGCGACCGCGTGCGGCGTGCCGAACTTCGGGTTCCCGGACGGCGTGACCAACCACAGCGCCCGGATCCTGAACCTGTGGAAGGGTTCGGCGATCGCGGCGCTCGCCGTGGGTGTGCTGGTCTGGGGGCTGATCTTCTACGCGATCATCGCGTTCCGGAAGCGGTCGGAGGCCCTGCCGCGCCAGGTCCGGTACAACCTCCCCGTCGAGGTGCTGTACACGGTGGTGCCGGTCGTGGTCGTCGCCGGCCTCTTCTACTACACCGCGCGCGACGAGATCGAGATCAACAAGCTGTCGGATGACCCGGACGTCACGGTCAACGTGGTCGGCTTCCGGTGGAACTGGCAGTTCCGGTACATGGACACCGGCCAGAGCGGCGGCGACGTCGTCGAGGTGACCGGCCAGCCCGGCCAGCCCGCCGTGCTCGTCCTGCCGGAGGGGCGCACCGTCCAGTTCGTGCTGACGTCGCCGGACGTCATCCACTCGTTCTGGGTGCCGGAGTTCCTCTTCAAGCGGGATGTCGTGCCAGGCCGCATCAACAGGTTCGAGGTCACTCTGACCAAGACCGGCACCTTCATCGGCCGGTGCGCCGAGTTGTGTGGCACTGATCACGACAAGATGAACTTCTACGTCAAGGTCATCCCCGGGGACGAGTACGACAGGTTCATTGCGGAACGCGAGTCCGGCGGCGCGACGGCCGCTGGCATCCCCGCGCTCACCTCTGCCGGTAGCGGCGCCACCACCGGGAGCGAACAGTGACGCTTGTGCACGAGCCGCCGGTCGGGCACGCGGGCCCACCGGCTGACGAGGCCCCGCCGAAGGCCATCAAGACCCTGCTGGAATACCTGCGGACGACGTCTCACAAGGACATCGCCCTCATGTACTTCCTCACCTCGTTCGCGTTCTTCGCCTTCGCCGGCATCCTGGCGATGTTCATGCGGGCCGAGCTGGCCCGGCCGGGCCTGCAGGTCGTCTCGAACGAGCAGTTCAACCAGCTGTTCACGATGCACGGCACGCTGATGCTGCTGATGTTCGCGACGCCGCTGGCCTTCGCGTTCGCGAACTACCTGATCCCGCTGCAGATCGGCTCGCCGGACGTCGCGTTCCCGCGGCTGAACGCGCTGTCGTACTGGCTGTTCCTGTTCGGCAGCCTCACGGTCATCGCCGGCTTCCTGACGCCCGACGGCGCCGCCTCGTTCGGCTGGTTTGCCTACGCGCCGCTGTCGAACGCCACCTATTCGCCCGGCGTCGGCGGCGACCTGTGGGTGCTGGGCCTGGCGACCTCCGGTATGGGCACCATCCTGGGCGCGGTGAACATGATCACCACGCTGCTGTGCCTGCGGGCCCCCGGCATGACGATGTTCCGGATGCCGATCTTCTGCTGGAACTTCCTGGTCACGTCGATCCTGGTGCTCGTCGCCTTCCCGCCGCTGGCGGCCGCGCTGCTGGCGCTGGAAGCCGACCGCCGGTTCGGCGCGCACATCTTCGAGGCGGCCAACGGCGGGGCGCTGCTCTGGCAGCACCTGTTCTGGTTCTTCGGGCATCCCGAGGTGTACATCATCGCCCTGCCGTTCTTCGGCATCATCACCGAAGTACTGCCGGTGTTCTCCCGCAAGCCGTTGTTCGGTTACAAGGGACTCGTCTTCGCGACGATCGGCATCGGGGCGCTGTCGATCTCGGTGTGGGCGCACCACATGTTCGTCACCGGCGCCGTGCTGCTGCCGTTCTTCGCCTTCCTGTCGTTCCTGATCGCGGTGCCCACCGGGGTCAAGTTCTTCAACTGGATCGGCACGCTGTGGCGGGGGTCGCTCACCTTCGAGACGCCGATGCTGTTCAGTCTCGGCTTCCTGGTGACGTTCCTGTTCGGCGGCCTGACCGGCGTGCTGCTGGCCAGCCCGCCGATCGACTTCCACGTCTCCGACAGCTACTTCGTCGTCGCCCACTTCCACTACGTGGTGTTCGGGTCCGTCGTGTTCGCCGCCTACGCCGGCGTCTACTTCTGGTTCCCGAAGGTCACCGGGCGGCTGATGGACGAGCGGATCGGCAAGATTCACTTCTGGACGCTGTTCTTCGGCTTCCACCTGACCTTCCTGGTGCAGCACTGGCTGGGCATCAAGGGCATGCCGCGTCGGTACGCCGACTACGGCCCGGGCGACGGTTTCACCACCCTGAACACCGTCTCCACGGCTGGGGCGTTCTTCCTGGCGCTGTCGACGCTGCCGTTCATGTACAACCTGTGGCATTCGTACAAGAAGGGCAAGATCACCAGGGTCGACGACCCATGGGGCTTCAGCAACTCGCTGGAGTGGGCGACGTCCTGCCCGCCGCCGCGACACAACTTCCTGTCGCTGCCGCGGATCCGCTCCGAGCGTCCCGCGTTCGACCTGCACTACCCGGCGATCGCGGCGGGCGGGGCGATCGAGCACCGCGCCACCCCGGAACTGAGCAGCTAAGGCGGCCGTGGGATGAAGGTAGAAGGGTACATCTTCAACATCATCGGCATCTTTGCCGTGATCGTTGACATCATCTACTGGATCTACTCGAAGGACCCGACGGGCACCGCCGCGCTGGCGTTGACCGCCGGCATGGGGTTCCTGGTGGGCACCTACCTGCTGTTCACCGGCCGCCGGGTCGGGATGCGCCCGCAGGACCTGCCAGACGCCGAAATCGCCGACGGCGCGGGTGAGCTCGGGCATTTCACCCCGGGCAGCTACTACCCGTTCTTCATCGCCGCCAGCGCCACCCTCGGCGTCTCGGGCTTCATCTTCGGCATCTGGCTGGCCCTCATCGGCGGCCTGATGACCCTGTTCTTCGTGACCTGCCTGGTCTTCGAGAACTTCTGGCACCCGCCGGTCCCGGAGGACTGAGCAAAAACCAAAGACCAAAGGGCCAAGCACAGACGGGTGTTGGGGGGGGGGGGGGGGGGGGGGCCCCCCCCCCCCCCCGGGGGGGGGGGGGGGGGGGGGGGGCCCCCCCCCCCGCCCACACCCGTTTCGACGCTCTCGGCGCCTGGTCCGCCCGGTCAGTCCATGAAGGGCTGGGCGGCCGCCACCACCCGGTCGAAGATGCCCTCGCGCAGCGCGGCGCCCTCCCGGCGCACCCCCTCGGGATCGAGCACCAGCAGCCGGTCGAGCCGGACCTCGCTCGGCCGGCGCTCGCGGTCCCAGCCGCCGGTGCCGATGTCCATCCAGTGGCGGCCGTAACGCGCCTCCTGCGCGGCGTCCCGGTCATGGTCCTTGCTGGTGAGCATCAGCCCGAGGTAGCGGTCGCCGCGAGTCCCGATCAGCAGCACCGGCCGGTCCTTGCCCTGGCGCGGGTCGTCCTCGTAGGGCACCCATGCCCAGACGACCTCGCCGGGATCCGGCTCCCCGTCCCGTTCGGGCAGGTAGATGAACTGATCTTCTTCATCGATCACGACACGAGCGTATTAGCGAGCCAGGCGCGTGCCGCGCCCGGTACCCGACGGCGTCGAGAGCGGCGCTTTTCGACCAGGCGCCGACGGAAGGCGCGCCTACGGGAGGCGTCAGGAGGCCGCGGCGGCGCGGCTCGAGGTGACCCAGCGGTCGAGGAGGGCCGCGGCGGCGCCCGAGTCTAGGGCGGTGGCGACACGCTCCAGCTGGGCCCTGATCTGCTCGGTGACCGGCGCCGCGGTGGGGCCCTCGGCGGCGACGAGCGCGGCGGCGGCGGCGAGCAGCACGGCGTCGCGCACCGGGCCCGGCTTGCCCGCGAACACCGCGCGGGCGACCCCGGCGTTGAAGCGGGCGTCGGCGCCGCGCAACGCCTGCCTGTCCGCCACGTCGATGCCCACGTCCCGCGGGTCGAAGCGCTCGGTGCGCAGCGTCCCCTCGGCGGCGACCCAGATCGTCGACGGTGCCGACGGGCTCAGCTCGTCCAGGCCGTCGTCGCCGCGGAAGACCAGCGCCCGGGTGCCCCGGTCGACGAGCACCTGGGCGATCACCGGCGCGAGCCGGGCGTCGGCGACCCCGATGGACTGGGCGCCGGGCCGGGCCGGGTTGGCCAGCGGGCCGAGGATGTTGAACACCGTCGGCACGGCGAGCTCGGAGCGGACCGCCGCGACGTGGCGCATCGCTGGGTGGAACGAGCGCGCGAAGCAGAACGCGATCCCGGCCTCGGCCAGGGTCGCCGCGACGCCGTCCGGCGGCAGGTCGATGACGACGCCCAGCTCCTCCAGCAGGTCCGCGGAGCCGCAGGACGAGGACGACGCCCGGTTCCCGTGCTTGACGACCGGGACGCCGAGCGCCGCGACGGCGACCGCCGCCATCGTCGAGAGGTTCACGGTGTGCGACCGGTCGCCGCCGGTGCCGCAGGTGTCGACGGCCGCGGCGAGCAGTTCGGCGTCGGCGCGCACCGGCAGGGCGAAGTCGAGCATCGCCGCGACCAGGCCGCCGATCTCGGCCGGTGTCTCGCCCTTCGCGCGCAGCGCCGTGACGAACGCGGCGATCTGGGCGTTGGTGGCCATGCCGGACATGATCTCGTTCATCGCCCAGCTGGTCGCCTCGGCGGCGAGCGCCTCGCCGGCCAGCAGCGTGACCAGCAGGTCGGACCAGGTGTGCCCGGCCGGGCCGCTCATCGCGTCGTGGGGCCGTGCGCGGCGTAGGTGACCGGGCGGCGGACGGGCGCGCCGGAGGCCCTCGCCAGCAGCAGGCCGACGACGGCCTCCGTCAGCTCGTCCGGGTCGACCGGGTGGGTCACCACCGCGTCCGCGAGCGACCAGGTGGCGAGCCACCGGTCGTCCCGACGCGCGACGAGCAGGACGGTCGGCGGGCAGTCGGCGATCTCGTTCTTGAGCTGGCGGGACAGGCCCATCCCGCCCTCGGGAGTCGCCTCGGCGTCGAGGACGACCAGGTCGGCCTCGCCCTTGTCGACGGCGGTCACGAGCTCGCGGCCGTCGGTCACGTCGACGAGCTCCAGCTCATCGAGCCGAGGGTCGGGAAGGTTGCCGATGGCCGCCTTGACGCGCTCGCGTATGTCAGCCCGGTCTGCATACACCAGGACGGTGCTCATGCCCTGGGCTTCCTTTCGCTCCGAGGTACCGCCGCGGTGGGCGGCGGGGACGCGCCCGCGCGCCATGACCAGGCGACGGCCCTCCGGCCGGCCCCGCCGACCGGAGGGTCCGGCCTGGCAGGCCCGGATCGGTCGGTCTCGCGCGCGGGCCCAGGGCGGCGTCGCGAGCGCCACGACGACGGTGAATCCGGTGCGAGGGTATCGGACCAGGCGCGGTACGGTCTGCCCAGCCCGGCCGTCGGCCCCGTCGCGACGCGGGCGACGCCGTTCTTCTCACCGGTCACCATCATCCTTCCGATCAACATCCTTGTCACATGCATGTTGCGGAAGCGATACTGAGAATCGTTCTCAGTCTGTACTAGGATGAGTCCGGTGGGGCGCCCCTGTGGGGACCCGACCGCTCGCCATGGCGCCGAAGGAGGTGACGCGTGCCGGAACAGCAGTCCGATCTTCGGCTGACTCCGCAACGCGCCGCCGTGCTGGCGGTGCTGCGGTCGGCGCACGACCACCCGACCGCGGCCGAGGTCTACGAGCGTGTGCGCGCGGTGTCGCCCGGCATCGGCAGCGCGACCGTCTACCGGTCGCTCGCCCTGCTGGTCGCCACCGGCCACGCCCTGGAGCTCAACCTGGGCGGCGGGTCCGCCGCCCGCTACGACGCCAACATCGACCGCCATGACCACGCGGTCTGTGAGCGGTGCGGGCGCGCGGTCGACATCGACCACCCCATCCCCGCGGGGATGGTGGCGGAGATCGCTCGGAACTCGGGCTTCTCCATCACCGGCTACGACCTGCAGTTCCGCGGCCTGTGCCCGGACTGCGCGGCGACGACCGGCCAAGCGGGCCGCGCGGCGATGACGAAGCCTCGCGTGGCTCGCGTCCCTCCAGCCGACATGGCTGGTACGGACCCTGGTGCGCCCGAGGACACCTGAGACCCGCGCGGACGCGCTGGGCCGAGGGCGCCGACGAACGCACCTCAACCCGATGAAGGAGTACGCATGCCGAAGCTCGAAGGCACCAAGACGCACGCGAACCTCAAGGAGGCGTTCGCTGGCGAGAGCCAGGCCAACCGCCGTTACCTGTACTTCGCGCGTCGCGCCGACATCGAGGGCCTGACCGACGCCGCCTCGCTGTTCCGCGACACCGCGGAGGGCGAGACCGGGCACGCGTTCGGCCACATGGACTTCCTGGCCGAGGTCGGCGACCCGGCGACCGACCAGCCGGTCGGCGACACCCCGAAGAACCTGGCCTCCGCCGTCGCCGGTGAGACCTACGAGTTCACCGCGATGTACCCGGGCTTCGCCAAGGAGGCCCGCGAGGAGGGCTTCGAGGAGATCGCCGACTGGTTCGCGACGCTGGCCCGGGCCGAGAAGACCCACGCCGGTCGTTTCCAGAAGGCCCTCGACGCCGTCCTGGCCGAGGAGAACGCCTAAGAACATCGGACGACGTCGTCGTTCGAGGCCGCCGTCGGTGCCGCCGCCGCACGCCCAGGGGCGTGACCTGGTAGCGGGCGGCGGCAGGGAGCAACATCTGGGCCGGGGTACCCGGGCTCGGCGGTTCTCGCCGGCCCGGGCCCCGGCCCCCCGCCGGTGCGCCGGGCCCCACGTCCCGCCCGCGCCGGCGGGCCCCCCCGGGGGGGCGGGGCCCCGGGGGGGGGGGGGTCGGCCGGGGCCGGGCCCCCGCCCCGACGCCTGTGCGCCGGTCCGCTCGTCCGGCCGGCGCGGCCGGACCCGGCCGGCGCGGCCGGACAGTCACGGTCCGGGGCCGTGGGCCCCGCGCGACGAACCCTCCCGAACGCCGAGGCCTCACCCGGGCGGGCGGATCCCGGGTCCTGCCCCCGGGGAGGATGGAAGAGACTCACCGAATACGCCGCGGGCCGGCGCCGGCCACGCAGGGTGGCCAGACCAGCGGCGGGCATCCCAGCTGTGGCCTCGGGAGGCGCGGCGACATCCGCCCTCACGCGGGCCCCTGACCACCAGGGGGTTACCGATGACGCTGACCGTCCAGGACATCACCACCGACCACGAGGCGTACGCGGCCACCCGGGCCCAGGCCCGTAAGCACATGATCCCGGTACGCGCCGAGCGGCGGGTTCGCGTCGGCGACATTCTCGTCTTCGAGTTCGAGAACGCCCAGACGCTGCGCTACCAGGTGCAGGAAATGGTCTACACCGAGCGGCTCACCGACCCGGCCGAGGTCGCGCACGAGGTCGCGGTGTACGGCCGGCTGATGCCCTCCAGTCATGCCCTGACGGCCACGATGTTCATCGAGCTGAAGTCCTCCGAGTCGGTCCGCGAGGAGCTGGTCAAGCTGGCCGGGCTGCACGACGCCATCTCGCTGGAGATCGACGGCGAGGTCGTGCCCGCCGAGGAGATCCGGGGCATCGACGAAGACCCGAACGTGCCGAGCGAGACCGTGTCGGTGCACATGTTCCGCTTCCCGCTCACCGACGAGCAGCGCGACAAGTTCCGTGACCCGGCGGTGCCCGTCGAGCTCGCCGTCGACCACGAGGCCTACAGCGACTCCACCCCCATCGAGGGCGGCACCCGGCGAAGCCTCATCGCCGACCTCACGCTGCGCGCCTGACCGCCGCGCGGCTGACCGCGTGCCCGCCTGACCGAATCGCCCTGGCCGGCGGCCACGCGCCTCGTGGGTGGCTCCACCGCGAGAACCGGCCGGCCGGTCGCCACCGCCGCCGTGTCGGTGACGGCCCGGCCGCCGTCTGTCCCGGCCGCCGCGGGTCGTGAGTCTTGGCACATCGGTGCGCGGCGGGCGCGGACGGTGGCCGGGTGGTTGCTCCTGTTCGGGCGCGACTGGCGTGGCGGCGCGGAAACCCCTGCTGACCAGGGGTTCTCAGGTTTGTGTCGGCGTCGCGGTGGTGCTGAGGTGATGGTCGCCATGTGGGCGTGGTGGGCTGTCAAGGGGCGTTCGGCGGGTGTCCGGGGGTCTTCTACGGGCTGTAGGAGGTGGGTCGACCGGTCCTCGACCGGTCGTAGTCCTACCGAACGTCGAACCTTCGGTGGCGCTTGCGCGGGCGCGTGCCAGAATGACCGGCGTGGCCACGGCACCCGTTCTCGAGAAGGCTCCGCCGCCACACCCCTTGGCTAACCGCCCGTCGATGGTCTCGGTTGGCACCGTGGTGTGGCTGTCGTCGGAGCTGATGTTCTTCGCGGCGCTGTTCGCGATGTTCTACACGATCCGTTCGGTCAACAGCGGCAACTGGCCGCCCACGACCGGTGACCCCGCAGGTTCCGAGATCGGTCCGGTGCACCTGCATGTCGCCTACGCGCTGGTCTTCACGATCATCCTGGTGCTGTCCAGTGTGACCTGCCAGCTCGGCGTGTTCGCCGCGGAGCGGGGCGACGTGTTCGGCCTGCGCCGCTGGTACACGATCTCGCTGATCATGGGTGCGATCTTCATCGGTGGCCAGGCGTGGGAGTTCTTCGCCGAGAACGAGTTCGGCCTCAACTCGCACGCCTATGGCTCGGTGTACTACCTGACCAGCGGCTTCCACGGACTGCACGTGATCGGTGGTCTGATCGCCTTCATCATGGTCCTGGCCAGGTCGACCTACGGGCGGTACACGCCGGAGAAGGCCACGTCGGCGATCGTCGTGTCGTACTACTGGCACTTCGTCGACGTCGTCTGGATCGCCCTGTTCGCGACCATCTACCTCCTCCAGTGAGCGACATGACTGCATCGACGGACTCCGACATGACCGCGTCCCCCGACGCCCCGGAGGCGGCCGACCCGGCCGCCGAGCCGGCCGTGGCGCGGCCCGCGAGCGTACGCGGGCGGCTGGTCTCCGCGACCGCGCGCAGGTCCCGCCCGGCCAGCGCGCGCCGGCGGCGCCGCTCGTCCACGCTCGTCCTGTCGCTCGCCCTCATGGCCACGGGCGTGCTGTGGACGGTGCTCGCGCCGAGCGGCAGCGCCCAGGACAGCGCGGCCGACAGCGCGGCGGTCCGGGAGGGCCGCGCGCTCTACCTGCAGGGCTGCTCGACGTGCCACGGCCTCAACGCGGCCGGCACGGTCTCCGGCCCGAGCCTGATCGGCGTCGGCGAGGCCGCGGTCGACTTCCAGATGTCGACCGGGCGCATGCCGCTCGCCAAGCCGGGCGCCCAGGCGGAGCGCAAGGAGCCGAGCTACTCCCAGGTGCAGATCGACCAGATCGCCGCCTACATCCAGACCCTCGGCGGCGGCATCGAGAAGCCGGAAGTCAGCGAGGAGGCGCTCGCCGACGCCGACCTGATGTTCGGCGGCGAGCTGTACCGCGCGAACTGCGCGCAGTGCCACCAGGCCGCGGGTGAGGGCGCTCCGCTGACCTACGGCAAGTACGCCCCGGCGCTGACCAACGCCACGCCGGAGCAGATCGTCGAGGCCATGCGCGTCGGCCCCGAGTCGATGCCGGTGTTCGCCGAGAGCCAGATCGACGAAGAGGGCGCCACGGCGGTCGCGGCGTACATCCTGCACATGCGCGACACCCCGAGCCCCGGTGGTCACAAGCTGGGCTCCTACGGCCCCGTGCCCGAGGGCCTGCTCGCCTGGCTCGTCGGCATCGGCGGCCTGCTCGGCGTGTGCCTGTGGATCGGAGCGAGGCAGAAGGTATGAGCGAGCAGGACGAGACTCCCGCCGGCGGCGGCGGGAGCGTCTTCGACCGGGTGAAGCGCCCGGCCGGCGGCGGCTCGGACGGGGGGAGCGGCGGTCCGGAGGTGCTCGGCACCCCGCCGGCCCCGACCGACTCCACCCAGCTGGAGGAGCACACCGCCTGGCGGCACGCCGGGGTCGCGCACCGGGCCCCGCGGGCCGAGGACGTCGACCGGCGCGCCGAGCGGCGGGCCGAGCGGCTGATCGCCTTCTGGTTCACCGCCTCGGTGATCGGCACGCTCGGCTTCATCGTCGCCAACTTCGTCGGCGACAAGCACAAGGCGTACTACACCCCGGTGCTGGGCACGGCGCTCGGCCTCGCCGTCGGCGGGCTCGGCATCGGGATGATCCTGTGGGCGAAGCGGCTGATGCCGCACGAGCAGGCCGTGCAGGAGCGCCACTCGTTCAAGAGCACCGACGAGGAGACCGCGGTGTTCGAGGAGGAGGTGGCGCTCGGATTCCACGACATGGGCCTCGGCAGGCACAAGCTGCTGCGCCGCAGCCTGCTCGGCGCCGGCGCGGTGCTCGGCGGCCTGACCGTCGTGCCGCTGCTCAACCTCACCAACGCCAAGCCGGGCAAGAAGCTCGACCACACCCACTGGGTGAAGGGCGCCCGGATGGTCACCGGCGAGGGCCGCTTCGTCAAGCTCGGCGAGATCGCCATCGGCGGCATCGAGACCGTCTTCCCCGCGGTGCCGATCACCAACGCCAGCGGCGAGACCGAGTTCGAGCCGCTGCTCGACCTGCACGCCAAGGCCGACAGCGCGACGATCCTGGTCCGCCTCGAGCCGGGGATCAACAAGCCCCGGCAGGGCCGGGATGGCTGGGACGTCGACGGCCTGGTCGCCTACTCGAAGATCTGCTCGCACGCCGGCTGCCCGGTCAGCCTCTACGAGCAGCAGACCCACCACCTGCTCTGCCCGTGCCACCAGTCGGTGTTCGACGTGCCGGACGGCTGCCGCGCCATCTTCGGCCCGGCCAGCCGCTCGCTGCCGCAGCTCGCGCTCGGCGTCGACGACGAGGGCTACCTCATCGCTCGGGACGGCGACTACACCGAGCCCATCGGGCCCGCGTTCTGGGAGCGCTCATGACGACGACGAGCGGGCCAGGCGCCCCGGCCCCGAAGCTCGCGAAGCGGCCGAGCCCGGTCCGCAAGATGAACCGGGCGGTCGACGAGCGGTTCCACACTCAGCGGTCCCTGCGGGAGAACCTGAACAAGGTCTTCCCGGACCACTGGTCGTTCATGATCGGTGAGATCGCGCTCTACAGCTTCGTCATCCTGTTGCTGACCGGGATCTACCTGACCCTGTTCTTCGACCCGAGCAACACGGAGATCATCTACGACGGCTCGTACGTCCCGCTCAAGGGCGTGGAGATGAGCCGGGCGTACGCCTCGACGCTCGACATCAGCTTCGACACCCGGGCCGGGCTGGTCTTCCGCCAGATCCACCACTGGGCGGCACTGCTGTTCGTCGCGGCGATCATCGTCCACCTGTTCCGGGTGTTCTTCACCGGCGCCTACCGCAAGCCTCGCGAGATCAACTGGCTGATCGGCGTCGGTCTGCTGGTGATGGGCATCTTCGAGGGCTTCGCGGGCTACTCGCTGCCGGACGACCTGCTCTCCGGCACCGGTCTGCGGATCGCCTCGTCGATCGCGCAATCGATCCCGGTGGTGGGCACCTGGGCGTCGTTCCTCGTCTTCAACGGGGAGTGGCCGGGCACGAACTTCCTACCCCGGCTCTACGTCGCCCACATCCTGCTGATACCCGGCCTCCTGCTGGCCCTCATCGGCGCGCACATGGGCATCCTCTGGTTCCAGAAGCACACCGACTTCCCGGGCCCGGGCAAGACCGAGGACAACGTCGTCGGGCACCGGGTGTTCCCGGTGTTCGCCGTGAAGTCCGGCGGGTTCTTCATGATGGTCTTCGCGATGCTGGCGCTGCTCGGCGGCCTCGCGCAGATCAACCCGATCTGGCTGTTCGGCCCGTACGACCCGTCGAAGGTCAGCTCGGCGTCCCAGCCCGACTTCTACATCGGCTTCCTGGACGGCTCGACCCGCCTGATGCCGCCCTGGGAGTTCCGCGGGCTCGGGCATACCGTCGCCGCGGTGTTCTGGCCGACGGTGATCCTGCCCGGCATCCTGTTCACGCTGCTCGCGCTGTACCCGTGGCTCGAGTCGAAGTTCACCGGGGACCGCGAGTCGCACAACCTGCTGCAGCGGCCGCGAGAGGCGCCGACCCGCACCGCCATCGGCGCGATGTCGATCACCTTCTACGTCGTGCTGTGGATCTCCGGTGGCAACGACGTCATCGCGAAGACGTTCAGCATCTCGCTGAACGCGATGACCTGGGCGGGCCGAGTCGGGATCATCATCCTGCCGCCGATCGCCTATGTCGTGACCAAGAAGCTGTGTATCGCGCTCAACGCCCGGGACCACGAGATCGCGCACCACGGCATCGAGACCGGCATCATCCGGCAGCTGCCGTCGGGCGAGTTCGTCGAGGACCACCGGCCCAAGCCGGACCCCGTACCGGACCACCCAGTGGTGCCGACACACCGGTTCGAGCTGTCGCCGCCCGGCGAGCACGGCAACGGCCACGGCAAGACCGGCGTGGCGACCCGCGCCCGCAAGGCCGTCACCGGCTTCTTCACCGAGGAGAAGGCCGAGGGCGGCGAGGAACCGGTCAGCGGCGCCCGCCACTGACCGGACGCACCAGCCTCCGGACGCGTCAGCTGGTCCACCCCGCAGGGGGCGTGCTCACCCGAGCGCGCCCCTTGCGGCGTCTCTGGAGGTCGGGGCTCGCGGGCAGCCTCTCGACCTCGGGCATGGTGCCATGCCCGACGACTTCCTCGTACCTTGAACGGCGCCCGGCGCCCGGCGCCCGGCGCCCGGCGCCCGGCGCCCGGCGCCCGGCCCGCGGCGCGCCGCGGGCCGCTTCACGCCGCCGCGTCTCCAGGAGGACCGCCCCGACGGGCCCAGCCGAAGGCCCTGACCGCCCCTTCCGGATCCCGTCATACGTCAGTGGGACGGCGGGGGTCGTCTCGTGCCCCTGACGTCGGACACGATTCGCCGTAGCGTCGGACAGGATGGGGAGTCCGCCGGGTGGCCCCGCCTCGGGCCTCGTCCGCGCCGGCGGAACCGCGGGCCAGGGACCACCCGCTCGCGGCCCTCGGCTCCTCACGGACCTCTTGCCAGAGGAATCCTGGTTCTGTCAGACGTCAGCGGGACGGCGGGCGCTGTCCTATGCCCCTGACGTCGGACACGATCCACCGCGGCGTCGGACAGGACGACGAGCCCACCGGGTGGCCTTGCCTCGGCCCCCTCTGCGCGGTCGGAGCCGCTGGCCGGGGAGCATCCGCCCGCGGCCTCGGGTCCTGGGCTCTCGGCTCCTAGCGAATGTCGTGGCGGAGTAGTCCTGCCCCTGCCAGGCGCCGGCGGTAGGCGATCCGTTCTTGGCGCTGGGTCTGACGGGATTGGCAGTCACGCCGGACGGAGCACGCCCTGCCGGCCGCGGCGCACCTGCATGGCCGGGCGCGGCCTGTTTCAGGAACGATGCGGCCGCAGGGTGCCTCGGATGTCGTCAACCACCTGGAGCGGTCGGTCTGTCACGTCATCCCAGGTGACACGCACGATCTTCCAACCGAGCCTCGTGAGCGCGTTCTGACGGCGGCGGTCCCGGAAGAGCGGGTCAGGGACCTCGGAATGACCGCCCGCCGTCGTTCTGGAAGGGCGTGAGCCCGATTCGGTCAGGCGAACCCTCGCGCTGGCGCCGTGGAATCGGGCCCCGTCCGCTTCCACGGCGACCCGGCGGCTCGGATAAGCGAGATCCACCCGAGCCACAAACCCGGCGTCGTCATCGTGGACGGTCCACTGGAGCTCCTCGGGCGTAAGGTCGTGATCGAGCAACAGGAGGCGGGTGCGTGTCTCCAACACAGATTCCGACCGTCCATCGGCCAGGACCCACCACGGGGCGACACGCCGACATCCGGGACGCCACGCGCTGGCGGCGCGGGCCGCTGCCAGGTCGGCTAACGTGCCGGACCGCAGAGCGGCGTCCATGAGGCTCACGGCGTGCTCCCGACTGCCGGCTGTCAGGACGAGGTCCGCGAGTGTCAGGGCTGCCGAGGTCATGGTGATGTCGGAGAGGACGACGACGCTGTCGGGTGGCGGCGCTTCACGGCGGGGCACGAGCACCACGCCGCGCGCCGACCGCCGACTGCCCCGGTCAGCGATCAGCAGGTGCACCGGCTCGTCGTCGGCCGCCTCCACGACCGAGCCGAAACCGAGCAGCCGGGCCGCCGTGATCCCGCAGACGACGGCGTCCGGATGGGTGGCGAGGGCGGCCAGCACCCGCGGGCGCAGCCGGGCGCGCTGGTCGGGATGGTCGGGCGGGGCGAGCCGGTCCGCGATCGATCTGATGATGTAGGCGCCGCGTACCGGGCGCTCCCACCAGCCCCGCCGGACGAATGTCCGGATCTCCTGCCGGGTCAGCCCGGCTTCGATCGCCTGGGCGTAAGTAATCATTCCGCTCTGGCCACGGGCCACCCGCCCGACAAGCAGCATCGCCTCCGAGACTGGACGAGGCGATCTTCTGGGCACATCAGGACGATCGGGTCGTTCGGTCGTTCTGTCCACGCCGTCCCGCGGCCCTGGGGACAGCCGGCCGTCATCCACAGGGACACATCCGCGTCCAGCGGGGAGAGGGCCGGCCCGCACCCAGCGGGGAGAGGGCTGGCCACGTCCAGCGGGGAGAGGGCCGGTCCGTACCCAGCGGGGAGAGGGCTGGCCGCGTCCAGCGGGGAGAGGGCCGGTCCGTACCCAGCGGGGAGAGGGCTGGCCGCGTCCAGCGGGGAGAGGGCTGGCCACGTCCAGCGGGGAGAGGGCCGGTCCGTACCCAGCGGGGAGAAGGCTGGCCCGTACCCAGCGGGGAGAAGGCTGGCCGCGTCCAGCGGGACGGACCTCGCTTCGGAGCCGTGTTGAGCCGTCGGCGCGGAACCTCTGGCCGCCCCGTGCCACGATCCGTCGCGCTTTCGCGCGGCCAGTGCTGTTTCCGGCTACGTTGGCCCGCGCCAGCGGCACCGTGTCGTCATCCTGTCCGACATGAGGGGCGGTCCCGTCCGACATGGGGGGCTGGTGGACGGCGTTTCGTACCCCTGGCATCGGACAGGACATCCAAGATCCCTGCGCGGGGGGGTGGAACGTGGCCATGCCCGGAATCGGGGCCCGCGCCGGATCATCGGCCGGGCGAGCCTTCCGGGATACGGCGCGAGTGTGGACGCAAACCGGTCCGACACCACGGTGAATCCTGTCAGGCGCGAGGGGCGCGAAACGACGCCCGTTGGAGCCCTGACGTCGGACAGAATCGCCCCTGACATCGGACAGGACGAGCAGGTGGAGTGCGCGTCCACGGCGGCCGACGTCGCTGGAGCGGCGCCAGTGGGAAAGGCGCCATCGAGCGCGGGCCCGAGGACCGCGTGACCCTGGGGCAGGGTGACAGTCACGCGGGCGTCTTCGCGATCATGGTGCCGGGTGCCGGGTGCCGGGTGCCGGGTGCCGGGTGCCGGGCCGATGGCCAGCTCCTATGTCGCTCCGTGTGGTCGGCCGAGGCCAGCCCTGATCACCGATGGAGCGGCCGGCGGGGCTCGCCGGGCTGGTGGGTGGTGCGGTGGCTCGTCCGGGGGTCCGCCGGTGGCGGGGCGGGGAGCTCGGCGGCGGCGCGGGCGGAGCCGGCGGCGGGCCAGGCCCAGGTGCCGGTGAGCTGGACCAGGCGGGCGCCGGGGGAGGACAGCCAGCGCTCGATCCGCTCCATCTCGGCGGCGGAGGCCGCCGGGGTCGGGCCAGGGCCGGGGCGCACCGTCTCGGCGGTGGCGACGACGGCGTCCACCCAGGGGCGCGGGTCGACGCCGCGGGCCACCGTCGCCGCGGCGGCCAGTCGGCCGTGGCGGACGACGGCCAGGTCCCAGCCGCGCTCGGCGGTGGGCACCGCGCCCACCAGCTCGGCGATGGCGCCGAGCGCGGCCAGCCGCTGCTGACGGGCCGCGGCCCGCACGAACCCGGCCATCCGGTCCCGGGTGAGCGCCGCCTCCTCGTATCGCTCCTGCTCGGCCAGCGAGCGCATCCGGCGGTGCGCGGCGGCGACGACGATGTCCGGGGCCCCGGTGATGGCCTCGCGGGCGGCGGCCACGAGGACGGCGTACTCGTCGACGGACTGCCGCCCGTCGCAGGGGGCGCCGCACTTGCCGAGATCCGCCAGCGCGCAGGCGGGGCTCGGTCGGCGTGGCGAGAGCCGCCCGCCGCAGCGGCGCAGCGCCACGGCCTCCAACAGCGCTTCGGCGGCCAGCTCCGCGCCGTTCACGTCGCGGAACGGGCCGAGGTAGGTGGCGCCGTCCGCGCGGACGGCGCGCACCATCGACAGCCGGGGGAACGGCTCGTCGGTGAGGCGGAGGAACACCACGCGCTCGGGGAAGCGGGAGCGGCGGTTGTAGGGCGGCTTGTGCTCGGCGATCAGCCGCAGCTCGCGGACCTCGGCCTCGAGCGCGTGCGCGCAGGAGATCGCGTCGACCCGCTCGGCCGCGGCGACCATCTCGGCCATCCGGGTGCGGGTCTCGCTCGCGGTGAAGTAGGTGCGGACCCGGGTGCGCACCGAGGCCGACTTGCCGACGTAGAGGACCCGGCCGGAGCCGTCCCGGAACAGGTAGACGCCTGGGCCGGTGGGCAGGTCGTCGGCGAGGGTCCGCTTGCGGCGCTGGGCGGGCGAGACCCGGGCGCTGTACTCGTGGACGTCCTCCAGCGTCGTCACGCCGAGGTTGCCGAGCCGCTCGAACAGGCCGTGCAGGACGTCGACCGTGGCGCGGGCGTCGGCCAGCGCCCGGTGGCACGGCTCGGTGCGGGCGCGGAACAGCCGGGCGAGCGAGGAGAGCTTGTTGTCCGGGCTCTCGTCGCGGGTCACCACCCGGCGGGCCAGCTTCGCGGTGTCGAGGTGCTCCCAGGTGGGGACGGGGTAGCCCACCCGTTCGCAGGCGGCCTTGAGGAAGCTCAGGTCGAAGCCGGCGTTGTGGGCGACCAGCACCGACCCGCGGATGAACTCCAGGAAGGCCGGCAGCACCTCGGCCAGCGGCGGTGCCTCGGCGAGCATCGCGTCCGTGATCCCCGTCAGCACCGTGATGAGCGGCGGGACCCCGTCGGTAGTGCGGACCAGGGTGGCGAACTCGGCGACGACCTCGCCGCCGTGGACCTTGACCGCGCCGAACTCGGTGATCTCGGCCGTGCTCGGCCCGGTGCCCGTCGTCTCCAGGTCGAAGACCACGAACGTCACGTCGCGCAGCGGCCGCCCCAGCTCGTCGAGGCTGCCCTGCCGGGGGCGGGGAGGGACAGGAGGCACACCCGGAACCTAGTGACCAGGTCCGACACTCCTGTGCCTGGCCTGCCCGGCCCGCGCCGCTGGCCGGGACAGATCCGTCCCAGGGCGGTCCGGCGGCCGCGGATCGGCGACAAGGCGAGGCCCCAACCCGAGGGCCTCGCGGGCACCCTCGTCCGCGCCTGACGGCCGCCGGGGTCCGCCGCCACGCCCATCGGTGTCCGGATCACTCGGCGGCTGTACTGGCGCTCGTTACCGCCTGTTTGTTGCTCACGTGGGCTGACCGTCGGCTTGACATGGCTTCTGGTTGACTGTGTGTGAACCGCTTGACGGGCTGGTTGTCCGTACGGGATATTTGGCTCCGCTCGCCTCTGGTCCTACGCATCTGTAGAAGTCGCCGGGTTCTCTGGCCCGCGTCTGCGGGTGATCTCACCGACACGATGACGTGTTCGGGGCGTACTCTCCGATTCCTTGGAGCGCTTCTGCTCAGCGTTGCCGCCCGCGCGCCTCTCGGTGGTTCGTGGGTCAGGAGGCCATAGCTTTCGTTAGCCTTCCCGGGCTTCGTCGAGATAGTTGCGCGCGGCCTTTTTCGCGCGCCGATGGTTTCCACCTCCCGCCCTTCTTTGTCGTGCGCTGGGATGGGTGGTGGATTCCGCGTTCTGGGTGGTCGGTGCTGGTTCCGTCGGTTCCCCTGACCTGCCCGGAGCGGCTTCATGATCGGCTGGCCTGTGCCCGCGCGTCGTCTCTCGTCGTTTGGCCGGAAGGTGTGGCGCCGCCGTTCCCGGGCACGCCGCGTCGCGCTTGCGCTGGTCACGGTGTTGCTGCTGTCGGGTGTCGTGGTGCTGGTGGTGGACCGGGTGACAAACCCGGGTCTGGTGCCGATCTCGGAGCAGAACCCGTTTCGGGACGTGAAGTTGCCCGAGTCGTCAGATGGCAGCGCGGAGGGGCGGGACCATGTGGTCCCGACGGAGCTGACCTCACGCGACGTCGCGCCGGATCTGGCGGAGGTGGCGGCCCGGGTCGGCACGGTCGAGGGCGCGGTGCCGGCGTCTCCGGAGGTGGAGCCCCGGGAGGTGGTGTACCCGACGGGCCCGGATGCGCCGGCGGGCGAGGTGATCCTTCCGGAGGTGCCGGCCGGTGCCGAGGCGCCCGCGGACGAGGACCTGGCGGCGGGGGCTAAAGATCCAGAGGTACCGCAGTCGGGTCGGGTGGAGGTCGAGGCGGCCCGGACGGACACCGCGACGGTGTTCCGGAACCCGGACGGCACCTACACGACGGAGTTGTCGACGGAGCCGGTGCGGTTTAAGGACGACCAGGGCCGGTGGGTGGAGGTCGACACCGGCCTGGAGGAGCAGGGCGGTGGGTTTGAGGCTCGGTCGGTGGCGTCGCCGGTGGAGATCGCCGGCGCGGCGGATGCCCCGGAGCTGGCGCGGATCGAGCTGGGCGAGGGGCTGTCGGCCGGGTTCGCGTTGGAGGGTGCGGCGGCCGCTGAGGGGGCGGCTGACGGGGAGTCGGTGACGTTCACCGACGTGCACGAGCAGGCGGATCTGGAGCTGTCGGCGACGGCGTCGGGGCTCAAGGAGGTCATCGTCCTGCGGTCGTCGGACGCTCCGACGAGCTGGACGTTCCCGCTGGCGTTGGCGGGGCTGACCGCGAGCCTGGACGAGCGGGGCCAGGTGGTGCTTGCCGACGGGTCGGGCGCGGCGGTGGCGGTGATTCCGCGGGGGTGGATGGAGGACTCGTCGCCGGGCCGGGCGACGTCTGAGGGTGTGACCTACAGCCTGGTGGAGGCGGACAGTACGGGTCAGGTCGCGTTGCGGGTGGATCTGGACGCGGCGTGGTTGGGGGCGCCGGAGCGGGTGTTTCCGGTGCGGGTCGACCCGACGGTCACCCAGGTCGGGGCCGGTACGGATGACACCTATGTGTCGTCGGCGACGCCGGGAACGGCGCACGGGTCGGACGGGTCGTTGCGGGTGGGGTTGCAGGCGGCGGGGGACGAGAACCGGGGCTATCTGCATTTCCCGAACAACTCGGCGTTGGCGAACGCGAACATCCTGTCGGCGACGGTGTCGTTGTTCAACACGGCGTCGCACCACGCGTGCACGGCGCATCCGGTGTCGTTGTACCAGGTAACGGGGTCGTGGAACGGCACCACGCTGACCTGGCCCGGCGCGTCCATCAGTGGTGAGGTTGCTCAGAGCACGTTCTCGCATCAGAGCGGGAACGGCGGCTGCCCGGCGGGGTGGGAGACGTTCTCTGATTCGCGGCTGACGGAGCTGGTGGAGGACTGGAACGACGGTACGACGGCGAACCATGGCCTGTCGGTGCGGGCGTCGGCGGTGGATGCGAACCATTACAAAGAGTTCGAGTCGCAGAACTGTGCCTGCACTGCGCCGGGGACGGCGGGGGACCATCGGCCGAAGATGAGTATCACCTGGTCGCCGTATGACGCGGTGTATTCCTGGCCGACGGGGTCGCCGGTGTGGGACCAGGCGTTGACCGCGACGCAGTCGGGGAAGATCAAGGTTCGGGTGACGAACCGGGGTAAGTTCACGTGGCCGGCGAACGGTGCCTACAAGCTGTCGTATCACGTGTATGACGCCACCGGGACCACGGAGATCGTGGCTCAGGGGTACAAGACGAATCTGCCGGTGGCTGTGGGCCGGGGCCAGTCGGTGGATGTGACGGCGATCGTGAGCCCGCCGCCGGCGGGTAGTTACATCGTCAAGTTCGACATGCAGGACACCGGGTCGGGCGGGGCGTTCTTCTCCACGCACAGTGTGCCGATGCTGCCGGTGGCGCTGGTGGCGCCGCCGGCGGCCGGGGTGCAGGTGACCGGGTCGACGCCGTTGGACGCCGAGCGGGTCGACACGCTGCGTCCGGTGCTGTCGCTGTCGGGGAACCAGCCGAGTTTGACGTACGAGTTCCAGCTGTGCTCGAACCCGGACGCGGCCAGTGGTTTCTGCGTGTCGTCGGGTGGGTTCATCGCGAGCTCGTCGTGGCGGGTGCCGGCGGGTGGGATGAGCTGGGGCTGGCCGTACTACTGGCGGGGGCGGGTGAAGGCCGGCGGAACCACGAGCGCGTGGACCCAGCCGATGACGATCATCGCGCAGGTGCCGTCGCCGGCGACGAGTGGGCATTTCGGTGGGGATCCGTATGCGCCGTCGGTGGGGTCGGTGACGCCGCTGATCGGGAACTACGCGTCGTCGACGACGGACATCTCGGTGGCCGGGGTGGGACCGGGCCTGGAGCTGACGCGGACCTACAACAGCCGGGACCCGAACGTGGGGCTGTTCGGGGCGGGGTGGTCGTCGCAGTGGGACACGAACGTCCGGGTCGACGACTCGGGTGAGGGCAACCTGGTGGTGCGGTATCCGGACGGGCGGGACAGCCGGTTCGGGCGGAACTGGGACGGCACGTTCACGCCGCAGGATGGTTATTTCTCGTTGATGCAGGCGCCGAGTCCGAAGGTGGCGTCGTTCACCGGGGCGAACTCGGCGAGTTCGTTGGGTGTGGCGGATACGGGTGAGTCGTGGCAGGTGTTGTCGGGGACGTGGGGGGTCAACGGGAACAACGCGTATCTGGTGTCGGGGTCGGCCGGGGTGGCGGTGATGCCCGCTCCGTCGGACGGGATGGTCCGGTTCACGGCGCCGGTGGCGCAGAACCATCTGGGGGTGGCGTTTCGGGTGCAGGACGCCGGCAACCTATGGACGCTGACGACGGAGCCGGGGAGTAACGCGCTGATCCTGGCGAAGCGGGTCGGCGGGGTGGTGACGACGGTCGCTACGTACGCCGGCGCGTGCTGCGCGGCGGCCGACGTCTACGCGGTGCGGATGGCGGGCTCGGTGCTGACGGTGTACCGCAACGACCGGGTGGTCGGGTCGGTGACCGACTCGCAGTTCTCGACCGCGACCAGGGCTGGCCTGTACGCGCTCAACACCGGTGCCGGGCGGGTCGGGTCGGTCACGATCGTCGACGACCAGCACCGCGACAGCTTCACCCGGGCCAACTCGGCGACCACCCTGGGAATGACGGACAACGGTGAGCAGTGGCAGGTGCAGCCGCTGCCGGGGCTGGGCAACGGCACCTGGGGTATTTCCGGGAACGCCGCCTACCTGGCGGCCGCGTCCGGGAACCGGAACATGGCGACGGTATCGGCGGCGGCGGATGGGGCGTTCTCGTTCAAGATGCCGGTGGCACAGGCCGGCCTGGGACTGGCGTTCCGGTTCGCGGACGTGAACAACTACTGGCGGGTGGTGGCGCAGCCGTCGTCGGGCACCTGGCAACTGGTCAAACGTGACGACGGTGTGGAGACGGTCGTCGCGACGTCGAGCGGCGGGTTGTGCTGCACGGCGGCGGACACGTTGACGGTGGTGACGAACGGGCCGGCGATCTCCGTGCTGCGCAACGGCGCGCAGATCCTGTCGACGAACGACCCGGCGGTGTTCTACGGGAGCCGGGCCGGCCCGTTCGCGGAGGCAGCCGGCGCGGGGCGGATCGACGACTTCACCGCGACCGCGGCCGCCACGCTCACCGACAAGACCGGGATCGCGCACACGTTCCGGTCCGACGGCCGGCTGGTGAAGATCACCGACGTGACCGGTCGGCAGCTGGAGCTGAACTACAACAGCAACGCGCAGCTGACCTCGGTGGTGAACCTGACCACGCTGCGGACGCTGTCGCTGACGTGGACCGGCGCCCACGTCACCTCCGTGTCCACCCAGAACGTCGCCGCCCACGCCGGCTCACTGACGTGGACCTATGCCTACAGCGGTGACAATCTTGCCTCGGTCACCGCCCCGGGCTCGACCAGCCCGACGACCTATGGCTACGCGTTCAACGGCAAGATCGGGACGATCACGCTGCCTGAGGGAAACGTCGACACGGTCATCGGTTACAACCTCGACGGCACCGTGCAGTGGCGCGAGGACGGGGAGGGCAACCGCACCGAGTACGAGGTGCTGGCTACCAACCCGAACACGATCATCCGAGTGACGGACCCCCGTGACCACGAAACCGAGCACGAGTACCACGATGGCCAGCTGATCTCGCAGCGGGACAACATAGGGAACCGGCAGTTCGTCTACAACGACCGGGGATTCCTGCGCCAGGTCATCGACGAGAACGGCAACATCGTCCAGACCGAGACCGACACCCGTGGCAACGTTCTTGCCCGCTCGCAGGCCCGCTCGTATTGGAACGGGACGCTGTTCGTCAACACCGAGTACTACGGCTACTACGTCGGAGCGCCGGGTGACCCACGCAACGACCTGGTCACCATCTACCGAGACGGCCGGTCGGCGTCGTCGTCGGACAACACCTTCGCGACCTTCTACAACTACAACGCGTTCGGCGACCTGGTCTCGCGGATAACCCCGGCGACGACGGGCTTCCCCTTTGGCCGTGCCGAGTCGTGGGCCTTCTCCACCGGGAGCGAGGCGGCGGTGGCCGGGGGCGGGACGATCCCGCGCGAGCTGCTGCTCTCCCATACCGACCTGGGGGGCAAGACCACGACCTATGGCTACGACGCCAAGGGGGACCTGCGCCGCGACCAGGACCCGGCCGGGCTGGTGCACGAGTACACCTACGACGAGCTGGGCCGCCAGCTGACGTCGAAGGAGATCTCCGACACCTTCCCCGCCGGCCTGACCACCAGCTACGCCTACACGAAGCTCGGGCAGGTCGCGCAGGTCACCTCTCCGGGAGCCGCCAACCTGATCACATCGGTGGTGCACACCCCGGTCACGACGAACACCTATGACGCCAACGGAAACCTGACCCAGGTCACCGTGTCCGACGCGACCGGTGGGGACACCGCCCGCACGACCACCTACGCCTACGACGACGCCGACCGGCAGACCCACCGGACCGTCGGCGCGGGGAGTTTCCCATGGGCGACGTACGCGACGACCTACGACCCGAACGGCAATGTCGCGACCACGACGGACCCTGCGGGGACGGTGACCTCTTACACCTACACGGCCCACGACCAGGTGGCGACGACGACGCTGGAGGACTTCGTCGACGACCCGGTCGCCGGCTCCTCGCCCCGCGACGTCGTTCTAGAGTCGCGGGCCTACGACCCGGCGGGCCGGGTCGCGTCCGTCACCGATGCCGAGGGCCGGACGGTCAGCTACCAGTACTGGCTCGATGATCTGCCGTTCCGGGAAACTCTCGAGGGGTACCGGCCGCCGGACCTGGTCAACGGTGTGCTGTCCGGTCCGGCTGCCCGCGACATCATTTCCGCCGAGTACGCCTATGACGGTGCCGGCAACGAGATCACGACCATCGCGGGTGGTGGCCTTTCCAAGGTCTCGACCGAGTACGACGCCGACGGCAAGACGATCGCGACCATCGTCGACCCCCAGGGTGTCGCCCGCCGGACAGATGTCACCTACGACGCCGGTGACAACGTCACCGCCGCTCAGCTGTCCGCGGCGGGCACGGCGACGACCGAACGCATCGAGTACGGCTATGACAACGCCTCCCGGCCGACGTCGACCACGGTGTTCGGCAACGGGGTGGAACGGTTCACCAGCGCGGTCACCTATGACCAGCGTGGCGAGGTGACTAGTTCGGTCGACCCGCGTGGCTACGTCCCGGGCGGCGCGCCGAACTCGGCCTATGTGACCGATCAGGTCACCGACGCCCACGGCAACACCGTCCAGGAGATCCACCCGCCGGTGCAGGTCGAGGAGAACGGCGCCGCGGCGGTTACCGACCGGCCGTCGGAGGAGATCGGCTACAACACGTTCGGTGAGCCGACGCATGTGCGGGATGCCCGCAACAAGGTGAAGGTCATCGGCTACAACCATCTTGGTCAGGTCACGCAGGTGACTCACCCGTCCTACACGCCGCCCGGCGGCGGTAGCGCGATCGTCCCGACCGAGGCCTGGTCGTACGACGACAACGGCAACACCGTCAGCCACACCGACACCCGCGGCAAGACGACCACCACGGTCTACGACAAGCGCGACCGGCCGGTCGCCGTCACCGACCCGCAGGTGTCTGGCGCGCCGGCGGCGGGCGTTACCCGGATGGTCTACGACGACGTCGACAACCTCGTCACCGAGGTTGACCAGGTCGGCGCGTGGACGTTCTACGCCTACGACGACCTTGACCGGGTGTGGGCGACGACGGTCACCGAGCAGTGGCTGACCCAGACGTTCACGACCTACACGGTTTACAACGATGCCGGCGACGTGATCCGGGAGTTGCTGCCCGCCAACGTCGCCACCGGCGCGTCGACGATCTCGGACTACAACGGCGCCGGCGACGTGACCGCCACCCACGACGAGCTCGGCAAGACGACCACCTACACCTACGATCTGGCTGGCCGCGTCATCTCGGTCACCGACCCGCTCGGCCGGGAGACCCGCTATACCTACGACCGCGCCGGTCGCGAGACCGCCGTGGCCGAGTACTCGCCCACCGACGTCCTGCTCCGGAGCACGTCGACCGGCTATGACGCGGCGGGCAATGTCACCTCCACTACCGACCCGAACGGCCACACCGCCACGTCCACCCTGGACGCGCTGAGCCAGCTACGGACCATCACGGTTCCCGTGAACGGCTCCACCACGATCACCACCTCGGTCGGCTACGACCTGGCCGGCAACGTCACCCGCATCACCGATGGCCGCGGCAACGCCACCATCACGAAGTACAACAGCCTTGGGCTCGTCGAGTCCGTGGTGGAGCCCTCGACGCCGGCGTTCCCGGCGGCCGCGGACCGGACCTGGACGACCACTTACGACGCTGGCGGCCTGCCCGTCACCGTCGTCGCCCCAGGCGGGGTCACCCGTACCGCCACCTACGACGCGCTGGGCCGTCTCACCGCGGAGAACGGCACCGGCGTCGGCGTTCCCACGGCCTCGCGGACCCTGTCCTACGACCTGGCCGGCCAGCTCACCGCCGTCAACCACCCCGGCGGCACGCAGTCGTTCACCTACAACGACCGCGGTCTGCTCACCGGCGCGTCCGGTGCCGGCGGTACCAGCAGCTTCACCTACGACTCCACCGGCCGGATGACCGGACGCACCGACCCCGGCAGCACCACCAGTTTCACCTACACCCCCCGCAGCGAACTGGCCACCATCACGGGCACCGTCACCGGCGGCACCCGAACGCTCGCCTACGACGACGCCGGCCAGCTCACGTCGGTCACCTACCCCGGCGCGACCCGCACCTTCGCCTACGACAACCTCGGCCGCACCATCGCCGACACCCTCACCGCCGGCGCCACCGCGCTACGCGGCCAGTCCTACACCTACGACAACAACGACAACCGACTCAGCACCACCACCGGCCCACTCGGCGTCGCCGGCGCCGGCACCCAGACCTACACCTACGACTGGGCCAACCGCCTCACCTCCTGGACCGACCCCGCAAGCGTCGTCACCACCTACGGCTGGGACGCCGCCGGCAACCGCACCAGCCAGAACGCGGTCGTCTCGACCTACGACGCCCGCAACCGGCTGACCTCCGACGGCACGTCCACCTACACCTACACCGCCCGCGGCACCCTCAACACCCGCACCGAAGGCGCCACCGTCACCACCACCAGCTTCGACGCCTTCGACCGTCTCCTCGGCGACAACACCGGCGGCACCCTCCAGACCTACACCTACGACGGCCTCGACCGCCTCGCCACCCGCAACGGCGCCCCGTTCGTCTACGCCGGCCTGGAGAAGGAACCCGCCACAGACTTCAGTTCCTCGTTCTCCCGCGACCCCGACGGCGACCTCGTCGCCATCGGCAGCCCCGCCGGCAACTGGGCCACCCTCACCGACACCCACGGCGACCTGGTCGCCGCGTTCACCACCGCCGGTGTCCTCACCGACAGCCGTTCCTATACCCCCTTCGGCGAACCCGTCGCCGCCGGCAACCCCAACCTGCACGTCGGCTACCAGGGCAGTTGGACCGACCCCGCCACCGACAAGGTCAACGCCCAGGCCCGCTGGTACACCCCCGGCACCGGCACGTTCATCAGCCGCGACACCGCCAACCTCCCCATCACCGGCACCGCCGCGAGCAACCGTTACACCTACGCCGCGGGCAACCCCCTCACCTACAACGACCCGACCGGATTTGCCAACAAATCAACCGCCAACACCAAGACCAAGTCCGCCGTCAAAACCAAGTCGGCGTACACCCCCATCAAGTCGGCGTCAAAGCCGGTCAAGTCCTCGGGCCCGGTCCAGGACGCGGCGTTCTGGGCAGGCGTGCGGGCGTACCTGGCCTTCCAGGAGGCGTTCTGGGCCGGGGTGCGGGCGTACCTGGCCTTCCAGGCGGCCGCCAAGGCCAAGCAGAAGGCGCCGGTCAAGCAGGCGGTGAAGCAGAAGGCGCCGGTCAAGCAGGCGGTGAAGCAGAAGGCGCCGGTCAAGCAGGTGGTCAAGCCTCTGAGCGGCCCGGTCAAGCAGGCGGTCAAGCAGAAGGCCCCGGTCAAGCAGGTAGTCAAGCCTCGAACGGCCCCGGTCAAGCAGCACGCAAAGCCGACGCCGATCTCGAAGCCCGCGGCGGCACCCCGGATCAAGACGCCGGCCAGCAGCGTGAAGCCGAAGCCCCCCTCTGCCGTCCCAAAGGCGGCGGCGAAGCCACGGGTCGTTTCTGCCTTCTTCCCCCAGTCCGGCTCCTCCGATTCCGGCTACCGCATCGTCCCGATCGGGAGCGGTGGCGGCGGGGGTGGCTCGGGTGATCGCCAGGTATGCAATTTCTCGGCGACTGGAATCGAACGGTGTGTGCTGGAGTGGGAGGGGCCGGCGGCGCTCTTCGAGGAGGCATGGGGCGACTGCCAGGAAAACGGCGAAACGATAGATTGTATGGACCATGACCCCGAGCATTTTGACAGGTACTACCGCATGTGGCAGGACTCGGGTGCGCAGGATTGCCACGGGGTGGGCGAGTGCGCGGTCGCGTCCGTTCCTGAACTGCTGATTCCGGGGCCGAAGCTCGGGTTCTTTGGTCGGTTCATGAGAGGCTTTGGGGCACCCGGAAGGCTCGCCGCGCGATGCGCCAGCAGCTTCGACGGCGACACGCGTGTCCTCCTCGCCGATGGCACCTCCAAGCCCATCCGCGACATCCGCCCCGGCGACCGGGTCCTCGCCACCGACCCCGAAACCGGCCGAACCGAAGCGCGCACCGTCACCCGCCTCATCATTAGCACCGGCGACAAACCCCTCGTCGATATCACCGTCCAGACCCCCGACGGCCCCGCCACCATCACGGCCACCACCAGCCACCCCATCTGGGACCAGTCGGACGGCGAGTGGGTCAACGCCGGCGCACTCACCCCCGAGGACCGGCTCCGCACACCCAGCGGCCAGACGGTCGGCGCCGCCGGCGCACTCGCGAGATACAACACCCAGACCGTCTACAACCTGACCGTCGACACCCTTCCCACGTACTACGTGCTCGCGGGCGAGACGCCGGTACTCGTCCACAACTGCGGTGGTCCTGTCCATCTCTCGGATGACGTAATTGACACGCATATCCTTCCTCGGCACGGCCCGGGCTCTCCGTCTGTAGGTACAAAGTTCGATGAAAGTGTCGATCCGGACAATTTCGGGGCCCTCGCTAACGAGGCGGTAAGCGGGTCGCCGGTGCCAAGTCGCGTCGACTCCGTGACCGGCAACCATGCGCATGACTTCGATTTTGGTCCTGGAAGAGTGATTGGCGAGAACGGAAGTACAAGGATGCGCGTCTGGGTTGACCCGAATGGTAATGTCGTCTCCATGCACCCGCTATAGGCAGAGGGGTGAGGCCGTGTCACTGGAGATCAACCACCGGCGAAGTGCGTCGTCCGGCACTGTGGGATGGGAGCGATTCGGCACCCCGGACCAGGCCACCAGTGCCGAATTGCTCTGGTACTTCTTCCCGGGGGACGTTGAAATACTCTCCCATGGCACGTCCCTGGCTTCCGAGGTCGGATCTGTACCGGCTCTCCACTTCGTCGCCGCGATGGTCGGAGCCCGGGACGAGCTGGCCTCCGGTACCGGCTCCCGCTACTCGTACGACTTCACCGAGGCTGACCAGAGCATCAGTTTTCAAAGAAGGGGCGGCGACGTTCGTATCGAGACCAGTTTCTCGACGAATGTGCTGACGATCCCGTTGGATGAGTTCTCGAGTGGAGTGCGCCTCTTTGCCCGCCGCGAGATCGAGGATCTGGGGCGCGAATACCCCGCGCTACTGGCGCACCCTCTCATGCTTGACCTAAAGCGCAGATGTGGCGGCGACGAGAGGGTGGAGCGCCCGTTGTAAGGCGCCGTGGCGGGCGTGCGGGCGCGTTTCGGTTGATGGCACACCTGATCATCGACCAGACTCGGCGTCGAGACCGCTCCGCTACCGGATCTGTGGCCACGCCAAGCCCGTCAGGGCCCGGACCGGTCTGGAGCTGTTTCAGGACCGGCGCCGTCGCCCATTCGGCTCCGCGTTACCCGGCAGACCTGAACCCGCCGAATCCTGGCTGACACCCTGGATGGCGGTCGCCTGCCGGTTCACACGAACGGGCGGGTGAAGGCGGCGGGGCCGGCGGTGATGACGCGGAACTCGTTGCCCTCGGGGTCGGCGAGCAGGTAGCCGGCCTCGGTGGAGGCGCCGTTGGACTCGAGGCGGCGGACCCGTTTCGCGCCCAGGGTGGCGAGCCAGCCGGCGACCCGTTCGGCGTCGACCGCGTACAGGTCGAGCTGCAGGCGGTTGCGGGCAGGGCTCAGCTTGCGGACCTGGCGCAGGAGCAGCTTCGGGCCGGCGCTCGCGGGGTGGCGCAGCTCCGCTGTGTCACCGCCGCGGCGGGCCACCTCGTACCCGAGTGCCCGCGACCAGAAGCGGATCATGCGGTCGACGTCCACGCAGTCGACGCCGACCCTGGCTACCCTCAGCCCGTGCGTCTCAAACCCGGCCACTCGCGCATGATGCCGCATTGCGGGAGCCTTGGCTCACAGGTGGTCGGCGTGTTGTGAATCGGGCGTCCGTTCCCGGGGCGGGCCGGGAGTCCTCAAGCCCGGGAACTGGGCTCTCGCGCGGGCGCGTCCGGTAGATCCGCCGAGGTGGCGGGCTCGGTAGGGTCCCAGCCATGCCGACTATCTTCACCCGGATCATCAACCGGGAGCTGCCGGGCCGGTTCGTCTACGAGGACGAGCACACGGTGGCGTTCCTGACCATCTCCCCGATCCGGCCGGGGCACACGTTGGTGGTGCCGCGCCTCGAGGTCGATCACTGGATCGACCTGCCCGACGCGGAGCAGCGTGAGCTGTGGAGCGCGGCGGCGAAGGTCGGCCGGGCGATCCAGGAGGCGTTCCAGCCGCGGCGGGTAGCTGCGATCATCGCCGGGCTGGAGGTGCCGCACACCCACGTCCACCTGATCCCGATCGAGAGCGAGAAGCAGCTCGACTTCGCGCTGGCCGACCCGAACCCGGCGTCGGACGAGCTGGACGAGGTGGCTGAGCGGATCCGGTCCGCGCTGGCCTGACGGCGCCGCCGGGCCGGCCGAGGCTCGGCGGGAGGCCGGAGGCGGGGCGGCGCCGAGTGGCGCCGCCACCGCGGCCGGCCCTGGGCCGGCCGCGGTGGGCCGAGGAGAGCTTGGGCGGGGCAGGTCCCGAGCTCGGGACCCGGCGAGCAAAGCCCGTCAGTAGCGGAAGGTCACCTGCGACGTGGCGAACAGCGGTTCCCAGTAGACCAGGTGGACGTCCTGCGGAACGTCGAAGACGATGTTGCCGCGCACCTTCTGGCCGGCCTTCAGATCATCGGCGTTCAGCATCGACCCGACCTCGGTGTACGTCGCGTCGTACCGGCTGCCGTCCTCGGCCAGCCCGAAGAAATGGATCCCGAACACGTTCGCCTGGCCCGAGATCATCTGGACCGTGAAGTTCGCGATGACGAAGAGGCCGTTCTCCGGCGGGTCGCCGTAGCTGCGGACCGCCGAGGTCGTCGTGCATATGCCGTGCAGCGTGATCTGCGCCTTGTAGATGACCTCGTCGCTGTAGTCCTCACCCTCGACGGTGCCCGTCTGGCCGATGTCGAGGACACCCGCAGGCGGAGCGCCGGCGGGCACGCCGACCTGCTTGCAGTCCGCGGGCGCGCCCGGCACCGCCGTGGCCGGAGCGCCCTGGGCCGTGGTCGCCGGCGGCGCGGATCCCTGCGGCGCGGTGCTCTGCCCGCCCTGGGGAGGAAGGTTCGTCACCGCCGGCAGGGTGGGCTGGACGGTGACTGGCTTCTTCTCGTCGTCGCCATTCACCGCGAGCGCGATGACGACACCGAGGACGATGGCCGCCACCACGGCGAGCGAGACGATCAGGATGATCCCGTTGCGGTTCGACCGACGCGGCGGCTGGCCGGGCGGCTGTCCCGGCCCGCCGGCCCAGGGCGCCGGCGTGCCGCCGGCCGGCGGGTAGCCGCCCTGCTGGAACCCCGCGTCCTGGTAACCGGGCTGGCCCTGGGGGTAGCCGGCCTGCGGGTAGGGCGTGGTCGGCTGGTAGGCGCCGGGGGGCGGGGTCCCCGGCTGCTGGTAGCCGCCGGCCGGGGGATACGGGTAGCCACCGGGCGGGGGCGTGCCCTGCGCGCCCTGCGGGTAGCCGGGCTGGCCGTGGCCGGCGGGTGGCCACTGCCCTCCGTCCGGCGCGGAGCCCGGCCAGCCCTGCCCGGGGGGAGGCGGCGCCTGACCGGGGGGTGTCGGGTGGGGGGTGTGGCCAGCCGGGTCGTGACCACCCGGCGACGCCTGCCAGTCAGGTGCCGGGGTGGCTGGCGGCCAGCCGCCACCGCCGTCCGGCGGGTTGTGGGGGTACTGGTCGCTCACGATGTTCCTCTCGGGCCTACACCCCGCTGCCAGAAACGGAGCAATGAGGATGGACAGGGCGACATTACAGAAGTCGGAAATCCCCAATGGAAAAGCCCTGGCCGGCCGCCTGCTCGGTTGCGGAGACAACCTCTCCGGGGGCTCCAGGCGTGGGCATTGTTGGCGGGTAGGCATTGTTGGCCGCGCATTAGTCGTCCGTCGTGCCAGCCCGGCCGGGGGCACCGGCGGGCGGGCCGGCGGGGGCGTACTCACCGGCCGCGGGCGGGCCGGCGGACCGCCTGTGCGCCCGCTGTTGGCGAATGCTCATGACGGACGGTGATCGCTGTTGGCCCGGACTACGCTGGAGTATCGCCGTCCGTTCCTGCGCAGGGGAGTCCGTATCGTGCCCGTCGACCTGCCGCCGCCCGGTGCCGGGTGAGTGAGCCGCTGCCGGCTGAGGTGCGCACCCAGGTCGTCGCCTTCGCCGCTGACACGCTCGCCGACCTCGAGGACGCCGAGGTGCCGGCGAGTCTGGTCGCCGTGCGCAGGTTCACCCCCGCCCGCAGGGCCAAGCAGGGCGCCGTGCCGCTCGCGGCGGCGGTCGAGCACGACGCGATGTTCCGGGGCCGCGTGGCCGACTGGATCCGGCGGACCCATCCTGGTCTCGCCGAGGCGGTGACGGCGGCCGACGGCCCGCCGGCCGCCGCGCCCCCCGCCGAGGTGGCCGCGGTCGCCTTCGTGCTGCGCCCGTCCGGCTGGGAGGAGCTGCTCGCCGCCGCCGCCAGCCTGTCGGCGCAGGACGCCCTCTCGGCGCGGGCCGACGAGGCCGCGCGGGAGGTCGACCGGCTCTCCGAGGCGCTGGTGGCCCAGCGTGAGGCCGTTCGCGCCGAGCGCGAGCAGCTGCGTGAGCAGCTGGCCTCGAGCCGGCAGGAGGCCGACGAGCTGCGCCGGCGGATGCGGGGCACGTCGGAGCGCGTGCGGCGCGCCGAGCAGGTGGCCCAGGAGGAGGTGGCCGCGGCGGTGGCCGACCGGGACGCGGCCCGGGCCGCGACCCGCGCCGCCGAGACCGAGGTCCGCCGGCTGCGCGGCCGCGTCGGCGACCTGGAGGCCGCGCTCGCCGCCGCCCGGCGGGAGGGGCGCGACGCCCGCAGCCTCGACGACGCCCGGCTGCGGGTGTTGCTGGACACGCTGATGGGCGCCGCCAACGGCGTCCGCCGGGAGCTCGGCCTGCCCAGCACGGTGTCGCGGCCGGCCGACCTGCTGGCGTCGGCGGACGCCCGGACGGGCGACCCGTTCTCCGCGGTCGGCGCCCGCGGCCGGCCGGAGGACGATCCCACGGTCATCGACGAGGTCCTCGCCATCCCGGGCGTCCACCTGCTCATCGACGGCTACAACGTCACCAAGCGCGGCTACGGCGGGCTGACTCTGCAGGCCCAGCGGGTGCGGCTGCTCTCCGGCCTCGGCCCGCTCGCAGGCCGGGCGCTCGAGGCCGAGATCACGGTCGTGTTCGACGCCACGGCGGTCGCCAGCCGGCCGGTCGGCGTCACCGCGCCGCGTGGGGTGCGGGTGCTGTTCAGCCGGCTGGGGGAGCTCGCCGACGAGGAGATCGTCCGGCTGGTACGGGCCGAGCCGCCCGGCCGGCCGATCGTGGTCGTGACCTCCGACCGCGAGGTGGCCGAGGCCTGCGCGTCCGCCGGCGCCCGCGCCGTCCCCTCCGCCGCGCTGCTGTCCCGCCTCGAACGCTAGCGCCTCGTTCCCGCCCGGCCGGCCGCGCCTGGGTCGTGCCCGGCCCGTGCCGGCCCGTGCCTGGCCGCCGTTGCCCGGACCGACCCGCGCCGGACGGGCGGCCCGCGAGTCGGCGGGGTGGCCGAGCGCCGAAAACTGTCGGACCGCGCGTCTACTGTCCGCGACGAGAGGTACGGACACGAGACGACTGACGGACGACAGAGGGTGAGCACGATGCTGATCGACTGCGACTCCTGCGCGGTTCGTGGCGACGGCTGCGCGGACTGCGTGGTATCGGTGCTGCTGGCGCCGCCGCCGGTCGTCGAGTGGGACGAGGACGAGCGGCGCGCGCTCGCGCTGCTCGCCGACGCCGGCCTGCTGCCCCGGCTACGGCTCGTGACCCCGCTGGACGTCGTCCCCACCGAGGGCGCGGCGGATCCGGTCGTGCCGACGGCTCCGTTGCCGCCCGCCCAGCCGATGATCCCGCTGCCCGAGCCGTTCGCGGGCGGCCCTCGTCAGCGCACCCGGCCGGCCCGGCGCCCCGACGCGGGCGGTCCGGGCCGGCGCGGCCGGCGCGCCGGCTGAGCGAGGCCGAACAAGGCCGGACGAGGCCGAGTGGGGGAGGGGACAGCGGCGGGTCGCGGGTGCGGGACCATGGGGGCATGCGGGTGCTCGTGGTGACCAACGATTTTCCGCCCCGGCCGGGCGGCATCCAGTCCTTCGTGCACAACTTCGCGAGCCGGCTGCCCGCCGCCGACGTCGTCGTCTACGCACCCGCCTGGCGGGGCGCGGCCGTGTTCGACGCGGCGCAGAGCTTCCAGGTCGTGCGGCACCCGACGTCGCTCATGCTGCCGACACCGGCTGTTCTGCGCCGCGCCCGCGAGATCGCCCGCGCCGAGCGGTGCGACGCGCTCTGGTTCGGCGCCGCGGCGCCGCTCGGTCTGCTCGGCGGCCGGCTGCGCCGCGCGACCGGGATCGAGCGGGTGGTCGCGAGCACCCATGGGCACGAGGTCGGCTGGGCCTCACTTCCCGGCGCCCGGCAGACGCTGCGCCGCATCGGCGCGACGACCGACGTGATCACCTACCTGGGCGATTACACCCGCCGCCGGATCGGCTCGGCCTTCGGGCCGCACCCGCGGCTGGAACGGCTGCCCAGCGGCGTCGACGCCGAGCTGTTCCGACCCGGTACCGGCCGGGACGAGATCCGCGCCCGGCACGGCCTGGCCGGGCGACGGGTGGTCGTCTGCGTCAGCCGCCTGGTCCCGCGCAAGGGGCAGGACATGCTGGTCCGCGCCCTGCCCCGCTGGCGACGCCGCTACCCCGACACGGCGTTGCTGCTGGTCGGCGGCGGTCCCTACCGCGCCGACCTGGCCCGCCTCGCCCGGGAGCACGACGTCTCCGAGCACGTCGTGTTCACCGGCTCGGTCCCCTGGGAGGAGCTGCCGGCGCACTACGCGGCCGGAGACGTGTTCGCCATGCCCTGCCGCTCCCGGCTCGGGGGCCTGGAGGTCGAGGGCCTGGGGATCGTCTACCTGGAGGCGTCCGCGGCCGGGCTGCCCGTCGTCGCCGGCGACAGCGGCGGCGCGCCCGACGCCGTGCTCGACGGCCGGACCGGCCTCGTCGTCGACGGCCGCCGCCTCGACGACGTCGCCTCGGCCGTCGGCGAACTGCTCGACGACCCGGCCCGATGCCGCTCGATGGGCGCGGCCGGCCGCGCCTGGGTCGAGCTGACCTGGCGCTGGGACCTGCTGACCAAGGACCTGGTCGAGCTTCTCACTCCCGGCCCCGCGCCCGGGGCCTGACCGGGCTCCGGGCGGCCGCCGGTCAGGCGCGGCCGAGGATGCCGGCGCGGGCCAGGTCGGCCGCGCCGACGAACCCCGCGTCGGGACCGAGCTCGGCGAGGACGATCTCGGCCTCGGGCCGGTGGCCGCGTCCTGGGAGCGCCGCGTGGAACTGGGCCCTGGCCGGGCCGAGCAACAGCTCGCCCGCGTCCGAGACGCCCCCGCCGATGACGAACTTCGCCGGGTCGAGCACCGCGGCGAGGCTCGCCAGGCCCTGGCCGAGCCAGTAGCCGACCTCCTCGAAGCACTTGACGGCGGCCGGATCTCCCTCGCGCGCGGCCGTCGTCACGTCCGGGCCGGTCAGCGTCGCCAGATCGCCGCCGGCGAGCCCGGCCAGCCGCCGGCCCGCCTGCGGCGAGCCGCTCGCGGCCTCCCGGGCCGCCCGGACGAGCGCCCGCCCGCTGGCGTACTGCTCCCAGCAGCCCTGGCTGCCGCAGCCGCACGGCAGCCCCGCCGGCACCACCTGCATGTGCCCGTACTCGGCGCCGACGCCGAACGCGCCGTGGCGCACCTTCCCGTCGAGCACCAGCCCGCTGCCGATCCCGGTCCCGACCGTGACGCAGACCAGCTCGGCGCAGCCGCGCCCGGCGCCGAACCGGTACTCGGCCCAGGCCATCGTGTTCGCGTCGTTGTCCACGACCACCGGCCGCCCCAGCCGGGCGCTGATGATGTCGCGCAGCGGCTCGTCCCGCCAGCCGGCGAGGTTCGGCGCGAACATCACCCGCGCCCCGCGGCGGTCGAGCCAGCCGGCGGCGCCGATGCCGATCGGGGCCTCCAGGCCGACCGCGTGGGCGGCGCGCAGCTCGCCGACGACCTCGGCGATCGTGTCCGCCACCAGCGCGGGCTCGTGACCCGGGGTCGGCCTGCGCGCCGATCCGAGGATCCGGCCGTGCCGGTCCACCACGCCCGCCGCGACCTTCGTCCCACCGACGTCGACCCCGATCGCGAGGCCGTGCCCGGCCGCGGGCGGGGCGTCCGTCAGGGCGACGGGCGCGTCGGGTCTGTTGCCTGGTTTGGCCGTGCTGCTCACTGGATGTCGATCCTCTGCACCCGGTCGCGTGCCGGCCGGGCCCGATGTGTGGCTGGTTCTCGTGGGGGAGCGGCCGCCGGCGCCGGCTGTTCCCCGGGGGAGCCGGCCGGCGGCCAGGCGGCGCGCGCGCCCCCCCCGCCGGGGGGCCGCGCCGCGGCCCGGCGGATCGGCGGGTCGGCACCGGGTCCGGCCCTGGGTGCGCGTGCCAGCCCGGACCGGATCGCCGTCAGGCGACGATGCCGCGGACCTTGAGATCGACGACGGCGTCCCAGTCGAGGCCGAGGCCCGCGAGGATGTCGTCGCCATGCTCGTTGAACTCCGGGCACCGCTTCGGCGCGGCCGGCTGCTCGTTGTACTGGACGGGCGCGGCGACCAGCCGAAACGGCGCCCCGGCCGCGTTCTCACAGTCCTGGATGTAGCCGTTCGCGACCGTCTGCGGGTCGGCGACGGCTTCCAGGGTGTCCTGGACGACGGTCCACTGGCCGACGAAGTCGGCCAGCATGCCCCGGCACTCGTCCACGGTGTGGCTGGCGAAGACCTCGCGCAGGATCTCGGCCGCCGCGCCGGAGTTGGCCATCAGCGTCGAATGGTCGGCGAACCGCGGGTCGGTCGCCAGTTCCGGCCGCCCGAGGGCCTCGCACAGCGGCGGCCAGTACTTCCCGGCCTGCAGGCAACACAGCGCCACCCAGCGCCCGTCCTTGGTCCGGTAGTTGTCGGCGAGCGGGTTGGCCCGGACCGCGTCCAGCGGGGGCGGGCTCCACGGGAAGTTCAGCTGCATCGACAGGGCGATGCCGGCCCCTATCGCCCACAGGCCGGTACCCAGCAGGGAGACGTCCACGACGCTGGTCTCCCCGGTCCGCTCCCGGTGGTACAGCGCGCCCATGATGCCGCCGGCGATCGTCATCGCGCCAAGCGAGTCCCCGAACGCCGGCCCGGGGGGAACCGGCACATGGCCGTGCTCCGGCTGCATGGTGCCGGCGGCGACGCCGGCGCGCGACCAGAACGCCAGCGAGTCATAGGCGCCCTTGTCCGCGTCCGGGCCCCGCTCGCCCTGGCCGGTCCCTCGCACGTAGATGATGTCGGGATTCGCCGCGCGGATCTCCTCGAGGTCGATCTTCAGCTTGGTGCGGACGCCCGGCAGCTTGTTGGTCAGGAACACGTCCGACTGCGCCGCCAGCTTGTAGAGGATGTCCAGGCCCTCGGGCGACGTGAGGTCCAGCCCCAGGCTGCGCTTGCCCCGGTTGGAGTGCTCTAACAGCACGTGAACGTCGGACGGGATGGTGGCCACGCCGGTGGACCCCAGGGCACGCATCGCGTCGCCCCGTTCGACATGCTCGATCTTGACGACGTCCGCGCCCCAGTCGGCCAGCAGCGCGGACGCCGCGGGTACGAACGTGTGCTCTGCTACCTCAAGGACGCGTACGCCCTGCATCACCGCTGTCATGGCGGAATTCTCTGCCGATCCAGGCCCACAGGCATGAGTACCGTGACCGTCCATCGCCGTTTTGTGCTATTTGCGCAAGATAGTGTCGGAACATAGCCTTTAGCCTCCTATGCGTACAACGGTCCGGGTCTACTGGCGCCTGCTTCGGGCGGGGTTCCAGCGCCAGTCGGCGTATCGGCTGGCGGCGCTGGGTGGCCTGGTCGCGAACACGACCTTCGGACTGCTCAAGGTGGCGGTGCTGTTCGCGACGGTGCGGGCCGCGGGCGGCAGCCTCGCCGGCTACGACGTCGGGCGGATGGGCACCTACGTCTGGATTTCCCAGGCGATGCTCGGCTCGGTCAACCTCCATGGCCGGACCGACATCGCCGAGCGGATCAAGGACGGACGGGTCGCGGTCGACTTCCTGCGCCCGCTGGACGTGCAGGCCGCGGAGATCACGACGGAGGTCGGGCGGTCGCTGTTCGCGCTGATCCCGCGCGGGCTCCCGATGATCGCGATCGGCGCGGTCGTCGGGATGGCCGCGCCCGAGTCCGCGGCGGCGTACCCGCTTGGCGTGCTGAGCGTGCTGCTCGGGATCGTGATCTCCTCCGCGACCGCGTACCTGGTCGGGGTCGCCGGCTTCTGGCTGGTGGAGACCCGCGGCCTGCAGGTCTGCTACATGGTGGTCTCGGGGTTCCTGGCCGGGCTGTTCGTGCCGATCCAGCTGTTCCCGCGCTGGCTGTTGCTCGTGGCCCACGCGTCCCCGTTCCCGTCGATGATGATGTACCCGATCGAGATCCTCTCGGGTCGCGTCGGCCTCGCCGGCGCGCTCGCGCTGCTCGGGGCGCAGCTCGCCTGGCTCGCCGGCGTCGGCGGGCTCGGCCAGGCACTGACCCGCGCCGGCCGGCGCCACCTGGAGGTGCAGGGTGGCTGACGGGATCGCCCTGCGCGCCCGGCTGCGGCCCTACGCGGTGGTGCTCGCCTCCCGGGCCAGGTCCCAGACCTCCTACCGCGCGAACTTCGCCCTCGACCTGGTCAGCTCGCTGCTGTCCGGGTTGGTCGAGCTGGCCGAGGTCTGGGTGCTGTTCCACGCGGTGACCCGGCTCGGCGGGTTGGACTTCGGCCAGATCCTGCTGGTGTTCGGCATGGCCGACCTGGCCTTCTCGCTCGCCAACATGCTCTTCGGGCACTGCGACAGGCTGCCCACCTATCTGCGGGCCGGCACTCTCGACATCTTCTACCTGCGGCCGCAGCCGCTGCTGCTGCAACTGGTCACCAGCGACATCAGCCTGCGGCGGCTGTCGCGCGCGGCCGTCGGCCTGGTGGCGCTCGTCGCCGGGCTGGCCGCGGGTGACATCACGTGGAACGTCGGCACCGTCGCGCTGCTGGTGATCTCGCTGGTCAGCGGCATCGCGACGTTCGCGGCGATGTTCGTCTGGGCGGGCGGCCTGCAGTTCTTCCTCGTCGAGGGCGAGGAGATGACCAACGCCTTCGTCTACGGCGGCCGTTACGCCGCCACCCAGCCGGCCTCGGTCTGGTCGCGCCCGCTCAAGGTGGTGTTCGGCTACTTCTTCCCGATGGCCTTCACCGGCTTCCTTCCGGCGGTGGTCCTGCTCGACCTGCCGGCGCCGGCGTGGCTGCCGGCCTGGCTGGGCTGGTGTGGACCGCTCGCCGCGCTCTGGGCGTGGGCGATGGCGCTGCTGTGCTGGCGCTGGGGAGTCCGGCACTACCGCGGTGGCGGCGGATGAGGGAGGGCGGCGGATGAGGAAAGGCGAGGACGGATGAGCGCGATCGTGGAGGCCGAGGGGCTGACCCGGCAGTTCACCGTGCGCGACGGGGCGCGCCGGCGGCGGGTGCTGGCCGTCGACGACCTGACCACGCGGATCTCGGCCGGCGAGGCGGTCGGCTACATCGGCGCCAACGGGGCCGGCAAGTCCACCACGATCAAGATGCTGACCGGCATCCTCGTGCCGACCAGCGGCACGGTGACCACCTGTGGGCTGCGCCCGGTCAAGGACCGGCGCCGGCTCGCCCGCGAGGTCGGCGTCGTGTTCGGGCAGCGCTCGCAGCTGTGGTGGGACCTGCCGGTGCGCGAGTCGTTCCGGATCCTGGCCGCCATCCACACGCTGTCCGCCGCGGCGGAGCGCGCCCGCACCGAGGAACTCGTCGAGCGGCTCGAGCTGGCCGGCTTCCTCGCCGTCCCGGTCCGCCAGCTGTCCCTGGGCCAGCGGATGCGCGCCGAGGTCGCGGCCGCGCTGCTGCACAGCCCCCGGCTGGTGATCCTCGACGAGCCCACCATCGGCCTCGACGTCCTTTCCAAGCAGCGGCTGCGGGAGTTCCTGGTCGCCGAGCGCCGCGCCCATGGCACGACGCTGCTGCTGACCACCCACGACATGGGGGACGTCGAGCGCCTGTGCGACCGGGTCCTGCTCATCGACCACGGCCGGCTCGTCTACGACGGCGACCTGGCCGGCCTCTCGCGGACCGCCGGCGCCGAACGGGTGCTCACCGTCGACCTGACGGCGCCGTCGGCGGACCTGACCGGGATCCCGGCGGCCCGCCACCTGTCCAGCGAGGCGAACGGCCTGCGCCAGCGGCTCGCGTTCGACGCCGAGTCCACCACCGCCGCCCGGGTGTTCGCGGCGGTCGCCGAACGGGCCGAGGTCGTCGACTTCACCGTCGAGGAACCCGACATCGAGGACGTCGTGCGTCGCATCTACGCCGCTCGCCGCTGAGGCCGACCGCCGAGCCCGCGCCTGCCTGCCCGCCCGCCCGCCCGCGCCTGCCGGGCCGCGCTCGCCCCGGTCGTCGCGTTCGTCGTGGTCGCCCCGGTCGTCGCGGTCGGCTAGGGGACGCCGCGCTGGGTACCGTCACTGCCGGCGATCGTTAGGGTTGCTCAGTGGGCGTCCGGTCCCGTGACGGGTGCTGGGTGGGGCGGCGCTCGCGATGGCCGCATCCCCGGCTGACGATCGAACGGAGGACAGGATGATTACCGCGATCGTGTTGATCAAGACCAGGGTCGACCAGGTGCCCGAGGTGGCGGAAAAGCTCGCGGGAATCGACGGTGTCAGCGAGGTCTACTCCGTCACCGGCGAATACGACCTCATCGCGGTCGTCAGGGTGCGAGAACACGATCAGCTGGGCGACGTGATACCCGGCAGGATCGGCAAGGTGGACGGCGTGGAGCACAGCGAGACCCACGTCGCGTTCCGCGCCTACTCGCGTCACGACCTCGACGCGGTCTTCGACCTTGGTGTCGACTGACACCCGACGGCACGGGCCGTCTTCGCGCTATGAGCCCTGGTCCGCCGTGACGGCCCGGCCTGCCGGGCGGTTGGCCGCGTAGCTGAGGATCAGGACGCCGGTGCTGGTCCTGGTGACGTCGCGCAGCTCCAGCGGGAGCGGCTTGGCGGTCTCGCCGAACAGCCGGGTGCCGGTGCCGAGAAGCAGCGGGTGCAGGAAGAGGGTGTAGGCGTCGACCAGACCCTCGGCGACCAGCCGCCGCACCAGCGCGCCGCTGCCGAGCACGACGACGGCGCCCTCGCCGGCGTCCTTCAGGCCAGGTCACGACCTTCAGAGGGCACAAACGGCGATCATGTCGGGCGTCGAGGCGGGGCGAACCCCTTGGCGGGGCCGGCACCCTGGTGGATGCCCTCGCCGCCGGCGGCGGGGACGCCCGCGGTGTCGAGGAGGAGGGCCGCGGTGGTGATCGCGAGGTCGCCGAGGGGCTCGGCCCGGACCACGGCCCGGGCGCTGGCGCCGTCGTAGATCAGGGTGAGGCGTTCGGCGAGGAGCGCCGGGTCCTGGGCCCCCGCGCGGCCGGCCTCGGCCGCGAAGAAGTCGGTGAGGGCCTGCTTGTGCCGGCGGGCGACGGCGGCGGCGGGATGCGCGGGGTCCTTGACCTCGACCGCCGTGCCGACGAACGGGCAGCCCCGGAAGTCGGGATCGGCGCTGGCGTCCGCGAGCCGCTCGAAGACGTCGAGTATCCGTTCCCGCGGCGGGCGTAGGTCGTCGGCGGCCGGGAACAGCCGGGCCCGCAGGGCCTGCGCCCATCGGTCCAGGCTCGCGGCGATCAGCGCGTCCTTGCTCGCGAAGAGCTGGTACATCGACCGCTTGGAGACACCCGCCGCCCGGCACAGCGCCTCGACGCCGATTCCCACGCCCTCCCGGTAGAACAGCGGCGCCGCCGTGTCCAGCAGCCTTTCTCGGGTGCCCGTGGGCGTGGCCGTCGCCGCCGGTGCCGGAACGGGCGTGGTCACCGGGGCGGCTGGGCGAGCCTCAGGGGACGTGGCGCTGCTCACGAACCAAGGGTAGACCTCGGGGCTTGTGAACGGAAACCGATCGGTTTACTGTCGTCGACTAGTTGGAAACCGATCGGTTTCCATGTGGTCGAGGGAGCTGACGATGGTCGCGATCGAGGGTGCAGTCGTGCTGGTCACCGGGGGCAGCCGCGGGCTGGGGCGGGCGTTCGTCGACGCGGCGTATGCGCGCGGGGCGAAGAAGATCTACGCCACGGCCCGCGACCCGCGCACCATCACTCACCCGGGCGCCGTGCCTCTGGCGTTGGAGGTCACCGACCCGGCTGCGGTGACGTCGGCGGCAGGGGTCGCGCACGACGTGACCGTCCTGATCAACAATGCTGGTGGGTACATCGGTACTCCCTTTCTCGGTGGTGACGTCGAGGCCGTCCGCCAGGAGTTCGAGACCAACTTCTACGGGCCACTCCGGCTGACCCAGGCGTTCGCGCCCGTCATCGCGGCGAACGGCGGCGGACACGTCCTCAACGTCGCCTCGGTGCTGTCATGGTTCGCGCTCGGCGGGTCGTACGCGGCGTCGAAGGCGGCGCTGTGGTCACTGACCAACTCGTTGCGCGTCGAGCTACACCCGCGCGGCATCGGCGTCACCAGCCTGCACGTGGGCTACATCGACACCGACATGGCGGCCGCCGTCGACGCCGAAAAGGCCGACCCGCGCGAGGTCGCCGAACTCGCCCTCGACGGCGTCGAGGCGGGCGCGTTCGAGGTGCTGGCGGACGAGATCACCCGACAGGTCAAGGCCGGCCTCGCGGGTGACCCGGCCGGCCTGTACCCGGAACTGGTCCCCTAGGTCTTCCCGTAGGCGCTTGCCGGGGCCGCTCGATCGCCGATCCGCGTACACATCCGATGATCACCGGCCCGCCGGGAGCCTGGCGACTTCCTTGATCGCCAGATGTGTGCGCTGTTCGGTGGTCTCTGTCCGTTTTGTTCCTGGATCTCGTACAGATCTGGCAGTGATCTTCCGGGGAGACCGGGTCGGGGCGGGTCGGTGATCGCTCGTTGTATGCGCAGATCGCCAAGGCGGTCCTGGGCCGCGGAACATGATCGATGGGAAGCGTCGTCGTGGCCCGGCCGGCGCCCTCCGTGTCACGCCGCCGGACGCGGCGGACGACCCGCGGACGGGGACGCTCGTTATGGGTGCTCCGCGTCGGGAAGGACGTCCCTATGGACGGGCGGGACTGGTGGGCCGGGCCCTCGCGCTACCTGCCGATCGCGGACCACGGGCTGATCGGCGACCTGCGCACCGTGGCACTGGTCGGCACCGACGGGACCATCGACTGGTACTGCTGCCCGTCCTTCGATGCTCCTAGCGTCTTCGCCTCGATCCTGGACGCGGACCGGGGAGGGTGCTTCGAACTGGCGGCCGACGCGCCCGCGAGATCCAAGCAGTTCTACATTCCGGACACCAGCGTGCTGATTACCCGGTTCTTCACCGACGACGGCGTGGGCGAGGTCCAGGACTTCATGCCGATCATCGGTGACGCCGCCGAGGTCGGCCGGCACCGGCTGATCCGCCGCGTCATATGCGTGCGGGGATCGATCCCCATGCGAATGCGGGTGGCTCCGCGGTTCGACTACGCCCGGCAACCGCACACCGTCCGGGTGGAGGACCGCGCGACGCTGTTCGAGGCTGAGTCACTCTCCCTCGCGCTGACCGCCACGGTGCCGATTGACCAGGATGGCCCGGATGCGCGGGCGAGTTTCAAGCTCCACGAGGGGGAGTCCGAGGTCTTCGCGCTCGACCGGGTCGGCGGCGACATCATGACCCGCCACTGTCCGCACGCCGAGGCCGAGGAGCAGTTCGCCGCCACGGTGGCGTTCTGGCGCCGGTGGCTGGCCGCGTCCCGCTACCGGGGGCGGTGGCGGGAGATGGTGCACCGCTCCGCGCTGACCCTCAAGCTCCTGACCTACGCCCCGACCGGGGCGATCGTCGCGGCCCCGACGTCCAGCCTGCCCGAGCAACTCGGCGGGGAGCGGAACTGGGACTACCGGTATGTATGGATCCGTGACGCCGGATTCTGCGTCTACGCGCTGCTGCGGCTGGGGTTCACCGACGAGGCGCGGGCTTTCATGAAATTCCTGTCCGAGCGTTTCTCTCTGCGCGGCCAGAGTTCCTGCGGCCCGCTCCAGATCATGTATGGCATCGACGGGCGCCGCGGGCTGCCGGAACGCGAGCTGGACCATCTCGCGGGGTATCAGGGCTCCGTTCCGGTACGGATCGGCAACGCCGCCGCCGACCAGCTCCAGTTGGACATCTACGGAGCGCTGCTCGACTCCGTCTATCTCTACGACAAGTGGGGGGAGCCGATATCCAGCGGGTTGTGGGACGAGATCGGCGTCGTGGTGGACTGGGTCTGCGAGCACTGGAACCAGCCCGACGAGGGTGTCTGGGAGACCCGCGGCGGGCGCGAGAACTTCCTGTACTCACGCCTGATGTGCTGGGTCGCGGTCGAACGGGCCATGCGGATAGCGATCCACCGGGGGCTGCCCGCCGACATTCCGCGCTGGCGGACCTGCCGGGACGCGATCTACCACCAGATCATGCGTCGTGGCTGGTCCGCGAGGCGGAGCGCGTTCGTCCAGCGCCTCGACGGCGACGTCCTGGACGCGTCCGTGCTGATGATGCCGCTGGCGAAGTTCGTCTCGCCCACGGACCCGAAGTGGCTGTCCACCCTCGACGCGCTCGGCGAGGAGTTGGTGTCCGACTCGCTGGTGTACCGCTACGACCCCGCGGTCAGCCCCGACGGGGTGCGCGGCGAGGAGGGCACCTTCTCGATCTGTTCGTTCTGGTACGTCGAGGCACTCACCCGGGCCGGGCGGCTCGATGAGGCGCGGCTCGCCTTCGAGAAGATGCTCACCTACGCGAACCACGTGGGCCTGTACGCCGAGCAGATCAGCCGCGCCGGCGAGCAGCAGGGCAACTTCCCGCAGGCCTTCACCCATCTGGGGCTCATCAGCGCGGCGTTCAACCTGGACCGCGCGCTCGGCTGACGCTCGGCTGAACTGAAACACGTTCGGGCTGACGCGCGCTCGACTGACGGTTGCCTCGACGTTGACGGTGGCGACGTTGACGGTTGCCCCGACGGTTACCTCAGCAAAGGACGGCCGATGTCCCAGCGAAGGACGGTTGCCTCGGTGGCGGTTGCCCGCGCCCCGGCCCATGGCCGCGGGCGCGGTGCGCCGTCCTCTGGATTCATGACTCCGTCCTCTGGATTCATGACTCTGGGAAGAGGGGCCAGCCCGCCATGAGGCCACCGTCGACGGTGAGAACCTGTCCGGTGATGTAACCGGCCTTGTCGGAGGCCAGGTACTGGACGGCCTCGGCGATCTCCTCCGGGGTGCCCGGCCGGTGCACGGGCAGCACCGAGCCGATCGCGTCTCGATCCTTGGCGCTGTTGACCCGTTCGTACATCGCGGTGCGAGTGTAGCCCGGGGCGACGGCGTTGACCCGAATGCCATGAGCGGCGCCCTCGAGCGCGGCCGCCTTCGTGATGCCGCTGACGGCGTGCTTGCTGCCGGCGTACACGGTCGCGTCGGGGTAGCCCATCAGACCGAAGATGGAACTGACGTTGACGATGCTGCCGCCACCCTGCTCCTTCATGACCCGGAACTCGTGCTTCAGGCACAGCAGAGTTCCCTTGACGTTCGTATCGAAGACCGACTGGTAACCTTCGTCGGTCACCTCGGTGACCGGGCCGATCTTTCCTTCGGTGCCGGCGTTGTTGAAGGCGATGTCGAGCCGGCCGAACCGGTCGACGGCCTTGTCGACGACATTCCGCACATCCTGTTCTCGGCGAACGTCGGCACAGACGAACTCGGCCTGGGCGCCGTGATCGCGCAACTCCTCCGCGAGCTGGTCGCCGACGTCCTGGTGGCGGCCGGAGACGACAAGATCCGCGCCCTGACGGGCATATGCGCACGCGGTGGCGCGGCCGATGCCGGTGAGCGCGCCCGTGATGACGACAACGGGAGCAGACAACTTGGGACCCCCTCTTCCCTCAACGGAGGACCGTTCCCGCTGGCGACGGACCCAAGCGCGCGCGACCGGGCACCGGAGGTCCCGGACGCCTGCCCGCCGCGTTCGTCCGCGGCACCGCCGCGCGCCACTGGTCACGTCGCCGGGGCGAGCTCCTTGCGCAGGCTGGCGAGCAGTTCGAGGGTCCTCGCCCATGCGCGCTCGTCGCCGACCGGGCCGACCACGAGCTCCGTGACGCCGGCCGCGGCGTATTCGGCGACGGCCCGCGCCACGGTCTCCTCGTCGCCGGCGACGACCGTCTCCTCGACCCCCGACCGGCCCTGGCGCTCCAGCACCGCCCGGTAGCCGGGGAACTGGGCGGCGAAGCCGACCTGCTCGGCGACCCAGCGGCGGGTGGCGTCGGGATCGGCGGTCACGCTCGCCACGACCGTCGACACGATCCGGGGAGCCGGCCGTCCCGCGTCCGCGGCCGCGCGGGTCAGGGTCGGCGCGATGAAGTCCCCGATCAGCTCGGGGCCGGTCCACACCGTGACGGTGCCGTCGGCCAGCTCGCCGGCGAGCCGCAGCATCCTCGGCCCGAGGGCGGACAGCAGCACCGACGGCGGCTCGATGCCCGGCGCGTCGATCCCGCCGACGGCCGTGAGCGTCTGTCCCCGTAGGTCCACCTGCTCCCCGCGAAGCAGCGGGCGCAGCGCCGTGAGGTACTCGCGGGTGTGGCCGACCGGCCGGTCGTATGTGTAGCCGAACTGCTCCTCCATGATCTGCGGGTGGCTCGGGCCGACGCCGAGGGTGAAGCGCTGCCCGCTCACGGCCTGCACGGTCAGCGCCTGCCCGGCGAGCGCGATCGGGTGGCGGGGGTAGGTCTGCACGATGGCGGTGCCGAGCTCGATGCCGGGCACGGCGCGCGCGCTGAGCGCGGCGACGGTGAGCGCGTCCCAGGACAGGAGCTGGCTGAAGTAGGCGCTGTCGAGCCCGGCGGCCGCCGCGGCTTGGACCTGCTCGATCAGCGCGTCCGGGCTTGGCCCGGCGCTGCTGACGTAGAGGCCGATCTTCATGATCCCTCCAACATGAATCGGATGTTCCGGTTCCTGTTCTGGAGCGACGGTAACATGAAGATCGGGTTCCGATTCGCCGAGGGGGTCGTTCCGTGCGCTCCGATGCCCTGCGCAACCGCGGGCTCATCGTCGCGACCGCGAGCGCGCTGCTGACGCGGCGCGGGGCCGCGGTGTCGATGGAGGAGATCGCGCGTGCCGCCGGCCTGGGGGTCGGGACCCTCTATCGGCACTTCCCGGACCGGCAGACGCTACTGGAGGACATCGCGGCGGATGCCGTCCGGCAGTTGCTCGCGGCGGGCCGGACCGAGCAGGCCCAGGGCCTGACCGGCTGGCAGCTCCTGCTCCAGCTCGTGGAGCGGTGCGCGGGCCTGCCGCTGGCCCTGATCAAGGAGCTGGCGGGTGGGCGGCCGCCGCGCGACGACCTGCGGGAACTCACCCAGGAGCTCAACGCGCTGCTGGAGCAGATCGCGGCCAGGGCGCAGCGGGAGGGCTCGCTGCGCGCCGACGTGCCGCCCGCCGAGGTCGTCGGTCTGCTCAACGTCATGCTGTGCCGCCCGGGCGCGCGCGCCGACGACTACCTGACCACGGTGCTCCTCGACGGCCTGCGCTCCGGCGCCGGCCACCCGCCTCCGAGCTGAAGCGGGTCAACCCGGTGGGGCCGCGGCCGGAGGGCTTCTCCGGAGGGCTTCTCCGGAGGGCTCGTCAGGGAACGAGGCGGCTGTGGTGAGCCTCGTAGACGGCCCGGACCGCGTCCGGGTCGGGCGCGCCGGCGGCGGGCAGCACGGCGCCGACGGCACGCATGAAGTCGAGGCCCTCGCGGGGCGGCGACCACAGGCCCAGGACCCGGACCGGGGTGTCCGTCGGGTTGCTGAACGTGTGCCGCGTTCCGCGCGGCGCGTTGATGAAGGAGCCCGCCGGCGCCTCCTCGGGGTCCGCGGTGCCCGTGGTCACGAGCAGCGTCCCGGAGACGACGAACAGCGCCTCGTCGAACGTGTCGTGCACGTGCGGCACGGGCCCGCGGAAGAACGCCGGGATCTCGATGGTGGCGGCGGCCCATGAGCCCTCCCCGTCGCCGCCGGCGAGTATCTCCAGCGGAGAGCTGGCGTAGGTGATCAGCGTCCCCGCTCCGGGCCGAACCAGTCCCGCCGTCATCGCCAGCTCCCTCGTCTCGACGCTCGTCCCCGCAGTCTGGACCGGACAGCCGGGACGTCGGCGCCGCACCCGCTTCCACCTGGCCGGCGGGCGATGGACGGCGCCCGCCAAGCACGCGACGATGTTCGCCGTGGAGACGGTGGCGGACCTGCTGGCCAGGTCGCGCCGGCGATCCCTCGTCGGGCGGGCCGAGGAGCTCGCGGTCCTGCGCGGGTTCCTCGACGACGACGGCCGGGTGCTGGCCTACCTGCACGGGCCGGGCGGCGTGGGCAAGTCGGCCCTGCTGGACGCCGTCGCGGGGGAGTTGGCGGGCCTCGCCCGCCCGGCGCGGGTACTGGACTGCGCGGATCTCCCGCCGGGCGCCGCCGCGTTCGCCCAAGCGGTGCTCGGCGGCCCGGGCGACGCCCTCGCCGCCGACGGCGTCCTGCTGGTGGACCGGTTCGAGCTGCTGGAGCCGCTCGCCCCGTGGTTCTGGCGGACGTTCCTGCCGTCCCTGCCGGCCGACGTCAAGGTCGTGGTGGCCGGGCGGCGGCCGCCGCACGAGTCGTGGCGCGCGGACCGGGCGTTCGCGGACCACGGCCTGGTGCTGCCCGTGCGCAACCTGCCCGCCGACGCGGCCGGGGAGCTGGTCCGGGCGCGCGGGGTGGCGGACGACGAGCGGGTGGCCAGCCTCGTCCGCGCGACCCGCGGGCATCCGCTCGCCATCGTGATCGCCACCGACGCGCCGGCGCCGGCGGGCTCGCGCACGGGCACGGGGGCGCTCCTGGAGCATCCCGACGTCGCCGCGCGGCTGCTCGGCCGGTTCCTGGAGGAAGGCGTCACCCCCGTGCGGCGCGCCGCGCTGCACGTCTGCGGCCATGCCCGGCGGGTCGACCGGGCCCTGCTGCGCGAGGTCCTCGACCTCGACGACGCGGGGGCGGACGAGCTGCTCGACTGGCTGCGGGAACGCCCGTACGCCGAGTCCCATCCCGACGGGCTGACGCTGCACGACGTGGTCCGTGACGCGCTCGAGGCGGACCTGCGCTGGCGCGACCGGGAGGCCTTCGCGTCCCTACACGGCCGCGTCCGCGCCGTGGTCGTCGACCGGATGACCAGGGCCCCGGCCGCCGAGCACGTCCGCCACGCCGCCGACCTGCTGCACCTGCACCGAGGCAACCCGCGGGCCCAGCACCTGTACGCGTTCGAGGACCTGGGGGCGGTGCTCGCCCGCCCGCTGCGCGCCGACGACCCCGAGGAGCTCGCCTGGGTCACCGAGGCGTACGGCGACGTCGAGCGCCGGCCCGCCGCCACGGCCTACTGGCTGCGGGCCCAGCCGCGGGCGTGGACCATCTTCGAGGACGCCCGCGGCCACCGCGCCGGCGCGTGCATGGTGGCGCGGCTCGACCAGGCAGGGCCGGACGCCGCGGAGCACGACCCGGTCGCCGGCTGGGCGCTGCGGGAGCTGGCCGCGAGGCGCCCGGTGCAGCCCGGGGAGGCGGTGGTGCACCAGATCGGCCTCGTCGTCGCTGGCCCGGGTCACGTCGGCGTGGTCAGCGACCATGTGGCCGCGCTGTCCCTGCGCGAGTGGGCGGTCCACGGGCTTGGCTGGGTGGTGCTGACGTCGGCCAACGAGGCCAGCTGGGCGCCGCACTGGTCCTACGCCGGCTTCGAGCGGCTCGGCGCCTGCGCCGTCGACGGCGTCGACGTCGCCGTGTGGGCTCGTGACTTCCTGCGCGGCCCGTATGCCGAGTGGCTCGCCGCGATGGCCGACTTCGAACTCGACGCGACGGGCACGGCGTCACCGCCGGTCGCCGCGCCCGTCGCGCTGGCCAGGGCCGACTTCCGCGACGCCGTGCGCAGGCTGCTCAAGGACCTGCGCGACCCGGTCCGGCTGCGGGCGAACCCCCTGGTCGACTCGCGGCTGGCGGTGCCCGGCCCCGACCCGGCGGCGCGGCTCGCGGAGCGGGTCCACCAGGGGGTCGCCGCGCTCGCCGAGGCGCCCCGGATGGAGCCGGCCACGCGGGCCCTGGACCGGACGTTCCTGCGCCCGGCGGGCTCCCAGGAGAAGGCCGCCGAGGTGCTCGGGCTGCCGTTCAGCACCTACCGCCGCCATCTCGCCACCGGCGTCGAGCGCCTCGAGGCGCTCCTGTGGGACTGGGAGCTGCACGGCCCGCCAGCTCCGGACGACTGACCGGGCGCCGTCGCGGCGGACGACCCGCGCGGCACCCGGCCGCACGACCCGGCCGCGCGACCCGGCCGCGAACGGGCGGGGGACCAACTGCGGGGGAGGGGAATCGGGCCGCGCGAGCGGCCCGTGAGCAGGAACGGCCTCGGAAAGTGGGCAGGAACTGGCCTGGGAAGTGAGCACCTGATCCCATGACGCTGGGCCTCCCGACACCGAGGAGGTCCGCATGCCCCAAAGCCCCGCCCGTCTCGACACCGTCGTGGTCGTCGGCGGCAGCGTCGCCGGTCTGCTCGCCGCCGCCGCCGCGAGCCCGAGCGCCGACCGGGTCGTCGTCCTCGACCGCGACCAGATGCCCTCGGGGCCCGAGCCCCGGCCGGGCACCCCGCAGGCCCGGCACTCCCACGGTCTGCTCGCCGGCGGCCGGCTGGCCGTCGAGACCCTGCTCCCCGGTTTCACGGCCCAGATGATCGAGGCGGGCGCGCTCTCCGGCGCCGACACGGGCAGGTCGGGCCGGTGGTGGGTCGGCGGCGATCTGATCGCCGGCTGCGACCTGGGCGCGGAAGGACTCGCGGCCTCCCGTCCGCTGATCGAGCACATGATGCGGGAGCGGATCCGCGACCTCCCCAACGTGGAGCTGCTCGGCGAGGTCGACGTCACCGGGCTGTGCGCCGACGGCGGCCGCGTCACCGGCGTACACACGCGCGCCAGGAACGGTGACGACGCGCCCCGGCTGTTCGCCGCCGACCTCGTCGTCGATGCTTCGGGCCGGTCCGGGCGGGCCGCCCGCTGGCTGCCCGCGGTGGGCGCCTCCGCCCCGGCCGAGGAGCGGATCAACGTGGGCGTCCGCTATGTCACGACCCATGTCAAGATCCTCGACGCGGACCTCGTCGGATGGGGGCTCGTCGTGTCGGGCGCGACGCCGACGGTGCCGCGCGGCGGGATCGCGATCATGCAGGAGGACCTGACCTGGAGCCTCACGCTGTTCGGGTACGGCGACGAGCCGATCCCGGTCGACCCGGATGGGATGCGCCGGTTCGCGGCCGGGCTCGTCGGTCCCGAGCTGGCCACGCTGCTGGCCGACCGGGAGCCGCTGGGAGTTCCCCTGACCTACCGGTTCCCGGACGCCCGCCGGCGCCGGTTCGAGCTGCTCGCTGACCTTCCGCTGGGCTACGCGCCGGTCGGGGACGCGATCTGCAGCCTCGACCCGACGTTCGGGCAGGGCATGAGCGTCGCCGCGCTGGAGGCGGCCGCGCTCGCCGAGGAGCTGGCGGGCGGCCTCGCCGCGGTCCGCGACGCCTACCCGCGCCGCGCCGCCCGGATCGTCGACGGCGCCTGGACCCTGGTCCAGGGAACGGTCTCGCGGCTGCCCGGTGCCGAGGGCGACGTCCGCCGCGGCGACACACCCGTCGGGCGCTACGTCCGGCGGCTGCAACGCGTGGCCGCCCGAGACCCGGAGGTCGCGCGGGCGTTCCTGCGGGTCACCAACCTGCTCGCCCCGCCGGCGAGCCTGCTGGCCCCGGCCGTCGCCCGTCGCGTGCTCCGCCCCGGCGCGGCCCGCGCCTGACCCGGCTCCGGGAACCTGCGGGTGAACCTCTCCGATCATGCCCTGACCACCGACGCGGACCACGACGGCGGCCCGTGCGACTGCCCGACCGTGAGTGGCTTCAGCACGCCCGCGCCGGCCACCGCGCCGGCCCCGCTTCACGGTCACCGGACAGCGTGATCAGGAGATGGCACTCGTGAGCCGACCGCCAACAAGGCTGTTAACCTGCCGTCGGTGAGCTTCCTGGAGATCCCGTCCGCCCTCGGCGGCGGCGCGTCGGCGCGTGCTCGGTCCGCCGGTGGCCAGCGGTGGCCGCGCCCCGTCCGTGAACGGCGCCGTCGTCCGGCGGGTGCCCGCGCGGTGGGGAGCGGGCCGGGGCGGGCGCGGCCTGGGCGCTCGACGACCCGGCGTCACGGGACCGCGGCGCGATGACGACCTCCTCCGAGGACGTCGGCGCGAGCTGGCGACGCCTCGAGCCGGACGTACGGCGTGAGCAGATCCTCGAGTGCGCGGTGCGCCTGCTCGGTGAGCGGCCCTACGCGCAGGTGTCCATGACGGAGGTGGCGCGCGAGGCCGGCGTGGCCAGAGGCCTCGTGAACCACTACTTCGGCACCAAGCGGGAGCTCTACCTCGAGGTGGTGCGCCGCATGGTGATGCTTCCGTACGCCGATTCGATCGGGCCGATGCGCGGACCGCTGAAGCGCCGGGTCGACCACAGCGTCACGTGGTTCCTCGACACGGTCAGCGCCTACGGCCCGACCTTCGTCGCCGTGACCGGTGCCGGCGGGGTGGGGGACGACCCGGAGGTGGAGCAGATCATCGACGAGGCCGACGACCTTGCCGCGGGCAAGGTGCTGGAGGCGGTGGGGTTCGCCGCGCAACTCGACGACGAACGGCAACGCGCGGTCCTTCGGGCGTACGGCGGCCTCGCGCGCGCGGCCATCCGCGAGTGGATCAGACGCGGAACCCTCACCCGGGAAGACGTTCATCTGCTGCTGAGCAACGCACTGACGTCCATCGTCCGCGACGTCCTGCCGGGTATGTCGGCGGCGCGGTAGACGCGGTCGGTGTCACCTCGGCGAACGTTCGCCCCGCCAGCCGCATATGTAAAGACAAGATCAGTCAGACGTAGTGCGCCGCCCGTGACGCGGAACATCTGATTGATCTTTCGACTGTCCCTCGGGGTGGGCGGCGGCGCGCCCGTCTCGCCTGACCTGGTCGTCTTCTCCTCCTGGCCCTGGGCGACTCCTGGGCAGATCGTTGTCGCAGCGCCAACAACTTGTTGTCATGGTGCCAACAAGCGGCTTACGCTTGCCCCACCGGGTCCAGCCGGCCCGGTTCGACAGGGAGTGCACCTTGGCGCCGTCACCTGATCCGATGATCATCGGAGTCGCGAGCCTCGCGTACCGCCGGACGTGCGCGCCTGTGGCGCGGCACCTCACCAGCGAGTGGGAACCGGGCGAGAGCCGGCGCGACGTCCCCGGCCGAGGCCCTGGGGCGTGCTTATGACACTCAAGCCCCAGCAGCTCGCGGCCCTCGCCGCTATCTGCGACACCTTCGCGCCCGGCGACGGCGCGGACATCCCGTCCGCCAGCGCGCTCGGCGCGGTCGACATCGCCGCTGCCATGGCGGCGGGCCTGCCCCGGGCCGCCGACCGCAGGCAGCTCTCGACGCTGCTCTCGCTGTGGGACACGCGGCTGATGGGCCTGCTCCTCGGCGCGGGGCCGAAACGGTTCTCCTCGCTCGGGCCCACTGCGCGAGAAGACGCGCTCCTGCGGCTGGGAGCCTCGTCGTCGGCCCAGAAGCGGGTGATCTTCCAGGCCCTGCGTGGTCTGGCGACGTCGTCGTACTTCGCCGCGCCCGGACCCACCGGGTCGTCACCGGTCTGGGAGGCGATCGGCTACCCCGGACCGCTCGGCGTGCTGCCGGACGCCCCCCGGCCCCCGCTGGCCCCCCTGACCCCGACCTCGGACACCGCGTACGACTGCGACGTCGTGATCGTCGGTTCGGGCGCCGGTGGCGGCACCGCGGCCGGCGTACTCGCCGCTGCCGGTCTCGACGTCGTCGTGCTCGAACGGGGCGGCTACTACGACGACGCGGACTTCGACGGCGGCGAGCTGTCGGGCCTGAGCCGGCTGTACGCGGCGGGGCCGGCCACGACCGCCGAGGGGCAGGTCGCCCTGGTCGCCGGGTCCTGCCTGGGCGGGGGGACGGTCGTCAACTGGACCACCTCGTTCCCGACCCCGCCGCGGATCCGCGCGGAGTGGGCGGCCCTCGGGGCCGGGCAGTTCGACCAGCGGGAATTCTCCGACGCGCTGGACGCGGTGTCCCGCCGGCTCTCGGTCAACGCCGACCACAGCGTCGCCTCCGCGCGTGACGTGGTGATGGAACGCGGCCTGGCCGCCCTTGGCTGGCATGTCGACGCGATGCCGCGCAACGTCACCAACTGCGACATGGGAACCGACTGCGGCCGGTGCGGCTACGGCTGTCGCCTCGGCGCCAAGCAGTCGGTCACGAAGACCTGGCTCGCGGACGCGGAGGCCCACGGAGCCCGGCTCGTCGTGAACGTCGACGTGCGCCGGGTCGACGTGCGTGGGGGCCACGCCGTCGGCGTCCAGGGCACCACGCGGGACGGCCACGCCGTGACGGTGCGCGCCCGAGCGGTCGTCGTCGCCGCCGGCGCCATCCAGACTCCCGCGCTGCTGCGCCGTTCGGGCCTGTCCAACCCCAACATCGGCCGCTACCTGCGCCTGCACCCGGCGACCGCCGTCTGGGGCGTGTACGACGAGAAGGTCCGGCCGTGGGAGGGCGGCCTGCAGACCCGCTACTCCCGGGAGCACAGCGATCTCGACGGCGCCGGATACGGCGTGATCTACGAGACGGGCCCGGGCAACCCGGCGGCCCTCCAGGGCTTCCTCAACTGGCGGGGCGGTGCGGCGCACCTTGCCACCATGAAGGACCTCGTGCACACCGGGGGCGTCGGCATCATCACCCGTGACCGTGACTCCGGCGAGGTCAGGGTCGGGCGGGACGGGGAGCCGGTCCCGCGCTACCGGCTCTCGGACCACGACGCCGCGCACCTGAGGGCGGGAGTCGAGGGGGCGACCAGGATCATCGAGGCCGCGGGCGCGCGCAGGATCTACTCCGCGCACCAGGCCGGACCGTCGTACGAGCCCGGGAGGCGTGGTTCCTACGAGGAGTTCGTCGCCGCGTGCCACTCCGCCGGCTACGGCCCCGGCCAGTGCGCCATCGCCGCGCTGCACCTCATGGGCACGGCGCGGATGGGTGGCTCCAAGGACATGAGCGCGACCGATCCGGACGGCACCACCTGGGAGGTGCCGAACGTCGTGGTCGTGGACGCGTCCTGCTTCCCCACCTCGTCGGGAGTCAATCCCATGATCTCGATCGAGGCGATTGCCTACATGAACGCGCGCCGCCTGGCCGCCAGGCTTACCTAGTGCCATGCCCGGCACCGTTCGCCTTGGGCCAGCGTGCGGAGGCGCGGTCGTCCTGTCCGACGTCACGGGGAATCGTGTCAGACGCCAGAGCCAGGACCGGCACCGTTTCGTGACCCTGGTGTCTGCCAGGACGTCCGGGATCCCTCGGATGTCGCCTCGACGTGGGAGAGGCGAGGGAGGGGAGTAACGGGGGTTCCGCGCTGCCGGGCCGTCGACCGGGCCGGCATTGCCTGAGGCGGCACCAGGGTCCTCACGGTGGATCCCGGCCGGTTTTCCCGACCGCCGGTTCGTCTTCGATCAGGACGGTTTCCGGCCTTGTTGACAGACTGCCAACAAGATGGCATGGTGTTGTCTGGAACAGAGGGGAAAGATGGGCGGAGGAGCGCGAGAAGCTCCTGCCTCTCCTCGGGCCGAAGCGCCGGGTAATGGGCGGTCGGCGCGTCAAAGAATGTTCCGGCTGTATGGAGAGACAGTGTGACCAGCAATTCTCAGTTCACGGCGAGCACCGGCGTGGCGCCCGCGGTCACCGCGCGCTGGGCGGCGCTGCGGGAGTCCGGCGCGCCGGTGGAGCCCGCCGAGCTGGATGCCCTGTGGGCGCTGCTCGAGCCGGTCGACGCGCTCGAGATCCTCGGTCAGTGGCGCGGTTTCGCCTTCCCCACCGGGCACGGGATCGAACGGGTGCTGAGGCGTAGCCGCTGGTACGGCAAGCGGTTCGTCGCGCTCGACGACGCGCGGCCGCTGCTGTGTGTCGGCGAGGACGGCGAGCTGTTCTCCGACGTCGAGTCCGGCCGGGGCGAGGCGAGCCTGTGGAACGTCGAGTTCCGAGGGGAGGTCACCGCGACGATGGTCTACGACGGGATGCCGGTCCTGGACCATTTCAAGAGGCTCGACGACCGCACGCTGATGGGCATCATGAACGGCAAGCCCAGCGTGGTTCTCGACGGCGGGCGGCATTTCTACTTCGGGCTGGAGCGCGACTGAGCTCCTTCGTTTCCGCCCGCCATGGCATGAAAACGCTGAACGGAGAAATCGATGAGCAGCGTCTTCGCGACGCGCCGCGCCCTCTACGACGATGAGCACGAGCATTTCCGAGCGACCGTCCGTGCCTTCGTCGACAAGCACGCCAAGCCCAACGCCGAGCGCTGGCGCGCCGAGGGGAAGGTCGACCGATGGCTGTTCGAGGAGGCCGCGGGCGTGGGCATCCTCGGTTTCAACATCCCCGAGGAGTACGGGGGCGGGGGTACCCGGGACTTCCGTTTCAACGCGATAGTCACCGAGGAGCTCGGCCGTAACCCGGTGTCGGACGGCCTGGCCGGCATCGGGCTGTCCAACGACATCGTCATCCCGTACTTCACCGACCTCGCCGACGACGAGCAGAAGGCCCGTTGGCTTCCCGGGATCGCCAGCGGCGAGCTGGTGGTCGCCGTCGCGATGACCGAGCCGGGTACCGGCAGCGATCTGGCCGGCATCCGCACGAGCGCGGTGCGCCACGGCGAGCACTACGTCGTCAACGGCAGCAAGGTCTTCATCTCGAACGGGCAGAACGCCGACCTGGTCGTCACCGCGGTGCGGACCGGCGAGGACCCGCACCGGGGCCTGAGCCTGCTGGTCGTCGAGGCCGACACCCCCGGGTTCGGCCGCGGCCGCAACCTGGAGAAGATCGGCCTGCACGCCCAGGACACCAGCGAGCTGTTCTTCGATGACCTGCGGGTGCCCGTCACGAACCTCCTCGGCGAGGAGGGCTCCGGCTTCGCCGGGCTGATGCGAAACCTTCCCCAGGAGCGGCTCACGATCGCCGCCGGCGCCGTCGCCGCGGCCGAGGGTGTCCTCGAACGCACCGTCGCCTACGTGACCGGGCGCAAGGCGTTCGGCAAGCCCGTCAGCTCGTTCCAGAACACCCGGTTCGAGCTGGCGGAGATGGTCACCGCCACCCGGGTCAGCCGGGTCTACGTCGACGACCTGATCGCGCGGCACACGCGCGGCGAGGTGACGGCGGCCGAGGCCGCCGCGGCCAAGTTCTGGACGACCGAGCAGCTGGTCGACATCGTCGGCCGCTGCCTGCAGTTGCACGGCGGCTACGGATACATGGCCGAGTACCGCATCGCGCACGACTTCGTCGACGCGCGCATCACCACGATCTACGGCGGCACGACGGAGATCATGAAGGAGATCGTCGGCCGTGACCTGGGCCTGTGACGCGGACGGCCAGGCGAGAAAGGGGACCACGTGACCGAGGCATTCATCTATGACGCCGTTCGCACCCCCCGTGGAAAGAACCGGGGCGGGGCGCTGCACGGCACCAAGCCGGTCGACCTCGTGGTGGGCCTGATCCACGCGCTGAAGGAGCGCAACCCCGGTCTGGACCCGGGCCAGATCGACGACATCGTCCTCGGCGTCGTCTCCCCGGTCGGCGAGCAGGGCGGCGACATCGCGCGGACCGCGGCGATGGTCGCGCGGCTGCCGGAGACCGTCGCCGGCGTGCAGGTCAACCGCTTCTGCGCCTCCGGGCTGGAGGCGGTCAACCTCGCCGCGCAGAAGGTCGGCTCGGGTTTCGAAAGCCTCGTGCTGGCCGGCGGGGTCGAGTCGATGTCCCGGGTGCCGCTCGGCTCCGACGGCGGGGCCTACCTGCAGGACCCCACCACGGTCTACGACTCGTACGTCGTCCCGCAGGGAATCAGCGCCGACCTCATCGCGACGCTCGAGGGGTTCTCCCGCGAGGACGTCGACGCCTTCGCCGCCCGTTCCCAGGAGCGCGCCGACACCGCGTGGCGCGAGGGGCGGTTCGCCCGGTCGATCATCCCCGTCACCGACCTGAACGGCGTGGTCGTCCTGGACACCGACGAGCACCGCCGGCCGGGCACCACCGTCGAGGCCCTCGGCCAGCTGCCCGCGTCCTTCGCCGCCCTCGGCGAACAGGCCGGCTTCGACGCGGTCGCCCTCCAGAAGTACCACCACCTCGAGAAGATCGAGCACGTTCACCACGCGGGCAACAGCTCCGGCATCGTCGACGGCGCGTCGCTCATGGTCATCGGCGACGCCGCGGTGGGCGAGCGGCTCGGGCTCACCCCGCGGGCTCGCGTCGTCGCGACGGCCGTCACCGGCTCGGACCCGACGATCATGCTGACCGGCCCCACGCCGGCGACCGAGAAGGCGCTCGCCAAGGCCGGCCGCACGATCGAGGACATCGATCTGTTCGAGCTCAACGAGGCCTTCGCCGCCGTCGTCCTGAAGTGGCAGCGCGATCTCAAGGTCCCCGCCGAGTTGGTCAACGTCAACGGCGGGGCCATCGCGCTCGGGCACCCGCTCGGCGCCACCGGCGCCATGATCCTCGGCACCCTGCTCGACGAGCTCGAGCGCACCGGCGGCCGCCGCGGCCTGGCGACACTGTGCGTCGGCGCGGGCATGGGCATCGCCACCATCATCGAGCGCGTCTGACGGAGGACACGGATGACCAGCTCAGCCATCAGGTACAGCCGTGGCGCGGACGGAATCGTGACCCTGACGATGGACGACCCCGACGCGCCCGTGAACACCATGAACGACAACTTCATGCTCGGCCTGCGCGAGGCGGTCGACCGCCTCGAGTCCGAGCGTGCCGACGTGGTCGGCGTCCTGCTCACCTCGGCGAAGAAGAGCTTCTTCGCGGGCGGTGACCTCAACCGCCTGCGCGCGAGCGACGCGGCGCACGCCGCCGAGGAGACCGCCTACATCAACGCGATGAAGGCCGACATGCGCCGGCTCGAGAAATTCGGCCGGCCGGTTGTCGCGCTCATCGGGGGCGCGGCGCTCGGGGGCGGGCTCGAGGTCGCGCTGTGCGCCCACCACCGGATCGCCGCGGACGTCCGTGGCAGTCAGCTCGGCCTGCCCGAGGTCTCCCTCGGCCTGCTTCCCGGCGGCGGCGGCATCTCGCGGACGGTGCGGATGCTCGGCCTGCAGAAGGCCCTGCAGGAGGTGATCCTGCCGGCCGCGAAGTTCAGCCCGCGCGCGGCGCTGGAGATCGGCCTGGTCGACGAGGTCGTCGGCGATCCCGCGGAGATGGCGGAGCGCGCCCGCCAGTGGATCGCCGACAACCCGGCCCCGGTGAAGCCCTGGGACGCCAAGGGCTTCCGGCTTCCCGGTGGCGACGTCCGCGACCCGCGGGTCGCCACGATGCTGCCAGCCCTGCCGTCCCTGCTGCGCAAGCAGCTCAAGGGCGCTCCGCTGCCGGCGCCGCGCGCGGCGGTCGCGGCCGCCGTCGAAGGCGCGTACGTCGACCTCGACACCGCCTCGCTCATCGAGACGCGCTATCTGGTCAGCCTCACCATCGGCCAGGTCGCCAAGAATATGATCAAGGCGTTCTTCTTCGACCTGCAGCACATCAACTCTGGTGGCAGCCGTCCCGCCGGCCACCCGACGTCCACCGCGAAGAAGGTCGGTGTCATCGGTGCCGGCATGATGGGCGCCGGCATCGCCTACGTGAGCGCGAAGGCCGGCATCGAGGTCGTGCTGAAGGACGTCTCCCGGGACGCCGCCGAGAAGGGCAAGGACTACGCGCGCGGCCTCGAGGCGAAGGCGGTGGCCAGGGGGCGGACGACTCGGGAGAAGTCGGACGCGCTCCTCGCGCGGATCACGACGACCGGCGACCCGGCCGACTTCGCCGGCGTCGACCTCGTCATCGAGGCGGTCTTCGAGTCGATGCCGCTCAAGCAGGAGGTGTTCCGGGAGATCCAGGAGATCGTGGAACCCGACGCGGTCCTCGGTTCGAACACCTCCACGCTACCGATCTCGATCATGGCCGGGGGAGTGAAGCGCGAGAGCGCCTTCATCGGCATCCACTTCTTCAGCCCGGTCGACAAGATGCCGCTGGTCGAGATCGTCCGTGGTGCGCAGACCAGCGACGAGACCCTCGCCAAGGTCTTCGACTATGTGCTGCGGATCCGCAAGACGCCGATCGTCGTCAACGACTCCCGGGGCTTCTTCACCTCCCGGGTGATCGGCAGGTTCATCGCCGAGGCGGTGGCCGCCGTCGGCGAGGGCATCGAGCCCGCGAGCGTCGAGCAGGCGGCCCTGCAGGCCGGCTACCCGGTCGGCGCCCTGCAACTGCTCGACGAGCTGACGCTCACGCTCACCCAGAAGATCCGGATCGAGACGCGGGAAGCGGAGGAGGCCGAGGGCAAGACCTGGGTCGAGCACCCGTCGGAGCCGGTCGTGGACTGGATGATCGAGCAGGGGCGGGCCGGGCGCCGCGTGGGCGCCGGGTGGTACGACTACGACGCGAACGGCGGGCGCCTGGGTATCTGGCCCGGCGTGCGCGAGCGGTTCGGGTCGGGCCGGACGGTCGTGCCGCTGGCGGACCTCCAGGAGCGCATGCTGTTCGCGGAGGCGCTCGACACGATCGACTGCCTCGACGACGGCGTGCTCACAAGCGTCGCGGACGCCAACATCGGCTCGCTCTACGGCATCGGGTTCCCGGCGTGGACCGGTGGAGTCCTGCAGTACGTCAACCAGTACGAGGGCGGCCTGGCGGGCTTCGTCGACCGCGCGCGTGCGCTCGCCGCGGCCTACGGCGACCGCTTCCTGCCGCCCGCGTCGCTGGTCGAGCGGGCCGAGCGCGGCGACCTCTACGAGTGACCGCCGTGAGCGAGCTGCGCACCCCCTTCACGGAGCTGCTCGGCATCGAGCATCCCGTGGTGCAGGGCGGGATGATGTGGGTCGGCCGGGCGGAGCTCGCCGCGGCGGTCTCCGAGGCCGGCGGCCTCGGCATCGTCACGGCGCTCACCCAGCCGACCCCGGCGGACCTCGCCGCGGAGATCGCGAGGACCCGCAAGCTCACCGACAAGCCGTTCGGCGTCAACCTGACGATCCTCCCGTCGATCAGTCCGCCGCCGTACGACGAGTACCGGCGCGCGATCGTCGACTCCGGGGTCACGATCGTCGAGACGGCGGGGGCGAGCCCCGAGCCCTACATGGACTTCTTCCACGAACACGGCGTCAGGGTGATCCACAAGTGCACCAGCGTGCGGCATGCGCGCAAGGCCGAGCGGGTCGGCGTGGCCGCGGTGTCGATCGACGGATTCGAGTGCGCCGGCCACCCCGGCGAGGACGACATCCCCGGGCTCGTCCTGGTGCCCGCGGCCGCCGACGCGCTGAGCATCCCGTTCATCGCCTCGGGCGGGTTCGCCGACGGGCGCGGCCTCGCCGCGGCGCTCGTGCTCGGCGCCGACGGCGTCAACATGGGCACCAGGTTCCTGTGCAGCGAGGAGTCGCCCGTCGCCGAGGAGGTCAAGCGCCGCATCGTCGCGGCGACGGAGCTCGACACCAACCTGATCTTCCGGCCGCTGCGTAACACCGCCCGCGTCGCGAAGAACTCGGTGAGCGACGAGGTCGTGCGCATCCTCGACGGCGGCGGGACCTTCGCCGACGTCCAGGGGCTGGTGGCTGGCTCGCGCGGCCGCCGCGTGTTCGAGGACGGCGACCTCGAGGCGGGCATCTGGGGGGTCGGGCTCGTGCAGGGCATCATCCGCGACGTGCCGCCGGCGGGTGAGATCGTCACGCGCGTCGTCCGCGAGGCCCGCGTGGTGCTCGACGCCGCGTTGCGGCGGTTCAGCGCCTGACGGCGATGTTCTCCTCGGCCTGGGAGACCCGCTTGGCGCCTGGGATCGGCGCCACGTCGGAACCCTTGGCCAGCAGCCGGGCCAGTGCCACCTGCGCCGGGGTGGCACCCGCGACGGCAACGGGGGCTCTGCACCGGGTGGTGCCCCGAAGGCCGAGGTGGCCTTCGGGGCTGTCCTGCTGCTGGGTCAGCTCGGGTCGAACTCGCCGTTGCGGACGCCGGTGAGGAACGCGTTCCATTCGGAGTCGCTGAAGGCGAGGATCGGGCCTTTCGGGTCGGTGGAGTCACGCAGCAGCATGCCGCCGTCGACGGGCGCCGCCTCGACGCAGTCGAGGCGGTAGGGGCTGGCGGAGCTCTTGTGCCAGGCAAGCTCGTCCTGGTCGAGGGTGGTGAGCATGGATCGCATGTCTCTGCTCATATGTCCTCCTAAGCGCGGATGGACTTCGATGCGCGGCCCCGAGGCGGAGCCGCACTGATCCAGGGTGGAACGCTCGCGCCCTGATCGCAATCCGCGCTTGAGATGACACGGTGAGTAAAATGCGGGTGGCTACACAAAGTGACGATCAAGGTGAAGCGGTACGGGCTGGCGCCGTCGAGATGTCCCCAGCCGCCGCGAAGCTGGCCCGTACCGGCGGCGACTTCAGGCGTCCACGCTCGTCTGCCGTCGCGCGGCGGCCTGGCCGCCAATCCGGCTGTCAAGGCATACCGGCACACCATTCGCGCATCCACGGCTGGACGAAACACTGATTCTGGCTTCGTTCGCGACATCACGAACGCCGCTCTTCTTCTTGAGCCTTGAGATCGTGGAGTCGCTGTCCGATCAGCGCACTGGCGAGAACCGTCGGGACGAAGAAGTAGCGCTCGAAAAGATCGAGTTTTCCCAGAAGCCAAAACGAAAGCGCGGTCAGCCCGTTTGCTATGACGAGGTAGGAAATCCAGCGCAATATGATACCTGGGTGATCTTGAATGGTGTGCACCATAGTGCGGGGTCCTGTTATCTTCGTTAGATCATCGCGAACCCACGCAATAGGCGTCCGCCGTCTTCGACGCCGGCCCGGAGTGGGTTCTTCGTCGCTCGCGCCAGCATGGCGGATATGACACCCGTCGTCCGTCATCGACGCATCGTCCCATGGACGTCGACGAGCCACGGAGTCTTCCCGATTCGTCGATGTGGGGCGTCGGGTCCATCGCGGCCCGGTGGACCCTGCCTCGCCCCGGCGGTCTGGCCTGCTGGGCCGGCCCCGGCTGGCCGTCGGCCTTCGGCCGCGCGGAGTTGGTGCCGGGCGTGGCGCGGGTCAGATCCGGCCGGCGACGGTGCGGGCCAGGTTCTCGAGGGGGCCGCGGTTCTCCGCTGGGTCGTTGCCGCGTACCAGGTTGATGGACACGTTGAAGTCGTTCTTGGCGATGAAGACCGTGTAGTCGCCGACGTAGGCGTCGTCGCCGACTCCGGGGAGCGGCTGGAGCCTGCTGTTGGACTGGCGCTCGGCGGTGTAGAAGTCCAGCGCCGTCTGCCCGACGCGGACCTCGACCTGGGCGGTCGGCCCGGCGGGCGGCGCGGTGTAGGTGCACGTCTCATCCACCGCGACCGGGCTGGCCAGTGACGTTCCGGCGAGCCGCTCGGCCTCCTGCTGGGACACGAGTCCACAGGGATTCGCGGAGGCGTCGACAAGCCCGGTCGCTGGTGAGGCGGTGACCGACGCACCGGGGGTAGCCGTGCCCGCGGTGGCCGCCCCGGTCTGTGTTGTCCTGGGCGGCGATGACGCCGCGTCATCGTCAGCGGAGGTGCCGCATCCGGACAGGCCGAGGGCCACGAGAACCGCGAGCGCGGGCAGACCCGCGCGAGCGGCGACGCGGATCCGACTGGTTGCGGGACGGTCCATGCGAGCCCCCGATACCGACGTCCGCTGGCTCACCCCTGTGCCAGACGGGCAGACAAGAAGGGTACTCCTGACCTGACCTGCGTTGTTAGCCGCCTTGGTCCTCGTCTGCGACCCATTGGGCGGACCGCCGGAAGCGCTCCGGCGAGTCTCCCGGTGACCTTGGTGGCACTGGCTATGTACTCGAGCGGCGGCGAGACGTCGGTGGGATCCGCGCGTGATCGGCCAGGTCATGGCTGGATTCGTCGCTAACCTTCGCCGACCGACCGACCGACCGACCGACCGACCGACCGACCGACCGGCTCGATGCTTGATCTCGTGACCGGGTCCGGGGCTCACGCCGACCGGGTGACCCAATAGGTCTGCTTATGGCCGCGGCTCTCCATCGTCTCGGCCACCCGATCGGCCTCCGGCCGGGCGTCGTGCCGCGACACCACGTACCGGTTGCCGTTGTCGTCCTGCCGCCATACCGTCCAGCCTCCCGGCCGGCCGTCCCCGGGATGGCCGTCGCTCATCTGCGCCATCGGCGGCCAGATCGTGGTGAACGCATCCTCCGGCCAGTCCGACTCCAACGCCCGGCTCACTCGGACGTAGACCGGACCCTGCGAGGTCTGGAGCCGCCAGTTCTCCCACTGATCTAGATCATGCTCGGCGAGCCGTGCCAGTAGCCGGGCCAACTCCCGCAACTCCGCGTCGCTTAGCCGCCCACCCGCGTCTGCGCTCTCCACCCAATCAGGATCGCAGACCCAGACCTGCCCGCGTCGAGACTAAACAGCCCCCACGCTCTCGGGCGGCAGATTTTAAGCCTGCTGAGATTACGGCTGAGATGGTGCCCTGATCGGCGATGCTGCTCAGCAGGACCTGCGCAACCGGGCGTCAGTCCGTGCATAGTCCGCGGACGCAGGCGGATGCGCCGCGGCCGCTCCCGCTGGCATGGAGGCGGGGCAGGCGGTCGCTGGTGCCAGTTCGATGGCGGGGGACATCTATGTCGACATGGTCGAAGGCGTCAGCCACGCCGCGGCCTCGAAGCTCGACGCCTGGTTCGACTCGGAGGAGCAGACGGACGGATGACCTGGTCATCGCGCGGAGCGGCGGGCGGGATGTGGGCGTACCGCTATGTCGGTCCGGCTGAAGTCCGGGCGAGCGCGGCGCACGGCGCCGCTGGCCGGGTGATCAGGTCACGAGGCGATCTGGAGGCGTGGTTGACCAGCTCCGAGGGCGCCGAGGCGCGGGAGCCGTTCACCTTCGTCATCGGCGTGGACGGTGTTCTGCGCCTGGCTCCGCGGCGTAGCGAGCACGTGGCGTGCGCGGGAGGCGGCCAGGTTCTGAGCGCGGGTGAGATCACCTTCGCACGTGGGCCGGAGGGTTGGGAATGCGTCGCGGTGACCAACCAGTCGACGGGCTATTGCCCGGAGGTCGCCTCCTGGCCGGCGGTCGCTGACGCTCTCGACCGAGCGGGTGTGCCCCATCCCGGGCAATTCACCGACGGGTTCGTCTTCCGCCGCTGCCCGCGGTGCGGCGAGCGCAACATCGTGCGTGAAGGTGACTTTGTCTGCGCCCTCTGCGATGGGAAACTGCCGGAGTCGTGGAACTTCGACAGCGCGCAGATGCTGGCGGCTGACGACAAGGGCCGGGAGACGGCGAACCGGGCTCGGAGGGACTCGAACCCCCAACCTTTTGATCCGTAGTTTGATCTGGATCATCCAGGGGCGTCCGCTGACGTCCGCTGACGTCCGCTGACGTCCACTGGGTCCGCCCACCTCGGCCCTTGCGTCCACCGAGGTCCACAGCGGTCCGTCGTCGTCCGTGGGCTCGTCTGTCAGGTTGGCTGTCATCCCAGGCGAGCCTGACGAGGAACGGCCTGGTGCGGCCAGC
>NZ_JADWYU010000256.1 GCF_016786325.1 Frankia nepalensis | reverse complement strand
GCGGCGGGGTGGGCGGCCCCCCCCCCCGCGCCGGGCGCGCGCCCCCCCCCCCCCCCCCCCCCCACGGGGAGGTCCTCAGCGCAGGACCCGCGGGTCCCGGGCCGCGAAGTAGTTCGCCACGTAGGGGCGCAGCGACTCGTCGTTCAGCCGCTTCTCCTCCTCGCGCGGGTCGATCGGCCCCACGACCGTGTCCGTGGCCTCGTCGTGCCGCATGACCTTGTAGTCGTGCCGGGTGAGCGCCTCGAAGACCTCGGACGCGACGCCTCCCTCGCCGACCAGCGGGTCCTCGCTGATCTCGAAGGTGAGCACCCCGATCCGGCCCTCGGACAGCAGGCTCGCCGCGCCGGAGAAGACGTGCCGCTCGAAGCCCTCGACGTCGACCTTGCAGAAGGCGATGCTGTCGATTCCCTCACGCTCGCTGAAGGCGTCCAGGGTCTCCGCGGTCACCTCGACGGTGTGGTCGGGGCGGATCGCCTTGCCGTCGTAGGTGTGCATCGCGTGGGTGCCCAGCGAGTTCCAGCCCGAGGCCTCCGGGTCCGCGAAGACGTTCATCGAGATCGTCCCCGACGTGTCGGACACTGCGGCGCGCACGACGGTGACCTCGCGGGTGTGGTTGAGCGCCAGCGTCTCGTCGAGCCGGTCGGCGGTCGTGGGCACCGCCTCGAACGCGAACACCCGGCCCTTCGGCCCCACCTGGCGGGCGGCGTGCACGCTGTAGAGGCCGATGTTCGCGCCCACGTCGTAGACCACGTCGCCGGGGCGCAGCAAGGTCGCCATCAGCTTGAAGGCGGCCCGGTCGGAGTGCCGCTGGACCAGCGAGCGGGCGGAGCCGCGCATGAAGGGCGGCACCAGCAGCTTGATGCCGAACTCGTCCTCGACGACGATCGGCGCGTTACGCGCGGCCGCGGCGGCCAGCTTCACCTGGAACACGGCGTCCTTCGCCTGCACGACCTTGCCACGCAGGGCGGGGTACGAACGCAGCTTCGCCTTTGCCTGATCGGTCCACTGGTTCATCAGGTTCACGCTCCGTCCGGCCGAGCCTCTGAGATACCGGGGGCGTATGGCCCCCTCCAACCCGCCTGCCGCTGTCGTCGAACACCTCATCCGGAGATTCGCAAGCAAGACATCGAGGCGGTATGGGGTGTATGGCGCAGACTATCGCCTGACCTGTGGCGCGATACCGGTCGCATCAGGCACATTACTCACCGAAGCCGATCGATGCGGCACAGTTAGGACACAGCGATCCCATAGGACCCAGGACAAGGGGGCATAGCCCGTTCAGGCAGGCCCTTGGTCCCTACGCACCGGGACGATCTCGCGATACTGGCCAGATGGAAGCGATCCCGCCGTCCGGGCGGCAACTGGAGCTGGTCCACGCCGGTAGCTCCGTCACCGTCGTCGAGGTCGGCGGCGGCCCACGCGACTACCGGGTCGACGGCGTTCCGGTACTTGACGGCTACCCGCTCGACGCCATGGCCTCACACGGCCGCGGCCAACTGCTCGCGCCCTGGCCGAACCGGATCGCCGGCGGCCGCTACCGCTGGGGCGGCGCCACCCTGCAACTGCCGGTCAGCGAGCCCGCCACCGGCAACGCGATCCACGGGCTCGCTCGCTGGTCGGCCTGGGACCTGGAGCGCACCGGCTCGGCCAGCGCCACCGCGTCGTTCACCGTGCACGCGCAGACCGGCTACCCGTTCACCCTCGACTTCCGCGCCGAGTACGCGCTCGGTGACGAGGGCCTGGCGGTCACGATGACGGCGACCAACCGGTCGGCCAGCGCGGCGCCGGTCGGTATGGGAGCGCACCCCTACCTCTTCGTCCCCGGCCCGGGCGGCGCCCCCCTGCCCGTCGACGACGCGACGCTGACCATCCCGGCCAACCGCCGCCTGCTCGTCAACGAGGCGCTGATCCCGATCGACGCCGAGGAGGTCGCGGGCGGGCCGTTCGACTTCCGCGCCGCGCGCCCCGTCGGGCGGCTCGCGCTCGACACCTGCTTCGCCGACCTGCGCCGCGACGCCGACGGGCTCGCCCGCGTCGTCCTCGCCGGCGAGAGCGGCGAGGCGGGTGGCGGCGGGACGGTGATCGTCTGGATGGACCAGGCCTGGGAGTATATTCAGATATTCACAAGTGACTCGCTGAGAGGCGACGAGCGGCGGCGCAGCATCGCCGTCGAGCCACAGACCTGTCCGGCGGACGCGTTCAACAGCGGCCAGGGGCTGCGCATCCTGGAGCCAGGCGAGAGCTTCGGTGGCTCCTGGGGAATCCAGCCGGCCCGTTGACGGCGGGCCGGGTCGACCCCGGTCCCAGCGCGCGCCGGGACGCGCGCTGGGACCGGTTCCCCGTTGCGGGCCGGCTCAGAAGTCGCTGCCGCCATCGACGTTGATGTCCGCGCCGGTCATGTAGGAGTTGGCCCGCGAGCCGACGAAGGCGATGACCGGGCCGATCTCGGCGGGGTCGCCGGCGCGGGGCAGGAACGCCGGGTGCCCGAAGTCCTCCTTGATGACGCGCATCGCGTCGGTGAGGCTGTCCGGGTCGATCCCCCGGCCCGCCGGCTGCGCCCGCAGGTAGCCCTTCATCCCCTCCGACAGGAACGACCCAGGCGAGACCGTGTTGACCAGGATCCCGTCGGCGGCGAGCGACTGGGCCAGGTTCTTGCTGACGCTGGTCAGCGCCGCCTTGGAGGCGGTGTAGGCGATGAGCCCCGGGGACTGGCGGCGGGTCGAGTGGGCCGAGACGTTGACGATCCGGGCCCACTGGGCGGCCCGCAGCAGCGGCAGCGCGGCCCGCACGGTGCGCACCGCTGACAGCGTCCCGATGTCGAACGTCGCCACCCACTCGGCGTCGTCGGACCCGTCGAACCCCTTCGTGCCCACCCCGACCGGGCCGGCGGCGTTGACGAGGACGTTGAGCTCGCCGAAGCGGGCGCCGACCTGCTCGAACGCGGCCGCGACCGAGGCGGCGTCGCCCAGATCGGTCGGGATGCCCACCGCCTCCCGGGCGCCCAACGCGAGCGCGGCCTCGGCCGTCTCATCGAGGCCGGCCTTGCCCCGGGCGAGGATCGCCACCCGCGCGCCCTCCCGGGCGAAACACTCGACGGCCGCCCGCCCCATGCCCTTGGAGCCGCCGCTGACGACGACGGCCGCGCCGCCCAAGCCCAGGTCCACCCGAGTCCTCCCGATCAGTCGAGCCGCTTCGCCTTCGTCCGCATCCCGCTACGCGGCCGCCCTCGCTCCGCTCCGGCGACCACTACGCGGGCTGCCTCCTCCGCTCAGTCGAGCCGTTCGAAGATGGCGGCGATGCCCTGGCCGCCGCCGATGCACAGGGTCTCCAGGCCGTAGCGGGCGTCGCGACGGTGCAGCTCGCGCAGCAGGTTCGCGAGGATCCGCCCACCGGTCGCGGCGACCGGGTGACCAAGCGAGATGCCGGAGCCGTTGACGTTGATCCGCTCCCAGTCCGCCTCGGTGACGCCCCATTCCCGGGTGCAGGCGAGCACCTGGGCGGCGAACGCCTCGTTGAGCTCGATCAGGTCCAGGTCCGCGAACTTCAGCCCGGCGCGCTCCAGCGCCTTAGCCGTCGCCGGCACCGGGCCGATGCCCATCGTGCGCGGCGGCACCCCTGCCACCGCCCACGAGACCAGCCGGGCGAGCGGGCGCAGCCCGAGGCGCTCGGCCTCGGCCGGATGGGTCACGACACACGCGGACGCGCCGTCGTTCTGCCCGCTGGCGTTGCCGGCGGTGACGGTGGCCTCCGAGTCGCTCTTCCCCAGGATCGGCTTGAGCCGACCCAGCGTCTCCAGCGACGTGTCCGGACGCGGGTGCTCGTCTCGCGTGACGACGACGCTCTCGCGCCGGCCCGGCACGGTCACCGGGATGATCTCGTCGTCGAACAGGCCCGCGTTCTGGGCGGCGACGGCACGCTGGTGCGAGCGCAGCGCCAGCTCGTCCTGCTCCGCCCGGGAGATCGAGTACTCCTTGCGCAGGTTCTCCGCCGTCTCGATCATGCCGCCGGGCACGGGGAAGTTCCTGCCGCCCGCGGTGGTGCGCCCGCGCGCGAGCGCGTCGTGCAGCGTGAGCCCGCCGCCGCGCACGCCCCACCGGGTCTCGTGCGTGAAGAACGGCGCGTTGCTCATGCTCTCGGCGCCGCCGGCGATCACGACGTCGCTGACGCCGGTCTGCACCTGCATCGCGGCGGTGACCAGCGTCTGCACGCCGGAGCCGCAGCGCCGGTCGAGCTGCAGGCCGGGGACCTCCACGCCCAGCCCCGCGTCCAGCGCCACCACCCGGCCGAGCGCCGGGGCGTCCATGCTCGGGTAGCAGCAGCCGAACAGCACGTCGTCCACGTCCGCCGGCGCCAGCCCCGTCTTCTCCAGGAGCCCGCGCACGACGGCGGCGCCGAGCTCGTGGACCGCGAGCGGCCGCAACGTGCCGCCGTAGCCGCCGACCGGGGTCCGCACCGGGCCGCAGATCACCGCGTCACGCATCGATATCCTCCACCGCCACTGTCGTGGCCGCCACTCGGCCGGTCTGGTCGGTCCCACGGTGGCTCCAGTACGCGCCGGCACGCAACGGTTGCCACCCGGCCGGCGAGCCGGAGAACGGGCGCCTGGTCGCCACCGCCCGGCTTCCCGGCAGCCTCCCACAAAAAGATATAGATGTCTTGTGGTCGGATCACCTGTTCCGCCGCCCGCGACCAGCCGCGCGACGGCGCGGCCACGGGCGGCGGTCCGGCACGCCGGCGGCTGCGCGTCGATCCGCGCGGCCAGCCCCGGCTGTCCTACGCGGACCGCCGGGGCCGCCTCCGACCGGCGCGCGGCGACGACCCCGACATTCGCCATCCTACGCAGGAAATATACATTATTCAACTTTGGAGGTACCGGCGGCGCTCGCGGTCGTGGCGAGCAGCCAGGCACGAGCGGCGCGTGCCGCGAGACCGGCAGGAGGCGCCTGACGCCAGATCCCGGCCGCGGTACTCACTCACGCGGCCGGGGCAGTTCGAGCAGGGCGCGGGGCACGGCGCAGGCAGGCAGCGCGTCGGCCATCCGGCCGGTGATCGGATAGCCGTCGACGGTGGGGAGGACGACGGTGACCTGTCGGTCGCCCTGACTGCCCAGCAGTGTGCGCTCGGCCTCGTGGCGGGCGCGCAGGAGCGCCTCCCAGTCGGCCAGCCAGTCCAGCGCCGGAGGGTCGCCGGCCAGCGTCTCCTGGCCGATCTCACGGTCCCGGGCGATCATCGTCGCCACGGCCGCGTCCTGGGCCGCCATGCTGGCCACGACGTGGGCTGGGTGGTCCGAGAGCGGCGGCGCCACGTGGGCGAGCGACCGCCTCAGGTCGTCGCAGGCCGCCGCCATCGGCCCGGAGACCGCGGGCTCCTCGATCAGTTGGGCGGACCACATCCTGCTGTGCGTCGTCCCATACGTCCATATGAACACCACGACAACCGACAGCACGACCACGGCGATTAAGACCGGCGTGAGCACGGAACCCACCCGCCGCCACCACGCCCGGCGAGGCGGCGATGGCTCCGGCCTGGGGTAGCGGGGCAGCTCCCGGGACACGAGCCGCGGGCTCGGCGGCTGGTCACCCAAGGAGACATCAGGAATGTCAGGGGCCACGGTCAGCACCCTCCGGCCCGCGAGTGCCCGCCACCGCGGCGGGGCGGAGCAGCGATCACGGGCACAGGATGACAGCCGACGGGCCGGTCCGGGGCCGGAACCGTGGACAGCTCGCGGAGACCGCCGCGGGCGACGCAGATGCCCTGAAACGGACGCCCAAGCGCGCTCAGAGCCTGTAGGCCGCCCGTTGGCGGGCGAGCACGTGGTCGCGGGCGGTGACGCCAGCGCTGTCCGTCTCCGTGGTGACGGTGCCTGTGGGGGCGACCCACGTTTCAAGATCAGGATGGTGGAAGAAGACCGCGGAGTAGCGAGCGGTCGGGGGGATGCCCGGGGTGCGGGGCGGGTTGACGACCCGGTGCAGGTTCTTGGGGATGCTTCCGCGGGTCCACAGGTGCAGCAGGTCGCCGGCCTGCAGCAGGACCGCGCCCGGTGGGAACTCCACGGGCACCCACGCGCCGTCCGGGCCGAGCGCCGCCTCCAGCCCCGCGCGGCCGTCGGCCCACAGCAGCGTCAGCCCGCCGATGTCCGCGTGCGGCCGCTGCCGCGTCTGCCCCGGAGCGGGCTCCTCCCGTTGGGGGAGGTAGTGGTTGACGCACAGGTTCGAGTGCTGCCGCGTCGTCCAGGCGGGCAGGTCGGCCTCGGGCAGCCCGAGCGCGCCCGCGATCATCTCGACCAGCCGGTTCGTCAGCGTCCGCGCCGAGCGGTAGTACGCGGCCCAGGCCGCGGTCATCCGGGGCGGGTGCTCGGGCCACAGGTCGAACGTCGCCGCCCACGCGCCGTCGTCGGCGAACCCGGCGGGGTCGGGCAGCGCCAACTCGTAGCGCTCCAGCAGCAGCGCGTCCGGCCCGCCCTCGTAGAGCGGCTGCCAGCCGGCCCACTCCCCCGTCCCGGACCAGCGCACCCGGGCCTTCTCGGCCGGGTCGAGCGCGAAGAACTCCCGCGAGGCCTCGACCATCGCCGCGAGGTCCGCGCCGAACGAGCCGCCGGCGGAGAACTCGTCGAGCCCGGTCAGGAACACGCACGAATCGCGCCGCAGCGCGTCGACCAACGTGTTGGCCGACGTCACCCGCAGGTCGAGAACGGGGATGCGCGCGGCGGGAAAGGTGGAAGTCACGAGGACGCCTCCGGTACGGCGGGGACAGCCGGGCCGCCGTTCCGACGCTGGAGGTGATACCCGCGAACGCCCGCGACGCTATCCACGCCCTTGCGCCCCCGTCAACGCCCGGCCTGCCCGTCAACGCCCGGTACGGGCCGGCACGCGGCCCGCGCGCCGGGGGTTCCGGCACGCGTGCCGCGTTCGGGTCGTCCTTCACCCCGGGACAGGCCACCGGGGCGCGGGGCGGGTCGGGAGCGTCGGTTCAGGTGGGCAGCAGGGTGTGGCCGGGCGCGGTGGGATTGAGACCGGTGGCGAGGCGGTCGGCGCGCTCGCGCAGGGTGGCCACGGCGTCGTCCCGGCCGAGCATGACGAGGTACTCCCCCGCGAGGATCCCACGCAGGACGTCGT
>NZ_JADWYU010000255.1 GCF_016786325.1 Frankia nepalensis | reverse complement strand
GGACAGACCACCCGAACGAGCCACCCCCAAAATTTCCGCGCTTGCGCGGCCGGCCGAAGGGCCCGGAGGACTCAGAGCGGGATGGTGACTCCCTCGCCAAGAAGGCTGTCGTTCAACTCGAGGCGGGCCGGGCTGGTGTCGGTCGGGATGTCGAACACCAGGGTGCCGCTGACCTCTTCACCCGGCTTGACCGAGTTCCAGAGGCTCTCCAGCGGGAAGTACAACCGTGACGAACCGGAGGCCTCGTACTGGCCGCCGCTTCGGTCGAACATGAGCTGACGGCTGGCGGCCAGCCCGCGGAAGGTCGACGACCCGACGTTACGGACCTCGACCTTGACGAGGCAGTACTGCCCTTCGGGCTTCTTGGGGATGATCCCGATGAGGGCGATCTGCTCGACGCCGCACTGCAGGTTCAGGACCCGGAACTCCAGCGAGCCGTCCGGATAGACCTCGGCCTGGGGGGTCGCCGACCCCGTCGGCGCCGGGGTCGGCGACGGGGACTGGTCCAGGGTCGAGTCCACGGGGGCGCCCGGGTTCAGCGCGATCAGAGTGATCGCGAGGGCGCCGAGCACGATGAGCGCGACCGTGAGCCACAGCCCGATCCGGCTGCCCCGGTTGCCGGGCCACCGCCCGGCCGGACCGCCGGGGCCGGCCCCACCCCGGCTCCCGAAGCCACCGAGGGCGCCACCCGGCCAGCGCCGGCCGCGGGCGCCCGGGGTCGACGGCGGCCGGGGTGGCACGATCCCCGACGGCGCCCCGGCGGCGCCGTCGCCGTATCCGGCCGGTCTGGAGCCGGTCGCGCCGTAGCCCGGAGGCGCGACCCTCGTCCTGGGCAGGGCCGCGCCCGCCTCGGGGCCGGTCAGCGCGGCCGCCGCCGGGCTCGCCATCACGTCCGCCTTGTCGGCGGCGAGGCCCAGCAGCTCCTCGCTCGGGTCGAACCCGCCGCTCGGGCCGCGTTCGACCAGGGCGAGCAGCAGGTCCCGGGCACTCGGGCGCACGTCGGGGTCCTTCGCCAGCGCGGCCGAGACGAGCTCGTGCAGCGGCGAGACCAGCCCGGCCAGGTCCGGCGCGCCGGACACGGTCCGGTAGGCGAGGTCGATGTCCTTCCCCTCGCCGAACGGGTGCCGGCCCGTGCCGGCGTAGGCCATCAGGATGCCCCAGGTGAACACGTCCGCCGCCGGGCCGATCGGCAGCCCGTTGATCTGCTCGGGCGCCATCCAGCCGGCCGAGCCGAACCCCCAGGACGTCGGCTTGGCCTTGCTGCCATGCGCCACCGCCTGGGCGATGCCGAAGTCGATGACCCTCGGCCCGGACAGCGACAGCAGCACGTTGCTCGGCTTGAGGTCGCGATGGACCAGCCCCGCCCGGTGGATCGCGGTGAGCGCCGTGGCCACCCCGACGGCGAGACCGGTCAGCGTCGAGGACATGAGCGGCCCGCCCCGGGCGATGGCCTGGTCGAGGCGCAGGCCGTCGATGAACTCGGTCACCAGATACGGCGCCGCGGCGTCCGGGTCGGCGTCGAGCACCTCGGCCGTGCAGAACGGCGCGACCCGGCGGGCGGCGGCCACTTCCTGACGGAACCGGCGACGAAACTCCTCGTCCGCGGCCAGGTCCGGCCGGATGACCTTCACGGCGACCAGCCGCCCGGCCGTGCCCCGGCCGAGGTAGACCGTTCCCATCCCGCCGGCGCCGAGCCGGCTGAGCAGGCTGTAGGGCCCGATCCGGTGCGGGTCGTGCGCGGCGAGCGGGTCACCCGGCAGCTCGGAGGCCGGGCGCCGCGCCGCGCCGGCCACGTCCTCCGTCACCCGCGTCCTCCGGTCTCCCCGTCGACGACCCCGGTCACGTTCATCCCCGCGTTCCCGCCGCGTTCGCCACCATCTTCCCGGCGAAGGGCCGGCGCGGCGGTCCGCACTCCCCGCCAGTCTTGGTCACGGCGGCCGTCCTGGCTAGTTGAGCGGCCGGGCGGCGACGATCGGTAAACCCGTCCGCCACCACATCCTTCACCCCCAACGAACGGGAGGATGCGGACGTCGCCGGTGAGCCCTTCTTCACTTCCAGGAACCGAGACCACTTCCAGGAACCGTGACCACGAACTCGAGGAGGGCGGGAGGGGCTCAGCCTCGGCCATGTCGGCGCCCCAGTCCCCAGAACGACGGCTACGCGACAGTCCCCGGTGCGACCGGCCCCGGCCGCGCTAAGGCTCCTCGGGCGGGAGGAAGGAGACCCGACGGCCGCATCCGTCGCAGACCGCGCCCCATGCCCCCAGCTCCTCGTCGGAGGGGACGAGGTGGGCGAGCGGGACGATGCCCGAGCACCAGGGGCAGGCAAGCCAGGGACCCGCGACCGGTTCATCAGCGGCCGGCGGCCCCGAGGAGCCGTCCGCCACACCGCCAGAAGACATGGCTCCACGATCGCACGTGGGACACTGGTCACATGCCGGAGCTGCCGGAGATGGAGGCGCTCGCCGCCGTCCTGCGGGAACGCGCCGTCGGCAAGGTGGTCGCGCGCGCCGAGCCGGTCGCGATCAACGCGTTGCGCACGGTGTCCCCCGCCCCCGCCGACCTGCTGGGCGCGACGCTGGCCGACGCCGGCCGGCGGGGAAAGTTCCTCGATCTCGTCTTCGCCACGCCCACCGGCGAACGGCTCGACCTCGTGGCGCATCTGGCCAGGGCCGGCTGGCTGCGCTGGAAGGACAGCCAGCCCGCGGCACCCGGGAAAGGCGGGCGTTCCGGCCTGGCCTGGCGGCTCGTGTTCACCGACGGCTCGGGCTTCGACCTGACGGAAGCCGGTACCCAGAAGCGGCTCGCGGTGTACCTGGTGCGCGACCCCGCCGAGGTACCGGGCGTGGCCCGGCTCGGGATCGACCCGTTCGACGACGCCTTCACCACCGACGCGCTGGCCGGGCTGCTCGCCGCCGCCGGGCGCGGCCAGCTCAAGGGAGTGCTGACCGACCAGTCCGTGCTCGCCGGCGTCGGCAACGCCTACTCCGACGAGGCGCTGTGGGCGGCGCGCCTGTCCCCGTTCGCGCCGGCGAACAGCCTGTCCGCCGAGAAGGTCACGACGCTGCACGGCGCGCTGGTCGGCGTGCTGCGAGCCGCCGTCGAGGCGGCCGGTGGGCTCGGCGCCGCCGACCTGAAGGCGGAGAAGAAGGCGAACCTCGCGGTCCACGGCCGCACCGGCCAGCCCTGCCCGCGCTGCGGCGAGACCGTCCGCCAGGTCGCCTTCGCCGACCGGAGCCTGCAGTACTGCCCGGCCTGCCAGACCGGAGGCCGGGTGCTCGCCGACCGCCGCCTGTCCCGGCTGCTCAAATAGGGCGGTCGGCTCAAGGTCGCCCCAGGGGCGACCATCGCCGCTCCGCCGGTCGGACGCTTCGCGCCCGACCCAGCCTGGTACCGAGCCAGACCAGAAGGACCGGGGCAACCCCGGTCCCGGGTCAGGATCATGGCCGGGTTCGTCTGAGAGATTTCCAGCGTTCCAGCGTTCCAGCGTTCTGGCGTTCTGGCGTTCTGGCGGGCGGGGCGGTTGGGTGGTTGGGCGCTTCGCGCCTGATCCACACCGCTGCCGGGCCGGACGGACGAACCGGGGCTGTCCCGGTTCTGGGTCGGGATCATAGGCAGGTTCGTCTGAAAGACCTCCCAGCGACCCCGGCGGGGCGGGTGGAAGGATCGGGCCATGGGACCTGACGACGTGCCGACCGTGCTGGTCGAGGATCTTCCCGCCGATCCCGCTGGCGATGACACGCTGTTCGTGCTGGACGTGCGGGAGCCGGACGAGTGGGCCGCCGGCCACATCGACGGCGCGGTCCACATCCCGATGGGCGAGCTGGTCGCCCGCATCGAGGAGATCCCGCGCTCGACCCGGGTCATCGCCGTCTGCCGGTCAGGGCGCCGGTCGGCGGCGGTCACCGCCTACCTGGCCGACGGCGGCTGGGACGCCCACAACCTCGACGGCGGGATGATCACCTGGGCGGCGCTGGGCCGCCCGATGACCGCGGACACCCCCGGGGCCCCCTTCGTCCTCTAGGCGGCCTAAGGCAGCCAGTCGATCGGGAACGAGGGCTCGTCGAGCGGGCTGTTGTGCTCGCTGGGCCGCAACGCGTCCAGCATGAGACCGACGTAGCGGCGCCAGGTGCCGGTCGACGGCTCGGAAAGCTCCATGACCACCCGCAGCGCGCGCAACAGCACGATCAGGTCGGCCAGCACCGCGTCCCCCCGGACGGCGCCGGTCGCCTGGGCGTCGGCGAACATCGTCGAGATCAGCGGAACGACCTCGCCCGCGACGGCCGCCCTGGTGCGACCCGTCCACAGCCGGTGGGACACGAACGCCCACCGGCAGGTGTCGTCGGTCATCGAGACCATCAGGAACTCGCGCAGCGCCTGCCCGCGCGGCTCCGCCGCGATCGCGGCGGCGGCCAGCTCGCGTACCTGCCCGACCGCCGTCAGCAGCGTCTCCTCGACCAGTGCGTCCTTGTTCGGGAAGCGCCGGTAGAGCGTGCCCATGCCGACGCCCGCGCGTCGGGCGATCTCGTCGACGCCGACCCCGAGGCCCTGCTCGGTGAACAGTTCGCGGGCCGCGGCGAGGATCCGCTCCCGGTTACGTTCAGCGTCCCGCCGTAACGGGCGGCCCGTCGCCCCGGCGTCCACTTTGACTGCCTGCTTGATTGCCTGCGACCCCCCCGGAGACATGCGGCCAACTGTAGATGACCAAGGGCCCTCCATCACCATTTCTGATCACCGGGCCAGCCCGTCAGGTTTTCGTCCCGCCCAACCGGGCCAACGACTCGCCCGGACACGTCTTACCCAGCCAGCCGCTCCGTCGCGGCGATGCCCTACCGTCTCGGCCGGCCGGCCACCGGGCGTTCGAACGCGCACCTAACGCGACCAGTGGCCCCACCACGGGAGGCAGGACCGGAGGAAACGGCCCAGATGGTGCAGACTCGCCTCCACAACGACCCTTCAGGGGATAGGCGGGGCAAATGGGCACGTGGGCAGCACGACGGGTTGCCGCGGCTGTGATGGCGGCGATGGTGGCGCTGCTGGCGGTGGGGTGCGACGAGTCGCTCACGAGCGGCTTCGACGACACCACGACCTCGACAGACGAAGGCGTGGTGGCGGGCGACGGCTGGGGCGCCGCGACCGCCGGGGCCGGCGCGCCGGCCCTCCAGGTGCTGGACACCCTGAAAGTCCAGGACCACTACACCCGTAAGGACTACGAACGGGACGAGTTCGGCTCCTCCTGGAAGGACGTCGACCACAACGGCTGTGACACCCGCAACGACATCCTGCACCGGGACCTGCACTCGATCACGGTGCGCAAGAGCGACACCTGCATCGTGCTGACCGGTGAGCTGAGCGACCCCTACACGAACCGGATCGTCCGGTTCGACCGGGGCCGCAACGCCTCCGGGGTGCAGATCGACCACGTCATCCCGCTCGCGGACGCCTGGCGCACGGGCGCGTACGCGTGGACCGACGAGCAGCGGGAGGCGTTCGCCAACGACCCGGAGAACCTGCTCGCCGTGGACGGCCCGACGAACACCTCGAAAAGCGACCAGAACGCGAGCGAGTGGCTGCCGCCGGCCGCCGGCTACCAGTGCCCCTACATCGCCCGCCAGGTCGGTCTGAAGTCGCGCTACCAGTTGTGGGTCACCCAGGCGGAGGCCGACGCGATGCGAGCCGTGCTGAACAACTGCCCCTCCCAGTCCACGCTGGGCGGCTGATCGCGCGATCGCCCGGTAGGCCGGGCTATCCGCGCGCCGTGTCAGGGGCGGCGTCGACCAGCGCGGCGAACTCGTGTTGGAGCGGTGGAAAGGGCGGCAGTTGGGGTGGCTCCCGGGGCGGGGGCGCGCTGTCGCCCATGACTCCCCTGGCCAGCCGGTCGAAGAGGGCGCGGATCGCCTCCGGCGAGGCCCGGGTCGCTCTCAGGGCCTTGTTGAGCTCCTTTGGCTCGACCAGTACGAGGTATCCGAGGCGGCGGGCGGCGACGACGGCGGGCCAGGCGGCGCGCGCCGTCTCGCCCGGCTCGTTCTCGGCGTCGACCTGGAGCTCGGACAGCCACGCGAGCGACGCCTCCACGTGGTGGCGCGCCGCCAGCCGCCGGTACTGGTCGTCGTGCTGGTCGGCGAGGCGCGAAAGCTGGACCTGACAGGTCAGTCCGGGGCCCGCTGGCTCCCCGGGCGCCGGCGCGCCCGACACCGGCCTCCCGGACACCGGGTCCCGGCGCGCCGGTTCCGCGGGCGCCGGCTCCCCGGGGGCCGGCTCCCCGGGTATTGGTTCCCAGTCCGCCGACCCGGGGGCGTTCCCGTCCCTGGCGGGTGCCTCGGCGAGCTCGAGCGCCAGCAGGGCACCGGTGGCGTCGATGCTCTCGGCGAGCGCGTGCGGCAACCGGCGGGCCGCGGCGCGCGGCCACAGCGACCAGGCCGCGATCAGCCCCACCATGACGCCGAGCAGGGTGTCGAGCACCCGTGGGCGGATCAACGGCTCGACCGGAATCCCGGGCCGGGCGAACTCGACCAGCAGCAGTGTCAGCGGGGTGAGCAGCACCGAGCCGAGCGCGTGGTTCGCCACGTTGAGCAGCTGGACGCCGCCCTGCAGCACCGTCGCGACCGCGATCAGCGCCCACACCGGCAGCGGCACCGCCAGCAGGGCGATGGCGGCGAGCGCGCCGACGCCGGTGCCCACGGCGCGCTGCACGGTCCGCTGCCCGGCCACCCGCGCGGTACGGACCTCGAGCACCGCCGCAGCGGCCACGGGCGCCCAGTACGGCCGCTCGATCCCGGCCGCGATCGCGAGCAGCGCCGCCCCGAAGGTGGCGACCGCGCACCGGGCCGCCCACGGCCACGCCGGCGAGTCGGGCCGCAGCCCTTCGAGCAGGATGTCGCGGGTCGGCGGGATGAGCGGCGGCGGCGACCCCGCCGACGGCGCCGCCAGTTCGTCGACCGCCACGGCTAGCCGGTGCCAGGCGACGATCCATGCCCGCGCCACGCCGCCTCTGGCCTGGGCGACGTCAGCCCGCTCGGCGACGGTCCTCGCCATCACGCCCGCGGGCACCGAGCGCGGCGCCGGTCCCGCGCCCCGCGCCGCGGCGGCCGTCGCCGCGGCGGGCGCCGCCGAACCCGGCCGGCCGGACCGCGACCAGGACACGCCGCGCGCCGCGGCCGCCGCCACGCCGGCCACGAGCCGGCGACCGGCCAGCCTGGCCGCCGCGGCCAGCC
>NZ_JADWYU010000254.1 GCF_016786325.1 Frankia nepalensis | reverse complement strand
GTCCACGGGACCGGGCCCCGCCGCGGCCGGCGGCGCTCGCCGTGGCCAGCCACGGGTCGGTCGGACGCCGTTCGCCTGGCCGGGTCCCGCGGGACCCGGCCAGGCGAGATCGGTGTCAGTTTCCGCGCGGCGTCAGGCTGTCGATCGGCCGGTAGGGCAGCGTGGGCTGGCCCTTCGCGTCGAGCCTGGTCAGCAGGGTTCCCCTGGTGCAGACAGCCGGCGTCAGCCCGTAGGCCTGGCCGTTGCACTGGAACTTCAGACCGCCGCCGCCGGGAACCGCCATCTCCGGCATCGTCCGGATCTTTTCGGCGATCGTCGCGGACGTGATGTCGCCGGTGATGCCCTCGAGCGCGTTACGCATGGCAAGCATCGTCATGTACATCGTCGGGCCCATGGAGTTGCTCAGGTCGATCTTGCCGTCGGCATAGGTCTTGACGATGGCCTCCCACTGGCCGAGGCCCGGGTCCTTGGCGTCGCCCAGCGGGAGCGGGGACGACATGTAGACGCCCTCCAGGTAGTCACCGACCGCCGTCCTGGTGCTGTCGGTGACGCACCCGTTGAGCGTGCTGATGGGGCCGGTGAAGTTCACGTCGCGCAGGCCCTTGAGCGCCGCGATGCAGAAGCTGTCGTTGCCGACGATGTGCACCGAGGTCGGGCCGCCCGCGGCGATCTTGGCCATCTGCGGCGTCATGTCCGCCGTGCCCGGCGGGATGGCGACCTGCTCGACCTCCATCCCGAGGTCCGCGTACATCTGCTTGCCGACGGACTGCAGGAAGCTGGTCGCGGTGGGGACGTCGATGACGACGGCGGTGACCTTCTTGAGGTTGTTCTCCCGGGCCACGGTGATGGGCTGGTCGATGAAGGCGGCGATCTGGCTGACCATGACGAACGTGGATTCCCGGTCGAGCAGGGCGGCCGTCTCGGTGGTTCCGTAGACGAAGATCGGGATGCCGGCGTCGTGCAACGGCTGCCACGCGTCCCGCAGCGCGGTCGCCTCGCCGAGCACGACCACCTGGACGTCGGCCTGGATGAGCTTGCTCGCGCAGTCGGCCGCCAGCCCCGGGTCGGCGTGGCTCTCGCAGGAGACGAGGTCGATGGGACGGCCACCGAGGCCACCCCGGTACTCGTTCAGGAACTTCGTCAGGGCCTGGCCGGCGTCGACCTGGATCTTGTTGTCGATGGCCGCCGACTGGCCATCGCTGAGTAAGCCGACCTTGATGGGGGTGCCGCTGGCGGGCTGCCGGGGACCGAGCAGCGACGTGTCCGCGGCGCCGGTCGGCTCCGGGCTCGGCTCGTCACCGCCGCCACAGGCCGTGCCGACGAGTGCCAGAGCCGCGACGGCCGCCACGGCCGCCGTGCGTCGCCATCTGGGCCGGCGGCCCGAGACGCCCGGCCATGTGCGCAGATCCATGTTCTCTCCTTGCTGGGTTGAGAGCGGAAGCTGGGCGTTGTCGCCCAAAACAGCCATATATTTTGGTCGAGGTGTTCGAGGCCCGGTGGCGACCGTGAGCGCGGGTGGCTAGTCCCGCAGCAGCCTGCGGCGCAGGTCGCCGTCCTCCATGAACACCGGGATGTCGTCGGGACCCAGGTAGGACGGGCGGATCGTGGACCCGCCGTCGACCGTGAGGGCCTGGCCGGTGACGAAGCCCGCGAGGTCGCTGAGCAGGAACACCACGGCGCCGGCCAGTTCCTCCGGCGTCCCGCGGCGCCGCAGGGCCAGCACGGCGTCGCGGGACGCGTCGGCGTCGTCGTTGCCGCGGCTGTGCGGCGTGCGGATCGTGCCGGTGGCCACGGCGTTGACGCGGATGCCCCGCGGGCCCCACTCGGCGGCCGTCGTCCTCGTGAGCGAGATCAGCGCGGCCTTCGCCGCGCTGTACGCGAGGCTGAACGGCGCCGCGAAGAAGGCGGCGACCGACGCGATGTGCACGATGCTGCCGCCGTGGCCCGCCGCGGTCATGGCTCGGGCCGCGGCCTGGCTGGTCAGCAGCGCCGCGCGCAGGTTGAGGTCGAGGACCTCGTCGAGGTCGGCGACCGGGAACTCGTCGGCGCGCTGCCAGTGGCCTGGCCGCTGGCCGCCGACGACGTGGACCAGCCCGTCGACCGAGCCGAACGCCGCCACCGCGTCGGCGACGGCGGCGTCGACCGCGTCCTTGACGCGCACGTCCGCGACGATGCCCCGGAACGAGCCGCCCGCCCCCGCCCCGGCGACCGCCGCCCGCGCGGTCGCCAGGGCGGGCTCGTCGATGTCGAGGCCGACCACGTTCGCGCCGAGTTCGGCGGCCGCGGCGCACACCGCGGTGCCGATGCCGCCGCCGCCCGCGCCGGCGACGACGACGGTCCGGCCGTCGAGGCGCAGCCGGTCGCCGATCATGGCCGGAACTGGTGGGCGCCGCGGACCAGGGGCAGCTCCTGGAGGTTCACGATTCCCGGGGGAGCGGCGCACACCTGCGGGATGGCGTTGACCGCCGGCATGGCGGTGGTGACGGTTCCGTCGAGGTGGTCGCCCTGGGGTTCGAGGCGTACCCGGACCCCCGGGACGCCGTCGAGCTCGATCACATAGCCGTGGGTGACCGGCCAGTTCGGGGTCATGTCCTCGCCGAGCTTCCACACGAAGCTGCACTCGATCAGCGAGCGGCCGTCCCGGTCGCCCGAAACGGTTCCCTTGAAGCCGGCGATACGGCCCTTCTTCAGGGTCATGTAGCCGAAGTCGGTGTCCTGGTTGGCGGTGGCGAACTCGACCCGGAAGCCGACGTTGTCGATCTGCACGCCGAGCGCCTTGGCGAGGACCGGGATCTGGTCCTTGAACGAGCCGCAGGAGGCCTCGCAGGCCTCGCGGGCGGCCGGGTCGTCGGGGTCGAGGTCGAAGCCCTGGGCGCGGAACATCTGCTCGTTGGCGTAGCCGGAGATATCGAGCGATTCGAGGATCGAGAGGCGCTCGATGCGGCTGCACATGGCGCTCGCGGCGACGGCCACCATCGGCGCGTGGCCGGGGTAGACGCCCGACGCGTAGAGCGACGAGCCGCCGCGCAGGCAGGCGTCGCGCAGCCGGTGCGTGGCCTGCTCGCCGTAGCCGAACCCGGCCATCATGTACATCGTCGACACGACGTTGGCGCCGGACTCGAGAATCCGCTCGAGGTGGTCGAAGTTGGGCCGGTACGCCATGTACGAGACACAGTCGGGTTCGAGCGCCAGCAGCGCGTCGATGTCGTCGGTGGCGGTGACACCGATCGGTTCGATCCCGCACAGCTCGCCGACGTCGCGGCCGACCTTGTCGGCCGAGAAGGCGTAGCAGCCGACGAGGTCGAGCACCGGATGGCCGACCATGCCCCGCACGGCGGCGCTGCCCGTCTTGCCGGTCGTCCACTGGACGACCCGCAGGCGCCGGCTCACCGGGCGACCCGGTCGGGGCGGCGGGTGGAGGTCTCCTGCAACGCCCGCCACACCAGCGTCGCCTCGGCCCGGGGCAGCGCGAAGCACCGCTCGGACACGAACGCGTCGTCGGGGTGGGTGTAGGCCACCGGTCCCTGCCCGAGGCCCTCGTACGACGCGGTCGCGACCTCCTCCGGCGTGCTGGGCCGCATCAGCCGCGAGCGGGCCCGGTCGAGCGGGTCGTCCGTGTCGACGCGGCTACAAAGCTCGGGGTCCAGCGTCTCCTGGAAGGAGTTGTAGTTCGGCGACGAGGTGGCGCCGACGAACACGTTGACCGCGTCCACGCCCCGGTCGGCCAGCTCCGTCCACAGGGACTCGGTGAGGATCCACTGGAACCCCTTGCCGGCGTTGTAGGTGCTGAAGTTCACCGCGCCCTGGGTGCCGCCCATCGAACTGATCATCACGATGCCGCCGTGGCCGCGCTCGACCAGCCGGCGGCCGAAGTGGTGGCACAGGATGACCGGCGTGCGGCAGTTGACGTCGACGCTGAGCAGGTGCAGGTCGAGGTCGCCGTCGATGAAGCGGCTGTTCGGCCCGACCGCGGCGTTGTAGACGAACAGCCCGACGTCGAGATCCCTCGTCGCGTCGGCCACCACGTCACCGACGCCGGGCGACGCCAGGTCGGCCGCGATGGTCCGCGTCTGGACGCCGTGCCGGGCCGCGACCTCGGCCGCGGTCGCCTCGAGCTGTTCCTTGCCCCTGGCCAGCAGCACCACGTTCAGGCCGCGGCGCGCGGCCTCGTGCGACAGCGCGGCGCCGATCCCCATCGACGCGCCCGCTATCACGGCCCACGGCCCGTAACGGGCCTGGAACTCGTTCTCCACCATGAGGTGCTCCTCCCTGAAAGATCTATAGCTTTTACCACGTGTATACGTTATGAAGTTTGGATGTTCAATGATGGGAAGGTAGCGATCATCACCGGCATCGGGCCCGGCATGGGCCGCGCCATCGCGCTGGGCTTCACCCGCCGCGGCGTCGACGTCGTCCTGGCCGCCCGTCAGCGGGCCCGCCTCGAGGCGGTGGCCGACGAGGTGCGGGCGGCCGGGCGCGACCCGCTGGTGGTGCCGACCGACATCACCGACCGGGCCGCCTGCCGGGCGCTCGTGGACGCCGCCGTGGAACGGTTCGGCGGCGTCGACCTGCTGGTCCAGAACGCCCACCACGAGGGCGACTGGGCCCCGGTCGCCGACGCCGACCACGAGAGCTGGAAGACGGTCTTCGACGTCAACCTCTACGGCGCCCTGCACCTCGTCCAGGCCGCGCTCCCGGCGATCCGCGAGCGCGGCGGCGGGGCGGTCGTGCTGGTCAACAGCGGCGCGGTGCTGTCCAACCCGCGGGGCCTCGGCGCCTACACCGCCTCGAAGGCGGCGCTCGCCGCCGTCGCCCGCACGCTGGCGGTCGAGGTCGGGGAGTGGAACATCCGCGTCAACGGCGTGTTCCTCGGCGGCGTCCTGGGCGACAACATCCGCCGCGCCGCCGAGCACCAGTCGGCGGCCGAGGGCATCACCGTCGAGGAGTGGTTCGAGCGACGCAACGCCACCCTGCCGCTGCGGCACATGCCGACTCCCGAGGAGTGCGCCGGCGCCGTCCTGCTCCTGTGCTCCGACCTCGCGGCCGCCGTCACCGGCCAGCATCTGAGCGTCAACGGCGGCCAGTGGACGACCTGACCGTCACACGCGGATGGGCAGACGCAGTGGACCGCGGACGGTGCTGGTGTACAGCATCTCGGTGCCGGCGCGGTCCACGGTCCACTCCGGCCACCTCCGCAGCGTCTCCTCCAGACCGATCCGGCCCTCGCGCCGGGCCAGCGCCGCCCCCAGGCAGAAGTGGACGCCGTAGCCGAAGGTCATGTGCAGGTCGACCTTGCGGTGGATGTCGAGCACGTCGGGGTCCGGGTACTTGCGCTCGTCATGGCCGGCCGACCCGGTGATGAGGATGACGCGGGAACCCGCCGGGATCGTCTCGTCCCGAAGGGCGACGTCCCGCGTCGTCCATCGGGCGTTGACCGGCGACGGCGGCTCGAAACGCAGGATCTCCTCCACCGCGCCCGGGATCAGCGCGGGATCCCGCGCGAGCTCGGCCCGCTGGCCCGGGTACTGGTCGAGCACGCTGGCCGCCCAGCCGAGATGGCGGGCCACCGTCTCGCTACCGGCGCTGAACAGCAGGATCCCGAAACTGGCCAGCTCCTCGTCCGTGAGCCGGCGCGGCTCACCGGTCTGCTCGTCGGCGACCTCGGCATTCACCAGGTCGGTGAACACGTCATCACGGGGATTCGCGCGCCGGTCCGCGAAATGCGCGCCGAGCCGAAGGCCCAGCTCGGTCAGCGCGTTGAGTGACGTCTCGTTGTTCATGCCGACGCCTTCTTCCATGTGGAAGACGTTGTCGACGACGTGGCGCAGTTCCTCCCGCTCGCTGCGGGGCACCCCGAGCAGGATCGAGATGACCGTCGGCGGCAGGATCGCGGAGAAGTCCTGGACGTAGTCGAAACCGCCGGAGCCGACCCGGGCGTCGAGCAGCTCGCCGCAGATCTCGCGGATGCGCTCCTCCAGCATCGACACCCGGCGGACGGTGAAGGCGCGCGACACCAGCTTGCGCAGCGTCGTGTGCTTGGGCGGGTCGAGCCAGATGATCATCGCCGTGTCCTGAGGCTGCGGCGACATCGTCTCGAGGGTGGTGCCGTGGTTGGAGCTGAACGTCTCGGCGTCGCGGTGGGCCGCCTCGATGTCCTCGAAACGGGACAACGCGTAGAAGTCGAGGCGGTCGTTGCGGTACACCGGCGCCTCGTCCCGTAACCGCCGCCAGAGCGGGTACGGGTCGTCGCGCAGCTCGGGAGCGATCGGGTCCCAGTAGAGATCGGTCATGTGTGCCTCCGGCAGGTCTGGGGTCGGTGACCGGGTGACCTCGTTCGTGTCCGGCGGGCGAGCGGGCCGGACGGTCACAGGTCACCCCGGGCCGTTGTCGTCGCGAAATGTGCGGAGTCCTGGCGCCGGCTTCCGGCCGAGTTCACGCCTCCCGCGTGGCCCAACGGTCGCGGTTGGCCCGCACGGCCTCCACGACGCGTCCCCAGCCGGGGAGGCTCTCGGTGATCTGCATGTCGAAGGGGCTGCTGGTGCGGAACTCGAGGATCTCGACGCCGTCGGGACCGGCCGTGTAGGTGTAGGGGCGGTCGGCGGGCTGGAAGAAGCCGTCGCCCTCCGACAGCACCGTCCTGCCCATGCTCAGCTCGCCCCGCGTGACGTAGTACAGGCAGTCGGCGCTGTGGGAGTGGCGCGGAAGCACGTAGCCCGGGCCGAACCGCGACCACACCAGGCTGATCCCGCCGGCCTCGGGGTCGCCGAACAGCACCTTGACGACCTGGCCGCCGCCGGACACCCACTCCATGAACTGCTCGGGCGCCTGCGGGGTCATGACCGGCATCGACATCATCCCGGTCTCGTGCAGCAGCGGCGCCTCCGCCAGCCGGAAGGTCTCGCGCCGGTGCGGCGGCTGCGCCGCCACCTGGGTGGCCGTCTCGTGGGTGGTCGTCTCGCTCATGTTCGTACCTGCCTCCGACTCGGTCCCGGGCTGCCGCCAGCCGCCAGCCGTGAGAGTTTCCTGATGCTGAGGTCCGGTTCTCCGCGACGCGTGAGCCATCGCCATGCCGGCCCGCCGCCGGCGGCGACGAGCAACGAATAGATATAGATGTTTCTACTCGCCTGGGCGGGCGCCGCCAAGGCCCGCCGCGGTCCGCGCCGCCGGGCCCCGGGGCCCGGGGCGGTGTGTTATTAACAAAAGACGCTGCCGCCGCCGCCGTACGGGTAGATATCGG
>NZ_JADWYU010000253.1 GCF_016786325.1 Frankia nepalensis | reverse complement strand
CCAGGCATGTCGTCCACCATCGATGTGACCGGTGAACGCCGGCATACGGCGCTCGACGCCGGCTGTCACCCGGCGCGGGGGGCCCCCCCCCCCCCCCCCCCCCCGCCGGGGTGCTCACTCCTGCCCCGTCTTGAACGCGTAGAGGTCGCGCAGGTTGGCGCGGACCAGGTCGCGGTCGTACCCGAGCGAGCGGCCTTCGGCGGTGGGGTAGGTCTGTTCCCAGAACCCGAGCAGCTGGTCGGCCCAGGCGCGGCTGCTGACCGGCAGCCGGTTGCGGGCCTTCTGGACCGCGGCCGCCTCACCGCTCGCCACCTCGACGAAGGTCGCGTAGATCGGCGAAGGCTGGGACTGGCCGTCGGGCCGGACGGCGCGCAGCTGGGAGGCGAACTGCCGGCGGATCGGGCTGTCGTCGGCGAGCGTCCATTCCTCGTAGGCGGACAGCAGGCTCCCCCACGACGACGTCTGCTCCAGCTGGCGCAGCCGCAGCGTCATCACGGCGGCCCCCGGGTCGGTCGTGGCCCGTACCCTGATCGCCCGCGGCGACGCGGCCACGCCGTCGGTCACCTCGACCTGGCCGTTCCACATCGCGCACATCAGCCGGTGCAGGATGAGCACCCGGTGTGGCTCGGCGGTGGCGAGCCAGCCGTACTCGTAGCCGAGCCGCTGGCGCCAGCGCAGGTAGTCGGCCGGCTGCTCGTTGCCGAGCGCGTCGGACCACTCGCGCAGCAGCTCCCGGACCTCCTGGACCTCGTTGACCGCCATCGAGGTGCGAAACAGCACCACCGCGATCGAGTCGGACGTCCCGGACTGGAAGTCGAAGCGCGGCTTGCGGTCACTCGGCAGGGCCAGGCTCTCGCGCAGGTAGCGCTGGACGGACTCGCTCGACGCCTTCGTCTCCGGATGGGAGATCAGGATCTTCAGGTCGCCGGTGCCCTGCGGCTGGAAGCCGGCCGGCAGCAGCGCGGCGACCTGCTGCTCGAACTGGCGCAGGTCGGCCGGGTTGACGTCCTCCATCCGCCGGTCGGCCGCCCGGGCGAGCAGCCGGCCCAGCGACGGCAGCAGCGGCAGGTCGTCGTCCTCCTCCAGCTCGAAGAGCCGCTTGACCTGCTGCTTGAGCTTCTCCCTGATGTAGCTGACGGCCCGCTCGGCGCCCCGGTCGTATGTGGACTCGGCGCCTTCCCGAAACGCCTGCCGCCAGTCCTCCGGGGCGAGCAGCATCCGGACGACGTCGGCCTCCAGGGCCCCCTCACGCAGGTTGCCGCGCTGGATGAACCGGCGGACCACCGTCTCGTAGAAGATGTCCAGGCGCCCCTGCGCCGGCAGCAGCAGGGTGACTCCCTGGCGCTCCCGGGTCAGTTCGATGACCTGGTGGTCGAACGCGTCCTGCTCGCCGAGCGCGAAGGCCTCGAACGCTCCGACCATGGCGTCGAGGGAGCGCAGCGCGTTGCCCATGGTGCGTTCCCAGCCGCGCGACTGGGAGCTCCAGGCCTCATGCCACAGCCGCCAGGTGTTCCACTGGTACCACTCGTTGAGCGCGCCGAGCGCCCCCTGCACCACCGGGTCGGCCCAGCGCACCTTCGCCATCCCCGCGCGACGGTCGCGGATGTCCGGCGGCATCGGCGGCGGCACCCCGATGCCCGGCCGTGCCTGCGGCAGTGCCTTGCGACGGGACAGCAGCCCGGCGACGCCCTCCCGGTCGATCGGGTCGGTGAGCTCGTTGTGGCCACGCATCACCCGGCGCACCCGGAACAGGTCGGTCTCGCCCAGCAGCGCGAGCAGCGCGGCCAGCGGCTGGAACCGCTGGCTCGCCATCTCCGGCGCCCGCTGGCGCAGCTGGATCTCCAGCGAGTGCAGCGCCGCGTACATGGTGTCGGCGTAGCTCTTGAGCGACCGGAGGATCTCCGAGGCCCCGTCCGTCGGCCGCGGCGGCGGCACCGGCAACGGCGGCCGGTCGAGCAGCTCGCCCAGGTTGGCCTCGTACATGAACCGCTGGATCAGCGGCCGGTTCGACTCGACGCCGCCGGGCGGCGGGGTGAACAGCTGCGCGGTGGCCCGCGCCAGCAGCCGGTTGCCGACCAGCTCGGCGAGCTCGTCGCCGGGCACCGTCAGCGAGGCCACCAGGCTGGTCGACACGCCGCGGTAGCCGATCCCCGAGTCGGCCGGGGTGCTGCGGTCGTTCGCCCCGTTGATGAACGAGTCGGCGAACGACTGGAACGTCTGGCCCCTGACCCGCGCCTCCTCGGCGACGTCGGTCTGCTCCGCGGAGACCAGCGACAGGACCAGCGACGCGATCGAGCGGTGGATGTCGTCGCGCTTCATGCCCGCGGTCCGGCTGAACAGGAACGCGGTCTGGACGGTGCCCGGCCGCAGCTGCAGCGACCGCGCCGGGTAGCGGACGTCGATGTCGCCGCCGACCCCGTCGGTCTGGTCGAGCTCGCCGCGGGCGCGGCGGGCGTTCTGGTCGTCGACGAGGCGGAACAGGTCCAGCAGCGCCCGGCCGGAGTTGAGGCGGGCGTAACGGCCGCCTCCCTTGCCCTCCTCGAAGGCGCTGGGCATCAGCACCAGCGGGTAGATCCGCAGCCCGATGTTGGCCCGCGCGAACGCGTCCCCGATCAGGTGCAGGTAGTCGTAGAAGATGCCGGTCCCGGTGCCGCCGGCGACCGAGAAGGCGACGAACACGTCGCAGGTCCGGCTCGACTTGCCGCCGAGCTCCCGCAGCTCGCCGTTCGCCTTCGCCAGCGCGTCGATGGCGGCGGTGATCGGGTACTGGGCGGGGGCGAGGTCGTCGCGCAGGGTCTCGAACAGCGCGGCCCGGCCGACCGTCGGCAGCTGGCCGGCCCCCCGGTTGATCGGGTTGACCAGCGGCTCGTCGTCCTCCGGCGGCAGCCACGACCGGACGTACTCGCCGGCCGCCAGCCGCAGGCTCGCGGCCACGTCCGGGTACGTGTCGAACTGCGGGACCAGGTCGCGGACCAGGTGGGCGGTCTTCGACGCCGCCCCGTGGTGCGCGGCGCCGGGGACCGTGGCGCCGTAGATCCGGTCGAGCTCCGCCTCGTTGAGGTCCGCGTAGACGAACTGGACACAGGCAGGCAGCTGGAACGGCAGGTAGGTCGAGTTGGTGGCCTGCATCCTGGTCGCGAAGGCGGAGCCGTCAGGCCCGCAGAGCGCCTGGCGCAGCCGGCGCTCCACCTCGGTGCCGATCGCGCAGCCGGTGCCGCCCAGGCCGACGAACATCATGGGCTGGTAGATGTGCAGCTGGGTCGCGGTGTTGCTCATCGGCGACAGTCCGATCCTCGTCTTCCTGGCGTCCCGCGCGGCCTGGGCGGCCGCGCGGTCCGCTCGCCCGCCGGCGGCGCGCGCCCGCCGAGAAGCGGGCGGCCCGTCCGGCCACGTCTGTACTTGTCCTTAGATACGACGGAACGTCACCACATGGTGTCGCCGCGGCTCGGCGGCGGGGCTGGCGGCTGGTCGGTCGGGTGCCGGGTCGGGTCCGCCGGGTCCGCGCTCCAGGTGGTCGCGTCGCCGGGAGAGGTCGGCGTGGTCGGCGGGGTCGCCCACCCGGCCTCGGCGCCAGGGGCGCCGGTCGCCGGGCCGCCCCAGGGGTTCGTGGCGCCGGCCGGCCCCCAGCCGCCGCCGGCAGTGCCGCCGGAGGCGGCCGGGCCGCCGCCCGCCGGGCCGGCCTGGCTGCCCCAGCCGTTCGTCCCGCCCGCCGCCGGGCCGCCCCAGCCGCCGCCGGGATCCGCGCCGGCGGGTGGCCGCTGGCCCCCGTTCCAGGTGGACGCGTCGGGGCTGCCCCAGCCGCCGGCCGCGGAGGCGGAGGTCGCCGCGTCGCCGCCGCCACCCCAGCCGCCCGCCGCGCCCGCCCCGGCGGTCGGGGCCCCGCCCCAGCCGGCACTCGCGCCGGCGCCAGGCGAGCCGCTCCAGCCGGTGCCCGCGCCCATGTCGGGCGCCGGTCCCTGGCCGCCGCCGTTCCAGCCGGTGCCGGCCCCCATGTCGGCGAACTGCTCCTGCCCGCCCGGGCCGGGCGCGCCGCCCGGGCCCGGCCCATGGCCCGGCTGACCGCCCGGGAACGAACTCGGTTCCCGAGGGCCGACGCCCGGCGCCCGGCCGTCCAGCAGCACCAGTTCCACGCCCTCGGGCAGCGGGATCCGGGTGCCGACGTCGTCCGTCTGGGAGATTCCCCGCGGTGAGGTGACCGTGAGCTGGGCGTGCTTGGCCCGGGTGACCGTGTAGGCGACGTCGCCCGGGTTGGCGAACGCGAGCGTGACACCCATCTGCCCGGCCATGACCTGGAAGCGGAAGGCCGGAGCCCAGTACGAGGGCGCGGGCAGCCGGGCCACCTCCCGCCCGCCGTGCCACAGGGTGGCGGTCAGCTCCTGGACGTCGGCCCGTGCCCTCGCCCGGCGGCGCGCCACCAGCACGGCCGCGGCGGCGGCCGCGAGCACCGCCACGGCGAGCGGGAAGAGGTACCAGTACTTCTTCCACCACGGCGGCGGCGCGACGAGTTCGAAGATCAGCCGGCTCTCGGCGAGGACCTTCCCCTGCCCGCCGGACGAGACATCCAGGACCCGCAGCACCACGTCACGGTCGCCGTAAGCCGCGTCCGCGGGGATGGAGATCTTCAGATCCTGCCGGAACCCGTTCTGGCCGGCCGGCACGGACAGGGTGGCCGGGTCGACCGACAGGCCGTCGCCGCCCTCGAGCGCCAGCTGGATCCGCAGGTCGGCGGCGCCCGGGTTGTCCACCTGGAGCGAGCCGTCGATCGTGCCGCCCCGGTACTCCCTGTCGACCGGCGGCAACGACAGGATGGCGCCGCCGGAACGCGACCCGGGAATCCCGTAGGTCGCCGACTGCACGGTGCCGCGCAGTCCCTCGGCCTGGACCGACCCGGTGATCCGAAGCTCTCCGGTCGCGTTGGTGGGCACCGTCACCTGGCCGGCGTATCGGCCGTCGTTCGCCTTCTCGTCCCCGGACGTGCCGTCGTCCACCAGCGTCACCGGCACCGCGCGGAACCCGTCACCAGCGAGGGTGGCGCGAAACGCCAGCCCCTCCAGCAGCGTCGGGTCGGTGATCGGCTCGTTGCGGCTCGTCAGCAGCGACACCCGCACCGTCGCCCGCTCGCCGGGGCTGGGCGCCGCCGGGACGAGATCGATCGAGGTGTTGAGCTCGCCCTGCCAGATCAGCGTGACGTCGACGGTCTGCGGCGTGGAGTTCTGCGGCCAGGTGAAGATGACCTCCCACCGGCCGGGCAGCGGGTCCTGGATCCACAGCGACTCGCTGGTGCCCGAGGTGGCCAGCTTGAACACCGACCCACGGGCCTCACCATCACCCTGGACGAGATTGCCCTCGGGGTCCTTGAACTGCACCTTGATGTTCTTGTCGCGCTTCTGCGCGTTGATGGTGCCGGTCGAGGCGGTCATCGGGATGTCCACGAAAAGCGACTTGGTGTCGCCGGGCTGGCCCTGCTCGGTGATCGGGCCGTCGAACTTCCCACAGGTCGCGTTCGCGAGTGCCTCGGTGACCGAGGCGCCGACACCGCCCGACGTCCCGGCGTACCGGTAGGACGGCGCCGCGACCGGGACCTCGGCGCACGCCGGGTTCGCTCCCGCGCCGATCTTCTCCAGCCGGCCCATCCAGTCGACGTCGACCTCGTCGCCGAAACCGAGCGGCCAGACCTGGATTCCCGCGTCCTTCAGCTGGGGCGAGATCTCCTCCAGCACCTGCCGCTTCGCCTCCGCGGTGCGGCGCTCGCCGGTGAGGTTCTGGCCGTACTTCGGGCTGTTCTCGACGTGCACGCCGCCGTCGGTCAACAGGAAGATCACATCGAAGTAGTTCGGATCGTGGTTGCTTTCCAGAATGCTGAGCGCCTTGGCGAGGGCGGACGCGTGGTCGGTCCCGCTGCCCTCGTCGACGGTGCGGACGTGGAACTCGTCCTGGCAGGTCGTGAAGTCGGCGCTGCCGACCGGGGCGAACGGGCACCGGTCGATGGCCGGGTCCTGGCCCGCTTTCCCGTCGTCGCTGCCGAACCCGATGACGGCGACCTTGGAGCTGGGATCGAGGTGGCCGTGGGAGGCGATGATGCCCGCGGCCCCGGCCTCCTCGGCGACGTCGGCCGGCGTCTCGCTGCTCGACTCGTCGATCAGGACGACGGCGTGCACCCGCGCGCGGCCGTCGGGCGATACCGTCGCGACCTCCCCGCCGGGCGGCGCCGGCGAGCCCGTCGGGGCCGGCGAATTGGACGGGACGGGGGTGGACTGGGCCGCCGCCGGGATGACCGCGAATCCGAGCAGAAACGCGATGGCGCCGGCCACCGCCGCGAGCCGCCGCGAGGCACTCGGCCGAGACCGGTTACCCCGGCCGAAACGGGCCCTCCGCGAGTCGCCTCGGCTCTCGGGCACCACAAGAGCCGCGCGATTTTCTCGCCGCTGCATCGCTCGCCGCCTCCCCCTGGCTCGCGCGACGGTAGGGCCTGCACCGCAGGCGCCGCGCCTCCGCCCCACAACTGACGGATGGCCGGCTCAATCCGACCAGTCGACACGGGTCAGTGGTTAGGTTGCGCGTCCGCAACATACACCCTGATCCGACATCATTGGTACCTTCCAGCGAGGGAAGATCAATTAACTATCAACAAAAATCCAGTGACCGGTAATCTCCGCGCACCGCCTTTCGGACTGTTTCAGACAACGCGGCGCGTAGTCGCAGGTAGCGACGCTGGCAACGCAGGCGAAGGCGGCCAAGGCGACTCAGGCGGGGATGGTCGGCACCCGGCCCCGATGGGGGCTCCCGGCCGAGGCGGGGCTCCCGGCCGAGGCGAGAAGCCCTTGGGGCGAGCCGCCGGCATCCGGCCGTCCAGGCGGGGCGAGAGCGCCGGCGCCAACCCGCCAGCACCAGAGCAGGCGGACGCGGCAGAGTACGCGGCGGGCACGCCGGATACAAGGAGCGAGCTTGCACTCACCGGGGTCGAGTGCTAAACAGGGACCTGGCACTCAGGTACGCTGAGTGCCAGCAGGCTGAAACGACGAGGCCACGATCGGGAGGTTCCTGCTCGTTGCCCTTCGGGCAACTCGCCGGGCTCCCGCGCAACGCTGGCCCAGGGGGGCGACCCCCTGGAACCCCCGATGTCGCGCTTCGCGCGACCTTGGGGACCCGATGTCGCGTCTCGCGCCACCCGGGGCCAGCCCGTCGCGGGTGCTGGCGACCGATCGTGAATAGGCCGTCCGTCGCGGGCGTCGTTGTGGCCAGGCCATCACACTGCCATATCCCTGTGGGAGGACTCCGACACCATGCCGAAGATCATTGCCTTCGATGAGGAGGCGCGGCGCGGCCTGGAGCGCGGCATGAACCAGCTGGCCGACGCCGTCAAGGT
>NZ_JADWYU010000081.1 GCF_016786325.1 Frankia nepalensis | reverse complement strand
GCCGCTGACGGCGGCCGCGCCCCGCGCCTCGATCCCATTCCGACGAAAGAGCGTGACACATGACGATGACGACGAGGAAGGCCGCTGTGGTGTCTGACGAGCCCCGCCTGAGCGGTCGTTCGGTGACGTTGACCTACGGCCGCCGGCCCATCGTCACCGATCTGTCCGTCGACATTCCCACCGGCAGGATCACCGTCATCGTCGGCGCGAACGCCTGCGGCAAGTCGACGCTGCTGCGCGGCCTGGCCCGGCTGCTGACGCCCGCCGCTGGCACGGTGTTCCTGGACGGCAAGGACATCCACGCGTTGCCGACCAGGGCGGTCGCCGCGAAGCTCGGCATCCTCCCGCAGATGCCGACCGCGCCGGAGGGCATCCGGGTCGCAGACCTCGTCGGCCGTGGCCGCTACCCCCACCAGACGTGGCGACGGCAGTGGAGCGGGACCGACGACGACGCCGTCGCCCGGGCGCTGGTCGCGACCGACACGGTGGAGCTCGCGGACCGGCAGGTCGACGAGCTGTCCGGCGGGCAGCGCCAGCGGGTCTGGATCGCCATGGCGCTGGCCCAGGAGACCGACCTGCTGCTGCTCGACGAGCCGACCACCTTCCTGGACGTCAGCCATCAGGTCGAGGTGCTCGACCTGCTCACGGACCTCAACCGCCGCGACGGCAAGACGGTCGTGATCGTGCTGCACGACCTCAACCTCGCCTGCCGGTACGCCGACCACCTGATCGCCATGAAGGCGGGCACGGTCGTCGCCGCCGGCCCGGCGGCGGACACGGTGACCGAACAGCTGGTGGAGGACGTGTTCGGCATGCGCTGCCAGGTCGTGCCCGACCCGGTCTCGGCCACCCCGATGATCGTCCCCATCGGGCGCTACCACGCCTCCGGCACCGGCCACACCGCCCACTCGGACCCCGCCCCGGCGGATGACCTTGCCGCGGACGAGTCCGAGGACCAGCCAGTCAGCGCCCACCCGGCCTAGCGCGGCGACAGTCGGGCTGAGCTGTCGTGCCTCAACCGTTGAGGAGGGTGATAGCGCGGCCAGCGGGGCTGGTGGCTGTACTGATCTTGGTGCGCTTGTCGATGGCGCGGGCGCGTGGCCGCTGGTCGAAGATGGCGAGGGTGCCGGTGTCCAGCTGGAGGCGGTCGAGGTACCGGTCGAGCTGTTTGAGGCCCTGAGGCAGCGGGTTGGACTTTCCCGGCTGCCAGGTCTTGATCTCGATGGCTTCGCGCTGGAGATGGTGGGTGCCTTCAGGGGTGGTGTAGGGCCAGCGGATGTGCAGGTCGATGCGGCCGGAGCCGATGGCGTATTCGCGTTCGATCTGGCCTCCGCCATTGACGACGCGCTGGAGGTAGCCCATGAGGATGAGCTGGGGGGCGACCTCGTGATAGAAGCCGCCCTTGATGAGGAAGTCGCCGTTCTCGATCCACCAGTCGGCGAACTCGTCGAGGACCTTGAGGAGGTCGAAACCGCCGTCGGGGCGGATGAAGGAGTGGGGGTTGGCGGTGACGCTTTCCTGGATGCTCTGGGAGAGGACGCGGACGATGACCTCGCGGTAGATGGGGTTGGCGACCCGGACGGGAGCGTTGGGCGCTATAAGGCCGAGGTCGCGGACGTAGGTCAGGTCGTCGTTGTAGGGCTCAAGGGTGAGCGGGTCGCCGGCGAGGAGAGCGCTGATGATCCGCTGGACGCGTGGTTCGGTGAGTTTCGCGGCGAGGGAGTCGAGGTGGGTGGCGCGGGCGAGGATCAGGCGTTCCTTCGCGGCTTCCAGGTGCTCGATAGTGATCGTTTCCGAGGCGGGTACCGGGATTTCCTCGATGACCTCGCGGGCGAGGGCGTTGACCAGCCAGGGCTGGCCGCCGGTCAGTTCGTAGGCGTGTTCGACGGCGCCGGGGGCGAACCGCTGCCCGGTCTCGGCGGTGTGCTGGCCGTACAGCTGGGCGACCTCGTCCGGTGTGAAGTCGCCCAGCCGTAGTGACTTCAGCTTGACGTTGAATGGGCTGGCAGTCCCTAGCCGGGACGCGTCACCTCCGGAGAGGGTTTTATAGTCGCGGACGTCGCGTAGTCCGCACAGCGCCACCGAGGTGGGATATTCGTCGGGCCGATCTGGGAACCCGGCGCGCAACTGGCGAAGTACGCTGATCAAAGTTTGCCCACGCAGCGCGTCGATCTCGTCGAAGAACAGCACGAGTGGCCGGGGGCAGGCCTGTGCCCAGGTCCGCAGCGCCACGTGGAGCAGCGTGCCCTCCGACTCGGTCTCGGACGGCCAGGCAGGTGGCCGCAGCTCAGCTGAAAGCTGCTGCTCGGCGCTGATCCGGATCTGCATGAGGATGTCGCGGGTAGCCGCGGCGTAGTCGTCGCCGGCGGCCTCGCCCTCCTCACAGGAGAAGTGCACGGCCGCGTACTGGCCCTGTCTGGTCAGGTCCCGCGCGAGCGCGCGCAGCGCGGTCGTCTTACCCGTCTGGCGAGGGGCGTGGACGACGAAGTACGCGTTCTGGTCGACCAGCCCCGGCCCCTCCGGCAGCCGCGAAAGCGCCGGAATCATGTAATGGAGGGTGGGCACGCACGGACCTGCCGTATTGAATCGGCGACTCATCCGACCGTTCCCTCCGCTCGCCATCACGACGCGACTGCTCCGCCCACCCTATGTGTGATCGACGATCTAGGTGGGCGGCCGGGCCGCGCGGCTCAGATCGGGTTGAAGAGGACGGGAAGCTGGGTGAGGCCGCGTATCCACGGCGACGGCGCCCAGCCCAGCTCTTCGGACGGCACCGCGAGGCTGACGTCCGGGAGCCGGTCGAGCAGCACCTCGAGCGCCGCCGCGACGATGATCTCGGCGATCTCCTGGGCCGGCAGCGGGCATCGGTGCGGGCCGGCGAGGAAGGCGAGGTGAGCCTGGTTGCCGCGCAGTGCCGCGGGGCCGTTCGGGCGGATGTGGGGATCGGTGTGGGCCCCGGCCACGCCGAGGACCATCATGTCGCCCGGCTGGATCCGGAAGGCCCCCAGGTCGCAGGCGCGTACCGCCCACCACGCGGACGTGTTCGCCGTCGGCGCGTCCTCCCAGAGCACCTCCGCCATGGCGCGCCGGACGGTGTTGCGGCCGCCCGCGAGGGTGGTCGCGAACCGGGGGTCGGCGAGCATGAGCCGCAGTGTGTTGCCGATCCAGTGCGCCGTCGGCTGCTGGCCGACGGCGATCACCATCCGCAGGTCCGGCACGATCGTCTCAGGCGGCCCCGCCAGCGGGTGGTGGGTCATCCGCGAGGTCACGTCGAAGGCTGGCCGGGCGGCACGCTCCGCCACCAGCCACGCCAGGCCCGTGGTCAGCCGCTCCTGCGCCGCCATCGCCTCGGCGTCGTATGTCAGTACCAGCAGCGAGTCGCGGGTGATCGCGGCCTGCCGCGCGGCGGGGAAGCCGACGAGCCAGGTGAACACCCGCGCGGGCAGCTGCTGGGCGAACTCCGCCATGAGGTCGGCGCTCCCGTCGGCGGCGAACGCGTCGATCAGCGCGTCGGCGTCGCGTTCACAGCGTGCCCGCAGCTCGTGGAGGTCGACCTCGGCGAGCGCGTCGTGCAGCACGGTGGAGCGCCGCGCGTGCTCCTCGCCGCCCGCCCAGGTCAGCCCGTTGCTGTCCGCGCCCAGGACCCAGGCCTGCGGCCAGTCCGGCGGGATGAGGTCGAGCGCGTTCCACCGCGTGCCGTCACGGTCGAACAGTTCCGGCCGGGTCAGCACGAAGTGGGCCTCGCGGTAGCCGAGCACCAGCCACACCGGCACGTCCCCGTCGAGAAGAGCCGGCGCGACGGCGCCGTAGCGGGCGCGCAGGTCGCGGTACACCCCGGCCACGTCCCGGTGGAAGTCGTCGCCGTATAACCGGGTCGCGCCGACATGTGTCGGATAGCGACTGGGCAGAGCGGCGGCGGCCGCGGTCGCGAGCGGCGTGCTCAGATTGGTCACGAGGGTCCCCAGATATCGAAAGCCAGCGACGGCCCGGCTCTCGTCATGCGGCCTGCTGGAGGCACCCCACGTCGCTGGCGGTGGCCAGCGCGGGCGCGGACGGGTCGCGAACGCGCCTTGTTCGGGGACCGGACAGCGGCCCGGGTGTCTGGATGGGCACGCCGCGCACGAGATGGTTGGGCCGAGGTGACGAAGACGGACAGGACAGCAACTCGCGCGGCATGATAGCGGGCGCCCAGACAGGCGCTGTTGCCTCCACGATCTCCACGGCGTGGCGCCGTCGGGACGCGGCGGCGCTCGCCGAGACCCCGGGGACGAGGCGACAGGGGAAACGGCGCTGATGAATCGACAGCCGAGGAGACAGCGACCGTCTGTCGCGGCTTTGGGACCCCTCCTGGCTGACGCCGGCCGGCCGGGACGGTGGCCGGCCGGCGTCAGCGGGCAGGGCGGTGGTGAGCAGGGGCGGCGGCCCGCGGCGGAGGCCGACGGACACCGCGTGCCCCTTCTTCTCTAGCGTTCGAGCCGGCCGCGTAGCTCCTTCTTGTCGATCTTGCCGACGGCGGTCAGGGGCAGCGTGTCGAGCGCGACGAGCCGGTCGGGCAGCTTGAACCGGGCCACGCCGCGTTCGACCAGGTAGCCGCGCAGGGCGGCCAGCGTCAGCTCTCCCCCGGGGGAGAGCGTGACGACGGCGCAGATGCTCTCGCCGAGGGTCTCGTCGGCGAGCCCGACGACCGCCGCCTGGGTGATCGCCGAGTGGCCGAGCAGGTGGTCCTCCAGCTCGCCGGTCGCCACCGACTCGCCGGCGCGGTTGATGACGTCCTTGACCCGGCCCTCCACGACGAGGTGCCCGGTGGGCAGCTGGCGGACGAGGTCACCGCTGCGGTAGTAACCGTCGGGGGAGAAGGCGGTCGCGTTGTGCGCGGCCGCCCGGTAGTACCCGCGGATCGTGTACGGCCCGCGGGTCCACAGCTCACCCACCTCGCCGGGCGCGACGTCGGCGCCGGCGGAGTCGACCACGCGCACCTCGTCGGCGGCGGCGAGCGGCCGGCCCTGCGTCGTGAACACCAGCTCGTCCGGGTCGTCGAGTCGGGTGTAGTTGAGCAGGCCCTCCGCCATGCCGAAGACCTGCTGGAGCGCGCAGCCGAGCGCGGGCGTGACCCGCCTGGCCAGCTCCTCGTCGAGCTTGGCGCCGCCCACCTGCAGCAGGCGCAGGCTGGAGAGGTCCGCCCGCTCCCAGGCGGCGGCCTCGACCCACAGCCGGGCCAGCGGCGGGACGAGGGCGGTCACGGTCACCCGGTGGCGCGCCACCAGCCCGAACGCGACGTCCGGGCTCGGGACGGGCGCGAGCACGACCGTGCCACCGACGCCGAGCGTCCCGAGGATCCCCGGGCAGGCGAGCGGGAAGTTGTGCGCCGCCGGCAGGGCCGCGAGATAGACGTCGGCCGCGCTCAGCCCGCACACCTCGGCGCTCGCCCGCGCGTTGTACGCGTAGTCCTGGTGCGTCCGTGGGATCAGCTTCGGCTTGCCCGTGGTGCCGCCCGAGATCAGCAGCACGGCGACGTCGGCCGCCGTGGGGCCGGCCGTCGGCGGTTCCTCGGCTCCCGCCGTCCGGGCGCGCGCCGCCGCGCCGCGAGCGGCCAGGTCGGCCAGCGCCGTGAACGGGCCGGGCTCGCCGGCGACCAGGACGTGGCGCAGCGAGTCGACCTCCGCGAGCAGCTCGCCGGCCAGCGGGCGGTGGTCATGGCCCTCGTGGACGTCGGGGATGAGGTAGGCGACCGCGTCGGACAGCCGCGCGAAGTGCTCGATCTCGGTCCGCCGGTGCGCGGGCAGCGCCAGCACCGGGACGGCGCCGAGGCGCGCCAGCGCGAACAGGACGGTGACGAGCTCGGCCCGGTTCGGCAGGTGCACGACGACCCGGTCACCGGCGCCGATGCCGATCTCGCGCAGCCCGGCCGCGAGGTCGTCCGCCTCGGCGTCGAGCTCGGCGTAGGTGAGGCCGCGCTCGCCGGCGACGATCGCCGTCGACGCGCCGTACGCGCTGGCCCAGCCGCGCAGCAGCTCGCCGAGCGTCTCGTCCCGCCAGTAGCCCTCGGCCCGGTAGCGCGCGGCGGCCTCGGCCGGGACGGGCACCCAGTCGCCGGCGAGCGGTCCGCCGGTCCCGTCGGCCTCGACCCCGCCAGTTTCGACCTCGGCCGCCTCGTCGAGACCAGGGCCCGTGAGCTCCTGGCCGAGGGGAGCCGGATCGCCGAGGAGCGTGGCGACCTCGTCGTCGGACAGGGCGTCGATCTCCAGGACGAGCGTGGCGATGCGGTCGAGCCGTCCGGGCGTGGGCTCGGCGCGCCGCAGAGCCTCGGCGAGGCCGGCCACGGTCGGCGCGCTGAACAGGGCGCGCACCGAGATCTCGTCGGTGTCGAGCTCGGCCCGCAGCCGGGCGACGAGACCGGTGGCCAGGACCGAGTCACCGCCGAGCGCGAAGAACTCGTCGGTGACGCCGACCTGGTCGGCCCCCAGCAGCTCGCGCCAGACCTTGACCAGCACCCGTTCGAGATCGTCACGGGGCGGGACGGCGGCGGACGCCGCCGCGCCCTCGGCGCTGGCCAGCAGCGCGCCGGCCCCGCGCCGGTCGATCTTGCCGTTCGCGGTGAGCGGGATCTCGTCGAGCACGACGACGCGGTCCGGCACCATGTGCGGCGGCAGGAGCGCGCGCAGCGCTTCGCGGACGGCGTCGGGGCCCGCGCCGGTGGCGGAGGCGTCGAGCACCACGGCCGCGCCGAGGCTCGGGCCCGCCCCGCCCGCCGCGGTCGTGAGGACCGCGACCCCGGTCCGCACCCCGGGAACGGACTCGAGGGCGGCCTCGACCTCGCCCAGCTCGACCCGGAAGCCGCGGATCTTCACCTGGTTGTCGCGCCGGCCGAGGAACTCGACGGTGCCGTCGGGGGTGTAGCGGGCCAGGTCGCCGGTGCGGTACCAGCGGTGGCCGTCGAGCTCGACGAACCGGTCCGCCGTGCGCTCGGGATCGGCGAGGTAGCCGAGGGCGACGCCGTCGCCGCCGATCCACAGCTCCCCGGCGACGTGGTCCGGGCAGTCCCGGCCCAGCGGGTCGACGACGCGCAGCCGGACGTTGCGCAGCGGCGTGCCGTACGGCACGCACAGCCACTCCGCCGGCACGGGCCGGTCGGCGTCGACCTCGCAGACCGTGGAATGGATCGCGGTCTCCGTGGTGCCGCCGAGGGCGATGAAGCGGCAACCGGGCACCGCGGCGGCGAGCCGGCCGGGCAGGTCGACCCCGACGCGATCGCCGCCGAGCAGCACCGCGCGCAGGCTCGCGCCCAGCGGCACACCCGCGCCGAGCACGAGGTCCAGCACGGTCGGGACGCAGTTGAGCACGGTGACGGCGTGCCCGCCCACCAGCTCGGCCCAGCGCCGCGCCT
>NZ_JADWYU010000080.1 GCF_016786325.1 Frankia nepalensis | reverse complement strand
GCGGGTGCAGCCCGGGGCGACCGTGCGTGCGGTCAACAGTCGGCTCGCCCAATACGGCCGCCGGCTCGGACCCGACCGGCCAGGAAAATCGGCCCGACGCGCCCGCGTCCGCCGATATCTGACGAAATTCGGCCCGGCGCGCGATGATATCCGCGACGCCCATACTCGCCCGGCGAGGGGAGGCCACGGTGACCCGCGCCGAATCCGTCATCACCGTCCCGTTCGATGCCCGTCTGCTCGATGACGGCGGGAAATTCTCCGCCGAGCTGCGGTACCGGCGGGTCGACCCGTTCGCCGTCGTCATCCGCTTCGACATCGGCGGCGGCGCGGAGGTCGAATGGGTTTTCGCGCGCGAACTGCTCGAGGACGGCCTGCGCCGTCCGGCGGGCCTCGCCGACGTGCGGGTCGCGCCGATCAAACACGCCGGCGAGGGCGTGATCGAGCTGACGCTGTCCAGCCCAGGCGGGCACGCGCGCATCGGGCTGCCGGGCTGGGCTGTCCGCCTCTTCCTTCGCCGGGTCACCACCGCGGTGCCGCCTGGCACCGAGGCGGAGCACATCGACTGGGACCTGGAGCTCTCCCTGCTGGCCCAGCGCCCGGTCACCGGCGACGGCCCCAGCGTCACCGGCTGAACGCCGGGCCGCCCGTTCACGGCGGCGCGGCCCGCTGGCCCGTCCCGTGGGCCCTGACCTGTCCCGTTGCCGGGGCGGGCCAGTCGACCGGGCAGGCCCGGCAGGATCCCCGCTCAGACCGCCTGTCCCGGGACCGGGGCGACCGGCACGGTCCTCGGGCCGTCCACCCGCCAGGAGACGGTGCCCGCGGGTGACCGCCTTGTCCGCGCCCGGCCTCCGGGCGTCGGCCCGTTCGCCGGCCAACTCCGGCGGGCGCGGGCATCCCCGTCGGCGGCCAGCCGGCCCGCTCCCGCGGACATGCGGCCGTCCCCGGCCGAGGACACGAGACCGCCCGCCGGGACGCTCGCGGAGGCCAACGGCGGATCGAACGTCTCGCCGGTCCCGGGCGCCATCGTGAGGGGCGCCGGTCTCGTTCCGCCTCCGCGGCAGCCGTCGGATCCACCCACCGCGAGGAGCGAGAAGGGCACAAAAAGACAACAAGGCGAGAGAAGACCACCCCTCGCCGCAGGAACGGCGTTTAGGTGCCGCATGGTGAAGGGATCGCGCGTTAGCCCGTCCGCATTCTCCGTGCCTTTTTCCTGGTGGCTTCTCTCACCCAGGACCGTTATACCCGTACCGGCGCCCGGCACACAACCCCGACCTCGTTCCGGTCCGTCGGCCGCCGGCGGGAAGCGGTCCTGTCCTGTCGCCCGCCCGACAGGCGGCGGGAGGTGGAAGGTGACACTGTGGACCGGGTGGACCGCCGACGGCGGGCCGCGGTGACGGACGTGGCCCGGCAGGCGGGAGGTGCCGACGATGCGCCAGCTCCGGAGCATGGTCGCTGTGGGGGCGCTCCTCCTCGCGCCTGGCCTCGCCGCCTGCGGTGGGGCTGACGGGACGGATGCCGTGGCCGGCGCGGCCAGCGCGCGGACCGGGCAGGCCACGTCGGCCGATCCGCCCGGCTCGGCCACGGCCCCACCGCGGCTCTCGCCGAGCGGGTCCGCCGGGCCGGCGACGGTCCCGCCGAGCGCGCCGGCCGGCCAGGAGGTGGGGGCCTCGCCATGGTCGAGCGAGCCGCTGCGCGTCGACCACCCGCTCAAGGAGCCCGTCCAGCTGGTCGGGGTCCGGTCCGCGCACCACGAGGACGCCGGGATGGCCTTCGACCGGCTGGTCTTCGAGTTCGCCGGCGGGTTGCCCGGCTACGACGTCCGGTATGTCGCCGACGTCCGCGACCCCGGCCAGGGCGCGGTCGTCCCGCTGCGGGGGCAGGCGTTCCTCGAGGTGGTCTTCCACCCGGCGGTGGCGCACGACTCGGACGGCCGCCCGACGCCGCCGACCGGCCGGGACGGCGGCGGCCTCCCCGCGTTGGTTCAGTACCGGATGGCCGGGGACTACGAGGGCTACGTGCACTATGGGCTCGGCGTCGACGACCGGGTGGGTGTCCGCGTCCTGGAGCTGGCAAACCCGTACCGAGTCGTCCTGGACATCGCGGCGTAGGGGACATGGTGGCGTAGCGCCGCGGGCGCCCGACGGGGGCACCGGTGACGGCCGCGCCGGCCGGCCCGCGGGCCGGCCTGGCCGCGACGAGCCACTATGCCTGTTATATGCCGTCTATCCTGATAGGTCCGGTCACCCTGGGATGCCCGGGGAGCCAGCGAACCGGGCGGCGGCGCGCGTCACCCGGCCGTACAGGGAAATGCGAGCCACGGCGAGGCGCGGGGCTCTGGGAAGGGATCGGGACATGGACGCGACGGACTGGGACGCCCGCTACGGCGGCAACGAACTGGTCTGGGGCCTGGAGCCCAACCGGTTCGTGGCCGCGGAGCTCGCCGACCTGCCGGCCGGCCGGGCGCTCGACCTGGCCTGCGGCGAAGGCCGCAACGCCATCTGGCTCGCGAGCCTCGGCTGGCACGTGACGGGCCTGGACTTCTCCGCCGCCGCGATCGACCGGGCCCGCTGCCTCGCCGCGGACGCCGGCGTCGCGGAGCGCGCCGAGTTCCTCGTCGCCAATGTCCTCGAGACCGCGGACGCCGAGGCGCCGCCCGCGGGCAGCTTCGACGCGGTCGTCGTCGCCTACCTGCAGCTGACGGCCCCGGCTCGCCGGGCCGCGCTGCGCCGCGCCGCCGGCTGGCTCGCGCCCGGCGGCACCCTGCTCGTCGTCGCCCATGACGTCGCGAACCTCACCGACGGCATCGGCGGGCCGCGCGACGCCTCCGTCCTCTACACCCCTGACTCCGCCGCCGCGGACCTGGCGGACCTGCCCGAGCTCACGATCGAGAAGGCCGAACGCGCGCTCCGCCCGGTCGCGACCCCGGACGGCCAGGTCGACGCCATCGACACCCTCCTGCGCGCCCATCGCGCCGCCTGAACGCAACCAGCCGGCTGCCCGTCCTTCGGCCGCCGGCCGCGAAGGCGGGCTCCGCGAGACCGGCCCCGCCGAGGCACAGCGATCGCGCCAGTGCGCGTCATGCCCTGTGGTCGGGGAAGTCCGCGACCCCGTGACCACAGGGTCGGGCAGGTGTCCGGGCCCGCCGGCGGCGTCAGCCGGCGGGGTCAGCCGGCGGTGACGCCGCCGTCGCTGGAGAGGATGGCGCCGTGGATGTTGCGGCCGTCGTCACTGGCGACGAACGCGAACAGCTTGGCGATGTCCTCCGGCTTGGCCATCGGGCGCGGGACCATGTAGCGGTTGATGAGCTCCCAGTCGACGCCGTCCGGGAAGCCCGCCGCGGCGGTGAGCGCGGTATCGGTGCCGCCGGGCGCGATCGCGTTGATCCGGATCTTCTTCTTGAGGAACTCCATCGCCAGGGACTTGGTGAGCTGGACGACGGCACCCTTGGTCATGGAGTAGACGACGGTGTACGCGCCGCCCATGAGACCCGCGTTCGACGCGATGTTGACGATGTTGCCCCGGGTCGCCAGCAGGTGCGGGATCGCCGCCTGGCAGAGGAAGAAGTAGGCGTCGGTGTTGACCGAGAACAAGAGCCGGTACTCGTCCTCGGGAACCTCGGTGACGTGCCCCATCCGCAGCACGCCGGCGACGTTGCCGAGCACGTCGAGCCGGCCGAACTCGGCGACCGCGTCGTCGACGGCGGCGGCGCACTCGGCCCGCTCCCGCAGGTCGGTGACCCGGCCGACGATCCGGCCGGCCCCCTCCGGGACCTCCTTGCCGACCGCCTCCAGCCCGGCGGCGTCGATGTCGCAGGCGAGCACCGCGGCGCCCTCGGCCGCGAGCTGTAGTGCCACCGCCCGGCCGATCCCGGACGCGGCGCCCGTGACGAGCGCTGCCCGGCCCTCGAACCGGCGCAGCGGGGTCTCCAGTGACATGCGGGTGCCTCCTGTGGGCGGTCGCGGGCGGGTGGCTCGGAGCGGGTTGACTCGGGGCGGCTTGGCGGGGGTGGTTTCCGGAACGGCCGGCGGCGTGATCCGCGCGGCACGGGAGCGGCGTGACGAATGGTTCCTGGCGGACGGCCGTCAGACGTTCTTCGGGTCTGGGACGCCGGCGGGGGTGTCCTGGTGGTACTCGATGAGCTCGAGCAGGTAACCGTCGAGGTCCGTCACCAGGGCGACCGTGACCGGCCACCGCTCGAGCCGGGCCGGCGCGACGACGACCTCGCAGCCGGCGGCCACGGTCTTGTCGAACAGGGCGGCGCAGTCGTCGGTGTTGACGTAGAGCTTCCAAAAGGCCGAGCCCATGTCGATCGGCCCGGTCTGGGCGAGCTGCTGGGCGAGCTGCATCCGGCCGCCCCCGTGCGGCGACTGGAGCACCGCCTCCCGGGCCGTCTCGATCTCGGTGCGGCTGACGACCGGGATGCCGATGACGTTCTCCCAGAACGCGACCGAGCGCTCCAGGTCGGAGACGTTGACGCAGAACTGTCCGATGATCGCTACCACGGGGTCCCTCCGGCTGCGCGGGCTGGGTCGGGCCGAGCTGGACGGTCCTGGCCGCGCGGGCCCGGCGCCCGGCCGTCGTCCTGGCGGGTCGGGGTGGGTGGCTAGGCCTTCGCGTTCGCGCCGGCGGGGCGGCCGGTCATCAGGTTGGTCTCGAGCAGGTAGCCGGGGTCGGCGCGCTCGACCTGGGACTGGGCACGGGCCAGGATCTTGGCGCTCTGTGCCTCGCTGGGCACCGTGATCCAGAAGGTGTCGTTCCGGATGCCTTCAAGACACAGGTCCGCGACCTCCGACAGCGGGGCGAAGGTGACGGGCAGGCCGGCCTCCTCCATCCGCCTGCGGAACGCGCCGAGCGAGTCGCGGCCCTCCCTGGGCGGCGCGCCCGGGCGGTCGTAGCGGTCGGGCCGGTTCGCGCCCGGTCGCCAGATCCCGGTGTCGAGCAGCCCTGGGGAGATGGTCGACGGGTAGAGCAGGGAGGCGCCGACGGGGACGCCGGCCTCCTTCAGCTGGCCCCACAGGCATTCGGTGATCGTGGTGACCGCGGCCTTGGTGGCCGCGTACACCGCGCTGTTGATGAGCGGCGTGAACCCGCCGTTGCCGGACGTCGTGTTCACGATGTGCCCCTCGACACCCTGGTCGATCATGGTCTGGGTGAAGGCGTGGAGGCCGTTGACGACCCCCAGCACGTTCACGTCGAACGACCAGCGCCAGTCGTTGACGTGGTGCTCCCAGATGTGTCCCTCGGAGCCCGACCCGATGCCCGCGTTGTTGCACAGCACGTGCACGCCGCCGTAGGCGGCCAGCGCCGCGTCGCGCAACGCCTCGACGGACTCGAGGGAGGTGACGTCGGTGACCACGCCGGTCACCTCACAGCCGGCGGCCCGCAGCTCGGCGGTGGTCTTCTCGACGAGCTCCGGCACGACGTCGGCGACGACGGCCTTCATGCCCTCGGCGCAGAAGCACTCGACGAGGGCACGGCCGATGCCCTGGCCGGCGCCCGTCACCACGGCGACCTTCCCCACGAAGTCCCTCACAGCGCGCTCCCTGTCCGTCGCCTCGCCGTCCGCCCGTCCCACGCCACGCGCCTGACCGGCGGAACCGTCCCACAAAAGTAGAACGGGTTCCACCAAACCGTCCCGCCCCCTCCGGCGCAAGAGCCGATCCGCCCGGACGGCCAGCGCGCCGGAGGCCTCCGACCAGCGCAACGGGAGGCTTGTGACGCGGGTCACGATTGGATACCATATTCTGTATCAGATCGCCGACCGATCGACAGCGTTCGGCGACCATGACGGGCAATGCCGGCCGGACGACCTCAAAGATGTGACACATCCGGTGCGACCGGTAACTTCTCGGCGCCAGCGACCCGATTCCGGACAGACCTGCCCCTCAGCACGAGGAAAGGTGTTCAGCCCATGCGGGCCTCCCGATTAGTCACGGCCGTCGCGTTCACGGCCGCGCTCGCCACCAGCCTGGCCGCCTGCGGCGGCGACGATTCCCCCGGCACAGGCGGGTCCACCGCGCCGACCGTCGCGGCGGCCGACGTCAAGGCCGGGCCACCCAGCGGCTGGAGCGACGGCGGCTGGTCGCCCAACCTGTCCGCCCTCAAGTGCGGGCAGACGGCCGCCGAGCCGACCCGCGGCGTCACCGACACCGAGATCAAGATCGGCGGTCTCGGCTACCTGACCAGCCCGACCGGCAGCACGATGTCCGGCAGCGACATCGGCGCCAAGGTGCGCTTCCAGCGCGCGAACGACGAGGGCGGCGTCAACGGCCGAAAGATCAACTTCATCGGCATGCTCGACGACGGCAACGACCCGGCGCGCAACGGCTCGCAGGGCCAGGTTCTCGCCCAGCAGGAGAAGATCTTCGCCGCGGTACCGGTGATGGCCTCACGCGCCAACTATCTCGACGCGTTCTGCGCCGCGACGGTCCCGTTCTTCGGCTGGGGCTTCAACACCGCCTTCTGTGGCACGTCGATCGGCTTCGGGATCACCGGCTGCCTGCTGCCCACGGAGAAGAGCGTCTCGTCCAACACCTACGGCCTGATGCTCAAGGGCATCTTCGGCGGTGACGTCACCGGGAAGACGACCGCGCTCATCGGCTCGGACGACGACTCGGCGCGCACCGGCCTGCAGAGCCTGGTCCGCCAGATCAAGGCGGTCGGCATCGAGGTGCCCTACGCGGAGAACCCGATCCCGGCCGCGGGGCTGAACGACACGACCGCCATCGTCAACGCGGTCATGACGTCGGACAACGGCGGGCCGCCGGACCTCATCCTTCCGGTCACCGACTTCTCCACCACCACCAAGCTGACGCAGGCGTTCGTCGCCGCCGGGTACGAGGGCGAGTTCCTCAACGCCGTCGGCTACGACCCCCGGCTGACCGGCTTCGACGGCCTGGTCGGCTCCTACACGCTCCTGCAGTGGTCGCCGGCCGAGGACGCCTCCTCGACCGCCGTCCAGCAGCTCGTCGCCGACTTCAAGAAGTACGCGCCGGAACAGGCGGTCAGCCTGCCAACCATGGCCGGTTACTGGGCGGCCGACATGTTCCTCACCGCCGTCGAGAAGCTCGGCCGCGACGTGACCGTCGACAGGCTGCTCAAGCTGCTCAACGACGACTACTCGCACTACGTCGAGGGGGCGCTGCCCGAGACCCGCTATCCGCTCAACCACTTCATCGGCGCGCCCTGCGCCTCGGTCGTCCAGCTGACCAAGGGCGCCTACACCGTCCCGACCAAGCTCAGCTGCGGCCAGTTGCTCAAGCAGTGACCGGCCAGCCGGCGAACACACAACCAAAGGACTGACGCGCCGGTCCCGGGGGGGGGGGGGGGCCCCCCCCCCACGGGCGCACTGGCTGACGCTGTGGCCGATCGCGATCGCCGGAACCCTCTCGACGCTGTTCATCATCACGGCGAA
>NZ_JADWYU010000079.1 GCF_016786325.1 Frankia nepalensis | reverse complement strand
GCTGACCGGGACGTGGCCGCCCGGGAGGGGATGGTCCTCGTCGGTCGCGGCGGGGCCGCCTACACCGTCGGCGCGCGCCACGACCGTGCCGGCGGCCGGGCGTCGGCCTGTTGCGAGATCGCCACCCTGTACCGGGTCGCGCGTGTGGTGCCGGCCGACGGCATGGCCGGCACCGACGAGTCGCGCTGTGTGGTGAAGATCGCGCGATCGGCGGGCGACGACGACCTGGTCGCGCGGGAGGCGGCGGCCCTGCGACGGCTCGCCCGGCTGGGCGACCCCCGGTACGCCGCCTACGTGCCGAGGCTGGTGGACACGGTCCGGTTCCGGGAGGGCCAGGCCCCGGGCGCCACCCGCCGGGCGAACGTGCTGGGCCTGCTGGGAGGCCTTTCCCCCCGGGTGCCCTCGCCGTCGTCACGCAACCGCGAGCTCGGCCGGCCCGACGACTTCGTCACGCTGGCCCAGGCGCGCGCCGCCTACCCGGCCGGGCTGGATCCCCGCGACGTCGCCTGGATGTGGCGCCGGCTGCTGGTGGCGATCGGCTACGCGCACCGGGCCGGGGTGGCGCATGGCGCGGTCCTGCCGGAGCACGTCCTCATCCACCCGGCCCAGCACGGCCTCGTCCTCGTCGACTGGTGCTACAGCGCCGTCCCCGACCCAGCCGACGGGGCGGTCGTCGGCGTCCAGCCCCGCGCCGGGGGCGCCGACGACCCGAGCCGGCGGATCCCGGCCCTGGTCGAGGCGTACGCCGACTGGTACCCACCGGAGGTGGCCCGCCGCGAGCCGCCGGGCGCCGCGACCGACATCGCGCTCGCCAGCCGCTGCGTGTCCTACCTGCTGGGCTCCGCCGACCCGGCCCGGCTCGGCGGCGCCGTCCCGGCGCCGATCCGCCGGTTCCTGACGGGCTGCCTGCTGCCCTCGCCGTCGATGCGGCCGGACGACGCCTGGCGGCTGCTCGCCGAGCTCGACGAACTACTGGGCCGGATCTACGGCCCGCGCCGTTTCCGTCCGTTCACCATGCCCAGTCCGTCTCCCTGACGGACATTCCCGCGGCCTGCCTGACCCGGCCCCTCCGCCCACCGCTCCTCATTCCGCCCTCGGCTCACCCTCCGCGATTCCGCCCTCGGCTCACCCTCCGCGCGAAACCGGCGGCCCTGGCGGCCGCGCGCCGTTCTCTCCAATCGTTCCTTTCAATTCCCCGCCATATTTCTGGAGGCTCGTCATGGGCAGTGGCAGCTGGTCGACAAACGTCTACTCGGCGGCGGCGAGCTATCGGCGCGGCGCCGGCAAGAGCGCCTTTGACTACAGCGACCGGATGCGCGGCGCCGGCCGGGCGATGAAGGCCCACCCGGACCTGGACCCGTACGGCGTCGGACTTCGGGAGAGCCGCGACTCGGACGAGCACCCGACGTCGCAGGCGATCGCGGTGCTGTTCGACGTCACCGGCTCGATGGGCTCGGTGCCGCGCGACCTGCAGGCCAAGCTGCCCGCGCTGTTCGGTCTGCTGCTGCGCAAGGGCTACGTCGAGCACCCGCAGATCATGTTCGGCGCGATCGGGGACGCGCACTGCGACCGGGTCCCGCTGCAGGTAGGCCAGTTCGAGTCGGACAACCGGATGGACGAGCAGCTCGGCAACATCATCCTCGAGGGTGGCGGCGGCGGCCAGGTCAAGGAGTCGTACGAGCTGGCCATGTACTTCATGGCCCGCCACACCGCGCTGGACTGCTGGGAGAAGCGCGGCCGGAAGGGCTACCTGTTCATCATCGGCGACGAGAAGCCGTACAAGACGGTGGACCGCGGCCAGGTCGAGACCCTCACCGGTGACCTGCTGCAGGGCAGCATTCCCACCGAGAAGATGCTCGCGGAGCTGACGGAGACGTTCCACGTCTTCTTCATCATCCCGGCGGGCGCCTACCACGCGCACGAGAGCGCGGTGCTCGAGACCTGGCGCAAGCTGCTCGGCGAGCGGGTGATCGAGCTCGACGACCTGGGGCTCGCCTGCGAGACGATCGCGCTGACCATCGGGATCCTCGAAGACTCGATCGACCTCGACGAAGGCCTCGACGACCTGCGCGACATCGGCGCGGACGCCGCCGTCGCGCCCGTCGGCAAGGCGCTGGCCAGGATGCGTCCCGGCCCCGTCGACGACCCCCGGCCGTCGACCGGCCTCGGGAGCCGGCCGCCGGCTCGCCTGGGCACCGGAGGCATCGGCCGGCTCTGAGCCGCGCCGGCGTCCCGTCCCGCCTCACCGCCAGAACAGGTCACCGCCAGAACAGGTCACCGCCAGAACAGGTCACCACCAGGAGCAGGTCACCACCAGGACCGGGCCACCGGGACAGTACGAGGGAGGAAGGCCCCCATGCGACCCAGGCACTCGATGGTCGTCGACCTCGGTTTCGGCGACGCCGGCAAGGGGACGATCGTCGACCACCTGTGCCGGGTCGGCGCGGCGGCCGGCCGGCCGGTCGGGGCGGTCGTCAGGTTCAACGGCGGCGCGCAGGCGGCGCACAACGTCGTCACCGACGACGGCCGCCACCACACGTTCGCGCAGTTCGGGTCGGGCACGCTCGCCGGCGTGCCGACCCACCTCTCGCGGCACGTCCTGGTCGACCCGCTGGCGCTGGCCGCGGAGGCCGACCACCTCGTGGCCCTCGGCGTGGCCGACCCGTTCGCGGCGCTCACCACGCACCGGGACGCCCTGGTCATCACCCCGTACCACGCCGCCGCGAACCGGGCCCGGGAGTCCGCCCGGGGCGACGGGCGGCACGGGTCGTGCGGGATGGGCATCGGGGAGACCGCCGCCTATGCCCTCGCCCATCCGGAGGACGCGCCGCGGGCACGTGACTGCGCGCGCCCGGCGCGCCTTCGCCGGCTGCTGGCCGAGCTGCGCGACCGGCTGACGGCCGAGCTCGGCCCGCTTCCCGTCCCGCCGGTCGACGACTGCGTCGCCGCGTTCGGCGCGTTCGCGCGGGCCGTGCGCCTGGTCGACGACCGGTACCTCGCCGACCTGCTGCGCGCGGCGCCGGTCGTGTTCGAGGGGGCGCAGGGCGTGCTGCTCGACGAGTGGCACGGCTTCCATCCGTACACCACCTGGTCGACGACGACGTTCGCGAACGCGGAGAAGCTGCTGGCCGACGCCGGGATGAGCGGCGAGGCGACGCGGCTGGGCGTGCTGCGTACCTACACCACCCGGCACGGCGCCGGGCCGCTGGTCACCGAGGACGCCGCGCTCACGGCGGCGCTGCCGGACCGGCACAACGTGACCGGCCGTTGGCAGGGGGCGTTTCGGGTCGGGCACTTCGACGCCGTCGCCCACCGGTACGCCGTGGACGTCGCCGGCGGGGTGGACGCGGTGGCGCTCACCCACCTCGACGCCCCGGCCCGCCTGCGCCGCCTCGGGCCAGAATCGGGCCACCGCCGCCTCGGGCCGGGCGCGGGCCACCCGCTCGCCGTGTGTCGCGCGTATGACATCGAGGCGGGCACCGACTTCGCCGATTTTGATGACATCACGCCCGGTCTCGCCGATCAGTCTGGTGGAGCGGACGCTGACGGTCTGCCCGGTCCGGCACCCGGCCGGCCGAGGCTCGGCGGGGCGCCGGCCGGTGAGGGGTGGGGGCGGACGCGTCGGCTCGTGCCCGGTCCGGCGGGTGACCTCGCCCGCTCCGCGGCGCGTACCGCGTACCTGCTGCGCGCCCGGCCGGTGTTGGAGGAAATGCCAGGAGACGACGAAGTGCCGGAAGACGGCGAGGTGCCGGGAGACGGCGACTGGCCGGCGCTGGTCGCCGAGGTGTGCGGCGCCCCGATTTCCATCCGTTCCTTTGGACCACGCAACCGAGACAAGCACTAGGCACGAACCAGCCCATCCGGGCATCGCAGGTGTACGGGGAGGTACAACCATGATGGAGTTCTATGTCGTGACGCTCATCCTGGCGCTGCTACTGGCGCTTGGAACCGTCTTTCTACTGGTCCTGCTGCGCGTGCTGGAGGAGCGGCGCGATGTCGCCGACACGCGCCTGGAGTGGTCGATCCGTTCCCTCCAGGACTCCAAGTACGACGAGCTGCACCAGTAATCCATCTCCTGTCGCCGGCGGCTGTCCCTGGCCTGGCGACAGCCGCCGCCCTCCGGGATACTTCCGGGCGGACCCGGCGGAGTTCACGCCTGACGCCGCTCTGGGCGGTCCGGTCGCCGCGGCGAAGATCGGCGGCTGGCCGGAGTCGATCCCGCCCGGAGTCGATCCTCACGAGGAAGTCGATCCCGCGATCGAAGAGGCGCCCGGGCCGGATGAACCCGTGTTGTTGGGCGTGAGCGCCAAGAGATGACTTCGGCGCTCACGCCTGGAATTTTTCGCGACCGGCATGGTGACCGAGGGTCAGCCGAGATATTCGGCGACGACGCCGAGGTAGGCCTGGTTGAGCAACGGGCGTTGCCGGGACAGGAAATGCAGGATGTGGACGCCCGCGGCGCGCGCCTCATCGACCGAGGAGAAAGCCTTCGGCCTGCGGTTCCAGGCCGAGTCGAGGGTGGACACCCGCGTCCCGGTGGCGGCGATCGCGCGCACGAGGGCGAGCTGGTCCTCGCCGCCGAACCGGTTCCACTCCTGATGCCACAGGTCGAACATCCGGGCAACCCGCGGGCCCTGGTCGAACAGCATGACGCCACTGTTGTAGTAGCGACGGTCGATCAGCCCGAGGTCGCGCATCAGCTGGTATTCGGGCGCGCGGCGGGTCGGGTCGTTGACGCTGCGCTCGAGGACGTCGGCGACCGAGGGGTGCATGTCCGGCGCCATGGCCACGTCGTGGCCGCGCAGCAGTTCCCAGACCTCGTCGACCGAGGAGATGACAATGGTGTCGGCGTCGAGGAACAAGGTGCGCTCGAACGACCAGCGATAGAGCTGGGTCTTGTGGAACCGGGAGGCGAACCCACCGGGGAGACCGCCGACGACCATCGTCTCGCATTCGAGGTCGGTGAGGTCGTGGCTCGGCGAGTCGGTGACGACCCGCACCGGTCCGTCATAGCCGTGCAGGCGCAGGGTGCGGGCGCTGTCGGTGACGAGCTGGGCGTAGCTCTCACCGAGCGCCAGGTAGACCACGCCGCGGTCCACCGACCGCCTGCCGCGCCGGTCCGGTCCGCTCGGGGCGGCCGCCGCGTCACGCTTGGATGACGTGCCGTTGCCGTTGCCGTTCCGCCTGGCCAGGCCGTTCCCCGGGGTGGGCCGCGAGGTGGCTCCGCCGGCCTGGAGGGCCGTGGCCGAGCCCAGGCCGTTGGGGCCGCCAATGCCGGGCGCCAACGCGTGCCCGGCGGCGTGGCCGTCACCGTTCGGCGACGCGCCGCCGTTCGATGAGGAGCGGCCGTTCGGTGACACATGGCCGTTCGGTGACGCATGGCCGTTCGAAAGGACATGGCCGTTCAGCGAGGTGCGGCCGTTCAGGGGGGTGTCGCCGTTCGACGGGATGTGGTCGTTGGACGGGATGTGGTCGTTGGACGACCCGTGGCCGTTGGACGACCCGTGGCCGTTGGACGACCCGTGGCCGTTGAATGAACCGTGGCCGTTCGACGAACCGTGGCCGTTGGACAGGGCGTGGTCCTTGGACGAGGCACGGTCGGCGCCGTTCGCGTGCGTGCCCTCGGGGTGGGCGAACTGCCTGGGGGTCGTCGGCGCCGGGTTCACCGGGAGCCAGCCGATCGCCCGGGCGGCGAGCATGAAGTCCACCCGTCGCTGGAGGTGGTCGGGCCGGCGGTGCAGCGCGTGCGGGTCCGGCAGCTCGGTCCGGTTCATGAGCGTCTCGGGGTCGGGGTCGGCCGGGGTCAGGTAGTTGCGCAGGCCGGCGCACAGCCGCATCGCGACGCAGAGCAACATGTCGTCCTCGGGCACCTGCTCGTGCGTGTAGTTCATCAGCCAGCGCAGCTGGGCCACGTGGTGCAGGTTGCGGGTGCGGACGAAGAAGCCCCGGACCAGGATGTCGATCTCGCGTGCCCGGGGCAGCCGGGCGATGTCGCGCGCCTTGTAGCGGCCGTCCGACGGGATGATCCGGCCCATCTGGCCGATCGTGCCGAAGCCGGGCAGCGCGTCGGCCGTGGCGACGAGGTGCTCGACGCAGCGGGTCCCGGGCAGCATGTCGTCATCGATGAAGAAGGTGTACTCATGGTCGTAGGCGGCCAGCGGCACGAACCGGGAGTACGGCCCGGTGTTATGCCCCCAGCGGTACACCCGGTCCGCGCCGACCAGCGTCGCTTCGGACAGCGCGTATTGGTCGTCCAGATGGGTGTCACATACAGTCACCGTGCACGGGGTGGTCTGCGCGCGCAGCGCCTCCACGATCCGCTGAACATTTCCTGGACGTTTCCAGTTAATGACGACAGTCTCAACCTTGTTCATGCCACCCGTCGACATCCACCCATGGCGGAACAGCAGCGAGCACGCGCCTTTCCGGCGCGTGAAGAACTGGATTGACCCGTGCCCGGACGTGGACGCGACGCGACGATGCCCGTGTCGATGAGCGGGGGGGTTGACCGAAATGTTCGCACGTCAGCCGCCCAGTTCTCAAGGGTTCCGAAAACTGGGTACCTGTGTGACCTGTGTCACATGGATGACCGCCGTTGGACTGGCGCTCCCGGCCGGCCGGGAGGCAGGGGCGCGTCGACCGGCGCCGACGGCCGGGGTATTTCTGGCACGTTGAAAGGTAACGGCGGCGTTTCCGGCGCCTGAAACTCTCGGAGTGTTACGGGAAAGTATCGGCGCGGGTCCCGGTTGTTGGCGGGCGGATGATTTGCGCGCCGACTGCTACGTGACGTAGTTGGTTCGCCCGTGGGCTCGTCGGCGCCGGCTACCCGCCGCGTCGGCCGATGCCGTCCGCCGCGAGCACGACGATCACGCGGGTCGCGGCGGAGCGCGACTGGCCCGCCATGCTCGGCGCGGGTGAACTCCGGTCGTGGCTGACCACCCGCGCCGTCGGCTCGGCAGCCCGAGCCCCGCGGCGATTGGGCAGCCCGAGTCCCGCGGCGATGGCGGCGGCCAGCTCCTGGTCGACGTGGGCCAGGTGATCGGCGATCTTCTCTCGACCCGGCAGCTCCACGGGACACACCCATGAGTTCCGAGGTCCGTCGTTGGCCGGCCACATGGGGCGATGAACATCGCTGGTGGCCGGCCGTCCTGGGATCGGTCCATGGGCTGTGGCGCCAAATAGGAAGGTTTTCGGCACCACAGCGTCTGGGATCATGATCGAACGCCCCACAGGTCATGACCAGCCGCTCGTCGGGGCCAAACCCGCCTGGCGGGGCTATGCGCGCACCGCGAGTCGTCGGCCGCGGACGATAGCCGGACGGTCGGGACAGCCGGACGGCTGAACGGCCGGAAGAGCGGGATTCACGAGAGCGTCCCGGCATGCGTGCTCGGACGGCTCCTGGGTCCTGCCCGCCCGTCGGCCGGCGCCGGC
>NZ_JADWYU010000078.1 GCF_016786325.1 Frankia nepalensis | reverse complement strand
CATCGAGGCCACCCAGCGCGCGGTCCGCTACGCGACCCTGCGCGGCGTCACCCTGATCGCGGCGGCCGGCAACGAGGTCCTGGACACCGGAAAGCCGGAGATCGACGAGATCAGCCCGGACTACCCGTATCCGGAATCGCAGTCCGGTGCCTACGAGCGAGAGATCGACAACTCGTGCCTGTCGATGCCCTCGGAGGCCAGGGGCGTCTTCGATGTCAACGCGGTGGGGCCGTCCGGCCGGCTGAGCTACTACAGCAACTACGGCGTCGAGCAGACGGTCGTGGCCGCGCCCGGCGGTGACGCCTACGACGGCTCGGCCACCCGCGACGCGGCGAAACTGATCCTGGCCGCCTACCCACGCAATGTCGCCGAGGCCAACGGCGACATCGACGCGAATGGCAACCCGACGACCCCGTATGTGGTCCGCGACGACAGCTTGGGCGTGACTTCGTACTACCAGTACCTGGAGGGCACGTCGATGGCCGCGCCGCACGCCACCGGCGTCGCCGCGATCATCATCAGCCAGCTCGGGCGGCCTGACCTGCGGGGCGGGATCACGGCCAACCCGCTGCTCGTCAGCGCGGCGCTGGTGACCACCGCGACGGCCACGGCCTGCCCGGCGACCAACCCGTATGTCTACGCCCGGCCGCTCACCGCCGACTACACCAAGCTGTGCGAGGGCGACAAGCTGTTCAACGGCTTCTACGGCTACGGCATCGTCAACGCGAAGGCGGCGGCCCAGCTCGGCCGCTGACCCAGCCGACGCCGGCGTCTGCACGTTCCTCCTGCACGGGGTCTGTTGCGTCGCGAGGAGCCGGAACATGCGGAGCCGCGGCGGGCCTGGTGATCAGAGGGCGTGGGCGAGTTCGGTACGGGGAACGCCGGGCAGGACAGGGAGGCGAGCCAGCACAGTGACGGCGGCGTGAACGTCGACCGCCGGACGGATCAAGGCGGCCGCGTCGGGGCAGCAGGACGCAGGGCAGGCTCGATGCTGTGGACGCGGGCGAACGCGGAGAGCACTTCGACCACCGTGCGCTGATCCGCCGCGCTGTCGCGGGCGACGCGTTCCAGGGCGTAGATCCCGCCCAGGCGGACATCGACGCTGCCGTCCCCGAGATGACTGATCGCGGTGGAGTACAGCTCCCGGACATGGGTGTTCTCATTGGACCGACATATTTCGGCGTTCGCCTGCCGGGTCTCGTCCAAAGCAATCAGAGCGCCAGCCACGGCGGTGAGAGCGGCGGCAGCGGTGAGCAGACCACCTTGCAACGCCGCTCGTGCTTCTGCCCCGCCGTCAGTGCCCGGCGGGTACATCCGCGCAGGCAGGTGCCAGATCCCGAACACCGCGATCACCGCCCCTGCCGCAGCAACGCCGGCAATGATCCACATCCAGCGTCGGCCGGTACGCCGGTAGGTTCCCCCGTTGCCCCTCATGGGCAGAGTTGTACGCCTTCGTACCTGACCGTGCACCATACGGCCCATATCCTGTCTCGCGAGTGCGCGAGCTGTTGCATCGAGCCAAGCCAGCCGATCTTGGCCGTCAATCTTCTTGTGATCGAGCCGGCCGGTCGCCCGACCGACTGCTCCCAGGGGGTCCCTCCGGCCCTGCTCGAGGCCTCGAGACCGAAAGACTTACGGCCAAGATCGGCTGGCTTGGTCCGATGCAAAAGTGCCCTGCTACCCGCATCGGCGCGCGGCGCTCCGACGTGGGGCGGTCGCGGCGCATCTTGTGCATTTCGGTAGATTGCCGGCGCCGCTTAGGCTCGCCTGGGTGGGTCGACAACCGGCGCGCCCTTCGAGCGGGCGCTGAGACGACGGAGTTGGGGTGGCCGTGGTGATCGCTCGGGTCCGCCGAGGAGGCTGGCTCGTACCGCTGCTGGTGGCCGGCGTGCTCGCTGCTTGCGGTGAGGACGCTCGGAACCCGGCCGCGGTGCCTTCCGCGCCCAGCCCCACCGGCGGCGCGACGCGGCCTGCCGCGACGACGACGGTTGCCGGCGTGCCCGTTCCAGCCGGGCCGACCGTGACGCCGACGGCGAGTCCCGCGGCGCCGGCGGTCAGGCCCGCCGCGTCGGCGCCGACGACGGCCCGCCAGGGGACGCCGAAGCCGACCACCGCCCCGGCGTCGCAGCCGCCGCCCGTTGGCATCCACGGCCCGTTTCACGTCAACCCTGACCCGAACCACGGCGTCGGCGGTGAGGCGTCCAGCCCGACGGGGCCCCCGATGTCCTACAGCGCCCCGCTGGACGTCACTCTCGAGCCCAGCCAGCATCCGAACAACGAGTTCCCGACCTGCCAGGAAGTGCGCGAGAACCCCTGCATCGGCGACACACCGGCTCCCTCCTGAGCAGGCGCTGTTGCTTTCGGTCGTGGCGTGGCATGGCGAATGCAGGGTTGGTGCCCTGGTCGCACCGCTAGAGCGAGTTCGGAGAAAACCGTAGCAAATGCCGCGGAATGTCGAATTCGGACGGGCAATGTTTATACGGTCGCAGTTCTCGCGATCCTGGCGGGATTTTTCTGGTGGTGGATGTCAGTCCGTGCCGGTCAATGATGGGGCGTTCACACCCACTTCACGCCACAACGATCATGACCGGCGCGGCGACCCCGCCCCCGCCACTCGGACTGCACGCGCACGTCGGGGCAGCGGCGCGAGCGGTCGCCGACTGCCGATCGTCCACACCCCTCCCCAGCGCCTCCCACAGGCGCCTCCAGTAACCGTCGTCCTGGTCTGCGGGAGCCAGCCGGCTCGATCGGCCCCTGTCGCCGCCCGGTAGCGGCTCGCGAGTCGGCGCCGGAAACAACGCGCCCCGCTCGCTGACAACTACCGGGACCTAGATCAGGCGAATCCGCAGGTCCGGAGTTCGATAGCACATGCGGCAGCAGCCCGCGTCGCTGACCGAGCAGCGAGACCGCAGGTCAGGACCCCGGATCGAGTTCTGGCACGCTACACGCACTCGGCACCGCCACGGCCGGTTTTACCGTCGCGACGTCGCCGGGCTCGGTCCACGTGCCGCTGGCCATCCCGTAGAAGCTGCGGCCAGTCCCTGCGCGCCGACCCCGTCGAAGACCGACCGGCTGTTCACCGAACGCTGGACGCAACCCTCCGATGAGGGGGTCTTGTAGATCGGCTGCCGGGCTTCCACGCCGTGGGTATGGGGCGTGGCTGGTCAGGTCGGATGGCTGGTTGTCGCCGCGTGCGGGTCGGGATCGCCGAGGGCCGGGGAGTTGTCGGCGGTGCCGAAGGCTCGGAGGAAGGTGTCGACGCCCGCGGTGACGACCGCGTCGATCTGCTCTGGCGGAGCGGGGCGGGTGCCCAGCGCGGTCAGCGCGGGAAGCTCGTCGCCGATCAGTGCGATGAACTGGTTCGACGCCCGGATCGGGTCGGACAGTTGTAGGTGGCCGGCGGTGGCGAGTCGGGCCAGTGGGCCCGCGAGCGCGTCGATGACGGGTGTCGCGGCGCCCGCGCGGACCTCGTCGAGCAGGTCGGGGAAACGCACGATCTCGGCGTGCAGCAGCCGGCGCAGGCTGGTCGACACGGGGTCGGCGAAGCAGGTGGTGAGCCGTCGGCCGAGCTGGGTCAGTTCGGCGCGCAGGTCGTCGGGCTCGGCAGGGAAAGCCCCCAGCACCTCCAGCGTCGCCGCGGTCGCACGGCGGCCGACGTCCGCCATCACCACGCGAAACAGGTTCTCCTTCGCGCCGAAGTGGTTGTAGATCGTCGGCTTCGCCACACCGGCCGCGGCGGCGATGGCGTCGACGCTGGCCTGCGCGTAGCCGTCACGCGCGAAGACGTCGAACGCGGCCCGCACGATCGCCTGACGCTTGTCGATGCGCCCACGCGAGTACGCCTCCCCACCGCTGCCCGCGTCACCGTCCACGCCACCCATGCTACTCCCCACACCATCAAACTGAACTATAGAGTTCAATCCACCAAACCGATGGGGATTTACCCTACGACGAGAGGCGCTCGCCCCGGAAGGGCCGGCCGCCTCCTGGAGGAGATGCGATGAGATCGCTCGTCGTCGACCTGGCCACGCCGGCCGGGCTGCGCCTCGAGCAGCGCCCGGAGCCCACCGTCGGCGCCGGTCAGGTCCTGATCCAGGTCGAGGCGGTCTCCCTCGTCGACCGTGACCTCGACTACGCGCCGCGGATGGTCGGCGCCGGCGGGGTGTGGGGATTCGACGCCGCCGGGACCGTCATCGGCGCGGCGCCCGACCTGGGCGCTCCCGGCTCCCCACCCGCGCCGGCCCTCGGAACCCGCGTCGTCACGCTGCTGCCGGCGCCGGGCGCCTGGTCCGAACTGGTCGTGAGCGACGTGGCCGACGTCGCCCCGCTGCCCGACGCCGTCGACGCGGCGACCGCCACGGCCCTGGCCCTTCCCGGCCTCTCGGCACTGCAGGTGGTCCACGAGATCCCTCCGCTGGCGGGCCAGCACGTGCTGGTCACGGGGGCCTCCGGCGGTGTCGGCTGGTACGCCGTCCAGCTCGCCGCGACCGCGGGCGCGCGCGTCACCGCCCTCGTGCGGGACGCAGCCGACACGGAACCGCTCCGCCGGATCGGCGCCGCGGCCGTCGTCACCGGCCTGGCCGACGTCACCGGCCCGGTGGACGTCGTGATCGACATCGTCGGCGGCGCCGTCCTCGCGGCCGCCGTGCCGCTGCTCGGCCAGGGCGGGGTGGCAGTCGCCGTCGGCGCGATCTCCGGCGAGCCGACGGTCCTCGCGCCGGACACCCTGGCCAGCCCGGCCCGGCGTCGGCTGCAGGGCTACTGGGGCCACTGGCCGGTCGGCGACGACCTGCGCGAGCTCGTCGGACTGGTCGCCGCCGGCCGGCTCACCCCAGCCGAGCACCCGCGCACCAGCTGGCAGGCGGTCGACGAGCTGGCCGCCGGCTACCGCGACGGACGCGTCCGACGCCGCCGCGCCATTCTCGCCGTCGACTGAGACCCCCGACGACGCCCGCCGCTGGCCCCCTACGGCTTCCCGACAGGATCCAGGCTCCTCCGCCAGGACGAATCCCGAATAAAGATCAATACGCGACACCCGGCTGGTTCTCAGTGAGCGCTCGACCTCGGCATCCGCCGCGGACCCGAACCAGCCGCCATCACCCTCGAGTCGTTCGGCCGCCCCACCCCGGGGGCATGAACCGACAATCCGTCCTCAGGCCAGGACGGCCGCCCTGAGCACGTCCTCGCACCACTGGCGAAACCCGGTCGGCGCGGCGTCGGGCGTGCTCGGTTCGACGACGCCATAGAAACCCTGCTCGTTCAGTGCACCCACCATGCCGGCCAGTCCCTGCGCCCAGGCCTCGCTCACCCCGAAACGCCGCAGCGTCGCCTTGTAGTCCGCGCTGGTGGTCTGCTGAACCCTGTGCCTGCCGACAATCCCATCCGCGCTGGTCAGAGCAGCTGCGGCCGTCGGGGACTAATCGTGACCCCTCCGGCGTCGAGCCCTCGCCCAGCACGGCCCGTGGCTGCGCGAGGATGCCGGTTCGTGCTGCTTCGGTCGACCTACCTCGGTGTCACGAACGTCTTCGCGCTGCTGCGTCTACTTCCCCGTGGGGACGGTGACAAGGACATCGAGATCCTCGCCCTGCGCCACCAGATCACCGTGCTGCAACGCCAGCTCGAAGGTCGACGGATCCAGTTCCAGCCCGCCGACCGCGTTCTACTCGCCGCGCTTCTGCACGCGCTGCCGCAGCCAACCCTGCGCCGCCTGCGGCTCCTGGTGCGCCCGGACACGGTCCTGCGCTGGCACCGCGCACTGATCGCCCGCCACCATGCCGCGGCATCCCGCCCCAAGCGACGCGGCCGGCCCCGCACCATGACCTCAATCCGTCTCCTGGTACTGCGCCTTGCCCGGGAGAACAGCAGCTGGGGTTACCGCCGGATCCACGGCGAACTCCTCGTCCTCGGCATCAAAGTGGCCCCGTCGACGGTCTGGGAGATCCTGCGCGACGCGGGTCTCGACCCCGCACCCGAGCGGACCGCCACCACCTGGGCCGACTTCCTCCGCGCCCAGGCCACAGCGAGCCTCGCCGCCGACTTCTTCGAAACGGTCACCCTGACCGGGACACGCCTGTACATCCTCGCGGTGATCGAACACGCCACCCGCCGCATCCGAATCCTGGGCGCCACCGCACACCCCACCGCCGCCTGGGTCACCCAGGCCGTCTGCAACCTCGCCATGGACCTGAACGACTCTGCCTCGACCGCCCGCTACCTCATCCGCGACCGCGACGGCAAATACCCCGCGTTTTTCGACGCGGTCCTCGCCGACGCCGGGATCACGACCGTACGCAGCGGCGTCCAGATCCCACGAATGAACGCGATCATGGAACGGTGGATATACACCTGCCGCCGAGAACTCCTCGACCGCGCCCTGATCTACAACCAGCGCCACCTCCTGCACGCCCTCCGCGAGTACGAAGCGTCCTATAACACACACCGCCCTCACCAGGGCATCGCGAACACCAGACCACTCCGGCCGCTGCCCGAACCGATCACCGATCCGGACCAACTCACCCACCTCACTGTCCACCGACGCGACCGGCTCGGCGGCATCCTGCGCGAGTACGAACACGCCGCCTGACCAGCCCGGACGTGATTTTCGGCAAGCACAGGGCCGCCCGCCGGTGGCCGACGAGTTACGGACGCTGGTGATCCGCCTGGCCCGCGACAACCCGACCTGGGGCCACCGCCGCGTCCAAGGCGAACTCCTCGGCCTCGGGTATCGCATCGGCGCGGGCACGGTACGCCGGATCCTCGCCGGCGCGGGTCTCGGCCCAGCCCCACGCCACCACGCCGACACCAGCTGGCGCACCTTCCTACAGGCCCAGGCTGCCGGCCTGCTGGCCACCGACTTCGTCCACCTCGACACGATCGCCCTGCGCCGGCTGTACGTCCTGTTCGTCATGGAGATCCAGACGCGCCGTGTACATATCCTCGGCGTGACCGCCCACCCGACCGGAGCCTGGGTCACTCAACAGGCACGCCACCTGGTCATGGACCTGGAGGGACGCCTCGACCGGTTCCGGTTCCTCATCCGCGACCGAGACGCAAAATACACGAGGTCGTTCGACGACGTGTTCGCCGCCGAAGGCGTGCAGATCGTCCGGACTCCACCGCAGACGCCGCGGGCGAACTGCTATGCGGAACGGTTCATCCGCTCCGTCCGCCAGGAGTGCACCGACAAGATGCTCCTCTACGGCCAGCGCCATGCCAGCGCGGTACTCGACGAGTACGCCCGCCACTTCAACGACCATCGACCTCATCAAGGGCGAGACCAGCGTCCACCGAATCATGACCCGGCCGCTGCCGCGCCCCTCGACGGCCCGATCCACCGCCGCAAGATCCTCGGAGGTGTGATCAGCGAGTACCACCGCGCCGCCTGACCGAACAGCAAAAGCACAGGTCTGAACCGCGCCGGGTTTGATGGAGGGAGTGAAACCAGGAGGAAGCGGACGACATGGGCGCGCCGAGGAAGTACCCC
>NZ_JADWYU010000077.1 GCF_016786325.1 Frankia nepalensis | reverse complement strand
GCCAAGAGGCGCCGCCCCGGCCCCTACCAGCCGGCAGAGGTCTGCACCGAGACTATCGAGGGCCCACGCCCCGGGCCACCGGGCCGAGAACGTGAAACCTGCCCGCAACTCGGCGCGTGGCGATGACTCGCCTTGTGGCGGTGATCCGGCGCGTGGCGGGGACTCGGCGCGTGGCGGCGATCACTTCCGCGATCACTTCCGCGCGGCGGCGGTGGCGCGCCGGTTCGCCTTCCTGATCGCGGCGATCAGCTCGTCCTTCGCCATCCGGGTACGACCCGGGATGTCCAGTTCCCGGGCCACCCCGCGCAGGTGCGTGAGCGAGGCCTTGGCGTTCACGCCTTCGGAGGTCGGCCGCGGCCGCCGCAGGCTCGCCGGGGCGCGCTGCGCCGCCTGGTCGTCGGACGGGCCCTTCGCGGGCTTCGGCTGCCAGTGGTCGCCCACCTTCTCGTGGGTGTGCTTGAGCGCGGCGAACGCGGCGCGATGCGCGCGCTGGCCCTCGCCATAGCTGTTCACCGCCGAGTCGTGCGCCTTCTTCCAGGTACGGACGGCCTTGGCGTCGGAACGCGCGATCGTCGATGGCACCGCGGCCCGCATCTCGTCGGTCGTCGTCTTCGTCGCCATCTGCATCACCTCTTGGCCTCGGGTGTCGGGGTCCGGGAGATTCCCGCGGGAGTCCCGCGCGATCGCGGCTGGCCCCGCGTCCCTGGTCGGTCCGTTGTTGTCGGTGGGTTCCCCGCTGGCGCATGGCAAACCGTGCCTCACCCATCACGTGACGGCGGTTGCTCGATCCGCGGCCCGAAGGCCCGTTTGCTCAGCGATCCGGCCAGAAGATGGTTTCGCTGGCGCGCAGCAGCCGCGCCAGCACGGGCGGCGGGACCGGCGCGACGTCCTCGGGAGCCGGCGACAACGGCATGATCTGCGTCACGAACCGGCTGGCGGCCCGCCGCTTGGCCGCGGCCAGCTCGGCCGGCAGCGGCACCCGCCTCGCCCGGTGCCAGGGAACCCGGGCATCGCCCGGGACCGCCCAATGCCAGGTCCACACCGGGAACTCCAGCAGGGTCGCGCCCGTGCGCGCCGCGGCCGCCGCGGCGGCCCGGCCCGTCGCCTCATGGTCGGGATGGCCATCCTCGGCATAGGTCGCCAGGCACCACATTCCGTCATCGAGCCGCCGCGTGATCTCGTCGGCGACCAGGCGCTCGTGCGCGGCGGCGACCCCGTCGGGCACGCCGAGGCGGTGCACCGCGACGTCGGCCAGTCCCAGTTCGGCGAGCGCCGCGCGCCGTTCCTCCGCCCGCAGCCCGACCAGCCGTTCCGGTGTCACGGTCCGCGAGCCCGGGTGCGAGGCGTCGCCGTCGGTGACGGCGAGCACCGTGACGGGCACCCCGGCGCGACGCAGCAGGGCCATCAGCCCGCCGACCCCGAGCACCTCGTCGTCGGGATGCGGGGCGACCACGAGCGCCGCCGGCACATCCGCCGCCACGGGCGGGTCCAGCTCCGGCCAGGCCCCCAGGTCAGGCCATGCCTGCCAGGCGGCCTCCGGCGTACCCGAACGCGCGATCATCGCCGCGGCCAGCCCGCCGGCTGACCCGGCTCCGGCGATGCCTGGCCCGCCACCAGCGGTGTCCCCACCGGCTGGATTCGCGCCACCACCGCCAGCCTCGCCGCCGGCCACCGTTCCGTCGCCGGGCTCGCCGGGCTCGCCGGGCTCGCCGGCGTGCCCGCCCGCGGAGGCGGGCGCGCCGGCGGGGTCGGTTCCGGCGCCGCGGGGCGCCCAATCCCGTGAGGTCATGATGTTGGTCTACACGATGTTGGTCCACATGGTGTCGGCCTGCACGGTGTCGGCCTGCACGGAGTCACGCCGCCCGGTGTCGGGCCGCCCGGTGTCGGGCCGCCCGGTGTCAGCCTGCCCGGGGTTGGTATGTCCGGTGCCCGGTATGTCCGACGGCGTCACCTGGCACCCGACCCGTCGACGCGGTCAGGTGAGCTGGTCGGCGCGCACCTTGGCCGCCTCGACGTCGTTGACGGCGCCGTCTCGTTCCCGTTCGAAGAACGTCTCGACCGCGCGGTCCGAGGAGGTCTGGCAGGCCACCTGCCGGGTCATCTCCTGATCGGTGGCACCCGCGCCAGCTTCGGCCGTCCGGCCTCGCGGTGGCCGGGCCGCTCCCTTAGCGGAGCGCCCGCCGGTTCCCCTTGCCGCCTTCGCGTCAGTTGGAGCCATCGTCGTCCCCCTCCCTTTCGGCTCGCGCGACGTCCTTGCGCTCGCGCGCGGCCCGGCACGCCGTTCGTGGCCGCGAGTCCCGGCCGCGGACCCTTCGGCCGGTCCGTCCGTCCCCCGTTCAGCGAGTACCCAGCCGACCCCGGCGGAACCAGCGCGGCCGCGCCCACGGCCATCTCGTTGACCGCCGGGCCGGGGATCGCGACGCTGGCCGACGGGCCCCTGCCCAGCCCGGCCGCGAAGCCCGGCCCGGCTCGGCGACCGGCCGCTCGCCCACCGGACCGAGGAGTCGAGACATGCCGCAGCTGGAACGCGACGAGGACGTGTACGTGCTGGATCTCGGCGACAGCGAGAACCGCTTCACGACGGAGTGGCTCGCGGCCGTGAACGCGCTGCTGTCCGAGGTCGAGGCGGCCGACGGTCCCAAGGCGCTGGTCACCACGGCGCACGGGAAGATCTGGTCCAACGGGCTCGACCTGGACTGGCTGCTCGCGAACCCGGATCAGGCGAATGCCTACCTCGGCGGCGTCCAGGCACTGCTGGCCCGGGTGCTGACGCTGCCGTTCGCCACGGTCGCGGCCGTGCAGGGCCACGCGTTCGCCGGCGGGGCGATGCTCACGCTCGCGCACGACCACCAGGTGATGCGGGCCGACCGCGGCTACTGGTGCCTGCCGGAGGCCGACCTGCGGCTCCCGTTCTCCGTAGGGATGACCCGACTGATCGTCGCCAGGCTGCCCGTCAGGACCGCCTCGGCGGCGATGGTCACCGGGCGCCGTTACGGGGGCGCCGAGGCGCTCACGGCCGGAATCGTCGACGCGGTCGCCGCGGCCGGCGTCGCCGACCCGGCCGACGCGCGGCGCGCGGTGCTCGCCGCCGCCCTCGACCTCGCGCGGCCCCTCGCCGGCAAGGCCTCCCCGGCTCTCGGCACGATCAAGTCACGGCTGTACGCCGACGCGGTCGCCGCCCTGCTCGCCGAGAACGTCGCGGCGCTGGCCGATCTGCCCACCGGCTGATCCGCCCCCGCGGCGGGGCCACGGTCAGCTTCCCCCATCGACGCGGTGACCGGTGAGCACCGCGCGGGGAGCGAGCCGGGCGGCCAGGCGGCGCCGCCGGGGGGCCGAGCGCCAGGCCGCGCGCTCGACGGCCCGCGCGAGCCGCCGCGCCTCCTCGGCGGCGCGGCGGCCGGCGGGGCCGTCCCAGCCGTCGGCGACCGCGCCCCCTGACCCGCCGGCCGTGCCGGCCCCGGCCACGGCTGGCGCGCCCACGGCTCGTCCACCCACGGCCGGTCCGCCCGCGGCTGGCCGTGGTTCCGCCTGGCCGCCGGCGCCCGCGACGCGCGGGGAGTCCGGGCCGAACAGCGCCAGCGTGGCCAGGTCCGCGAGCCCGCGCAGCGCGCTCGCTCCGGCGCCCCTGCCGGCGCCGTCCGAGTCGCCGACCGCTTCGGCGCCCAGGCGGACGATCTCGCTCGGGCTCGCCCAGATCGGAACCGGGGCGCCCACTCCCGCCAGGGCGTCGAGGGCGTGCCGCCACGCGCGCACCACCCGCTCACGCGGGCGGCCGCGGGCCGACAGCCGCCGGCGCCGCCGGGCCGCCGGGCGGACGAAGGCCACGAGCAGGTAGCAGGCCAGCAGGCCGCCGACCACCAGCGCCACCGTCACCAGCGGGCCGCGGACGTCGGCGGCGCGGCCCGGCCGAGCGGCGCCGGCCACCGCCGGTACGGGCGCGGTGACCGGCGCGGTCAGCGGGCCGCGGACGGCCGCGTCGACCAGCGCGGTCTGCGCGGCAGGCTCGCCCTGCGCCCCGCCGGCGAGCGCGGCGCCGCCGGCGTCCGCGGCGGGCGGGGTGGGGAAGAACGGCAGCCAGCCGGCGCCGTCGAACCAGACCTCGGCCCAGGCCAGCGCCGCCCGGCCGGTGACCGTGACCGAGGCCGAACCGGCCGGCTGCTCCGGGGCGAAGCCGACCACGACCCGGCTCGGCAGCCCGAGGACGCGCGCGGCCAGCACGAAGGTGGTCGCGAACTGTTCGGAGGTGCCGCGCCGGGTGTCGGCGACGAAGTGCTCGATGTGGGCGAGCGAGTGGCCAGGCGCCAGTCGCGGGTCGAACTGGAAGTTGGACGCCAGGTAGCGCTGCAGCAGCGCCGCTCGCTGGAAGGGCCCGGTCCCCTGATCGGCGGCCGTGTGGGCGAGCGCGCGCAGCACGGGCGGGACACCCGCCGGCAGCGCGAGATCCGCCGCGGCGGCGGAGCCGCTGGTCAGCGCCGCGAGCTCGGTCACCGGGCGGGCCGGAGCCGGGGCCGACACGATCGTGAACTGGTCGCCGGCCGCGAGCGGCGCGGTGCGCAGCAGCAGCCCGGCACCCGCGTCGACGGCGAACCCGCCGGCCACGGACCGCTCCTCACCCTCGCCGAGCTCGACCGGGCGGTCCAACGCGGGCAGAAGCTGGCCGGTCAGCCCGGCGATCGTCAACCGTTGGGTGACCCGGGCGCCCTCGTCGGCGGCCGGCTGCTCCCCGCCCCGGGGCAGGGACAGGCCGGCTCGGGTGTAGCGGGCGGACGACGCCCAGGTGACGCCGTCGAAGTCGGTCAGCGCCGCGAGCCGCAGTGGCACCGGCCCGGCGGCCTGGCCACCGGTCAGCTCCAGCGTGAACAACGGGTCGTCGGGATGCGCGTTCCAGCCCGCGAGCGCGGACAGCGGGTTCAGGCCGTCCACCTGGCCGGCCGGAACCGACCGGTACGCCCGAGGATCCACCGGTCCGCCCCCGCCGAGGGCGGCCGGCAGCCGGTCGCCGGCCAGGGCCGCCGCGACGACGACCACGGCGAGCGCCGTCGCCGCCCGCGCCGCGCCGGGCACCCGGGAGGGCCGGTCGGGGCCAAGCGTGATCCGAGCCGGCGGCGGGCCCGTCCTCGCCGAGCCGGCGGCCTCGGCCGCCTTCGGCGCCTCGGAACCGTCGGCCCCCACCGACGCGGCGGGCGGCGCCGGCCGGGGCGCCACCACGGCGGGCGGGCGGCGGGCCAGCGTGAGCAGCCCGGTGAGCGCCGTCAGGACCACCGCCGGCGCCAGGTTCGAACCGGCGGCCGGAACAGCGGCGGCCGTCGCGACGACGAGGCCGGCCAGCGCCGGCAGCGCGGGCAGCAGCCGCGTCCTGGTGCGCACGACGAGCTCGGCGCCGACGGCGGCGGCGAGCCAGGTCACGGCGAACGGCACGACGAGCAGATCGGGTTCGGCCGGCGCCGGCACGGCGACGTCGAGCAGGCGGGTCGGCCCCTCCACGACGCCGGCGCGGACCGCGGCGAGCCGGGCGCCCGCCCCGCCGGCTCCCCCGGCGACCGTCGCCGCGGCCGCCGCGACGAACCCGGCCGTCCACAGCAGCGCCGAGAGCGCGAACGGCGCCGGCCGGCCGGCGCGCCACGACAGCGCCGCGACCAGGACGACCGGCGCGACGGCGGCGAGCAGCATGGCCGGCCAGGGCTCGGCGGGCGCGAACAGCCGGGCGAACCCCCAGCAGTCGACAGCCGCGAGCGCGGCGACCAGCGCGAGCGCGGGCAGCCGCCGTGCCCGCGCCGCCGCCGCCGGCGCGGCCCGCGGCCCGGAACGGGGACTGGAACCAGGACGGGGACTGGGACCAGGACCGGGCCCGGAACGCGGACGGGAACGACGACGCGAGGCCGCGGCGGCCTCGGCCGCGGCGCCGGGGCGGTCGTGCCCGCTCGCCTCCGGCAGCGGGACCGGCACCGCCGCCGCGACGGTCCGCGCCTCGGAGAGCTGGGCGATCGGCACCGTCGGCGTCGTCGGCTCGTCCACCCGCGGCCGGGCCGGACCTGGCTGCCCGGCCGGCTGGCCGCCCTGCCCGCGCGGCCCGGCGTGGCCGCGTTCGCGGCGGCGCAGGTTCTCCAACAGGTCGGGGCGGTCGGACCCGTTCACGCCGCCCCGCCGCCGAAGTAGCCGGTACGCGCGTTCGACCGCACGCCGGCGGCCCGGCCGCGGCCGCTCGTCGGCCAGGCCTCGCGCAGGCGGGCCGCGTCCGGAACGTCGAGGACCCGCAGCCGGCCGGCGACGCTCGACCCGATCTCGCTGGGCCGGCCGATCAGGTCGAACCGGCCGAGCAGGGTGGCGGCGTCGGGGGACGCCGAGGCCGGGCGCAGCCTGGGGCGGTCCGCCCGCGTCCGCCGGGAGCGCGCCCGCGCGGCGGCCATGCTGCGCGCTCCGACCCGGACGACCACCACCTGGCCGAACCGGTGCACGACCGGGGCGACGGCGCGCAGCTGGCCGGCGTCGAACCCGCCGGTGACGACGACCAGCGTCCCGATGCCGCCGCGCCGTACCGTGCCGAGCACCTCGAGCGTGCCGGCCGGGTCGAGCACGACCTCGGCCAGGTCGTCGAGCAGCGCGTCGGTCTCCGGCGCCCGGCCGCGACCGGCCCGCCGGACGCCGTCGGTGGTGAGCAGCACGACGCCGAGCGACTCACGCGCGCAGCCGAGCGCGATCGAGGCGGCGGCGTCGACCGCCTCCTCGAAGGTGTCCGCGCCGACCTCGCCCGGCGGGTAGGCGTCCGGGCGGGTGTCGAGGACGAGCGTCGAGGCCGGCTCGCTGGGCTCGACGTGCTCGCGGACCATCAGCCTCCCGGTCCGGGCGCTCGACGGCCAGTGGACGAAGCGCAGGTCCTCGCCGCTGACGTACTCCCGCAGCCCGTGGAAGATCACCCCGCCGGCGGCCCCGTCCGCGGTCCGGCCGTCCGGGTCGCGGGCCGGGGCGGCCGGGGGCGCGCCGAGCGGCCGGGCCCGCGGCCGGACCCGAAGCGCGTCCGCGGAGGCGAGCCGCGTCACCGAGCTGACCAGCCCGAACGGGTCGGCCCGGCGGACCAGGACGGGCCCGAACGAGATCACCCCGCGTCGCCGGGTGTCGAGGGCGATCTCGACGACCCGGCTGCCCGAGCCGGCGAGCCGGCGCACGTCCACCACGATCGTCCCCGTGGTCCGGGTGACCGGGTCCTCGTCGTCGCGGCCGGCCGGGTCGCCCCCGGTCGCGGCGGCGCCGGCGGCCTCTCGACGGCCGGGCCGGGCGCCGTCGGCCGCGCTCGCGGCGCCGCCGGCGCTTCTGGTCGTGCCGCCGCCTTTGGCCGTCTCGGCGCTTCTGGTCAGGTCGGTGCTTCTGATCAGGTCGGCGTTCCCAGCCGGGCCGGTGCTCCCAGCCGGGCCGGCGGACGCCGGCGCGCGGCGACGGCCGGGGCCGGCCCGCGCCGCCCCCCCCCCCCGGCGCCACAGATAAAAAACACCCAGCCCACC
>NZ_JADWYU010000076.1 GCF_016786325.1 Frankia nepalensis | reverse complement strand
CCCCCGCGGCGTCAGCGACCTCGAGAGCTGGATGCGCCAGCAGCGGCCCATCTGAGCGGCCAAGACGACGGCGCCGGGGGGGGGGGGGGGGGGGGCCCCCCCCCGGGGGGGGGGGGGGGGGGCGGGGGCCCCGGGCGCCGACGGCCTGCTGGCGCGGGGAAACGAGGCCGGTGGCCGGGTCGGCGAGCTGAGCTCGTTCGTCCTCGTGCAACGGCTGCTCGACCACGAGGAGCTGCGCGGGCAGGCGGGGCTGGCCCCGCCGGTGTGGTGCTGGGGCGGGGTGGGCCTGCGCACCGCCGTCGCCGCGGTCGTCGGCGGCGCCGCCGGGGTCGTCCTGGACACCCAGCTCGGCCTGCTGCGCGAGGCCACCGTGACGGCGGCGAGCGGCGCCATGTTGCGTCGCATGGACGGCACCGAGACGGTGGTCGCGGCCGGGCATCGGGTCTACCAGTCGGCGGCCGCCCGGCAGGCGGCTGGGGATGCCGAGGACTGGCCGGCTGGAACGGTCACCGCTCACCTCGGTGGCCAGGACCCGGATCGCCAGCTGATCCCGGTAGGGCAGGACGCCTTCCTCGCCCGCGTGTTCGCGACCCGTTTCGGGACCACCGCGCGGGTGGTTCGGGCGGTGCGCGGCGCGCTCGCCGACGCGGCGGACCCGGGCGCGCTCGCGGCCGCCGAGTCCGTTCTGGGAGACGGCTCGCCCCTGTGCGCCTCCTGGGGAACCACCCGGCCCGTCGCGCAGGGCCCCATGACCCGGGTCAGCGACCAGTCCGGGTTCGCGCGGCGGGTCGCCGAAGACGGCGCGTTGCCGTTTCTGGCGCTTGCCCTGGCGACCGAGCAGCAGTCCCGCCAGTTGCTGCTCGAGACGCGGGATCTGCTCGGGCAGCGGCCCTGGGGAGTCGGCCTGCTTGGCTTCGCGCCGGAGGAGGTGCGCGCCGCCCAGCTCGCGGTGGTGCGCGAGATCCGGCCCTCCTGCGTGATCGTCGCCGGAGGGCGGCCCTCCCAGGCCGCCGACCTCGAGAAGATCGGCATTCCGACGTTCCTGCACGTGCCGTCGCCCACGTTGCTGCGGCAGTTTCTCGACGCGGGTGCCCGCCGTTTCGTCTTCGAGGGTTCCGAATGCGGCGGCCACGTCGGCCCGCGCGCCAGCTTCCCGCTCTGGGAGGCGCAGGTCGACGTGCTGCTGAACTTCCTCGACGAGACCCGGCCGGGCGGCTTCGCGGACGGGCACGCCGCGCCGGGCGGCACCGGACCGAGCCCGCAGGTCCTGTTCGCCGGCGGCGTGCACGACGCCCGGTCGGCGGCGATGGTGGCCGCGCTGGCGAGCCCGCTGGGCGCCCGCGGCGTGGGCGTCGGGCTGTTGATGGGCACCGCCTACCTGTTCACGCGGGACGCCGTCGAGCTGGGCGCCATCCAGGAGGAGTTCCAGCGCCAGGTGGTGGCCGCGCGGCGCACCGCCCTGCTGCGGACCGCGCCAGGGCACACGACCCGCTGCGTGGACAGCCCGTTCGTCGAGCGGTTCCACGCCACCCGAGACGAGCTGCGCGCGCGGGACGTGCCGGACCACCAGGCCTGGGAGACGCTGGAACAGCTCAACGTCGGCCGGCTCCGCGTGGCCAGCAAGGGTTTGGAACGGCGCGGGGATGACCTCGCCGCGGTCGACCCTGAGCGACAGCGCCGCGAGGGCCTGTTCATGGCCGGGCAGGTCGCCGTGCTGCGGTCGGCCACCACGACTGTCCGCGAGCTGCACGACGACGTCACCGAAGGCGCGCGCAAGTACCTGCGCGACCACGCCGAGCGGTTGCGGGACAGCGGTGACGCGGCTGGCGCGTCAGCGGCGGCCCCGGCAGCGCCGCTCGACATCGCGATCGTCGGCATGGCCTGCGTGCTGCCGGACGCCCCCGACCTGGCCGCCTTCTGGGCGAACGTCGTCGCCGGCGCGGACGCGGTCTCGCTGGTGCCGCCCGAGCGGTGGGACGTCGGCGTCTACGCCGATGCCGACGGTGAGGGCGACGGCGGGCCGAGCGGGGAGAAGTCCCGCTCGAAGTGGGGCGGGTTCCTGCCCCGGGTCCCGTTCGACCCGCTGCGCTACGGCATCCCGCCGGCGTCGTTGGCGAGCATCGAGCCGGTCCAGGCCCTCGCGCTGGAGACCGCGCGGCGCGCGCTCGAGGACGCCCGCCTCGATCCCGCCCGCGTCGACCACTCCCGTACCGGTGTGGTGTTCGGTACCGAGCCCAACAGTGACCTGTCCGCCGCGATCACTCTGCGCGCGGTGCTGCCGGCCTACTACGGCGAGGTGCCACCGGAACTCGACGAGGTCCTCCCCCGCATCACGGCGGAGACCTTCACGGGCATCCTCGGCAACATCGTCGCCAGCCGGATCTCCAACCGGCTCGACCTGGGCGGGCCCGCCTATGTCGTCGACGCCGCCTGCGCATCCTCCCTCGCCGCCCTGGACCTGGGGTGCAAGGAGCTGCGGTTCGGCGGCGCGGACGTGATGATCTGCGGCGGCGCCGACCTGCACAACGGCGCGCTCGACTATCTGCTGTTCTCCTCCGTCGGCGCGCTGTCGCCGACCGGCCGGGCGCGCCCCTTCGCCGCCGACGCGGACGGGACCACCCTCGGCGAGGGGGTCGCCTGCGTCGTGCTCAAGCGGCTCGCCGACGCCGAACGCGACGGCGACCGCGTCTACGCCGTGATCAAAGGCCTCGGCTCGGCCAGCGACGGACGCTCCCTGGGCCTGACGGCCCCCCGGCCCGAGGGCCAGCGGCTCGCCCTCGAGCGTGCCTACCGCAACGCCGGTGTCTCGCCCGCCGACGTGGGTCTCGTCGAGGCGCACGGCACGGGCACGGTCGTCGGCGACCGCACCGAGCTCACCACGCTCACCCGGGTGTTCACGGAGGCCGGGGCAGGACCGGGCCGCTGCGCGCTCGGGTCGGTCAAGTCCCAGATCGGCCACACGAAGACCGCCGCGGGCCTCGCGGCCGTGGTCAGGACGTCGCTCGCGCTGCATCACGGCGTGCTCCCGCCGACGTTGCACGTCGGCACCCCGAACCCGGCCTGGGACGGTGACGTCAGCCCGTTCGTCTTCGCCGCCACCGCGCGGCCGTGGCCACGGCCCGCCGCCGAGCGGGTCGCCGGAGTCAGCGCCTTCGGTTTCGGCGGGGCGAACTACCACGCCGTCCTCGCCGGCCACCCCGGAGCGACCGACCCACGGCATGCCGTCGACCAGTGGCCGGCGGAGCTTTTCGTGTTCCGGGGCCCCGACCACGCCACCGCCCGGGCCGCCGTCGCCGAGCTGCGGCGGTTGCTGGTCAGGAACGACGCCGCCGGTCGCCCCTGGCCGCTGCGCGACCTCGCGGCCACCGCCACCGGCCGGGCCCAGCCGCGCCGGGGGCCGGTCCAGATCGCGGTGGTCGCCCGGGACCTGGACGACCTCGCCCACCTGCTGGACCGCGCGGCCCGTGGCGAGGCGGACCCACGAGCGGGGCTGTTCGCCGCCACCACGCCGCCACCGGATGGCGCGGTCGCGGTGTTGTTCCCCGGTCAGGGCAGCCAGCGGCCGGGCATGCTGGCCGAGCTGTTCGTCTCCTTCGGAGAGCTCCGGGACTACCTGCGGCTCGGCGAGCGGTGGCGGGACGCGCTGTTCCCGCCCTCGGCGTTCGACCCCTCGGCGTTCGACGGCCAGCCGGCGTCGCCAGCCGGCCGCGCGCGCGGCGCCGAGGAACGGCTGCGGGACACGCGGGTCGCGCAGCCGGCGCTCGGGGTCGCCGGCCTCGGCGTGTACCACCTGCTGTCCCGGCTCGGGCTCACCCCGGACATGACCGCCGGCCACAGCTACGGCGAGCTGGTCGCGCTGTGCGCCGCGGGTGCCTGCGACCCCGAGACCCTGCTCGAGCTGTCCGCCGCCCGCGGCGAGGCCATCGTCCAGGCGGTCACCGGGGCCGGCGGCGACGGGACGGCGGGAACCGTCCAGCCCGACCGGGGAGCGATGGCCGCCGCGCGAGCCTCGTTGCCCACCGTCACCAGAACACTGGCGGATCCGCGTCTCGGCGGCCAGGTCGTCGTGGCCAACCACAACGCGCCCGACCAGATCGTGATCTCCGGGCCCACCTCCGCCGTCGAGTCGGCGATCCGGCTGCTGCGGGAGGCCGGGCACGGCGCCGTGCGGCTACCCGTCGCCTGCGCCTTCCACAGCCCGATGATCGCGGGCGCCAGGGAGATCTTCGGCCAGGTGCTGGCCGACGCCGCGCTGGCCGACCCTCGGCTGCCGGTGTGGGCCAACCGCACCGCGGCCCCCTACCCGGCGACAGACGGCGTCGGTGGAGCGGGCGACGCCGTCCGGACCGAGCTCGTGGCGCAGGTCACGGCGCCGGTGCGGTTCGTCGACCAGGTCGAGGCGATGTACGCCGCCGGAGCGCGCGTCTTCGTCGAGGCGGGCCCCGGCCGGGTGCTGACCGGCCTGGTCGACGCCATCCTCGGTGACCGGCCGCATCTGGCCGTGGCCTGCGACGGCCACCGGGGCGGGCTGACCGGCTTCCTCGACGCCGTCGGCGCGCTCCTCGTCGGCGCGGTGCCGTTGGATGTCGGCTGGCTGTTCGAAGGCCGCGACGCGATCGACCGCGCGGGGTCGGCGCCGCTGGCGCCGCCGCCGTGGAGCGTGGACGGGCGCAGCATCTGCCGCCCGGACGGCGAACCGCTACCCGGCGGCCTGCCCCCGGCCGGCCGCGTGCGCCGGCCCGGCGGCTCGGCGCTCGCGCGGGCAACGACGCGACATCCCCGGGGCCCCGTCCCCACGGCACGCCGCGGCGTGGCCGACGCGCCGATAGCTGATCACCCGGCCGGGGCGCGCGCCGCGGTCTCCGGGATGGTGGCTCCGCCCGCCTGGGCCCTGGCCGCCGCCGCCACCCGCGAGGAGCTCGTCAGCGAGTTCCTGCGGACCTCCCGAGACAACCTGGCCGCGCAGCGCGACGTGCTGATCTCCTACCTGGGGGCCGGCCGCGACGCCACCGCGCCACCGCCGGCGCCGGGCTCGCCCGCCGCCGGCCTCCAGGTCACCGCGCCGCTCCCCGACACGACGAGCGGCGAGGCCGGCCCCCTCGGCCTGCCCGCCGGGCGGGCGCCGGGCGCGGACAGCCCGCTGGCCGCCGCGCCAGCCGCCGCGGCCCTGGCCTCGACCTCGGCATCGCCATCGGCATCGGCATCGGCATCGGCATCGGCGACGACCAGCGCCCCGCCGGATCTGACCGAGACGGTGCGTGATCTGATCGCCGAGGCCACTGGCTACCCGCTCGACATGATCGAGGTCGATCTGGACCTCGAGACCGACCTGTCGGTCAACTCCCTCAAGCGCACCGAGCTCGCCGGCGACCTCGTCGAGCGCCTCACCGTCACCAGCCCCGGCGGTGTCGACGAGCTCAGCCGTCTGCGCACCGTACGCGCCATCGTCGGCTGGCTCACCGACCACACCCGTGCCACGGCCACCGCAACCGCCCCCACCACGGCCCCGCGTCATCCGGCCGGCGACGCCGCGGCGGCGCCCGCGCACGCCGGCTCGGCCACCGGCCCCGAACCGGCGACGGACAGCCCCGAACCGGCGGCCGGCGGCCGCCGGGCCGGCGAGCCGCCGGCCTTCGCGCCCGCCGGCCCGGACCGGGCGGCACGAGCCCCGGCCGGGCCACGCGGCCACGGCCCGAAGCGGTTCGTCCTCACCCAGCGCCCCGCGCCGCTCGCCGGGCGCGAGGTGTCCTTGAGCGGTACCACCTGGGTGGTGTTCGGCCGCGCCGCCGACGTGCCGGGGCGCGACGCCGTCCTACGCCGGCTCACGGAGCTCGGCGCCGCGGCGCGGTTCCGGCTGGTCGACGAGCTGGCGCACGCCGCCCCGTCGGACCTGGACGGCGGGATCTTCCTGGCTGGCTGGGGCGAGAACACCGGCGGCGCGGAGCTGCCCGACGCCTTCGGAGCGCTGCGCGCCGTGCTGCGCGGCGAGGTCCGCTGGCTGCTGGCGGTGGCACCGCCGGACGCGGCGCGGGCCCCTGGCCTGCGCGGCCTGTTCCGCGCCCTCGGCCGTGAGTACCCGCACGCCGCGATCAAGGTGGTGGAAACCGACGCGACCGCGGGGCCCGGCCTCGCCGACCTGGTCGCCGCCGAACTGGCGGAGCCTCCCGGCGGCCCGGTGGTCGTCGTCCATCACGACGGCGTCCGCCAGACCGAGGTACTGACGCCAGCCTCCCCCGGCCCGCTCGCGACCCTCGGCGCGGGACCGGCTGACGACGGTTCCGCCGAGACCGCGGCGCTCGGCCTGGACGGAGACGCGGTCGTCGTCCTGGTCGGCGGCGCCCGCGGGATCACCGCGGGGTTCACCACCCTGCTGGCCGGCGCCGCCCGCTGCCACCTGGAACTGGCCGGACGCACGCCTGAACCGACAGCCGAGGAGGATCCACGGCTGGCGGGGGCGTTCGACCGGCCCGCGCTGCTCCACGCGGTGGGCCGGCTCGGGATCCGCGACCCGAAGGCGGCCCACCAGACCGCCGGGGAGGTGCTCGCGCAGCGGGAGATCCGGGCGACGCTGGCCGACGCCACGGCCCGCGGCGGCGAGGCCCACTACCACCAACTCGACGTGCTGGACACCGACGCGGTTCATTGGTTCGTCAAGCAGGTGTTCGCCCGGCACGGCCGGATCGACGCCGTCGTGTACTCCGCCGGCGTGATCGAGGACCGGCTGGTCGCCGACAAGCAGCCGGAGTCCTTCCGCCGGGTGTTCGACACGAAGGTCGCCGGCGCGCGGGCGATGCTGGCGGCGTTCGACGAGTTACCCGTCCCGCCGCGCCTGCTGGTGTTCTTCGGCAGCATCGCCGCTGTTCTGGGAAGTCGGGGGCAGAGCGACTACGCGGCGGCCAACGACGCGTTGGAGACGCTCGGCGCGGCCTGGGCGCGGCGAACCGGGTCGAGGGCGCTGACCGTGCACTGGGGGCCCTGGGCGCCGGACCCACATCATCCCGGCATGGTCAGCGCCGACCTCGAACGGGACTTCGCCCGTCGCGGGGTGGACCTGATCGATCCGGAGGAGGGGCATCGCTGCCTGCTGCGCGAGCTCGCCTGGGGCCCGCGCGACCTCGCCGGTGTCGTCTACACGGCCTCCGGCTGGTAGCCGATGTCCCCCTCGAAACCCTCGGCGTCCGCGAAGCCCTCGGTACCCGCGAAGCCCTCAGCGTCTTCGAAGCCCTCGGTACCCGCGAAACGCTCCGTGCCCGCGAAGCCCATGGCGTCCGCGTCCGCGTCGGCGGTGCCCCGTCGAGCTCCGGCTCGGGCCGCGACCTCCACCTCGGCCTGGCGCCAGCCGCCGGTCGCGATCGTCGGCATGGCCGTGCTGCTGCCCGGCGCTCCCGACCTGGACACCTACTGGTGGAACCTGGTGGGCGGCGTCGACGCGATCACCGAAGTGCCGCCGGGCCGCTGGGATCCGGTGTTCTACGACCCGTCCGCTGCCTCCGGGCCGGCCAGGGCCGACCGGATCTACTGCCGCCGCGGCGGGTTCGTGGATGACCTGGCCTATGTGGACCCCGTCCGCTTCGGCATTCCGCCCCGCGACGTGGCCAGCATCGAGCCCGACCAGCTCATCGCGCTGCGGGTCGCGTCGGCCGCCGT
>NZ_JADWYU010000145.1 GCF_016786325.1 Frankia nepalensis | reverse complement strand
GGGGCGGGGGCCGCCCCCCGCGGGGCGGGGGGGGGGGGGGCCCCCGGGGGGCCCGCGGGTCACCGCGCCCGATGGCCCGTTTCAGTGCTGCCGCAGGCAATGTCTGCCCTGCCGACGGGCGGGCGCAGCGGCGCCCCGCCACCCCTCTCCCGCATCGTGTCCGACACCCGAGGCATCCCGGACGTCCTGTCAGCCATCAGGGTCAGAGAGCGGCGCCGGTTCTGGCTCTGATGTCGGGCACGATTCCCCGTGACGTCGGACAGGGCGAGCACGCGGCCGCACGCCGGCACAGGGCGAACGCTGCCGGGCATGGCAGGCACTAGGACTCGGCGGGCTGGTCGGGTCTGGCGGTGGGGTGGTGTCCGTCGCGGATCCCGTGCAGGAGGAAGTCGACGGCCCAGGTGAGGGCGCCGCTGGCGTCGGCGGTGCGCAGGCCCCAGACCTCGGTCAGCCGTTCGTGGGAGAGCCTGCTCCACAGGATGTCGAGGACGGCCGCGGCCATCTGGCGCTCGGTGTCGGGCCAGCTGGCCGTGACGGGGTCGAGGGCGTGCAGCAGGGCGTCGCGGCGTCGTTGGTCGGCGCCGAGCGTCGGGGTCACCGGGTCCGGGTGGGCGGCGGGGCGGGCGGCGAACGAGGACAGGTTGGCGAAGCTCCGTGTGATCGTCTCGGTGAGGTTCGTCAGGTCGAGTGCCTCGTAGGAGATGCCCGCCTCGTCTTCCAGGCGCAGGATCACCGCGTCGTGCAGGTCGCGCTCCGTCGGGAAGTGCCGGTAGACGGTGGTCTTGTTGACGCCGGCGCGCTCGGCGACGGCACCGACGGTGAGCCCTCGCCAGTCCCAGGTCGGGAAGCCGCGTACCAGCTCGCAGCCGGCCGCCAGGATCCGTTCACGGGTCTCGCGTGCCCGCTCGCGGCGAACGGGGCTGTCGTAGCGTCGCCGTTCCCGAGCCGGGGCGCGCTGCCCCCTGTCAGGCTCTGCTCGATCAGCCATGTTGGCGCAACTCCCGGGGCGCGAATGCGGGGGCGATGCCCGGAGGCTACCCGGACGGCGCATCAGGCTGACGGCCACGCAGCCGCCGCGCACACCGGTCCGCGGGGCTCCACCGATTCGGGCGATGACCGCGCGTTCGCGCGTCAGCGGGCGGCGTCGGGCAGGCTGGTTGGTCATGGTGTGGTCACTGCTCGACGGTTTGCCCCGTGGCGCTCTCGCGCCGCCGGTAGGTGCATCGGCGACCCGGCCGTGGTGAGCGTCGGGCTCCCTGGTACCGCGGACGTTTCCGGGCCGCCGGCCTTGTCGCCGTTGCCGGTGGGGTTCGCTCAGCGTGAGCACTCCGACGACGGTGCCGGGCAGCGGCGTCCGGTGCTGGTCTGGCGGTTCGCCGAGCCGGCGCGGATGATCTCCAGCGCGGTGCTTGGTGGCGGGCTCGCGCGTGGGGAATGGGTCGTCAACGCCGAGGTGACCCACGACTACCGTCGTGACGATCCCGCCGGCCACCTCGGGGACATCGTCGCCGAGCTCGGCCTGCCGGTGGGGGCCGGCGCCGGGCTGATGACCGCCGCGGACGTCCGGCGGATGTGCGGCGCCATCGACGGCGGCGTTCGCTGCGACGCGACGGTGGGGCTGGCGTACCCGACGTGGGCCGCCGCGCCGGACGGCCTGGCGCCGCTGGCGGCCAGGTGGCGTCCCGGCACGGTCAACCTGGTCTGCCTGCTGCCCGTGTGGCTGAGCGACGCGGCTCTGGTCAACGCCGTCGTCACGGCCACCGAGGCCAAGAGCCAGGCGCTGCTGGAGGCCGGCGTGCCCGGCACGGGCACCGCGTCGGACGCCATCGTGGTGTGCTGCCCGGACGGCCCCGCCGAGAGATGGCCGGGCGTCGAGTACTGCGGCCCGCGCTCGCCGTGGGGAGCGCGGCTGGCCCGCGCCGTGCACGCCGCCGTCGCCGAGGGCACCGCGCGCTACGCCGCCCGATGGTCCCAGCCATCGACCTGATCCTTTACCCCGCCCGGCCCGTTCGGGCTATGTACTTATTCGCCGCCGGCTTCTCCGCCGGCCTTTTGCCCGGCTGTTTTCGGACAACCACGCGGCCGGGCGGCCGGCTGGCGTGGATGCCGCCGGCGAGATCGTCGCGCTGCGTGGCGATCCCGGGGCGAAACACATCCGTTACCGCCCGCCTTGTCCTGAATCGTCATTTACCGACAACTACGACGTGTCACATTCTTGACACTAATCTGGTCGCATCCTAGGGTTTAGAAAACATCGGCGCCCGCGTGCGCCTTCGGGGGAACCAATCATCGTTTGCCTTCGCGATTTCTGCCGCCATGGGCTCGACCGGGGGAGTGTGGCTTCGTGGCGGTATCCGCCAGCCTGGAGATCCATCACATCAATGTGAGCCAGGGTGACGCGACGCTTATCATCAATCGCGACCTGGCGAAGGTCGGCCAGGCCCTCGACGCCGCCAAGATCCCTCGGCCCACCGACCCCATCGACTGGGTCCCGCTGGTACTCAGCGAGACGGGGAGAAACGCGAAGGCGACGCTGCTCGGGACGGTGAACAACGCGCTGCTGATCGACGGCGGCGACGACGACTACGGCGGCGACGTCATCAACGCGCTCGAGGCGCACGGCGTGGTGAACCCGAAGAAGTACTGGGTCAAGGGTTTCAGCATCCTCGCCACCCACTACCATGACGATCACATCGCCGGCCTGCGCTCGGTCTTCAAGGAGCGCAAGGAGAAGGTGACGGTCGGCAAGAACAAGAAGAAGACCGTCAAGGTCGAGATCGTCGAGCGCTACCGGCCGGACATCATGTACTACAACGCCTTCCGCAAGAAAGTCGATCCCGACACGGACCGCCTGTTCAACCTTAAGGAGGACATCAAGACGGCCAAGACGGCGTCGGAGGCGTGGACCGACGAGTTCCCGATCTATCCGGCCGGATATTCCGACGAAGGCGAGACGGAATTCACGAAGATTTCTCTGGGCACGGGCGTCGACGGCATCCCGATAACCGTCTCCGTGTACGCCGCGGGACAGGCCGTGCGATGGACGAAGGGCAACTACTGGTCGATCGAGGGCAAGAGCAAGAAGGTCGACCAGAACGACCAGTCCATCGTGGTCATGCTGGAGTACGGGTCGTTCCGCTACTTTCTCGGTGGAGACATCGCCGGTGACGGCATGGCCGACGGGGGAAACACCGGAGACAACGCCATGGACCCGGCCGGGAAGAAGTTCTACTCCGTGCACGCCGACGTGGAGACCAGGCTGCGCAAGGCGCTCATCAAGCTCTATCCAGCCACGACGACCTACAAGAGCGGTGAGCCGAAGTTTCCGTGGGCGGCGTACTGCACTGTCTTCAAGGCCAACCACCACGGCAGCTCGTCCAGTGTCGACGTCTACACGCTGTCGGCGCTGCGGCCGTTGCTCGTCGCCATCTCGTCGGGGTTCCGGGTCCGGTTCCACAATCATCCGACCCAGCAGGTGATGAACCGGGTGAGCAAGGCGAAGACGCCCACCTGGAACCTGCCGGACGCGACCACGGTCCCGAACTCCGTCGACCGCGTGTACATCACCGAGTGCGCGCAGAAGGTCAGGAACACGGCCTTCGGCGTGAACCTGTACGGGGCCAGGATCTGCGGTGACATCGTCATCCGGCCCACGGACGAGAGCGTCAAGAAGATCCAGGACGCCACCAAAGCGGGCGAGAAGCTCGTCGTCCAGGTCTACGGGAGCGGCCTGCTGTCCAACGTCACGGACAAGAGCAACGCGCTGCGGCCGGTGACGACGGACGCCCCGAACCCGGCCAAGGCGAACGCCGTGGCGGGCGGTTACGCGCTCGGACCGTGGCTCCACGAGGTCACCCACTGAGCCATTCGCCGAACGGAACCGACGCCGACGGTTCGGCGGCTCGGTGTCCGAACCGCCGTTCGATCACCACGAGGTGAGGAATGACCCTGGTCCCGGTCCGCGGAACTGACGGGCTCTGGTATCTGAGCGGTGTCGTCGCCGACGAGTCGACGCGCGCCCCGCTGGGCCGGCTCTACTGGAAGATCGGCCCGCACTTCCTGGGCGTCGACGACTCGTTCGAGGAGCCCGTCATCGCCCGTGCCTACTACGACCCGACCCAGGACAACACGTCGAAGCCGGTTCCGTCCAACGCCGAGTTCGCCGGCTACATGCAGTTCATCAACATCTACTTCAACGGCGTGTCGGTGCGCCCGGAGGCCTACGGCGGCCACGTCGCCGACCGCGCGTTCTACGCCGGCCCCGGCAACACCTTCGTCGACTTCATGGGTCCCGCGGACGCCGCCGCGCGGGTCGATCGGCAGATACGCAAGCTGAATCCCTTCTACGCGTACAACGGATCCCTCAGCTCGCAGTTCACCACAGCGACGCAGTTCGCGACATATCCACGGACGAACGGCGTCCTCCTGTTCGCCTACGACGGCACGAACCGTAGTCAGGCAAGGTGCGCCTCGCTGGTGGCCGAGCTCGTCCCGGGCCTGCTGACCGCGAAGGACGTCGCCCGGCAGCTCACCCCGGACAACCGGCTGCGCGCGGTGCCCTGCCAGCCGGCCGACATCGCCAACGACGGGGCGTATCACGTCGCGCTCATCGACCTGCAGCGCACCGGGGACCTGCCGGGGCTCAGCTACGCCGACCTGGCGGGCACCGTGATCGGCGGCTACACGCTCATCGAGCTGCCCGACACCGAGGGAATCAACCCCTTCCTGTGCGTCTATCCCAACGACAGCAACACGGCCGTCAACGTGCACCTGCTGGCGGCCCACGAAATCGACTCGGCCCGGCAGTCGGCCGTCATGACGAGTCTGCTGAGAATGACGCAGGCCATCGAGGACGACGAGGACAACCTGACCGAGGTCGAACGCGGCCCGCGGACCCGGGGCGTGAGCGGGCTGGACACGCTGCCGTTCGTCGTCGGCAAGAACACCTTCACCGTCGAGTGGCGGTACACGACCTACCTGATGGCCCAGATCAGACACGTACGGACCCGGCGCAGCAATCCGCTAGGTGACCTCTACCCAATGCACGGGTTCACCTGGTCGGTATGCCAGAAGTTCTACCCGGACACCCGGGAGCTGCTGTTCACCTCCATCAGCAGACCGCGGGACGCCGGACCCTTCAGCCATGCTCTCGCGCTCGGGCTGTACGACACGCTCATCGACGGATTCGTCGACAATCCGGCGGGCGCGCCCAGCATCGACGTCAGCAACTTCATCCTGGCCGGAATGAACCTGCGCAACCTGGCCAGGGGGCGGAAACTTGCCGGTCTGACCGTCGACGGTCACCGCGCCAACGGTGACGACGGAGCGCCGATCTGACATGGAACCCATCGAGTTCGCCTTCACCTCCGACGCCCAGGGCTGGACGGCCACCGACGGCGCGGGAAGCCCCCTGAGCGGCCAGCCCACCTGGATCGCCCCGGCCGCGGGCCCCGTCCAGGGCGGCACGGCACCCGGCGCCATCCGGGTCGTCCACCCGGCACCCTCCGAGCCGTCCGAGCCCTCCGAGCCGCCCGCGGGCCCCACGACCCCGCCGGCGCCGTGGTTCTTCAGCGCCCCCGGTCTCGTCGCCGGTGACCGGAGCGGCTTCGAGGGCGGCACGCTGTCCGCGACGCTGCGCTTCGGGCCGGAACCGGTCACCGACCTGCCCACCCGACCGGACGCGGTGGTGCTGCGCGCCGGGACGACCAGCCTCGGCCTCGACGCGCGCGCCGCCGGAGTCTCGGCGCCGTCGGCCACGGTCGCCGGCGGCTTCGACCTGAGCGCGCGGCTGTCGGCCGCGGCGGGCTGGCGCGACCTCGCCACCGGCGCCGCCGCGACCGACGACCAGCTGCGCGCCGCGCTGCGCGGCCTGACGGGGCTCGACCTCGCCGTCGCCGACGCCGCGACCGCCACCTGGACCGAGCTGTCCGCCGTGTCGCTGCGCGAGGACCCCCGCCGCGCGCTGCTGCTCGACCTCACCGTCAGCTACGAGAACCACGACCTGCGCGCGCGGTGGACGCCGGTCCCGAGCGCCGCCGGTTATCACGTCGAGGTCGCGCACGGTGCCGATGTGCTCTACCAGGTCGACCTGCCGGCGGACGGGCTCGTGTTCCCCGTCGTGCTCACCTCACCGACCTTCACGCCGCACGCGGGCGCCGACTACGACGTGCGCGGCTGGGTGGTCGGCCCGCCGAGCCCGGTGGTCCGCATCCGGCCGGTCGACCTCGGCGCGCCCACGATCACGGTGACGCCGATCGCGGACGGCGTCTCGCTGAACTGGACGGCCGACCCCGCGAGCACGAGCCACGAGCTGGTCGTCACCGGGCCGGGTGACGACGACGGCGTCGTGCTCGGGCCGCTCACCGTGGACGCGCCGCCGTTCGCCGCGACCGTGGCGCAAGGACTCGCCAGGGACGTGACGTACCGGGCCAGCGTGCGCGAGCACGGCGGGGAGTCGGTCGGGCCGTGGAGCGCCCCGGTGGCGTTCCGGCTGGTGTCCGCGCGGGCCATCCTGACGGCGCTGCGTGACCGCCTCGTCGCGGCGCGGACCCAGCCCGACCCGGCGCCGACCGACGGAGCGCCGACCGAGGGCGCGGGGCGCGACTGGCGTTACGGGCTCGACGCGGCGGCGTTCCCCGCGGACCTGCCCGAACGGGCGGACGCGGTCGCCGCGTCGCTCGTCGCCGCGTTCCGGGGACCGATCACGATCGCCTCGGCGGACGATCCCCAGCTCGCGGCCGACGGGGCCTCGCTGACGCTGAGCGGCACGGCCCCGCTGATGGGGGCGACTGGCGCGGCGTGCGTGTTCACCGCCACCGTCGAGGACAACCGGCTGCTGCGCGGCCGGCTCGCCGTCACGGTGCCCGCCGGCTGGACCTGGGGCGCCGCCTTCGACACGCTGCTGGCCGACGCGCCGGACGCCGTGGCCTTCGCCGAGGCCCGCTTCGAGGCGTCGACCGCGCCGGACCCGGCCGCCGCGCCGGACACCCCGACCGAGCCGCGTTTCACCGGCCTGACCCACCTCGGCGCCGACCTCGGCCAGTGGATGGACCCGACCGACCACCCGACGCTGCCGGTCACCCTCGCCGGAACGGTGACGGCGGACGCGTCCGGCCGGCCGCGGTTCACGCTGGTGTCCACGGCGCCGACCGGCCCGCTCACCATCTCCCGGGCCGGGCAGGATCCGCTGACGCTGACCGACGCGACGGTGACCCTGCGCACCGCGCCGCCGGAGGCGGGCGCGCCCGAGGACGCGCCGAACGTCAGCGCGTTCACCGCGCGCGGCACGCTGCGGGGCCTCGGCGCCACGACGCCGACGGCCGAACTCGACCTTCCGCACGCCTGGCGCGGGACGCTCACGTTGCGCCTCGACCCGGACGCCGCCGTCGGCGAGCTCACCACGGTCTCCGACGCGGTGGCGCTCACCGGCACGCCGACGCCGGTCGTCACCGCGCTCGGCACACTGACGAACCTGGCGGGCCCGACGGTCGCCGGCCTGAGCGTCACCTTCGACCCGCACGGAGTCGAGGCGACCCGCACGGAGCTGACCGTCCGGGTGGCCAACGCGCCGTGGCGGCTGCTCACGGCGCCCGAGCTCGCCGTCTCGAACGTCACGCTGTCGCTGGCGGTCACCCGCGCCCCCGGGGCCGCCGAGGCGCCCGGCGGCCTCACCACCACGTTCTCGGCCTCGGCCAGCGGCACGGTGAACCTCGCGGGCGCGCCCTACACGATCCGCGTCGACTTCCCGGCGACGGGCCCCGTCACGCTGGTCGTCACGAACGACGACCGGGTGCCGACGCTCGCGACGATCGCCACCCTCGCCGGCTTCTCCGGCGACGACGTGCTCGCGGCGCTGCCGGAGTCCCTGCGCGCGCTCGGGTCGATCAGCCTGAGCGTCGTCGCGCTCGACATCGACGTCGCGGCGGGTGCCGTCACGACCGTGCTGCTGCGCTTCGACCAGACGAGGCCCTGGCCGATCGGCGGCGGTGTCGTCACCCTCGCGGACTGGGCCGTGGAGGTCGCGGTCGAGCGCGGGCCGGACGGCTGGGCGCCGCGCGGCGACATCGTCGGATCGATCACGCTGGGCACCGACCCGCGGACGGTCACCTTCGACGTCGACGTGGCCGTGCCGATCGACGACAGGACCCGGGAGTGGACGCTCGGTCTCGCGGAGGACGAGGTCATCCACGTCCCGACGATCGGTGACCTGCTCGCGCCCCTGGGCGGCGCGCCGGTCGGGCTCCCCGTCGGCCTCGCCACCCTCGGCGGCCTGGACGTCACCCAGTTACGGGTGGCGTTCGACGCGGACGCCGGCCGGATGGTCTGGCTGGCGTTCGCCTTCCACCAGTCGACCACCTGGACGGTCATCCCGAACGCGCTGGTCGTGTCGGAGCTGGACGTCGCGCTCGCGCTGTCGCCGGGTCAGGGAGACACGCCGACCCGGGCGCTGGGCTCGCTGCGCGGTCTCGTCTCGATCGGCCAGCAGCCGCTCGACGTCGCGATGATCAAAAATGGTCTGGACGACGAGTGGCGCCTGGAGATCGGGTTCACCTACCCCGCGGTCTTCCCGGGCTTCTCGGCGCTGGACGCCTGGCTCGCGCCGGACGCGGTGGGCGGATACCTGCCGGCCACCCTCCCGCTGGCCAGCGGTTTCGAGCTGTGGCGCACGGTCGCGCGCTTCGAGAGCCACAGCGGGGCGCTCGTCGGGGTGTCGTTCCTGCTGCTCATCCCGGATCTGTGGACGGTGGTGCCGGGACGGCTGTCCATCACCGACGTGCGGGCCGCCATCGCCTCGCCGTATCCGATCGTGGCCGACCGGATCACCGGCAGGGTCTCGGGCCTCGTCACCCTCGGCGACGCCGAGATCGCCGTCGTCGCCGAGAAGCCGACCGGGGCCGACCCCTGGTCGTTCGGCGGAACCCTCACCGACCCCGTCTCGATCGACCTGGTGGCCGTCGCGAACGGCGTGTCCACCACGGAGTTCGCGCTCCCCGCCGACATCGGTTCGCATGGCGCCTTCCCCGAGCGCGTGACGATCGAGACCGCGAACGTGCGCGCGGTGCCCGACACCGGGCTGTTCCACGTCGACGGGCTGGCCAGTTTCGTCTGGCAGCCGACGATCGGCGGGGCGACGCTGTCCATCGAGCAGATCGGCGGGACGGTCGACATCGCGCGCACCGGCGACCCGACCGTCGTCACGATCGTCGGATCCCTGAGCTACGCCGGCCTGCGGGCGACGATCGGTCTCCAGGTCGGCACCGCCGCCACGCCCACGATCCTCACCGGGACGGTGGCGCCGACGGACGCGCCGCGCATCGCGCTGCCCCAGCTCGCCGACGGCGTCAGCGGCGCCGCGGCCGACGAGCGCTGGGCCGCTGTCCTGCCCGCCGACGCCCAGACGCCGACGTTCGACTCCGCCGCGGTGTGGGCCAACCTGACCACCGGCGAGCTCGTTCTGCGCGGCCGCCTCTCCCGGTTCGCCGACGCGGTGCTGCTCTGCGCGCCCACCGCGGCCCCGGACAGCCATCCCGCCGCCCCGGCGGACCCCGCGCCCTCGAACCCGGCCCCCTCGGACCCCGCGCCCGCGGCGCCGGACGCCTCGGCGGGCGGCCACAGCTACGCCCTGGCGGCGTCGCTCGGCGAGGGCTTCCTCTTCGAGAACCTGTTCGGCGCGCTGCGCATCGACGACTACGTCAAGGTCCGCCACGCGCGCCTCATCGTCGCGAACCTCCGCGACACCACCGTCGGCGACTTCGCGAGCCGCGTCGCGACCGCGCTGGCCGCGGCCTCCCCGGGAGTCGCGTCCCCGATCGCGGACCTCGCCGGGTCGACCGACCCGCTGCCCGTCGGCGCGCTGTTCACCGCCGAGCTCGACGTGAACACCGGCGGGCCCGGCACGCTGCTCGGCACCATCATCACCATTGGCGGCACCGGCACCGGGGGAGCGGGCCAGCCGTCGACGCCGTCGGTGCGGCTCACCGCGCGGATCGACCGGACCGACTCGACGGCGACGCTGTTCAGTGCCGACCTCGCCGACATCACCCTGTTCGCGGGGCTCGTCACCATCACCCACACCTCGGCCCTGCCGGCCATCCGGCTGACCTACCGCCCCGCCGCCGCCCGGGAGTTCACCCTCGACGCCCGCGTCCGGCTCGCCGTGTTCGGGTCGACGCTCGGCTTCGACGTCAACCTGCGGGTCAACGACGACCGGCTCGTCACCACCGCGACGGTCCCGCCGCCGACCGACCAGTCGGTGGTGCCGTTCGAGCTTCCCGGCATCCGCATCGACGACCTCGGGCTCGCCGCCCAGATCGACTTCGCCAAGGCCGCGGTGCCGGCCACCGCCGGCCAGCCGGCCGTGCCGGCCCGTCCCCGCGCGACCCGGTTCTGGCTCAGCGGGCACGCCACGCTCGGCCGGGCGCCGGCCGCCGGGCAGCCCGACACCCGCCTGTCGTTCGCGGCCCGGCTCGCGATGATCGACTCGTCGCCGGCGCTCGCGTACGTCGCCATCGACCGCGACTTCTCGATCGTGTCGTTCCTCGCCGAGTGCGTGACCGGCTCGGGCTCGGACTGGGGCACCTACGTCGACCTGATCCTGCGGCCGGGCTCGCGCATCTACTACTACCGGGCGAGCGCCGACCCGACCCGGGCGCTCGCCCGCCTGGACGACACCGACCTGCTCGACGGGTACCACCTCGACGCCCACATGACGATCCGCCTCGTCGTCGACGTCGACGTCCGCGCGCGCGTCGACGTCCGCACCGACACCGCCGGCCGGCCCGTCGGCGTCACCGCGGCGATCGCGCTGACCGGGCCGATCGACATGGTCTTCGCCCAGCTCGCCGGCACGGCGCAGACCGGCGGCGCCGGGCCGTACCTCGGCGGTCCCGAGGTGCGCTTCACGACCGGCACCGACGCCTCCTTCGGCGTCGCGACCGGCATCAACTTCCTGGGCGAGCCGTTCGGCTCCGTCGCGGTGGCCGTGTCCAAGGACCCCGACGGCGCCCGCCGGTTCGCCGGGCACCTCGAAGCCGGCCGGACGATCGAGCCCTTCGGCCGGCTCGCGTGCGACTTCGTCTACCTCGCCCGCGACACCGGGTCGGACAGCTTCACGATCGTCAACTGGCCGGCCTTCACCTGGCTGCGCGACATCATCGACATCGTCGACGCGATCCGGGACCTCTTCGCGGCGACGCGGGTCGACGGCTGCGGGGCCCTGGTGAACTTCGTCGCCCAGCGGGCGTTCACCAGTGCGTGGTCGATGGACCCGGACGTCCGCTCCGACGGCGGCGACCTGGTCTTCTCCCTCACGGGCAGCTACGCGCTGTCGCTGGTCGGGCAGAGCACGCCGTTCGTCACGGTCGCGTTCCCGGCCTTCGAGGTGCGGATCCCGAGCTCGACCCGCTACGCCGACCTGCCGGAGGCGCTGGCGGCGGGCATCGCCCGCGCCTCGGGTGACCTCGTCCTCCAGCTCCTGCGAAGCCCGGAGAAGATCGCCGCGTTCGCCGGCATCGTCTTCGGCGAGCAGGCGGCCGCCTACGCCGCCACGCTGCTGTGCAAGGGCCTCGTCGACGCCGCGGTCACGGCCGCGGCCGACGCCGCCGCGACCGCTATGGCCGCCGCGACAAGTGCCGCGGCGGGCGCCGCCGCGGCCGTGGCCGCCGCGGCGGCGGCCATCGCCGCGGCCGTTGGCGGTGGCGGTGGCGGCGGTGGCGGTGGCGGTGGCGGTGGCGGAGGCGGCGGTGGAGGCGGCGGTAACGGCGGCGGTAACGGCGGCGGAGGTGGCCAGCCGACGCCGACCCCGACGCCGGCCGTTCCCGTGGTCACCGGGTTCACCTACGCGAACGGCGCCTTCACCCTGGACTGGTCGCCCGCCAGCTACGCGGGTGGCTACGAGGCCGAACTGCGGTCGCCGACCGGGGCGATCCTGCGCACCGCGTCGCTGGGGCTCGCGGATCGCCCGCTGCGGCTGGTCCACCAGGCCGCGGCCACGTCGCTGCCGGTCGGCACCTACGTCGGCCAGGCGCGCGCCGTCCGCGGCGACCAGCAGAGCGCCTGGGCCCCGGCGAGCCTGACCAAGGCCCCGACCCCGGGCGCCACGCTCGCCTACAGCGCCGGATCCCTCGTCGCCACCTGGGCCGCCGTCGCGGGCGCCGCGTACGAGGTCGCCTTCGTCGACCCGGCCGGAGCGTCGATCGCGACGCGGACCGACGTGCGCGCCGGGACCGTGAGCGTCCCCCTCGACGACCCCCGCGAGGGTGCCTACTCGGCGCGGGTCCGTCCCCTCGGCGGCGACATCCCGGCGGACTGGAGCGCCCCGGCCGCCGCGACCGCGCTCACGATGCCCGCCCCGGCGGGCCTCGTCGTGCGCGCGGCCGGCGGCGCGCTCACGGTGACCTTCCCGTCCGTCGCGAACGCCGCGGAGTACCTCGCCGAGGTGACGGCCGTGGCGGTGACGACCGTCACCCCGGTGACGACCGTGACCGGGCCGGCCGGCGCCGCGAGCGCGCCGGTCACGCTGACGCTGCCCGCCCCGGCCGGGCGGCCCTACGCCGCCGGCACGACCTACGGCGTCCGGATCCGGGCCAGGCGGCCGGACGCGGTCGGCGCCTGGAGCACGCGGGCGACCATCGTCTACGACACCGCGCCCGGCTGGTCGCTGTCGCTGCGCAACGACCTGACCGCCGCGCCGACCCCGGCCGGGCCCGACGACGGCGTGCTGCGCGCGCTGGTGACGACGCCCACCGGCGTCGCGCCGGTCGACGTGCCGCCCGGCGCGACGGTCACGCTCGGGGCCGGCGGCGCGGGCGCCACCGTCGCCGCCGTCGAGATCATCCGTTCGCTGCCGCGGGCACCCGGGCTGCGCGACGCGACCCGGTACCGCGTGAGCGCGCTGACCCGCGGCGGCGCGGTCACCCTGTCCTTCGGCGCGATCGCGGCCGGCACCGCGGCGGGCACCGACTTCGGCGTGGGCCGGACCCGCGGCTTCCTGTTCGGGACGGCGGCGCTGTGGGCCGACACCGTCGCCGACCGCGCCATGGCGTCGCGCCTGTTCGACGTGCTCACCGACACCGTCGCGGTGGCGGCCGCGCTGCGCTCCGCCTACGACGGCCTCGACTCCACGGCGATCACCCCGCCGCTGCTCGCGGCGATCCGCGACCCGGCGACGCTGCCGCGCGGGATCGTCGCGCCGGCCGCGCCGGCGCTGACGGCGTCCGGCACCGTCGTGCCGCTGCTGACGAACTACTTCGGCTCCGCGAACGCCCAGCTCGGTCTCGCCGCCGCGCTCCTGGTCGCCGGCCAGGGCCTCGGCGCGACGCCGACCCGGACGGCGGCCGAACTCCTGCCGCTCGGGCAGGCGGCCTTCACCGTGTCGGCCGGGATGGTCCGCGCGGACCGCGCCGTCGCCCTCGCCCGCGCCCTGGCGGCGCTGAAGGTGCCCCCGGTCGTGACCGGCAACGTCATCGCCCAGGCCCCCGCGCTCGCGTCGCTCACCCCGGACGAGCGGGCGACGCTGGTCGCCGTCGCGTTGAAGTACGCGTACGAGGAACCCGCCGCCGCGCGGGCGACGAGCTACGTCGCGTCGATCGCGCGGCTGGTGAGCCCGCCCGTGGCGGGCGCCCGGCTGCGCGCGATCGACCCGGCGGCCGGCGCCACCGACCAGGCGAACGCGCTGACGGCCGCCTACACCGGGCAACCCGCCTCGGCGTTCCTGCTGGCCTGGGCGCTCGCCGACACCGGCGTGCCGCCCGACCAGGTCGCGACAAGGACGCGCCAGGCGATCCCGACCGCCAGCGCGGCGGACATCGCGAGCGCGCTCGCCGCCGCGCAGGACCCCGCCGTCACCGCCGCGCGCGACGCGGTCCGGGGCGAGCCCTGCTCGCTGCCGGAGGCGGCGCGCCGGCGCAGGACGTCGTTCGCCGGGCTCCACCCGCGCCGGTCCGCGTACGCGCTCGCCCGGGCCGACGGCGTCGGGCTCGCCCGGCCAGCGGTCCTCGGCGCGGCCCTGCTGATCGTGGGGCACACCGACGCCGACGTGCAGGCGACCCTGCTCGCCTGCTTCCCCGAGCTGACCACGTCGACGCTCACCCCGATCATGACCGAGGCAGCACAGATCCGGGAGCTGTACCGATGACGACTCCGACCGCCCCCGCCCCGGCGAACGTCCCCGCCGCGCTGAACGTCGCGGCCGCGCTGGCCGCCGCCGGGTTCACCCCGCAGGTGATCGCCAATGCGCTGCTCGACGCGTCCGTCTACCCGTCCCTGACCGCGACGGAGCTCGCCCGCGTCCTGTGCGACCGGCGCGTCGCGCCGACGCTGGACGCGGCGGCGCTGACGGCCGTGCTGACCGGGACCAACCGCTACCAGCCCGACGCGGTGCGCGCCGCCGTCGACGCGGTGTTCCCGCCGCCGCCGGTCACGGCGCCGCCGTCGAACACGGCCTTCGCCGTCTCCGGCGCCGGCTACCTGGCGGCGAACCCCGCCGCCGCGTACAACTTCGGCGCCGGCGACTTCACCGTCGAGGCGGCCCTGCGCGCCACCGGCCCCGGCACCGTCGTCGCGCGGAAGGGGACAGCGGGCGGGGCGGGCAACGGCGGGTTCCTCGTCGTGGCGCGGCCCGGCGGCTCGCTGAAGTTCGCCACCGACAGCGGCTTCGGCTTCTTCGAGATCACGACGCCGTCGTCCGCCGTCCTCGACGGCCAGTGGCACCACGTCGCGGCGGTGCGGTCGGGCACCTCCCTGGTCCTCTACGTCGACGGGCAGCAGGTGGGCGCGACCACGAACGGCAACGCGGCTCCGCCGCTGAACGTCAACAACAGCCTGAGCCTGACCGTCGGCACGACGGAACAGTCCCAGGAGCAGTTCCGGGCGCTGACCGGGCAGGTCGCCGAGGTACGCCTGTGGAACGGCGCCCGGTCCGCCACCCAGATCAGGCAGTCGATGTGGACGCGGGTTCCCGCCGGCACCGCGGGACTCGTCGGCCGGTGGAGCGGCGAGTTCGGCCGGCCCGTCGACCTCTCGGCGACCCGCAACGCCACGAGGATCGCCGGCACGGTCACGACCGTCGCGGGGCCTCCGGCGATCGCGCCGACGAACCCGGTGAGTCCCTACGTCGGGGCGTACGACCTGACGGTGCGCGGGACTGCCGGCGCCTGGTCCGCGCTCGGCACGCTCTGCCTGTTTCCCGACGGAACGACCGCCCTCAACGACCGGGTGGTGTCGGGAGCGGTCCTGCGCGACACGTCGCTGACCTGGCCCGCGGACGGGGCGGTCGCCGCCGGCGCGGGCACCGTCACGTTCCAGCCGACGGGGCAGGACCCGCGTTTCTGGCCGACCCCGCAGACGGCCGGCCCGGTCCTGCAGGGCACCTATCAGCCCCCCGGCGGCGCCGTGACCGACGTGCGCGGCCAGCGCCGGCCGTAGGGCCGGTAACCGCCGCTAGAGAGCTCGGGCGAGCAGGAAGCCGTCCAGTTCGACCCGGTCGGCGAGGTTGTCGACGAGGCCGACCAGGCTCGCGAGCGCGCATTCGAGGACGACGTCGAGGATCTGGGTGTCGTCGAGGCCGGCCGCCGCCGCGCGGTCGAGGACCGCGTCGTCGACCTTGCCGCGTCCGAGCGCGAGGGAACGGGCGAGCGCGTACACGGCGGCGGCGCGTGGCTGGGCTGGCTCCCGCCCGGCACGCATCGCGTCCACGTCCGAGGCGCCGACGCCGAGTTGGTCCAGCATCGTCGAGTGGAAGGCGACGCCGTAGGCGTTGTCGACGGCGACGCCGACGGCGAGGCCGGCCACCTCGCGTTCCTGCCGGGGGAGCCGGGCTGTCCCGAGGGCGCGGCGCAGCCCGTCGAACCCGGCGAGCAGCGCCGGGGAGGTGGCCATCGCGGCGGCCAGGTTGGGGACGACGCCGAGGTCGTCGGCGATGCCGCGCAGCAGCGCCGCGGCCTCGGCCGGGGCGGATTCGGCGGTGTGGACGGTGAGCTTCATCGTGGCCTCTTCTCGATGCCGCCGACGGTCGGCGGCCGCCCGCAGCCTGCCCGGACCGCGGGAGGCGGCGCGATTCCCTGGCAGGGAAGGGATGCGAAGCCGGCGACCGGATAGCGTCCTGGCCATGGTGATGGTGGGCTCCGCGTCGTCGCCTGGTTCGGCGCTCGGCGACCAGCTGCGGCACTGGCGGCGCCTTCGCCGGCTCAGCCAGCTCGACCTGGCGTCCGCGGCCGGGAGCACTCCGCGCTATGTGAGCTTCGTCGAGAGCGGGCGGGCCCGGCCCAGCCGCCAGATGATCGAGCGGCTGGCCCGCACGCTCGACGTTCCGCTGCGCGACCGCAACGTGCTGCTGCTGGCGGGTGGCTACGCGCCGTCGTACGCCGGCGAGCCGCTCGACAGCCCGCAGCTGCGCCAGGTGAGCGCGGCACTGACGGCGATGCTCGAGCAGCATGATCCGCTGCCCGCCGTGGTGCTGAACCGAAGCTGGGACGTGCTGCGGGCCAACCAGGGTGCTCAGTTGTTGTTCGGGCGGTTGTGCGCGCCCGAACCGATGCCCGAGCCGGCCAACGTGCTCGAGATGGTCATCGGGCCTGGGCCGGTCCGGCGGGCGGTCCGGAACTGGGACAGCGTCGTCCCGCATCTTCTGGAACGGGCGCGTCGCGAGGCTGTGGGCGGCGTTCTGGACGACCGGACCGCTGAGCTGGTGCGCGGGCTGCGCGCCAGGTCCGACGTCGCCGCGCTGCTCGCCGCCCCGGGCGCGGGGCTGGAGGCCGCGCCGGTGGTCGACGTGCGGTTCGAGGTGGACGGCGTACCGCTCAACCTGTTCTCCGTGGTGTCCACGATCGGCACGCCGATCGACGTCACGGCGCAGGAGCTTCGGTTGGAGTCGTTCTTCCCCAGCGACGACGCCACCCGCGAGAACTGGTCACGTCTGCGCGCCGCCTGCTGCCAGGTCTGACCGCGAGGGCCGCGCCGCCTGTCGGCGCGATCCTCGCCGCTGGATCTTGCCTGGTGGTTCGTGGCGGATTCCTTGCGAGCGGCGCGCCCGTCGGCGACGTGAACCTTTTCGCGACTGGCGGGACCGCGGTCCTGGTCGGACTACTGTTCGGGGTGCTGGCCGGCCCTGACGGCGTCCTCGACGAGGGCTATCGCCCAGCTGAGCGCGGCGATCGCGCGATCGGCCGGCAGGTTCCAGTCCATCACCGCGCGCTCGTAGGAAACGACGCTTCCCAACACGTCGAACACCGCCGCGACCATGGCGCGGGCCTCGTCGGGCCAGCCGTCGGTTTCGGGGCCGAGCGCCGCCATGAGCGCGGCGCGCTGTCGTTCGTTGGCGGCGGCGACCGTCGGATCTCGTTCCATTCGTTCCTGGAGGGGGAACGAGGCGACGTAGCCGAAGCGGCGCTCGGCCTTCTTCCGGATGCCGCTGAGAGTCAGGTCCTCGACGTTGACACCCGATTCGCTTTCCAGCTTCGCCATGACCGCCTCGCGCAGGTCACGTTCTGTGGCAAAGTGGCGGTACACCGTGCGCTCGGAGACCCCCGCCCGCTCCGCCGCCGCCCGTACCGTCAGGGCCCGCCAGTTCCAGATCGGCATACCGTGCAGGATCTCGGCACCCGAGGCCACGATGCGGGCGCGCGTCGCGGCGGCCCGCTCACGTCGCAGCGGGCTGTCATAGCGCGGCCGGATGGCGCCTGGTTCGCTCAGCGTCGCCTCCAGTTCGGGGACCTGCGAATATCGGCCATTCGGCAAGGCTACGGCAGGTCGGGGGAGACCCGCGCGCGCCAGGTGGTCGGAACGCGCCGTCGACATGGTGGCCAGAGTCGCCGACGTGGTGGCCAGAGCCGCCGCACAGCACGCTCCGGCGCTCCGCGCGACGACGTCCGGTCCATGGTCACGGCCCCGGCGGAGCCGCGGACCCGGGGCCCCGCATCTCTTGCGACTGCCGGAGGCGCACGCTATCAATGTTCACGTCATAGCTTATGACGCGAACCTCGCGGAAGGGTGCGCATGATGGCTACTGATCGTGACCAGGTGTACTGGGACCCCTGGGACGTCGACATCTACGCCGACCCCTACCCGACGTTTCGCCGACTTCGCGACGAGGCGCCGCTCTACTACAACGAGCGCCACGACTTCTTCGCCGTCAGCCGCTACGACGACGTCGAGCGCGGCCTGCACGACAAGGAGACGTTCACCTCGGGGCGAGGCGCCATATTAGAGCTGATCAAGGCCAATGTTCAGCTGCCGCCAGGGACACTGATCTTCGAGGACCCGCCTCGCCACACGGTCTACCGCAATCTTCTCTCGCGGGTGTTCACCCCGCGGAGGATGAACGCGCTCGAGCCCCAGGTGCGGGAATACTGCGCCGCCTCCCTGGACCCGTTGACAGGGGCGGACCGCTTCGACTTCATCGCCGACCTCGGTGCGCAGATGCCGGTGCGGGTCATCGGCATGCTGCTGGGCATCCCGCTTCAGGACCAGGACGCGGTCCGCGAGACCGCGGACGCGAACCTTCGCACCAAGCCCGGCGCGAAGATGAGCTTCGGCGGGCGCCTGGACATCGGCGCGGACATGTTCGCGGAGTACATCGACTGGCGCGCGAAGCATCCGTCGGACGATCTCATGACCGACCTGCTCAACGCCGAGTTCGTGGATGAGTCGGGGGTGTCGCGGCGGCTGAGCCGCGAGGAGGTCCTGACCTACGTCGCGGTCATCGCGGGCGCGGGGAGCGAGACCACCACGCGGCTGATCGGGTGGGCGGGCAAGCTCCTCGCCGATCATCCCGACCAGCGCGCCGACCTGGTTCGAGACCGTTCGCTCATTCCCCGGGCGATCGAGGAGATCCTGCGCTTCGAGCCGCCAGCCAGCAACGTGGCCCGCTACGTGGCTCGGGACACCGAGTTCCACGGCACTCCCGTGCCCGAAGGGGCCGCGATCAGCCTTCTGGTGGGTTCGGCCAACCGGGACGAACGCCATCGTCCCGACGGCGACAGCTTCAACATTCACCGGGCCGCAGGACCGTCGCTGTCGTTCGGCCACGGAGCCCACTTCTGCCTGGGCGCCTCGCTCGCCCGCGTCGAGGGCCGGGTCGCGCTCGAGGAGATCCTGCGGCGTTTTCCCGAATGGGACATCGACACCGAGAACGCCAAGCTCGCGTCAACCGCCACCGTCCGCGGCTGGGAGACCCTGCCCGCCTTCATCCGATAGCGTGCCCATCCGATAAGGGCGCCGGGCCGCCGCGCAGACCGATGTCATGATCCGCCGTCGGCGGCTTGCCGCTAGGGCCACCAGCGCCGCGCGCGGAGCAGCGCGGAGACGACCGCTGTTCGCGTTTCGGCGCGGTCGGTGCCGAGTACCGCCGGCAGGACGAGGACGACCGTCGACCTGCCGGACTGGGCGGCCAGCTCGAGTGCCTGCGCGACCGCCGTCCCACGCTGGTCGGCCGGGAGATACGGCGCGAGCACGGCCAATGCCCGCGACTGTTCGTCCGCCTCCTCGCGGGCGGCGGCTTCCAGCGTTTCGGTGAGGGCCGGCTGGAGCTGGAGGGCCGGAAGGTGCGGCGCCAGCGTGGCCAGGGCGCGTGCCCGGGAAGCCGGCCACCTGACGGCGGCCACGGCCTCCAACTGCTCGGTGAGGACTGAGACGCGCCGATCGGCGGGCAGCCGCGCCGCCAGGACGGCCACTGCTCGTGCGCGGGCGAGCGGATCTTTGATCGCGGTGGCCACCCGCAACGCCTCCTCGATCAGACCGGCCGGGAGCTGCGGCGCGAGACGCTCGATCATGTCGGCCCGTTCGGTCGACCAGTCGGTCGCCGTGATGGGGTTGTCCAGTGACCGGGCGGCCAGCCAGGAGGGGAACGCGGCGAGGGCTTTCAGCGCCCGCGCGAGAAGCGATCGACGCCGCGCGGTGGGCAGCGACGGCGCGAGACTGGTCAGGGCCTCGGCCTGGCTGAACGGCATGAGGGCGCGGACGGCGTTCAGCGTCCCGGCGACGATCCGTGCGCGCCGCGCGGCGGGCAGGTACGGCGCCAGCCCGGCCATCGCCCGCACCTGATCCTGTCGTTCCCAGATGTCGGTGGCCAGGGTCCAGGCGGTTTCGAGCAGGTCGGCGGGCAGGTGGGGCGCCAACGCCCGCAACGTCGACGCCTGGTCCTCCGACTGGCAGGCGCTGGCGGCGGTCAGGGCCTGAGCGAGGGCCGTCCGACGCTGTCCGGCGGGCAGCAGTGGCGCCAGCGCGGTCAGCGCGCGTGCCTGGTAGTCCGGTCTCTCGACCGCGGCGGCGGCTGTCAGCGCCTCGGCGAGGACCGGCGCGCGCTCGTCGGCGGGCAGTTCGGTCGCCAGCCGGGTCAGCGCGCGCGCTGTGTCTTCTGGCTGGTCGATCGTGGTGGCCGCGAGGAGTGCCTGGCCGAGCAGGTCGGCGGGCAGACAGGGCGCCAGTCGGGCCACCAGCTGCCCCGAGAGGTGCGGTTCCCTGATCGTGGTCGCCGCGGTGAGCGCCTGGCCGAGCAGGTCGGCGGGCAGTTGTGGCGCCAGCCGGGCCACCGCGTCCGCTCTGTCGCCTAGGTAGTGGAGGGTGATCGCGGCTTCCAGCGCCTCGGCGAGGACCGGCCGGCGCCGATCGGCCGGTACCCGCGGCGCCAGCGCGGCCAGGATCTTCGCCACATCCGTCGGATCGACGGTTCTGGCGACCACGAGCGCGCGGTCGAGCAGGTCGGTGGGTAGCAGCGGCGCCAGTGCCGCCAGGACGGCGGCTCGGGTCGGCTTGTACCCGATGGCGGCGGCCGCGGCCAGCGCGTCGGTGAGGACGGGTCGACGCTGGTTGGTCGGCAGGTGTGGTGCCAGTCCGGCCAACGCCTCCGCCCGGTGATCGGGTTGAACGAGAGCATCGGCGGTCGTGAGTGCCCGAGCGAGGACGGACCGGCGCTCGTCAGGCGACAACCGTGCCGTCAGCACGATCAACACGTCTGTCCGCCCGGAGCCGCGTAACAGGGCGGTGGCCGTGACCAGCGCCTTGCCGAGCTGGTCGTCGGCCAGCAGCGGCGCCAGACGAAGCCACGCTGCCCCCGTCACGAGGGAGCCCTCGGCGATGAGGGCGTCGAGCGCCTGGGCAATGAGCTGCTGCCGCTGGCCGGCTGGCAGGTAGGGCACCAGTCCGGCCCATGCCTCCGCCCGGGCCGGCGAGTAGGTGATGGCGGTCGCGGCGTCGAGCGCCTGACCAAGCAGGTCGGGGGGCAGCATGGGCGCCAGCGTGGCCAGGATCGCTGCCTGATCGGAGAGCGCGCCGACGGCGGCGGCCGCTTCCAGCGCCTGGGTGAGCACCCGCGCGCGTCCCTCGGCGGGCAGGAGCGGCGCCAACGCCACGAACGCCCGCGCCCTGTCCGCGCTCGACTCGATGTCGGTCGCGGCCGCCAGCGCCGCAGTGACGGCGTCCTCCCGCCAGGTGTCAGGAAATTGGGACGCCAGCACGATCAACGCTCGCACGCGCGCGTCGGGCCGGTCGATGCTGGTGGCCGCGGTGAACGCCTGGGCGTGGGCAAGGTGACGCAGGTCTACGGGCAGGTGGTCCGCCAGCGCGGTCAGCGCCGCCGCGCGGCCATGGGGCTCGGAAGTCGCCTGGGCGTAGGCGAGCGCCCGGATCGGCGCCCACAGTCCCGTCTCGACGAGGCGGACGAGCAGCGTGGCCGGAATGTTGTCCGCGAGGCTGGTGACGGAGCCAAGGATGAGGGCGTAGGTGGCTTGGCGAGCGAGAGCCGCGGGGTCGCCGCCGGCTTGGCGGGTGCGCGCGTCGGCCCAGGCGGCGCGGACCGCGACCAGGTAGTCGCCGGTGCGGCCGAGGTCTTCGTGGGCGCCGTACCAGGTGCTCTCGGCCCGGCCGGCCGGCCCTCGTCGTTCGGCGGCGAGGACCGCGTCGATGGTGTCCGGGTCGCCCGCGGCGAGCAGGTGAGCGACGAGGGCGGCCAGGCCGTACCGGTCGGCGTCGTCATACGGGTCACGCAGGCCCGGCAGGTCGGGCAGGCCGCCCCAACGCTCGACCAGCGCGCTGGCCAGCAGCCGGTGAAGGCCCGCGACCGGCCGATCGAGGGTGGCGCGGATGTAGTCGAACAGCAGGTCGTGCAGGGTCACCGTGGCCGTCGCCGGCTGTGCTCGGACCAGGGAGCGCCGCGCCAGCAGGTTGAGGAGGTCCTCCGCGTCGAGCGGGTCGAGACCGGCGGTCCGTTGCCACAGCAGGATCACGGCGGCGAGCGGGACCGGGCCGCGGTGCTGGAAGACGGCCAGCTCACGGAAACGGTCGGCTTCGGCGGCGGGGAGCGCCAGGACGGAGGCGTCGAGCGCGGCGAGCAGGTTCGGATGTGGGTAGCCGGCGAACCGCGCGGCGAGCTTGTCCAGGTCGGTGCGGCGCAGCCGCTGCGCGGCACTGTCCCAGCGGATTCCCAGGCGGACCATCGAGCCGACCAGCGCGAGCGCCAGGACCAGTCCGCCGCAGCGCTGGACGATCTCGCCGGTGACGGGTGGAAGCTCTTCGGGGCCGCAACCGGCGTGGGCGGCCAGGACCCGGCGGGAGACGTCCTCGTCGGCCATCGCCAGCTCATGTCCGCCGGCGTCGGCATACCAGGTCTGCCGGCTCCGGGACGTGACCAGGACCCGCACCCCGGCTGGCGGCTGGAAGGCCTCGACGACGGCGATGTCCCAGACGTCGTCGAGGACGATCAGACAGCGGGCGCCGGCCAGCAGCGTCCGCAGCCGGCGCGCCCCGTCCGTGACGTCGCCGATGCGGGCCAGGTCGCCGAAGGCGGCCAGCACATGGCCGAGAAGGCCGATGAGGTCCGGGGTGGGTCCGACCTGCGCCCACACGATCCCGTCCGGGAACATGGCCCGCACCGCGAGGTCGTGCACGAGAGCGGTCGCCACGGTCGACTTGCCGGCGCCTCCCATCGCCCACACGCCGACCACCTGGCCGGCCACCGGGTCGGCCAGCAGCGCGCGCAGCGCGGCGAGATCGGCGTCGCGGGCCACATGCCGGGGCGGTAGAGACGGCAGCAGCTCCCACGCCGGCTGCATCCGGCTCCGCGGTGGTCCACCACCGGCCCTGCCGGTGAACACCCTGTTGCCCGGGAACAACCGCGCCGCCTCGGCGAACAACGCCTCCCGAAGACCCGGCCGGATGCCGTGGGCGATCAGTAGGGAGACGTCGGTCCAGAACGCGTAGGCGTCGGGCGCCTGCCAGGACGGATGCCGGCCCGCGCCGAGCCCGGCCGCCACCAGCAGCCGCCGCGCCGCCCCCGGATCCGCGAACACGTCCGCGAACTCCGCGATCTCCGCCGGCGAGAGGACGTCCATCGACCGCCCGCCCCCTGTTTCCGCCGCCTGTCGCTCGTGGTGCGCCGGCTGACCGGTCCCAGACCAGACTATGGCCGATCACCGGCTCCGCATGCTCGTCGTCCATTGCTCCTCTGGTTCGACGATCCGAACGCGATACCGACCAGCGCCCCTCACACGCTGCGCAACGCTGACGGCAGCCCGATAGACGGCATCGTGATTGACCTGGAGACCAGGGCGCTGCGCACCGCGGTCGGCTGGCAGGTCAGCCGCGAGAGCTACTGCCAGACGATCCGGAACCTGAACGTGACCGGTATCGACTGCCACGCCGGCTGATGGACATGGCCGGGCCGGTCCCCGGGGACGCCTGTCGCGGTCGGCGTCGCCGAACTCCGCGACCGTGCTGGGACCGGCCATGGCCCAGACACCACCGGCACCCGGCGGGCGGGTTCCGGAACAGGGACGCCCCGAGCGCGACGGCGACACCGCGGGCATCGGCCAGGACGTGTGGCCGGCGTCGGCGGGCGGGATCGGGCGGCAGCTCGTCGTGCCAGCGCAGCTCGTTGGGCCCGACGGGTTGGAAGTCGTGCCGGCCGCTCACTTCGGCGCCGCGCTGTCGCGGGCCGTCGACACGCAGAACCGCAGAAGGCGGTCCGCCTCGTCGGGCGTGGGACGGGTGCCGGCCTTGAGATGTCCGCTGACCCTGCCGTAGACGGCGTGGGTGACGAGTTCGGCGTCGAGTTCGGGCGTGGCGCTGCCGAGCAGCGTGAACGGCTCGTGGAGAAGCTCGGCGAGCGGCCGTTTCGCGCTGTGGTCACCGGTCGGGATGGCGGTGTTGAAGTTGCTGCTGTTCGACAGGATGGCCGAGGTCGACGCGGCCTGGGTCTCGTCGGCCTGGGAGAGCGCACCGTCGAGCCAGCAGCGGATCTTGCCCTCGGCCGCGGGCTCCTTGGCCATCCGGCGGGCGAGGACGGCGGCGACCCGTTCGACACCGTCCTCGATCAGCGCGGCGACCAGCGCGTCCTTCGACGGGAAGTGCCGGTAGAACGCGTCGTTGGACAGGCCCGCCACGGCGACGATGTCCGCGACCCGTGCCTTCGCCGCCGTGCCGCTGGCGTCGATGACCTTGCGGGCCGCCTCGATCAGCTCGGTCACCTCGTGGACGTAGTCGGGCCGCCGCCGCCCGGCCGTCTGGGCCGCGATGCGGGTGGCCACGCGGCTCGGGGTACCGATTGCGCTCTCCATACCCAGAATCGTAGGGTGCTGTCCAGAATGATGTAGGAACTACAGAATGATGTTGAAATAACCGGAACAGTGTTCGAGACCGCGAACGACGGAGGAGCCTGGGTGAAGATCGATGGCGGGTTGCTCCACTCGCTCGGCGACCGGGACTCGGCGGCCCGCGGCGCGCGGCTGGCCGCCTCGGTGGGTTACGACCGGCTGTTCGCCGCGGAGGCGGCGCACGACCCGTTCCTGCCGCTCGCGCTGGCCGCCGGCGCGGCAGACATCGACCTCGGGACCAACGTCGCGATCGCCTTCGCCCGCAACCCGATGACGACCGCGGCGGTCGCCAACGACCTGCAGGTGCTGACCGGTGGCCGGTTCGTGCTCGGGCTGGGCTCGCAGGTGAAGGCGCACATCACCCGCCGGTTCTCGATGCCGTGGTCGCATCCGGCGGCGCGGATGCGGGAGTTCGTGCTCGCGCTGCGGGCGATCTGGGACAGCTGGCAGCCCGGCGGCCGGCTGCGGTTCGAGGGCACCTACTACCAGCACACGCTGTCGAACCCGCTGTTCCAGCCAGGGCCGAACCCGTTCGGGCCGCCGAGGGTGTTCCTGGCGGCGGTCGGTCCCCGGATGACCGAGGTCGCCGGCGAGGTGGCCGACGGGCTGATGTGCCACGGGTTCACCAGCGCCTCCTACCTGGCCGAGGTGACCTTGCCGGCGCTGCGCCGCGGCCTGGCGAAAGCCGGCCGCGCGGACGGCACGGTGGAGGTGTGCCTGCCGGTGTTCCTCGCGACGGCCCCGCCGGGCGGCGATCTGGAGCCCGAGATCGACCGGGTGCGCCGGCAGATCGCGTTCTACGCGTCGACGCCCGCCTACCGAGCCGTCCTCGACCATCACGGCTGGGGCGAGCTGCACGGCGAGCTGCACCGGCTGTCGGTGGACCAGCGCTGGGCGGAGATGGCCGGGCTCGTCGACGACGACATCCTGCGCACGCTCGCCGTCGTGGCCGACGCCGACGACCTGGCGGACGTCGTGCGGGACCGGTTCGGCGGGCTCGTGACCGGCCTGCGCCTCAACGTGCCCTACCCGGACGCCCCCGAGGTCTGGGCGCCGGTGGTCGCCAAGATCAAGGAGCCTGTCTCGTGAGCCTGACCTGCTTCGACGTCACCTACGCGGACGGCGTCGCGTACCTGCGGCTCAACCGCCCCGAGCAGAAGAACACGCTGATCCCGTCGTTCTGGGCCGAGCTGCGGACGCTGGTGACCGACATCGACCGCGAGGCCCGCGCCCGGGTGATCGTCCTCTCCTCGACCGGGCGGCACTTCTGCGCCGGGCTCGACCTCGGCGTGTTCGACGGCGGGATGTTCCGGACGAGCGGCGGCGGCGACGAGCCCGGCCGCAAGCGGGCGGTGCTCTACCAGGGCATCCGCTCGCTGCAGGAGACGTTCACCGCCCTGGAACGCGCCCGCGTTCCGGTGATCGCGGCGATCCAGGGCGGCTGTGTCGGCGCCGGGCTCGGCATGGTCGCCGCCTGCGACCTGCGCTACGCCACCCGGGACGCGTTCTTCCTCGTCCAGGAGACGAACATCGGCATCACCGCCGAGGTCGGCCAGTTGCAGCGGCTGCCGAAGGTGATGCCCGAGGGCATCGCCCGCGAGATGGCCTACCGCGGGATGCGGCTGCCGGCCGCCCGGGCCGAGGCGGTCGGCTTCGTCAACGCCGTGTTCGACGACCATGACGCTCTGCTGGCCGGTGTCTCGGACATCGCGCGCGAGATCGCGGCGAAGAGCCCGCTGGCGGTCTGGGGTGCCAAGCACTCGATCAACCACGCCCGCGACCACGCCGTCGACGACGGTCTCGACCTCGTCGCGCTGTGGCAGGCCGGGATGTACCACCCCGACGACTGCCTGGAAAGCCTGCAGGCCCAGCGGGAGCGGCGCGCCCCGGTCTTCGAGGACCTCCGGCCGACCCCCTGAGCCGGTCGTCGGACGGCCAGGACCGCGGTCGCCGGACCGCCAAGACCGCGACGGAAGGAAGCTGACGTGCCTGACCAGCGCCCCATCGACGCCGACAACCACTACTACGAGCCGCTGGACGCGTTCACCCGCCACCTCGACCCGGCGTTCGCCCAGCGCGGCGTGCAGGTCCTGCAGAAGGGCAAGCGCGCCGTCGTGGTGATCGGCGGCCGGGTCAACACCTTCATCCCCAACCCCACCTTCAACCCGGTCACCAAGCCCGGCTGCCTCGACCTGTACTTCCGCGGGGTCATGCCCGCGGGCGTGAGCCGGCAGACCCTGCTGGAGGTCGAACCGCTGGCGCCGGAGTACCGCGACCGCGACCTGCGGATCGCCCGGCTCGACGAGCAGGGCCTGGCCGGAGCGGTGCTCTACCCGACGATGGGCGTCGGGGTGGAGGAGGCGCTGCGCGACGACGTCGGGGCCACCATGGCCAGCCTGCACGCGTTCAACCGGTGGCTGGAGGACGACTGGGGCTACTCCTACCAGGACCGGCTGTTCGCCGTGCCGCTGATCTCCCTGGCCGATCCGGAGGCGGCGGTCGCCGAGGTGGAGCGGGTGCTCGGCCTCGGCGCGCGCCTCGTCCACGTCCGCCCGGCGCCGGTGCCGGCGCCCGGGACGGGGGCGAGCGGGCGGTCGCTGGGCCACCCCGCCCACGACCCGGTGTGGGCGCGCCTCGCGGAGGCGGACGTGCCGGTGGCGTTCCACCTGGGGGACAGCGGCTACCACAAGATGTCCGCGATGTGGGGCGGCTCGGCGACCCTGGAGGCGTTCGGGAAGACGAACGTGCTGGCCAAGATCGTCGTCGGGGATCGGGCCATCCAGGACACCATGGCCAGCCTCGTGGTCGACGGCGTGTTCGCCCGCCATCCGAACCTGCGGGCGGTGAGCATCGAGAACGGCGCCGCCTGGGTGAAGCCCCTGCTACGGCTGCTGAAGAAATACGCCAACCAGTCCCCGGAGAGCTTCTCCGGCGACCCGGTCGAGGCGTTTCGCCAGCACGTGTGGGTGGCGCCCTACTACGAGGACGACCTCGCCGAGCTGGTCGAGCTCATCGGCGCCGACCACGTCCTGTTCGGGTCGGACTGGCCGCACGCCGAGGGCCTGGCCGAACCGCTCCAGTTCGAGAAGGAGATCGCCTCGCTCGACGCCGCCACCAGGGCTCGGATCATGCGGGACAACTCCGCCGCGCTCCTCGGCCTGTGACCGCGGGGCAGGCGGCGCCGGGGCCCGCCGCGACGGTTCCCGCGGCAGCCGCCACGCCGGGCGGGTCGCCGTGGGCCGAGGACGGCACCGTCGAGGTGGAGATCGCGGGCCAGGTCGCCACGGTCACCCTGACCCGGCCGCCAGGCAACGCCTGGACTCCCCGGCTGGGCCAGCGGTTCTTCGCCGCGCTCGACCGGCTGGCCCTCGACCCCGGGGTGCGCGCCCTGGTGGTGACCGGCGCCGGCCCGGACTTCTGCGTCGGCGCCGACGGCGGCAGCCTCGACAACGTCGCGGACGCCGGCTCCTACGAGATCGACGCGGCCCGGCCGGCGTACTGGGCGGCGATGACGATCGCCAAACCCGTCGTGGCGGCGGTCAACGGGGCCTGCTTCGGCGTGGGGATGCAGCTGGCGCTGTTCTGCGACGTGCGGTTCGCCGGCTCGTCGGCGAAGTTCGCCACCGCCTTCGTCCGCCGCGGCCTGATCGCCGAGCTGGGCATGACCTGGCTGCTGCCCCGCATCGTCGGGCTCGGCGTCGCCAACGACCTGCTGCTGTCCGGACGCCTGGTCCGCGCCGCCGAGGCCGAACGCCTCGGCCTGGCCAACAGGGTCGTCGACGACGGCGAACTGCTGGCCGCGGCGTGGGACTACGCGACGGGACTGGCGACCCGCTGCTCGCCGGCCGCGATGGGCGTCGTCAAACGCCAGACCTACACGGACCTGACCTCCACGCTGCCCGCCGCGGTCGCCCGTGCCGACGCCTACCTGGAGGCGGCGCTGGCGTCGGCGGACTTCACCGAGGGCGTCCGCAGCTGGCGCCAGCGCCGCCCGCCCGCCTTCGCCGGGCTCGACCCAGCGCACGCCCGGTTCACCCTCCCCGGCTCCAGCGAGACGCCCGCCGACGAGACGAGACAGGGGGAGCGGCCAGCATGACCCGACCGCGCGACGTCAAGGTGATCGACACCCTGATGGGCTTCCGGTCCACCAGCAACATCCCGCGCATCGCCGGGCTGCGTGATCGCGGGCGGGCGGACAACACCATCGGCTACATGTTCAAGGACATGCCGGCCAACCGGCCGGGCGACGTCTCCGACGAGCAGGCGATCGACGAGACGCTCGCGAAGATGGACACCCACGGCATCGAGCTGGCGCTGGTCAACCTCACCAGCGAGACCGCGAGGACCGCGCTGCGCAAGCACCCGGCGCGCTTCGCCGCCTCCCTCGGCGTCGACCCGAACGACGTCATGGGAGCGGTCCGCGCGATCCGCCAGGCGGTGGACGAGTACGGCCTGCGGGCCGTGACGCTGTTCCCGTCGGGGGTGTCACCGCGGGTGCCGATCGACGACCGCCGCGCCTACCCGATCTACGCGACCTGCGTCGAACTCGGCCTGCCCGTGTTCGTGGCCGTCGGCGTACCCGGACCGCGTGTCCCGATGGCCGCGCAGCGCGTCGAGCTCGTCGACCAGGTCTGCTACGACTTCCCCGAGTTGCGGTTCGTGATGCGCCACGGTGCCGAACCGTGGGTGAATCTAGCCGTGAAGCTGATGCTGAAATGGCCGAACCTCTACTACTCCACGACGGCGTTCGCGCCGAAGCACTACCCAAAGGCGATCATCGACTACGCGAACACCCGCGGCGCCGACAAGATCATCTACGGCGGCTACTACCCGTTCGGCATCGAGCTGGAGCGGACCTTCACCGAACTCGACACGGTGCCGTTCAAGGCCGACGTCTGGCCGAAGTTCCTGCGCCACAACGCGGCGACGGTCCTCGACCTCACCCCGGCACGATGACGCCCGCCGAAAGCCCGAAGCGGCAGGCCACGCCGGCGAGCGCCCCCCGGTCCGGGCTGCCCACGGGCGTCGGGCTGTGGGGAGGATTCCTCGACCGCCTGCCCAGCGCCGAGGCGGCCGCCGCCGTTCGCGACCTCGAACAGGCCGGCGTCGGGACGGTCTGGCTGCAGGAGTACAGCGGTGTCGACCCGTTCGTCCGCGCCGCCCTCTACCTGACGGCCACCCAGACGCTCACCGTGGCACTCGGCGTCGCGACCATCCACGCCCGCGACCCGGAGGCCATGGTCGCGGTCGCGTCGACCCTGCACGAGGCGTTCCCCGGACGGTTCGTCCTCGGCCTCGGCGCGAGTCACCGGCATCTCGCCGAGACCCGCGGCGGCGCCTACTCCCGGCCCCTGACCGCCCTGCGCGACTACGTGGGCGCGATGAACGCGGCCGTCGGCGGGCGCACCCTGCCGCCGCTGTTCCTCGGCGCGCTCGGACCTCGGATGATCGAACTCGCCGCCACCGCCACCGGTGGCCTGCACACCTACTTCTGCCCGGTCACCCACACCGCGGGCGCGCGCGCGGCCGTCGGCGACAGCCCGTGGATCGCGCCCTCCCAGATGGTCGCGGTCGGCGGCGAAGATCCCCGGACCAGCGCGAAGCTCCGGGACTACCTCGGGCTCTGCCTCGGCATGCCCAACTACCAGCAGAGCCTCCGCCGGTGCGGATTCGACGACGCCGACCTCGCCACGGTCAGCGACGCCCTCATCGACGCCCTCGTGGTCCAGGACACCCCGACCGCCCTGCGAGCCCGCGTGGAAGCGCAGTACGCCGCCGGCGCCAACCACGTCGCCGTGCAGTTCGTCCCGCCGCCTTCGCCGGCGCGCGTCCTCGAACGGATCTCGGCCGGGCTCCTCACCGACGGGGCCACCGCGCCAGGACCGCCGGCCGTCGTGCCCCCGGACGGCACCGCACCCCTGGACGGCACCGACCGCGCGGCCCCGGCGCCCTCGCCGCCCCCGGAGACCTCATGACCGGTACACGCCCCGCCGCCGTCGCGGCGCGGACCGGCGATCCGCTGCCGGACCGCGCCGTCGGTGAGCAGTTACGCGCCCAGGCCGCCGCGCGTGCCGACCGGCCGGCGCTGGCCTGGGCGGCCGGCGACGACCCCGAAGCCCCGCGGTCGCTCACCTACCGGGAACTGCTGCGGGCCGCCGAGGTGGCCGCGGCTGGCATCGCCCGCCGCGCCAGACCGGGAGCCCGGGTCGCGGTGTGGGCGGCGAACGGCCCGGAGTGGGTGATCGTCGAGCACGCCTGCGCGCTCGCGGGAACCGTGCTCGTCCCCCTCAACACGGCCTGGACGGACGACGAGGTCGCGCATGCTCTCGCCCTGACATCCCCGAGCCTGCTGTTCGTCGGCTTCGACAATCGCGGCGTCGACCTGCGCGCACGCGCGGCCGGCCTCGCCGGCCCCTCCCGCGGCTGCGACGTCGTCGACCTCGCCACCGTCGCGACCCGTCCGCCGCCGGTCTCCTTCGACCCGCCGGACGTCCGGCCCCACGACCCGTTCCTGATCCAGTTCACCTCGGGAACCACCGGCCGGGCGAAGGGCGCCACCCTCAGCCACCGCGCCGCCCTGAGCGCCGGCCATCTCCGGGCGCTCACCGTCCACGCCGACGAGCGCGACGTCTGGCTCAACCCCGTTCCGCTCCATCACGTCGGCGGGTCGGTGGTGATGCTGCTCGCCGCGCTCGCCTCCGGCGGCTGCTACGTCGCGATGTCGCGCTTCCATCCGGCCACGCAGGTCGCCCTGATGCGGGCGACCGGTGCCACCCGCACCGGCGGCGTACCGACGATGTTCTACGCGCTGCTCGACACTCCTGGCTTCGACAGGGCGCTCGCCGCCGTCCGGTCGGTAGGGCTCGGCGGAACCAGTGTGCCTCCCTCGCTCGTCGAACGGCTCCAGGCCCACGGCGCCACCGTCTCCGTCGCCTACGCCCAGTCGGAATGCCCGATGATCACACAGTCCGACCCGGCTGGCGACGCCCTGCACGTCGCGACCACGGTCGGCGTCACCGTGCCGCACACCGACCTGCGCATCGTCGACCCCGACGGCCACGTCGTCGGCCGCGGGGAGGTCGGCGAGGTCTGCGTCCGCTCACCCCTGACGATGATCGGCTACTGGGACATGCCCGACGCCACCGACCAGGTTCTCGACGTCGACGGCTTCCTGCACACCGGCGACCTCGGCTCCCTCGACGACCAGGGTGTGCTCCGCATCCACGGCCGCGCCCGCGAGGTCATCATCCGCGGCGGCGAGAACGTCTACCCCATCGAGGTCGAGGACTTCCTGCTGCGCCACCCCGCGGTCGACGCCGTCGCCGTTCTGGCCGCGCCGAGCGAACGCTGGGGCGAGGACGTGGCCGCGGTCGTCAGGCTCTCCGCGCCCGGGGCGGCGACCGCGGGCGACCTGACCGCGTTCGCGGCGACGGGTCTCGCCCACTTCAAGGTCCCGCGCCACTGGCGGTTCGTCGAGACCTTCCCACTGACCGCATCGGGCAAGATCCGGAAGACGGAGCTCCTGTCCCTGTTCTCGCCCCACGACTGACAGCCGCGCTCGCCAACCACAGCGGGCCGCCACTGGTCGTGTTGAAGTTGCGCCCGGGGACCGTTTCAAGATGGGAACACTCCCTCGGTCCTCGGTCCTCGGTCCTCGGTCCTCGGTCCTCGGTCCTCGGCCCGCGGCGTCCGGCGGCGGCGCTGGGGTGGTGGTTCGTTTCACCGCAGAGCGCGGCCGAATGCCCGGAGATCATCGACGTAGAGGTCCGGCTCCTCGTAGAAGGGGAAGTGCCCGCCGCGCGGTGGCTGTGTCCACTGGACGATGTTGGCGCGGGAGCGTTCGGCGAACGCGCGCGGCGGTGGCGGGTTCCAGGGGTCCGGCCAGCCGGTGATTCCGGTGGGCACAGTGATCCGGATGTCGGGCGGCAGGGCTGACGGATCGGTCTGGAGCGCCGCGTAGGACCAGAGCGACGTCGCGAAGCTGTCGGTCACCAGGTAGAGCATGATCTCGTCGAGCAGCTGGTCGAGGCTGAAGATCTCCTCGAAGGTGCGTGCGCGGCGGTCGCTCCAGGAGTGGTACTTCTCGACAATCCAGGCGGCGAGTCCGACCGGGGAGTCGGTGAGCGCGGGCGCGAGCGACTCGGGACGGGTCATTTGCAGGAGGAAGTAGGCACCGTCGCGTTGGAACCGCGCCGCCTCTGCCTGGACGTAGTCGCGTTCTGCGGCGCTGGCGTCGGCGTTGGTGAGGCCGTAGCCGAGCGGAGCTTCGGGCTGCCGAGGCAGGAGCATGCTCTGGTGGAGGCCGATCACGCTGTCGGGGTGGTCGAGCGCAAGGAATCCGCCGGCGACGGCACCCTGGTCGCCGCCGTCGACGAGATACCGCTGGTAGCCGAGTTCGTCGCGCATGACGCGGTGGTAGACCTCCGCGAGTTGGCGAGGGCTCTTCGGGCGCGCTGGCGGGTCGGAGAAGCCGGTGCCGGGCTGGGAGATGAGCACGACGTCGAAGGCGTCGGCGACCTGCCCGCCGAAGCGCTCCGGGTGGGCGAGGCGTTCGACGACGTCGAGGTAGCCGAGGAAGGAGTACGGCCAGCCGTGCAGGATCAGCAGCGGCCGCGGGGAGGGCCCGGAACCCGGCTCCCGTAGGTAGTGCACGTTGGCGCCGTCCACCGGGACGCGGTCGTTGGCGAAGCGGTTGATCCGTTTCTCGGTGGCCCGCCAGTCGTAGCCGTCGACCCAGCGGTGCGCGAGGCGTTCGAGGAAGGCCCAGTCCGTGCCGTGTCGCCACCCGCCCACGCCGTCGTCGACGATCGTCGCGCACACGGGCGCGGATCCGGTCCAGCGTCTCGTCGGGGACATGGGGGCGGAACGACATCGGGACTCCCTGCGGTCAAGTTTTGTACTATCCTGCACAAAAATAACTGATCGTCAAGGAGTTTCATGCGAGACAGTACAAAAGGTGGGTCGGGGCGCCCACCCGGCCGGCCGAGGGCGTACGACCCGGAGGTCGCGCTCGAGCGCGCGACGGAGACGTTCTGGAGGGCGGGGCTGTCCGGCACGACGCTCGACGACCTCGCCCACGCGACGGCGATGAACCGCCCGAGCCTCTACGCGGCCTTCGGCGACAAGAAGGCGATGTACCTCAAGGCGCTCGAACGCTACGGCGAACGCGGACAGGTCGCGATCGAGCAGCGCCTGGCCGCCGAACGTCTTCCAGACGCCCTGCTGGGCGCCTACCGGGCCGCCATCGCGATCTATGCCGGGAGCGACGGCGAGGCGCCGGGATGCTTCCTCGTCAGCACCGCAACCGTCGAGGCGCGGACGGATCCGCGGGTGCGCGCCCTGCTGGCCGAAGGGATCCGGCGCGTCGACGAGATGTTCGCGGCCCGGATCCACCGCGCCGTCGACGACGGCGAACTCGACGACGCGGTCGACGCGGTCGTGCTCGCCCAGCTCGCCACCGCGGTGCTGCACACCCTCGCGCTGCGTGCCCGGGCCGGCGTGCCGCCGGCCACGCTCGAGGCACTCGCGAGCGCCGGCGTCAGACACCTTCTCGGCCTCTGAAGGCATCCCCGGCACCCTCCGACCGCGCCGACAATGCGGCGATCCTCGATCTGGCCGACGTTCACGCGATCGCGACGACGCTGACGGAGAGCGACCACCGCGCGGCGTGGGCCCAAGGGTTAACGACAAGTTCGGAGGACCGCCCGGCGCGATTAAGGCTGGCTTGGCGCGCTGGCCGGCCGACCGTGGGACGCTCTAATCGGAACGGCTTATCCCCATCGAGTAGGGCCTGGCCGTGGTGAACCAGGAAACGTGAGCCCGCTGACCGGAGGGAAACGGGTCAGGCCGGAGGAGTGGGCCGCGCAGGGCCGGCCGGAGACGTGCCCGAGATCTCCATCAGCGTCTCGGAAGGCAGGTGGCGCTCTGGTGTCCTGTGCCGATGGTCATCCTGGCCGAGTCGCGCGATGAACCGACGGTGAGCATATGGTGTCGCCCGTCACGGAAGCGGGCGGCGTTCTCGGATTCCAGCCCTGGTCCCCAACCGAAGGCCCGGCCATGAAAAGACCTTCCCAGGAGAGCTTCCAACACGGCGTCCAAGTGGCCGGCCTCGCGCTGGGAATCGGCTTCGCTCTTTTCTTCATCATATTTTCCGTGGTCATCAGAATAACCGACATCCAGGTTTACCGTATGGGTGGAGACGTCCTTCTCGACGGTAGGGACCTGTACTCGGCGGTTGATACGGTAAAAGATCTGCGTTTCACCTACACGCCGTTCGCGGCGATGTTGTTCGTCCCGGTGTCGCTCCTGCCGAGCGAGTTGTCCCAGGTCGTCTGGACAGTCGTCCTGCTCGTGTCGCTGTACTTCTTCTGCGCAATGTCCTATGAAGCCGCACTCGGCCCGGTTGTCAGCCGGAGACTCCTGGTCTTCGGTTCTTTGGCTGGCTTCACCCTGCTGCTCGATCCGGTCAGGAAGAACTTCGAGCTGGGTCAGATAAACCTCGTCCTCGCGCTTCTCATCATGGCGGACCTGCTCGGCCGTGGCCGGCGGGTCCCGCAGGGTGTCCTCATCGGAATCGCGGCCGGCATCAAGCTCACGCCGCTGATCTTCGTGCCCTTTCTCCTGCTCACCGGCAGGTGGCGCGGCGCGCTCTGGGCGGGAGCGGCGTTCGCCGGCACGGTGGCCGTCGGCTTTCTCGTCGCGCCTGGCTCGTCGGCCACCTACTGGGGTCATGTCTTCCTCGACGCGGACCATGTCGGCGGGATCCCGTTCGTGTCGAACCAGTCGTTGTTGGGGGTACTGGCACGCCCCATGTTGGGGGCCGACGGGGCCGAGCCGCTGTTCATGCCGCTGGCCGCTGTTCTCCTCGTGGTCGGCCTGGTGGTTTCGGTCCTGCTGTTCCGCCGAGGCCTCGACCTGCTCGGCGGCCTCACCTGCGCGCTCACCGCCCTGCTCGTCTCGCCGATATCGTGGAGCCACCACTGGGTGTGGATGGTCCCGATGCTGCTGTATCTCTCCTTCCATCCGAACCGACCCCGCTGGGGAAGGGTCTACGCGACGGCCGCCTTCACGCTCTTCGCGCTCGGTCCGATCTGGTGGTTTCCGAACACGCATGATCTCGGTCTTTCGTACCACGGCTGGCGGCTCGTCGCCGTGAACTGTTATTTCGCGGCGGGTCTGCTCCTTCTCGCGCTACTGACGACCTGCCTGCGCTGGCCGTCGTCGTCCGCGCTGCCGCGCTGGCCCGCGGCCGCACCAGGGAAATCTGTCAGCTCCGCGCCCTGGTCGACAGGTCCACCGAACTCGGCGCAGGCAGGGTGAGCGCGCGCGCCGAAAGACCATCGGTGTCGGCGTGAGTGGTTCGCGGCCATCTCGTGGACACCGTGCTGTTCCTAGGGGTTCGCCAGGCCGAGAGGAGTCGTCATCTCAGGCGCGGGCGGAAATTAATCGTAAGCATGCCGTAGGTTACGTAGACCGATCGCGTACGTTCCGGAAAGGCGCCTACGCTCGCCGCGTGCGATCACGGTGGATCCTCATAACCAGTCTGGTCGGTGTCGTGGTGTTGGCGTCGGGCGCCTGGGTGACCTATGCCGTGGGTGAGTGGAGGGGCTGGTGGGCCGATCCCCTCGTGGAGGACGCCCCGGTGGCGCGGCCGGCGGCGGTGGAGCCGCTCGCGAGTGGGCTGCGGGTGCCCTGGGACCTGGCATTCCTGCCTGACGGGTCGGCGCTGGTCACCGAGCGCGACACCGCCCGCATCCGCAAGGTCGCCCCGGACGGGACAGTCACCGACGTCCGAACCATCACCGAGGTGCCCGAGATGGATGGTGAGGGCGGGCTGCTCGGGGTGGCGGTCTCTCCCTCGTACGAGCAGGACAACCTGATCTACATCTACTTCACCAGCGAAGTGGATAACCGGGTGGCCCGGTTGCGGCTGGACTCGCAGGACCCGCCCGAGCCGATCCTGACCGGCATCACCCGGGGCCAGATTCACAACGGTGGGCGGATGCGGTTCGGCCCGGACGGCATGCTCTACGTGACCACCGGGGAGGCCGACGACCGTCCCAGCGCCCAGGACCGGGAGGACCTGAACGGCAAGATCCTGCGGATCACGCCGGAGGGAAAGCCGGCTCCGGGCAACCCGTTCCCGGGCTCGCCGGTGTACAGCTGGGGGCACCGCAACGTGCAGGGGATCGCCTGGGACGAGACGGGTCAGCTCTACGCCTCCGAGCTCGGCCATCATCAGCTCGACGAGGTGAACCGGATCGAGCCCGGCGCCAACTACGGCTGGCCGAAGATCGAGGGCACCGGTGGCGAGCCCGAGTTCACGGACCCGATCGTGACCTGGCGCCCCCCCGAGGCCTCCCCAAGCGGGATCGCCTACCACGACGGCAAGATCTGGGTTGCCTGCCTGCGTGGGCAGCGGCTCTACCGGGTCAACACCGACGGCTCGTCGGCCGAGCAACTGCTGACCGATGAGTTCGGCCGGCTGCGGCTCGTGACCGAGGCCCCGGACGGCTCGCTGTGGGTGCTGACGAACAACCGCGTCGGCCCGGACTTCGACCTGATCCTCCGAGTGACCCCGTGACCCCGTGACCCGTAACCCCGTGACAGCGCCTCGGCGCTGTCCGGCACAGCGTCGCCCCATGTCTCCGTGAGGGTGACTCGTCGTCCACGATTCGTATCGCCCTACGCGACGCGCTGGCCCGCGTCGATGCCGCGACTCGGCACTCCATGACGCGGGCCAGCCACGCTTACGGCACCTCAAACGGAGGTGCGCGCGTGACGCCGGTCACCAGTTGGCCGCCGGTGTGCCTGCGGGTGAGCGGGAAATGCGCAGGGTCAGCGATCGGGACCGTGTCTGGTGACGCTGGGTGTTTGCCTTCGACCCAAGATCCTGTCTAACGTTGTACTCGTTCCGGTCGGGAGCACGAACCCGCCGGGACGTGAACACCGGGCCGACGCCGAGTTCTGCCCACGGTTTCCGGTGCATGTCGTCTCTTCTTTTCGCGGGGCAGAAGCGGAACACCCGTCTGTGGGTGACCGGGCGGATGCCAAGATGCATTCTCCTTATAGATCATGGCCAGCAGGCCACGGTCTCGCGTGCCCTTTCGGGCCGCTTCCGCAGGTGTCGTGGGAAAGCATTCTTCTTGTCGATCCGACGCACCGCCAAGAGCAGCCTGCGCAACCGTCTCGCCGCCGTCACCGTGGCGGGAGCCGTCGCCACCGGCGCCGGGATGATGGCTGCCTCTCCGGCCAGCGCCGCCTCCGACGTCTCGATCGCCCACGCCGCCAAGAACGCGGGCCTGTCCGGCTGCCGCGGCGTGCCGACCTCCACCTGGGTCGCCATCGCGCTGGCCGAGTCCGGTGGCAACTCGGGCGCTCGCCTCGCCACCAGCATCGAGGACTCCCGCGGCCTCTGGCAGATCAACACCTGGGCCCACCCGTGGACCAAGGGCAAGAACCTGTACGACGTCTCCACCAACGCCGCGGCCGCCAAGAAGGTGTGCTCCATGCAGGGCCCGACCGCCTGGTCGACCTACACCAACGGCGCCTACACGAAGTACCTCAGCCGCGGCCACGCCGCCGCCGCCAAGTCCGGCTGACCGATTCCGAACCGCGCCTGAGCGCTGAACTCGGACGCACGCGGGGCCTCCCCTCACGGGGAGGCCCTCCGTCGTCTCCGGGAACACTTCGGTGGTTTTCCGGAAAATTCGTTGGAGATTTACTGATGCCCATAACCGACCGACCTGCGCGTCGCGCGCCTGGTGACGAGACTGTTGGTGACGAAGGCGCCGAGCCGGGTCTCGCCCTCCGGCGCGACCGGTTCGGACGCGCGGGACGGGTGGGCGGTCGAACGAGTGGACGTCGCCGGGGGATGACCGCGTACGGCCCGTCACCGCGGGCGCCCCGGAACCGGAACGTGTACGGGTCCCGACGTCGGCTGGTGGCCTGGATCGTGGCGGGTGCCGTTGGGCTGACGTCGGCGGGCATGGTCGCGTCCGCGCGGCCGGCGCTGGCGGCCGAGGTGTCGGCGACAGGATCGACGTCCGCGACAGCGTCAACACCGGCGACTGCGTCAACGCCGGCGGCCGGGTCGGTGGCCGTCCGGAAACAGCCGGTCTACACCGTGCGCCAGATCCTTCCGGGCGCGCCGGCCAACGCGGTCGCGCTGACCCTGGACGACGGACCGGACCCCCAGTGGACGCCGCGGGTGCTCACGCTGCTGCGGAAGTACGACGTGCGGGCGACCTTCTGCCTCGTCGGGCGACAGGCGCATGCCCACCCGGAGCTGGTCCGGCAGATAGTCGCCGCGGGGCACGCGATCTGTAACCACAGCATGACGCATCCCCAGCCGTTCGCTCACCAGTCCGCGACCGCGATCGAGAAGGAGATCGGCGACGCCCAGGCCGCGATCAAGGACGCCGCGGGCACCGCGCCGCGCCTTTTCCGCTCGCCGGGTGGTGACTGGTCGGCGTCCGTGTTCACGGCGGCGGCCAGGCACGGCCTGACCCCGATCGGCTGGGACGTCGACCCCAAGGACTGGTCCCGCCCCGGCGTCCAGAAGATCATCGACAACCTGCTGGCGGCGAAGCCCGGGGACATCCTGCTCTGCCACGACGGCGACGGGGACCGCGCGCAGGACGCTGGCACGGACCGTTCGCAGACGGTGAAGGCCCTGGAAACCGCCCTCCCTCAGCTGAAGAGCAAGGGCTACACGTTCGTGACGCTGTAGCAGAGCCGCCAGGACCAACTGGCCAGACCCGGACCGCGCCTCAGGTGGGCGCGCCCCAGGCGCGGACGGCCAGCCTGCCGGTGGTGCCGAGGTCGAGGTGGATCGCCAGGGTCACGGGATCGGCGTCCTGTTGGGCCCGCACCCGCACATACGGGACGTTGACGACGGTGGGGCCGAGCTCGGTGGTGTTGCGCCACATGAGGCCCGAAATGGCGCTCTCGCCTGGCTTCAGGAGCAGCGGACGGGCTGGGTCGTCGAATCCGGCGACGGTGGCGATGCCGCCGCTCCCAGGCACGATCTCGACACCTTCGATGAGTGACCGGTCCTCGGCCAGCAGTTCCAGGAGCGGATGGCCGTCGAGCGGGTAGTCGTGCGTCCCGCAGTTCTCCAGGTGCAGACCCACGACGCGCAGCCCCATCGCGGCATCGCCGTCATCGGCGGTGACGCGGATGCCGGAGGGCGGGCACTCGCCGGACGCGGGTGGCGCCTCGGTGGCGGGCACGCCGTCCACGGATGGGGCCGCGACGGAGGTCCGGGCCGCGACCTCGGCCGCGCCGGGGGCGTCCGCGTGTTCGGATCCGCACGCCGGGAGCAGCAGGAGCGCGGCCAGGGCCGGAAGAAGAAGAGCGGCTCCGCGCATCCGGTCATCCCATCAGGGCCCGAGGCCGGGGCCCGCGCCACCAGCCGTGCCGTATCCCTGAGTAGCGAAAGCGTTACCTTCTGGCTGTCGGGCGTGTGAACTCGGCGTCGCGGATGATCTCGACCCGGCGCCCCGATTCGGCCGCGCGCGATCCTGGCGCGCGAGGTCCCGCCTCGTCGGACGCCCGGATGCTCGGCCCGTGCCGGTATTCGACCGCGAGAACGCCCTCCTCGTGGATGTCGTCTCCGCTGCCGGCCTCCGCTATTCTCGGAGTCCGCGAGCGTGAGGGGCGCGTTCCTTCGACGGGGTGAAATGAGCCAGGAAGAGGGGATCGACCCGGGGGCGCTGATGGGAACCGCATTGGCTGCCTTTCTTGCGCTTATCCTGGCATCCGGGCCATGGAGGGCCCTCTCGGTAATTCTCGGAATTACGCTGACATTGCTGTTGCTGGCAAGCTACCGGGTCACTGACTGGGGAGTTCGACGGGAAACCGCCATGGTGCGTGGTTTCGCGCTCGGCGCGGTAGCGGGCCTCTGCGCGGATCTCGTCGTCGCCTATCCGATGCAGGAGTGGTGGGCGCGCCGGAACTTCGCCGCCTGCCATCAGTCGCAAGACGTCGACGGCTGCTTTGCTCGTCACACCACGGATGCCCTGTGGCTGCCCTGGCTCGTGGTGTTTGTCACCGTAAGCGGCATATATTTCTACCGCTGGTGGAAGCGGCAGCCAGATCGTCGGCCGGCCGCGGAGGAATAGATCAGCCGAATCGCGTGCTCCAGCGCGCCCGACGCGCCGGTGATCGGTACTCCAGGTAGGACGGACCCGGCGCGGCCCGGGCGGCTGGCGCCGTGCCGGCCAGGCACCCGGTCCAGGAAGACTCCCACGACGTGCCCAGCCGGCCCGGATCTTGCCGCGTGCCGCGGGACCAGCGACGCCGCCTCGCGGCCGTCGACAACCAGTACCCGGCCCCTCCGGCCCTCCTGATTCGTGGCCGGAGTGCCCGTGGCCCGGAGACCGACTGCCGGGCGTCGGCGACGCGAGATCGGGGTAGCTGGTCAGCGGGTGGTAACGCGGGCCCGACGGACGAGCCCGCCGTCTACCGGGCGGATCGAACAGATCGTGAAGGAGTGCCGAAATCGACCAGGCTCGCCGGGGGTCCGTCGCGGCTTTCGCCTACCGATCAGAAGGCAGATGGTCGCGCGTCCGTACTGTTCTTTCCCGGACAAATGGTCGTCGCGCCGACCCTTGGCGCGATGGCGAAAAATGCGTCCCCTCGGCCAAGTTCGACGCGAGAGGGTCCGTGGCCGACCGGGCCGTGGCGCGAGTTGCCCGGCGCGGTCGGCCCGGCGAGGGGTGCCGGATGCCTGAACGAGGCGTACCACGATGACCGGTGGTAGTTCGACATTTCCGTATGTTGCCGCCGCGTCCGCGGCGTTCGTCCTTTTCGTGACCGTAGGCACGTTGGCGCTTCCGCCGTTCGCCGGCGCGGTGCTCGCCAACCTCGGGACCGCCGTGGGCTCTCTGGCGACGGTCGTCTGCCTGGCCTGGACCGGCTGGCGCGCGCGAGGGGCGGACCGGCATTGGCGGGTGCTCATCGGGCTGGCGTTGGGCCCGCTGGCCTTCGTCCTGGCCTGGCACATCAGGCAGGTGCTCGAGCACGGTCCCTCCGTCGCGACCGGCCCGCCCGAGACATCCAACGTCTTCTTGCTGATCATCGGGTTGGCCCTGGCGGGTGTGCTGTCCTTCCCCACCGATTCGGTCGACGCCACGGACCGGCGCGTCGGCACCGACCGGGTGGGACGCCGCTGGTACGTCATCACCGTGCTCGACAGCCTGGTGGTCGTCGGCTCCGTCGCGCTTCTCGCGTGGTCGATCCTGTTGGGGCCGCTCGTTGCGCCCAGGCGGGTCGACACCGCTGGACTGCTGTCCGCCGTGGGAGCGACGGTCGGATTCCTGATCCTGCTGGCCGGCATCCTGCTGCTGGCGTCGTTTCGACGGCCACGGTCGGGGCTCGCGCTCGCGCTGCTGGGCGCGGGCCTTGGCGCGATGATGTTGTACGCGGCCATCTACGCGCTTGTGATCGCCAAGGACGGCCGCACCATTCCACCGCCCGTGGACCTCCTCGCGGTCGCCGGGTGGCAGCTGGTCTTCCTGGCCTGCCTGGTGCCGGTGCCCGCTCTGGCGCCGCCCGCCCCGCGCCGCACCCCGCGGACGCTGTGGGCCCACGCCGCGCTGCCCTACCTGGCGCTCGGCGTCGCCGGAGGGCTCGCCGCCAGCCAACTGATCATCGAAGGCGCCGTCGGACGGGTGGAGACCTACGGGCTGCTCGGGCTGCTCCTGGTGATCACGGTCCGGCAGATGATGATGCTGGGCGAGAACACCCGGCTGCTCGTATCGGTCCGGGCGAGCCGACAGGAACTGCACCACCAGGCCTTCCATGATCCGCTCACCGGGCTGGCCAACCGCGCGCTGTTCGCCGACCGGCTCGAGCAGGCGCTCGCCTTCCGAGACGGCCGGCCGTTCGCGCTGGCGTACTGCGATCTCGACGACTTCAAACGGGTCAACGACACGCTCGGCCACGGGGCTGGAGACGAACTGCTGCGGACGACGGCGACCCGCCTGCGCGCCGCCGTCCAGCCCGGGGACACGGTCGCCAGGCTTGGCGGCGACGAGTTCGCGCTGCTCCTCGAGAGCGGCCGCGAGAACCCGGAGGCGGTGTGCCGGCGGCTGGCCGCGACGATCCGGGCGCCCTGCACCCTGGCGGGCCGTTCCCGACCAGTCGGAGCCAGCTTCGGACTCGTCATCGCGGACCCGAAGCGCCACCCGATGGCCGACAGCCTGCTGCGGGACGCGGACCTGGCCATGTACGCGGCGAAGCGGGAAGGCAAGGGCGGGCTGGTCGCCTTCCGGCCAGACCTGTCGACGCCCGAGTCCGCCCCGCAGGCGCGCGCCGATCTCGAACGGGCGCTTCGCGGCGATGATCCCGACAACCTCGTCGAGGTCCGCTACACGCCAGTGGTCGATCTTCATACCTGGCGGACGGTGGCGGTCGAGGCCACGCCGCGCTGGGTCCGCGGCCACACGCGGGAGTACGCGCCGGAGCCGCTGTACCGGCTCGCGGACGAGGCCGGACTGACCATGCCCTTGCTCGACCTCATCCTGCGGCAGGTCTGCTGCGGCCTGGCGACGCGCGGTCCAGCGCGGGCGCCCGCGCCTGTCCTCGTCGCTGTCCCCATGAACCGCGACCTGGAGGAGTCACCGGTCGCCGGCGTCGCGGACCTTCTCGCCGATCACAGCCTGCCCGCGCGGTCGATCGCCCTGACGCTCACCAGCGGGGGAGGCCTCCCGAACCTGACCGTCGGGGTCCCGGTGCTGCGGCGCCTCGCGGACCGCGGTGTCCGGCTCGTCCTCGACGGAGTCGGTGGTGACCGGAGCACCTTCGCCGCCTGGCGCGCCCTTCCAGTCGACCTGGTCAGACTTGACCGTTGCCTGACCCATGTCGGTGACGCGTCGAGCCACGGGCGTGCCTACCTGGTTCGGGAGGCGGTGCTCGCCGCCACCGCGCGACTCGACCTGACCGTGATCGCCACTGACATCGGCGACGCCGCCGAGGCGCGTGAACTCGCGTCGGTCGGCTGCCACCACGGGACCGGTCCGCTCTATGGCCCGCCCCGCCGCCTTGACGAGACACCCGCGATCACGGGATCCGCGCCCACCGGTGCTAGTTTCCCGCGGGTACCTGGTCCTTGACCTGGTCGTAGCCGACCTTGGCTGGCGCGTCGGTCGGTGAGTAGATCACGCGGATCACGCCCGTCGGGAAGATCTCCGTCGCCGTCACCTTCAGGTGGTACGCCGGGTCGCCGTCGTCGAAGAGCCTGCGGCCCTTGCGCGCCGCGACCGGGTGCACCAGCAGGCGCAGCTCGTCGACCAGCCCGGCGGCGAGCAGTTGTTGCACCACGGAGATCGAGCCGGGGATGAGGATGCCCCCGATGCCAGCGTCGGCCTTCAGCGTGGTGACGGCCTCGACGAGGTCGCCCTCGACCAGCTCGGAGTTGCGCCAGGAGAACGTGAGCGGCTGGCGGGAGACGACCACCTTGCGGACGTCCCCGAGCTGCTTGGCGAACGGCGCGTCGTCGCCGCCCGCCGCCTCGCGGTCCGGCCACGCTCCGGCGAAGCTGTCGTAGGTCAGGCGGCCGATGAGCAGTACGTCGGAGGTGTCGTAGTCCTCGGCGACGGCGCGGCCCATGTTCTCGTCGAAGTACGGGAAATGCCAGTCGAAGTCGATCTCGGCTACACCGTCGGCCGAGATGAACAGGGTGGAGATGACCTTCGCCACAGCGCTGGTCCCTTCGCGTCAGGGGGTGTCGGTACGTAGACCGGCGCGGCGACCAGATCTCATCGCCCGGTCACGGATCCTCCGTCCGCCAGGCGTCGGCGATCTGTGTGTAGAGGGCGAGGTGGTCGGCCGGCCAGCGCAGGCCCGCCTCGAGGGTGTTGAGCGCGACGTGGGTGGCGCCGAGCGCGACCCAGCGCTCGACCTTGGCGGTGACGCCGGCCAGGCCGCCCGTCGTCAGCCGTACCTGGCCCTGCAGGCCGAGCGCGGCCGGGTCTCTGCCCGCGCGCTCGGCCGCGGCGCGGACCGCCGTCCAGGCGGCGGCCAGCCGGTGGCCGGCACCGAGCGTGGGGTGGGGGATCCAGCCGTCGGCGAGGCGGCCCACCCGTTCGAGCGCCGTCGGGGCGTCGCCGCAGCCGATCCAGATCGGGATCGGCCGTTGGACCGGCAGCGGGTTAATGCCGGCGCGGTCGACGACGTCGAACTGGCCTTTGTGATCGACGGCCGGCTCGGTCCACAGCCGGCGAAGCAGGTGGATCTGCTCCTCCAGACGGGCCGCGCGGGAGCGGAACGGCACACCCAGGCCGTCGTACTCGACCTCGTTCCAGCCGATGCCGACGCCGAGCCGGAGCCGGCCGCCCAGGAGGGTGTCGACGGTCGCCGCCTGTTTGGCCACCAGCGCTGTCTGGCGCTGGGGCAGGATGAGCACGCCCGTCACGAGTTCGAGGGAACTCGTGGCGCCGAGGTAGGCGAACAGGGTCAGTGGCTCCAGGAACGGGATCTCGTGGTCGTAGTGCCCGGACCAGTCCGGGCGGCTGCGCGAGTCCGCGCCGAGCACATGGTCATAGGCGATGAGGTGGTCGAATCCGAGCCTCTCGACCTGCTCGGCGAACAGCCGAACGGCCTGGGGATCGCTGGGTTTGATCTCCGCCTGCGGGAGCACGGCCCCCATCCGGACCGGCCGGGCCTTCATGACCGAGCACCTTCCGCCGGGGCCGTGGTCGACAGCCAGGTCGGCCGGAACCGGCGCTGCCGGATCTTCCAACTGTTCCCCGCCCGGACGAGCTCGTCGTCGTACCGGCCGAAGACGGAGGTGGCCGCCTGCCTCGTCGCGTCCACCAGGATGGCGTGCAGGTAGCACGACGCGACCGCGACCTGCTCCTGGAACACCGCCTGATGGGTGCTCACCTGGTGCAGCGTCCGGCCGAGGCGGCCGTGGAAGTCGGGCGCCCAGTCCAGGAACTCGGCCAGGGTCCCGACCCGCAGCGGCATCCCGAAGCTGATCGTCGCGTCCGGGGTGAAGCAATCCCGCAGCGCCGCCCAGTCCCGCCGATCGATGGCGACGGCGTACGCGTTCTGCACCGTCATGATCGCGACCGCGTCCACGGCTTCGGTCATGCCACCCCTCACGTCGGTCCTTCGGCCACGTCGACCCTTCGGCCGGTGCCCGCCGGTGCCCGCCGGTGCCCGCCGGTGCCCGCCGGCGACGCCGCGGACCTGGGTGCGTCGCGCGGCCCGCACGCGAATCCGGCCGCGCGCGGCTCGGCGCCGGCATCGCAAGGTGGCATCGTTGTCGACATCGAGATCGATGTCAACATTACCGAGATCGGCGCGGACGCTTCCGGTCGGCGCGGATGTCGAAGCCGAGGAGGGGATCGATCTTCTCGTTTTCGAGGGTTTCGATGACTCCGTCGAGGTGAACCAGGATGGGCGGTGGGTGCCCGGCATTGCTCCACCGCACCTGACCGTGGGCTGGTCCTTCGCGGGCATGCGGCGGCCGGAGGCCGCTCCCGCCTGGGTCAGGACTGGGCGCGTCTGACGATGTCGAGGTAGAAGTCGTCGATCGCGTGCACCGCGCCGAAGAACTCGTCGAGTTCGCGGGGTTTGCAGACGTACGCGTTGGCGCGCAGTTCGTAACTCGCTGACACGTCGTCGGGCGCGTCCGACGTCGTCAGTACCACGACCGGGATTCTCTTCAGGGCCGGATCAGCCTTGATCGCGGCGAGCGTCTCCCGGCCGTCCATCCGGGGCATGTTCAGATCGAGGATGATCAGGTCGGGTCTGCGGCGGGCGGGGTCGCGCAGGTAGGCCATGGCCTCGACACCGTCGCTCACGGCCTGCACCTCCTGCCCGAGACCGCGGGCAAGAAAGGCTTCGGAGACGAGCATCGCGTCGCCAGGGTCGTCCTCGGCGAGGAGCACGGAGTACGGACGGCCCGGCGGGTCGGTAACGATATTGGGTATCTCCGCAACGATAGTTGGTTGCCTCGTGCCGATCCGCGAGCGCCCGACCATCGTCGCACATCGTCACGCCGAGGACCGGCGGTCTTCCTTTGATGATCGTCAGCGGGTATTGGTCGTCCAGATGGCGTGCCGGGCAGCGCCGCACGGGACGGACGCGGACAGGACCCGTAGCCCTGTCACGCCCCAGGCCCTGCCTCTCCGGCCGGCGCCGGCCGTGTTGGGTCTGGCATGCACTCCCGCCGCGTCCGGCGCGGGACCGAGCGGGTGAGGGCGGTGGCCAGCACGACGGCCGCAGCGACGGCGTACGAGCTGACGCGTAGCGTCCAGGCGTCGCCGGGCAGGTCGGTGAACAGGGAGATGTACAGGGGATAGGCGGCCGCGGCCACGACGAGCCATTCCAGCCTGCCGGCGAGGACGGCGAGCGCGGCCAGCAGGACGCCGTACCAGGGCTGGGCGGGCGTCGCGGTCAGGAAGGCGGCGCCGACGAGCCACAGCGCGGCTCGTTCGGCCGGCACGCGATCCGGATCGGCGCGCAGCACCGCGATCGTGACCGCGGCGAGCACGCCGACCGCGACGGCCTTGGCCGCGGTTCCGTGCAGGCCGAGCCCGGCGAGCAGGAGAAACCGGCTGCCCTGGTCGTATCCCTCGACGCTCAGGTACTGCGGGAGGAAGCCGAGGACGCCCGTTCCCACCGCCAGGACGTGCGGGAGATAGGTGAGTCCGACGACCGCGCCGGCCGCGCACAGCAGGCCGATGCGCCGGTGCCGAGAGCCTCGCCCGATCATCGCGGGGAACAGCAGCGCCGGGTAGAGCTTGACGGCTACCGCCGCTCCGAGCAGCGCCCCGGCCAGCCACGTCCGCCGCCTGGACGTCGGCTCCGACGTGGCCATGGACGACGAGGCGGCCGCCGACGTGGCCGTCGGCGGCGTCAGCGCCGCTATGGCGCCGAGCGCGAGCAGGGCGCCGAGGACATCCACATGCGCGTCGGAGCCGACATCCAGGCCGGCGAGCGGCGTCAGGGCGTAGAAGGCCGCGGATCGTGGATCGCGCCCCCGCGTCGCCAGCGTCCTCATGAGAAGGCCGACCAAGGCCAGCGAGGCGAGCGACGCGTAAAGCTGCAGTTTGTGCTCGCGGGGTGGTCCAGGCAGGACGTGCACGGCGGTGAAGTAGGCCTGGGCGACCGGCGGGTAGATGGTGTGCGCGCGGGGGTAGTTCAGCCGGGTGCAGCGCGGGCGGGGGTGGTCGGCGGTGCATCCGGCCGAGTCGGGGAACAGCCAGTCGTCCCGGACCCGGGTGAGCTCGGGGTCGAGCGGGCCGTAGCGGTAGGGATCGATGCCGGCGGCCTGCACCTTGCCGTCCCAGGCGTAGCGGTAGAGGTCGTCGGACAGCCGCGGGCCGCCCGTGAGGGCCATGGCGTGGATCGCGACGGTGGCGGTGAGCATCAGAACGAGGGCCAGCCGGCGGGGAGCGGCCAGCACGAGCAGGGCGGCCGTGGCCAGGCCGAGCGCCCACCACAGCACGGTCAGGTACAGCAGGGCTGGACGGCTGACCAGATAGCCCGGCTGGCGCAGCACCGCCACCTGGATGGCGAGCACGCCCGCGAGCCCGACGGCGGCGCCGATCAGCGCCGCCAGGCGCCACCCGCGTGTCCGTCCCGTCCGCCCGTCGGGCGCGGAGATGGCCCGGGCACCGTCGGGGGCGGCGCGGACGGGGGCAGGGGCGGGGGTGGTCGGCATGCGGCGAGCCTGGCCGCTGTTCGGCCCGAGGTGGGTGTGCCGCGACCGGGCTTCTCCGTTCCGTAAGGCTTCGCGGCCCGCTGGGACGGGTCACCCGGACCTACGGTGCGTGAGTGCGCGTGCCTTCTGGACGATTTCCGCATCCACCCGCGTTCCCGCGGCGCGGCCCGCTGCGCGAGGGCGCCTTTCCGAGCCGGCTGCATGACCCGCGGGTCGCCGCGCTGCTCGGTATCTGGCTCGGGATCGCGTTCGGCGTGTGCTTCCTGACGGGTCTGGTGTCGCACTTCATGCAGCACCCTCCGTCGTTTCTGGACTGGCCCTCCCGGCCGGTCTGGCTGTACCGGGCGACTCAGGGCCTGCACGTGGCCACCGGGCTGGCGACCGTGCCGCTGTTGCTGGCGAAGCTCTGGACGGTGTACCCGCGGCTGTGGGAATGGCCGCCGGTGCGCTCGGCCGCGCATGCCCTGGAGCGGCTGACGATCGTGCCGCTCATCGCGGGCGCCGTCTTCCAGCTGGCCACCGGAATAGCGAACACCGCCCAGTGGTACCGCTTCCGGTTCTTCTTCACCGTCACCCATTACTGGGTTGCCTGGATGACGGTCGGCGCGCTGCTGGTGCACGTCGCCGTGAAGCTCGCGGTCGTGCGGGCGAACGTCGGCTCGGGCCGGGCCGGACGCGCGCACCTCACCGACCGGCGGAGCGCGCCGGAACCGGCCGGGGAGGGGCTGTCGCGGCGTGGCCTCGGGGTCGCCGTCGGTACCGCCGCCGGAGTCATCACCCTGACCACCGCCGGCCAGTTCGTGCCAGGGCTGGCCCGGCTCGACCTGCTCGCGCCGCGGCGGCCCGACCTCGGCCCACAGGGGCTGCCGGTCAACCGGACCGCGGCCGCCGCGCGGGTCATCACGGTCGCCCGTGACCCGAACTACCGGCTGGAGGTCGTCGGCCCACGCCCGTTCACCCTCAGCCTCGCCGAACTGCGGGCCTTCGACCATCACACGTCGAAGCTGCCGATCACCTGTGTGGAGGGGTGGGCCGCCGACGCGACCTGGCGCGGCCCGCGGCTGCGGGACCTGCTCGACGCCGCTGGCATCCCGCCCGGCGCGACGGTGCGGGTCGAGTCGCTCGAGTCGCGCGGCGGCTACCGCGCCAGCGAGGTGAACCCGCCCCATGCCCGGGACCCGCTGACGCTGCTCGCCACCGGGCTGAACGGGGCCGTGCTCGACCTCGACCACGGATACCCGGCCCGGCTCATCGCCCCGAACCGGCCTGGCGTCCTGCAGACCAAATGGGTGCACCGGGTGGTGATGCTGTGAAGGCGAACCGGGGCAAGGCCCTGCGCGGCCTGCTCGCCGCCGCCGGCCTGGCCATGGCCGGATACGGCATCCACGGGCTGCTCACCATGACGCGGGCCACCAACCCGCCGCAGGCGGCTCGATGGCTGATCGGCGGCATTCTGGTCCATGACCTGGTCGCCTTCCCGGTCACCGCCGCCGTGGGGCTTGTGCTCACCCGGTTCGTGCGCGCGCCGTATCGGGCGGTGGTGCAGGGCGCGCTGCTGGTCAGCGCGACCGTCGCCTTGGCCTCCCTCCCGCTGTGGCGTGGCTACGGTGGCTCGCCCGACAACCCGACGGTGAACCCGCTGCCCTACGGGCGGAACCTCGCGATCGTCCTCGGCGCCGTGTGGGCCGGCGCGGCGGCCCTCATCGTCGTCCGAGCGGTGCGGGCATGGCGAGCGCGGCGGGTGTCGGGCCCCGCGGGGCCGACGGGGTCCGCGGAGTCGGCCGGGACGGTGGGGTCCGCGCCGGAACCATCCTGAGCGGCGTCCCCCGCGCACCACGCGAGGGACGCCGCTCACGCGAGATTCACGACCTGCCCAACGCCGCGAAGTGCCGGCCCTCGCTGCGCCAGGTCCGCGCGACGCGCAGCCCGGCGGCCGAGGCGTGGTCGCGGATCTCCTCGGATCCGACGAACGCCCAGGGGAAGGATTTCGACAGCTGCCCGTCCGGGCCTTCCAGGCGGATGAGCAGCTGGCCGGTTGGCGCCGGGTGGGTCTGCAGCTCGACGAGTACCCGACCGGCCGGGCCGAGCAGCTCGGCGGCGCGGGTGAGCAGCCGGCCCGGGTCTCCGCCGATACCGATGTTGCCGTCGGCCAGCACCAGCGTCGACCAGCGTCCCTCCGCCGGAAGCGGGTCGAAGACGTCGCGGCGCAGCGCGGTCGCGCCGGCCCGGCGGGCAAGCCGCACCGCGAACGCCGCCACGTCGATGCCGAGCGTGGGCACACCGCGCGCGGCGAGGGCGGCGGCGAGCCGGCCGGGACCGCATCCGACGTCGAGGGTCGGACCGGCGCAGCGCCGCAGCAGGGACGCGTCCCCCGGCGCCAGCCCGCCACGCCAGGCGAGCACCGGCAAAAGGTCCCGCCGCCCGTCGGGGTGGCTCACCCACAGCCGGCCGTCGGCGGACCGCAGGGCCGCCTCATACACCGAGGTAGGCGACCTGCCCTCCGCGGCCGGCAGGCTCGGCCCGTCGCGCCCGTCGCGCCCGTCGCGCCCGTCGCGCCCGTCGCGCCCGTCGCGCCCGTCGCGCCCGTCGCGCCCGTCGCGGATCGCGGCGGGCGCCCGGCGTCCGGTCGCCGTCGTCGTCATCGCCGGGCCGGTCGTCATCGCCGGACCAGCGGACGGGCCGGGCCGGTTCCAGCGTCGCCGGTCCGGATGGTCCGCACGGTGGCGGCGAAGCGTCCGTGGGGGGCGAGCCGCGCGACCGCGTCGACGTCAGCCTCCGTGTCGACGTCGCGCAGGACGGGCAGCGTCGCGACCCGCAGGCCGGCCTGGGTCAGTCGCTCCCGTTGCCGCGCCCCGGTGTCCGGCCGGGAGGTGGCGACCCCGCGCAGCAGGCGGCCGTCGGGGCGGCGCAGACCGAGCGCCCACCATCCGCCGTCGGCGGCGGGGCCGAACACCGCGTCGGCGTGGGCCAGCGCGCGGCAGGCGTCGGCGAGCAGCGCGGGGGTCACCTGCGGGGTGTCCATGCCGATGAGGAGCGCCGCGCCGGCAGCGGCGTCGAACGCGGCGGCAAGCCGGGCGTCGAACGGTCCGCGGACCTGCGGGACCACCTCGATCGGCACCGGCAGCCACGGGCCGACCGCGCCGTCGAGCACGAGGACGGGCCTGACCGGCCCGAGGCCGGGAAACCGGGCGAGGCGGCTGACGGCCGCCAACGTGTCCGCGATGGCCGCCTCGGCCACGGCCGCGGCCTGCGCCGGGGTGAACGGTGGTGTCAGCCGGGTCTTCACCCGGCCGGGGACCGGCTCCTTCGCCACCACCAGGAGCGTGACAGCGGGAGCCGGCTCGACGGGTGTCGGCCTCGCGGGCCGCTGGGAGATCATCGCAGGCTCGCGAGCGCGGCCGTCATGTCCCGCACCGTGCGGGCCGTGCCGAGCGGCGTCCCGGTCACCTTCGACCGCCCGGCCCGGGGGTGGTAGTCGACGTCCGTCTCGACGATGCGCCAGCCGGCCTGCGCGGCGCGCAGCAGGAGCTCCAGCGGGTAGCCGAAGCGGCGGTCGGTGATCGGCAGGCGCAGCAGCTCCGCCCGGCGGGCGACCCGCATCGGCCCGAGGTCGTGGACTCCGACGCCGCGACGGCGCAGCCGCTGCGCGACGATCGCGTTGCCGAGCCGCGCATGCGGGGGCCAGGCCCGGAAGGAGGTGGGCCGGCGGCGTCCCAGGACGAGGTCGGCGCGTCCGGCCGTCAGCTCGGCGACGAGCTTGGGAAGCTGCGCCGGGTCCAGGGACGCGTCGGCGTCGCAGACGCAGACCACGTCGGCGTCCGCCGCGAGCAGGCCGGCGTGCACGGCCGCCCCGTAGCCGCGCCGCGGCACGTCGACGACCACGGCGCCCCGCTCGCGCGCCAGCCGCGCCGAACCGTCGCGGGAGCCGTTGTCGGCCACGACGGCGCGGTAGCCGGGTGGTATCCGGTCGAGGACCCAGGGCAGTGCCTCGGCCTCGTCCAGGCAGGGGAGCACGACGTCCACCGACGTCGACCTCTGGTGACTTTGCGTGAGCATGATCGCGACTCTAGTAACAGCCCGCCAACATCGACCCTTACCGAACAAGGAAATCCGGCCGGCGAACGACCCTCGCTCCAGGTCCCGCGCGGGCCTCCTTACGAACCCGTGACGGCCTGTCCGGCGCCGACCGCGGCGGGTGCCAGCCGACCTATGGTGGCGGGATGACGCGCATCCTCGTGGTCGATGACGACGCCACCGTGGCCGAGGTCGTCGACCGGTACCTGCGCAACGCCGGATTCGACGTCGACCGGGCGGCGGACGGGCCGGCGGCGCTGCGCATGGCCGAGGCCGTCACCCCCGACCTGGTCGTGCTGGACCTGATGCTCCCCGGCCTTGACGGCATCGAGGTCTGCCGCCGGCTGCGGGAGCTGGCTCCCATCCCGGTGATCATGCTGACCGCGCGCGGTGAGGAGGCCGACCGCATCGCCGGGCTCGAGTGCGGCGCGGACGACTACGTGACCAAGCCGTTCTCGCCCCGGGAGCTCACGTTGCGGGTGCGGTCCGTGCTGCGCCGGGCGAGTGAGCCGCCGCCGGCCGGGTCCGGGGTCCTGCGCGCCGGCACCCTCGTCGTCGACGCGGCCGCTCGCACGGCCTCCCGCCACGGCCTCCCGCTCGGGCTCACCGTGCGCGAGTTCGACCTGCTGGTGTTCCTGTTGCGCCACCCCGGCAGAGCCTGCACCCGCGCCGAGCTGCTGGAACAGGTCTGGGGCTGGACCTACGGCGACCCGTCGACCGTCACCGTGCACATCCGCCGGCTGCGGGAGAAGATCGAGGACGACCCGACGGCCCCGCGGCTGCTGGTCACCGTGTGGGGCGTCGGCTACCGGTACGACCCGCCGACCGCGGCCGAGCCGGCTCCCGCGCGGCGGTCCCACGCCGCCGATGGGTAGGTCCGGCTGGCCGGGTGGGCGCGGTGGGCCGGTCAGAGGGGAGACGGAGTCATGAGCGCGGACCTGCAGGTCATCGGCATCGCCCTGGCCTGCTCGGCGGTGGCCGCGCTGACCGGTGTCCCGCTGCTTCGCCTGCTGCGCGTCCGCCCGCTGTGGGCCACCGCGGGCGTGCTCTGCGTCGTTCCGATCCTCGCGGTCGCTGTCGGCGTGGCAGGCACCGCCCGCGCCATGTTCCTGTCGCGTCACGACCTGCGGGTCGTGCTGATCGTCGTCGCGGTCTCCGCGGTGGTCGCGACCGCCGCCGCGGTGCGCCTCGGCCGGCCGGTCGTCGCGGCCACCGGTTCGCTGACCCGCGCGGCGGACACGCTGGGCGACCCGGCCTACCAGCGGGCCGACCGGATCCCGACGGCCGAGCTGACCGCCCTGGCGTGCACGCTCGACGCGACACACGTACGCCTCGTGGAGGCGCGCGACCGCGAACGCGCGCTGGAGGCCAGCCGGCGCGAACTGGTGGCCTGGATCAGCCACGACCTGCGCACCCCGCTGGCCGGGATCCGGGCGACCGCGGAAGCGCTCGCGGACGGCCTGGTCACCGATGCCAGGACGACCGCGCGCTACCACAGGCAGATGCTCGCCGACGCGGAACGCCTGACCGGGATGGTCGACGACCTGTTCGAGCTTGCCCGGCTCCAGGCGGGAGCGCTCGAGCTGACACTTGAGAAGGTCTGCCTCGCCGACATCGTGTCCGACGCCGTCGCCACCGTCGATCCGATCGCCCGCGCCAGGCGGGTCGTGGTCACCGGCCGTGCCGACGACGCCGTGTACGTCGACGCGGACGCCGCCCAGGTGAGCCGGGCGCTGATCAACCTGCTGGTCAATGCGATCCGCCACACCCCCGACGACGGCACCGTCGAGGTCAGGGTCGAGCGGGAACGCGGCGCGCCGCGCGGCGACCGGCCGGCAGGGCCCGACGACGGCCGGGCGATCGTCGCGGTCGCCGACCGATGCGGCGGCATTCCCGCCGGGGACCTGCCCCGGTTGTTCGACCTGGGATTTCGCGGGGAGACCGCGCGTACCCCAGGCGACGGTGGCGATCATCCTCACCAGCCGCGGATACGGTCCGGCATCGGGCTGGCGATCGTCCGCGGCATCGTGGAGGCCCACGGCGGCGACGTCACCGTCCACAACCAGCGGGACGGCTGCCGTTTCGTCGTCGCCCTCCCGGCCGCCTGAACCCCTCGGGGGCGGCAGGCTTCCGCGGCTCGTAAGATCCGGCGGGCCCCGGCGCCGTTAGCGTCGCGGACATGCGGGTCCTCGTCACCGGCGGCGCCGGCTTCATCGGTTCTCACCTCGTCGACGCGCTGGTCGACACCGGTCACACCGTCCGGGTGCTCGACGCGCTTCTTCCAGCCGCGCACCACGCGAAACCCGCGGTCAACGCGGCGGCCGAGTTCCTCGCCGGGGACGTGACGGACCGGGCCGCGGTGGACGCGGCGCTCGACGGTGTGGACGCCGTCTGCCATCAGGCGGCGATGGTCGGCCTCGGTGTCGATCTCGACGACCTGCCTGGCTACACCACCCACAACGGCCTCGGTACCGCGGTGCTGCTCGCCGCGATGGCCCGCCGCGGGGTGGGGCGGCTCGTGCTGGCCAGCTCGATGGTCGTCTACGGCGAAGGTGGCTTCCGCTGCGCGGCCGACGGCCAGGTGCGCCCCGGCTCCCGGCGGCCAGCCGACCTGGACGGCGGCAGGTTCGAACCACCCTGCCCGCGCTGTGGCGCGCCGTTGCGATCGACGCCCGTCACCGAGGACGCGCCGCTGGACCCGAGGAACGTCTACGCGGCCACCAAGGTCGCTCAGGAGCACCTCGCCTCTGCCTGGGCCACGGCCACCGGCGGCACCGTCCTGGCGCTGCGCTACCACAACGTCTACGGCCCGCGGATGCCACGGGACACGCCCTACGCCGGGGTCGCGTCCATCTTCCGCAGCGCCCTGGAACGGGGCGAGCCACCCCGGGTCTTCGAGGACGGTGGTCAGCTCCGCGACTTCGTCCACGTCCACGACGTCGCCCGCGCCAACCTGGCGGCGCTACGGCACCACTCGGCGCCCGGCGGGCTCGTCCCGGTCAACGTCGGCTCCGGGCAGCCCCACACCGTCGGCGACATGGCCCACGCGCTGGCCCGTGCCTTCGGCGGACCCATGCCCGTCGTCACCGGCCAGTACCGGACCGGCGACGTCCGGCACATCGTCGCCTCCTCCGACCGTGCCCGCGATCTTCTCGGCTACCAGGCGGCGGTCCCTTTCGACGAGGGCATGGCCGCCTTCGCCCGCGACCCGCTCCGCGAGTGACAGCCGGAAGCCGAGCCGCCTCAGCAGCGGGCCGGAAGCAACGGTCTTGAACCCGTCCCCGGCTGATGTCCGGGTCGGTTCAGGTGAACGGTGCGGCCGGTGGCTGGGCCGGGGCGGCGTGTCGGGTCCGGCTCTGGGCGCGGTAGCGCCCGGGAGGGATGGCGCGGTCTCGGGAGAAGGCGCGGGAGAAGGCGTACTCGGAGGTGTAGCCGACGGCGTGGGCGATGACCTCGATCGGGTCGTCGGTGTCGCGCAGCCGGCGAGCGGCGAGGTCCATGCGCCATCGGGTGAGGTAGGCGGCCGGGGTCTCGCCGACGAGGGCGGGAAAGCGGCGCGCGAGGGTTGCCCGGGAGACGGCGACGTGCCTGGCGAGCGAGGCCAGGGTCCAGGCGCGGCCGGGATCGGCGTGCAGGGCGGTGAGCGCCGCGCCGATCGTGGGATCGTTCAGCGCGCGTAGCCAGGAGATCGATGGCGTGGTGGGCTCGGCGCGCAGCCAGGCCCGCAGCACCTGGATGAGCAGGACATCCACGAGCCGGTCGAGCAGCGTCGTGGTGGCTGGCCCTGGCTCGGCGAGCTCGCCTGACAGCAGGCGGAGGGTGTCGGCCAGCGGCCCGGCGCCGGGTGTCCCGGCGGGTACGTGCACCACCTCGGGCAGCAGGGTGAACAGCGGGGTGGTGACGGCGGGATCGTGCCGGTAGGAGGCGCACAGGATCCTGGTCCGCGCCGGTTGGGTTCCGACGTCCAGGCGACCGTCGGTGGCGAGCGAGGCTTTCGACGCGGCGTGATCGAACGGTTCCAGCGGACCGTCCGCGTCGCCGGCCAGGCCGTGTTCGGACCCGGTGGGCAGGAGGACGACGTCGCCGGGCATGAGCCGCAGGGGTGGCTGCCCAGGAAGGCGTAACCAGGCCGTGCCGGCGGTGACGGCATGGAAGGCCGCCGCCGAGATCCGGAACAGCCGCAGGCCCCACGGATCGCCGGCGTGGACCGTCGCGGCGACGGTTCCGCGCACGCCGGCGACCCGCAGCACGTCGGCGAGCAGATCCATTGCCGCAGCCTACCGATGGTCGTCCGACCCGCCGATTCGTGAGACGACCAGACAACAATCTGAGACTTCTCGGCATCGATCAACGCCGTTGCGCGCCATACGGTTGATCTATTCGAGATCGCGACCGGAAGGTGACGCATGAACGTCAACGACAGCATCGCCCTGGTGACTGGCGCGAACCGGGGCCTCGGCGCTCGCCTGGTCAGCCAGCTCCTCGACGCGGGGGCGAGCAAGGTCTACGCCACCGCGCGGGATCCGCGCGCCATCACGCCGGCGGTGAGCGCCGACCCGCGGGTGAGCATCCTGACCCTGGATGTCACCGACCAGTCGAGCGTGGATGCCGCGGCCAAGGTCGCGACCGACGTCACCCTGCTGGTCAACAACGCCGGAGTTCTTGGATTTGGCGGGGCCCTCGACGGCGACCTGGACCTGTTTCAACGTGACATGCTGACCAACCAGATCGGCCTGCTGCGGGTGAGTCAGGCTTTCGTCCCCATCCTGACGGAGAACGCGCCGGGCGCGATCGTCAACGTACTGACGCTGATCGCGCTGGCGCCGGTGGTCGGGATGGCGGGGTACTGCGCGTCGAAGGCGGCCGCGCATTCGATCACCCAGTCCCTGCGGGCGGAACTACGCGGTACGGGCATCGAGGTCGTGGGGGCCTACCCGGGGGGCATCGACACGGACATGCTCGCCGGGGTCGATGCCGTCAAGGCGCCGCCGCGGGTGGTCGCGGAACGGATCGTCGCGGGCATCGCCACCGGACAGACAGTGATCTGGCCCGACGACGCCTCGGCCGGCGCGGGTTCGGTCTACCTGACCGACCCGCTCCGCCTCGAAGGGATGCTCGCGGGCTGACCTACAGCTCTGCCCGGAGCGCGTGCCGTCGGCGCGGGCCGGTGGTTCCCGCCAGCCGTCGGGCGGTCCGAGTTCGGTGGCGTCCGCGGCGGAGTCGATCCGCGTCAGGTCCGCGTCTCGGCCTCGGCGGTCATCCCTGGCCCGGGCAGGACGTCGATGGCGTCGGCGCGTATGGGCTGGTCGCAGTGCGCGCAGTACAGGTCGGCGGGGGCGACGTGGCCGCAGGGCCGGTGTCGGTAGAGCACGGGTGGGCCGGCCGGTCCGGCCAGCCAGCGGTCGCCGAACCGGGCCATGGCGATGAGGACGTCGCACAGGTCGACGCCCTGGTCGGTGAGGACGTACTCGTGTCGCGGGGGCCGGGCCGAGTATTCGCGGCGGGCGAGCACACCCCGTTCGACGAGCCATTTCAGCCGCTCGGTGAGGACCTTGCGGGAGATGCCGAGGTCGGCCTGGATCTGGTCGAAGCGGCGGATCCCGACCATCACGTCGCGCAGGATCAGCGGCGACCAGGGCTCGCCGATCAGGTCGAGTGTCCGCGCGATCGAGCAGACCAGGTCGCCGAACTGGGTGCGTTGCACAGTGCCAGGGTAACCGGGAGGGTTCCCTGAGGGAACTGAACCTGTTAAAGTCAGTTCCCTCAGGGAACTGATCGAAGGGATGCGCTGATGAGCCCGGCCACCACCGACACCGCCCCCGGACCGGCCGGTCCGCTCCGGCAGGGCGACCCGGCCCTGCTCGACACCGCGGCCGCCCGGCGTCTGCTGGCCTCGACGATCCCGGCGCGATTCGCCTATGTCGCCCTGGACGGGACGCCGCGGGTGGTGCCGACGTGGTTCCACTGGACCGGTCACGAGTTGGTGACGGTGACCTACGTCGCCGGACCCCAGATCGGCATCCGGCATCCCGCCAACCGGCTGGCGGCGCTGCGGCGGCGGCCCGATGTCGCCGTGACCATCGACACCGACGGCTTCCCGCCCGAGTCGCTCAGCCTGCGTGGGCCGGTCGAGATCACCGAGGCGTCCGGCCTGGCGCCGGAGTACGTCGCGGCCGCCCACCGCTACCTCGGAGCCGAGGCCGCCGCCGGCATGGTCAGCCAGCTCGACGCGCCGGGCACGGTCCAGGCCCGTGTCGCGCTGCGGCCGACCTGGGTCGGCCTTCTCGACTTCACCGGTCGTAGGCCCAGCGCGCAGGGCGGCGTCGACCAGGAGACGCGGTCAGCCTGACCACCGCGCGGTCAGAAGTCACGCCGCCCGTCGGGGCCGCCCCGCTCACCGGTCACGAGGTTTCCCGTTGGACACCTCGCTAGTCGAGAGTTCGGGGCAGGCCGAAGTGATGGGCGATCGTTGTCTCGAAGCGGGTGATCTCACAGATGAGGTCGCCGGCGACATCGATGACGATGATCCCGGCGAGGTGCAGGCCGCCGGTGACGGGATCGCGAAGGTACTCACCCCACGCGGGCTGGCCGTTCGCGCGCACGGGCACCAGGTGGTCGATCCGTCGCAGGTGGGAGCGGATCGCGGTGAAGAACTGGCGGACGGCCTCGCGGCCGCGGTACTCGAACGGCAGCGGTGGCATCCGCACCCAGGCGTCGTCGGTCATGAGCGCCACGAGCGCGTCCACGTCCAGGTCGGTGAAGGCGGCGACGAAGCGGTCGAGGAGCGCGCGTTCCTCGGGACCGCCGGCCGCTGGCGGCGGCGGGCCGGGAGAGCGGGCCGCGTCCATCGTCGCGCGGGCGCGGCGCAGCGCGCTGGTGACCGCGTCCTCGGTGAGCCCGAGCAGGTCGGCGGTCTCGCTCGCGCGGTATCCGAACACGTCGCGCAGGATCAGGACGGCTCGCTGGTTCGGCGGCAGCAGTTGGACGGCCGTGACGAACGCGAGCGAGATCGCCTCCCGGGACTCGTAGCGGACCTCGGGCCCTGGCGCCTCGTCGGGCAGCCCCTCCAACAGGGCGTCTGGATAGGGCTGTAGCCACGGGACCTCACCCAGATGGGTCGGCTCCGGCGGCGGCGCGGGCAGGGGCGGCGCCGTCGCCGGCCGCCGCGCGGACGAGCGCAGCAGGTTGAGGCACCGGTTGGTGGCGATCCGGTGCAGCCAGGTCCGTACCGACGAACGCCCTTCGAAGCCGGCCAGGCCGAGCCAGGCGGACAGCAGCGTCTCCTGGACCGCGTCCTGCGCGTCCTGGAACGAACCGAGCATCCGGTAGCAGTGCACCGCCAGTTCACCGCGGTAGGGCGCGACGAGGCCGGCGAACGCGTCGCGGTCGCCGGCGCGGGCCCGCTGGAGCAGTTCCACCGACATCTGGCACCTCCGTCTGATCGTCTCCTCCCCTACTGACACCGGCCGCGAGCGGAACTGGTCGCCGTCTGGCCGCCCAGTTTCCGGCGGGCGCCGGTTCTGTTCCTTCGAACGCGTCTCTACCAACCGCGGCCGTCGTGCGGCCTCGATGGCCGACGACGCGCGGACGCCCACGAGGCGGGACCGAAGGAGAACGACGAGACATGTCAGTGCCATCGACACGGACCTTCGCCGAGCACTTCACCACGGCCCTGTGGCTCGGGGCGGCGTTCTCCGCGGTCGGGATCATCGCCGCCGCGGCGGTCCCGGGCCGCCACGACCTCACCTCGATTCCAGCGGCAGCGACCGGAGGAAAGCATGGATGACTTCACGATCGACGACGGCCCGCGAAGCCTGGCCGGCGTCGGCGATGAGCGGCCCGCCCAGCCCGACGGGCCGAGCGGGGGAGGGGACGATCCGATGAGGGATCTTTCGGACCGGACCACGCTCGTCGTCGGCGCGAGCCGGGGCCTGGGCCGGGGGATCGCCCGGGCCTTCGCCCAGGCGGGCGCCCCGGTCGTCGCCGTCGCCCGCACCGGTACGGCGCTCGCGGAGCTCGCCGCCGCCGGCGCGCGCATCCAGACCGCGGTCGCCGACGCCACCGACGCCGCGACGGCGGGGAGCCTCCTCGACCGTCATGAGCCGTCGATCGTCGTTCTGGTCGCTGGCGCCGGCCCGTTGATGCGTCCGCTGCAACATCAGACCTGGGAGACGTTCTCGGTCAACTGGCACACCGACGTGCGGATCGCGTTCCACTGGCTCCGGGAGGCCCTGCTCCGGCCGCTGCGGCCTGGCGCCACCGTGGTCGTCGTCAGCAGTGGCGCCGCGCTGGCCGGGTCACCGCTCAGCGGTGGGTATGCCGGCGCCAAAGCCACCCAGCACCTGATCACCGGCTACGCGCGCGACGAGGCGGACCGCGCCGGCCTGGGAATCACGTTCACCGCGGTGCTTCCCCGGCTCACGCCGCTGACCGGTCTTGGCCGGCCCGCCGTCCGGGCCTACGCGGCGCGCGGCGGCCAGTCGGAGGATGACTACCTCCGCCAGCTGGGCGAGCCCCTGACCCCCGAGATCGCCGGGTCCGCCCTGGTCGACCTGGCGCGGGCCGACCCCGCCACGGTCGCGCCCGGCTACCTGCTCACCGGCGCCGGCCTACGGGATCTGCCGCGGTAGGCGGAGGAAAACCCGGGAAGCGGGCGGCGTAGTGGGTGGGCGGCTCCCCGAAGACGTCCCGGAAGTCGCGGACGAGGTGGGACTGGTCGGTGTAGCCGAGGTCGGCGGCGAGGGCGGCCCAGTCGATCGGCCCGCCGGCGGCCATCCGTTCGGTCACCTCGCGGAGCCGATAACGGCGGATCACCCACTTCGGCCCGACCCCGACGTGCTCGGCGAATAGTCGCTGGGCCTGCCGGACCGTTCCGCCGGTTTCCCGCACCAGAGTGTCCACCCGGGTGATCTCCGGACGGGTGGCGATCGCCGCGACCATCTCGGCGGCCTGCTCCGCCCGCTGGTCTGGAGCGGGCCGGCGGCGGAGCAGGAAACGGTCGACCCGCGCCGCCGTTTCCGCGCCGTACGGAGCCGGCGCCTCGCCGGGATGTGGACTCACCATGGCCGGCCAGTCCGCGAGCAGTTCCCGGACGTCCGCGCCGAAGACCGCCTCCGCGTCCACCGATCGGTCGGTGATGGTCGAGACAGGTGCCCTGAGGAAGCCGCGGAAGCCGCCAGGCCGGAACGCCACACCGAGCACGCCGCCCACTCCGGCCAGCACCTTGACGTGATGGCCGGTGCGCACACCGTTCACCGTCGCCCTGCCGTCCTGGATGACCAGATGGACCTGCGGCAGCGGCACGATGAGCTGGTGGTAGGGCCGCGGGTAGTGCCACGAGGCGGCCCAGAGATGGTCGACGTGGCGGGTCAGCCCGCCAGACGGTGGGTGGCTGGCGTGGCGCTGAAAGCGCGTCCACGCACCCGCGAGCTCGCGGATGTCCCTGGCCACGCCCGCAGGGTACGTCGTCTTTCTCCAATACCGGCCGGTCCGGGTGGTGCTTTCCTACCAACCATGTCTGACGCCAAGATCCTGCTCCACGCGGCGGCGGCGCCGCTGCCAGAGATCATCGACAGCATCGGGCCGCACCGGCTCGGCGCGGCCACGCCGTGCGCCGGGTTCGACCTTCGCGGCCTGGTGAACCACCTGCTGTTCTGGGGCCCGTCGCTGGCGGGCGCGGGCCGCAAGGAGGTCGTGCCGCCCCCGGCCGAGTCGGAGACCGCCGTCGACCTGACCGCCGAGGACTGGGCGTCCGACCTCAAGGGTCAGGTCGAGCGCCTCGTCGGGGCGTGGAGCGAGCCTGACGCGTGGGAGGGCGTCACCCGGATGGGAGGCGCGATGGAGCTGCCGGCGGAGCTCGTCGCCGGGATGGTCGTCGGTGAGCTCGTCGTGCATGGTTGGGACCTGGCCCGCGCGGTCGGTCGGCGCCCGTCCTGGGACGGCGACGTGCTCGAGTATCTGTACGGCGAGATCGCCCGCAGCGCGGAGCTGGGCCGTGAGATGGGTGTCTACGGTCCCGAGATCCCGGTGCCGGCCGGAGCGCCGATGCTCGACCGTGTGCTCGGCCTCTCCGGCCGCGATCCGGCGTGGGCCCCGAAGGCCAGCTGACGTCCCGCACCCTCGGTGTTTCTCAGCCGGTCGCCGAGGTTGCCTGGACCTGGTTGAAATCCTGGGCGGTGCCGTGGCCGCGCTCGGCGGTCTCCCGTTGGTGGATTCGGCGGTAGGCGCGGTTGCGCAGGCGCAGCGGCACCATGGCCAGCAGCGTGGCGAGCAGCGAGCTGGCGAGGATGGCGATCTGGACGTGGTCGTAGCGTTCGCTGCCGGAGCCGAAGGCTAGCTCGCCGATGAGCAGGGACACGGTGAACCCGATGCCGGCGAGGACCGCCAGCCCGAGGACGTCGATCCAGGCCAGGCCGTCGGCGAGCGTGGCACGGGTGAAGCGGGCCACCAGGTAGCTGGCCGCCATGATCCCGAGTGGCTTGCCGATGACAAGCCCGACGATGACGCCGACGGCGGCCCGGTCACCGAAAGCGTCAGCCAGGCCGTCGAGGCCGCCGAGGGTGACTCCGGCGGAGAAGAACGCGAAGATCGGGACGGCCAGCCCGGCGGAGACGGGCCGCCAGCGGTGCTCGAAGTGCTCGGCCAGCCCGGGGCCCGCCTCCGGACCGCCCGCCCGCTCGCCGCGTCGGACGGGCACGACCAGCCCCAGCAGCACTCCGGCGACGGTGGCGTGGATGCCGGAGGCGTGGATCAGGCCCCAGGTGGCGGCCGCCAGGGGCAGCAGCAGCCACCAGGACCGGACCCGGTGGTGCACCAGCACGGCGAACAGCGCGAGTGGGACCAGCGCGCCCAGTGCTGGCAGAACCGCGAGGTGGTGTGTATAGCCGACGGCGATGATGGCGATGGCGATCAGGTCGTCGACCACCGCGAGGGTGAGCAGGAACGTTCGTAGCGCGGTGGGCAGGTGCCGGCCGATGACCGCGAGCACGGCCAGCGCGAAGGCGATGTCGGTGGCGGTCGGGATCGCCCAGCCCCGCGCGGCGTCGCCACCGAGGTTGATGAGGGTGTAGAGGACGGCCGGGACGGCGACGCCGCCGGCCGCGGCGACGACGGGGACCGCGGCGCGGCGCGGGTCGCGCAGGTCACCGGCGACGAACTCGCGTTTGAGTTCCAATCCGGCGACGAAGAAGAAGACCGCCAACAGGCCGTCGGCGGCCCATTCCGCGAGCGTGAGATCCAGATGCAGCCAGGCCGGTCCGACCTGGTAGTCCAGCATCGACTGGTATGACCGCGACCACGGCGAGTTCGCCCAGCACAGCGCCACGGCGGTCGCGACGAGCAGCAGGGCGCCGCCAATGGTTTCCTTGCGCAGGATGGCCGCGATCCGACGCGTCTCCGGCCATGACAACCGGCCGAACAGGGCAGGCGGGGTACGGCTCACGGCGGCGCTCCTGGTCTAAAGGTCAGCGAATACGCTGCCGACCAGGCTTCCCGGCTCACCACTACACCTTCACCGTAGCCAACGGCCCCGGCACGCGCAGGATCTGTGGCGCCCGGCACGGCGAGCCCACCCCGCGGCGCGGCTTGTTGACACCCTCCACAGGGAAAATTCCGTCACCGGTGAGCGGGCGCGGCCCCCGACGGGCGGCTGGTCATGACCTGTGGGGCATTCGACCATGATCCCAGACGTCATGGTGCCGAAAACCGCCCCGTCTGGCGCCACAGCCCATGGGCCGATCCCAGGACCGGCCAGCCACCAGCGACCTTCCGTCGCCCCACATGGCCGCCATCCCGGCCCTCGGGGAAGTAATGGCGGCCGCGGCGCCAGGTCCGTCGCAAAGCGCGGCAAGCGGGACGAATGGTGATGGCAGGCCGGGTGGCGAACAGTCCGGGTCGGTTGTCACCCACACCGGGCTAACGCTGTCAGGAGATCCGGTGGGTCGCGAAGAAGTCCGCGTTCTGCGCCTTGAACTCGGCGTTGAACTGGTGTGCGCCGATCGTGGCGAGCGTTTCGGCGTGGATCGCGGTCCGCTGGTCGGGAGTGAGGCCGGCGGGCAGACGGATCCGGCGGAACGGGTCGTCGGTGGCGTCCGCGCGGCCCGCGGAAGGTGAGACGAGCAGCGCGCCAGCGGAATCGATGAGCCCGGCCTGCTGGTAGGCGGTGACGACGGCCTTCGCCGTGGCCTCGGTGACGCCCGGGACACGCAGGTAGCGCGCGGAGGTGACGGGCCGTTGGCTGACCTCGCGCAGCTCGGTGGGGAACCCGGCGCGGGCGATCGCGGCCAGGTCGGCCTTCTGCTTGGCGGGACGGGTGACGGTGTCGTTGACCCCGACCACCATGAACGTGGGCACCCGAAGCCCACCGAGCCGGTCGACCGCCTTCGTAGGTCCGGCCATGTACAGCGCGACCCCGCTGATCGGGACACCGGCCGCGCTTTCGGCCGCGGCCCACAGCGCGGCGAACGCGCTCCCGTTCGACATGCCGAGGCCGTACGTGGGCGTGCCAGGGTCGATGGCCGTCGTCTCGATGACGTGCCGGCGCAGCCGGTCCAGGCGGGCCAGATCGGGATTGGACGCCAGGGAGGGGTCGTCGACGTCCCAGCGTCGCCCGCCGGAGCGTTCGGTGCTCTCCGTGGCCACGTAGCCGAACCCTCTGCCGATCATCTCGTTGAGGACGTCGACGGTCTCGATCTTGACCGCGAAGTCGGCGCTGCCGCCCGAGCCGTGGAACAGATAAATGATCCCGGCGGGGTGGGCAGGGATATAGGAGTAGGTGGCGAAGCCTTCGAAGTCTCCCTGGTCGGGTGGGACGGCCGGACGTACCGGCTGGATGGACACCCCGACCGACGGGTCGACACTCGCCGCCCTGCCGGGCGTGCCGGGCGTGCCGGCCACCGGCGACCCGCCCCCTGACGAAGGACCGGCCGTGCCCGGCTCGTGGCTGGTACCGGCAGCCCCGCAACCGGCCGTGAGCAGCAGCGCGACGACCAGCATTCCGATCAGCGTTCCCGCCGGGCGTCGGGCGGCGCTCGTCGTCCATGTGCGCGTACCGCGCCCCGCAGAGGTGCTCACGCCCACGAGGTTGCCCCCAGTGAGCGCCCTTCGGGTAAAAAAATCATCAGAGTCCAGCAAATTACGGCGAAGCCGGGCGAACCAGTGGGCAGGAGCACTGGCATGTCCGCGCGGCTGAGGCGAGATATGAGCGTGTGCTCTGCGGTTCCGGCCGGCGGCGGGTCTGGTATGGGCCAGGAGGGCAGTTGGTCCGCCGCCCGCTCGGCCCAGGCTGTTCGCGGGTGACGGAGCTCCCTCAGTCGGGGTGCGCGAAGGCTGACTCGAGCGGCGGTAGCGTGGCGCGGGCGTCGTGGCCGGCGAACCACAATCCCATGACGAAAGCTGTCATCGCCTCGACGTACTGGGCCCGGTCGAGGCCACCCGCGTCGACCGGATGACCTCCCAGGTCTCTTACCAACGTCGCGACCGTCGCGAGCGCGTCCGGATCGTCGCCGCACAACGGCACCGTCAGCGGTCTCGCGTCGTAGGAGCGCTCACCGCCGCGCCAGATCTCGGCGGCAAGCATGCTGAAGGCCTTGACCACGCGCGCGCCGACCGCGACCTTCGCGACCCGGGCGGCGACGGTGTCGATGGCGAGGGTGAACGAGTTCGGCGCCGCGGTGAACGCCTCGGCGGCGAAAGCGTTCGTACAGTCGATCAGAAGGCGGTGGTCGAACGCGCCGTCGGCCGCTCCGGCGGCAGTCAGCGCATCTGTCGCCGCTTCGCCGGGTACCGCGAGCAGGATCACCTCACCGAAGGCCGCCGCGTCACGCAGGCTCGCGGCCGCCGCCCGTCCGCCCAGGCGCGCGGCGAGCGCGGCGGCGCGCTGTGGTGAGCGGGCCGTGACAAGAACCTCGTGCCCGGCCTCGGCCCAGCCGGCACCGAGCGCCTCAGCCATCGCGCCGGCGCCGATCGTGGCAATTCGCACAGCATCTCCCTCGGGGCCGTCATCTCTGCTGTTCCGACGAAACGTGGGATCACGGTCGCCAGGACGACGCTAGAGAAGCCGATACGCACCTATGGGTGCCTATCGGTCGGCGAGACTGGACGACGTGCGCTCCGAGTCGGCCGCCGTCGAACACGTTCACCTCCCGCCCGCCGAGTTCCCGCCGTACGGGGACTTCGCCGCGGACTGCCCGGCGCGGGTGGCCGTAGACCTGTTCACCAGCCGCTGGACCGCGGTCGTCGTCTACGCCCTGCGCGACGGCCCGAAGCGTCCGAGCCTGTTGCGGGCCGAGATCGGCGAGATCAGCCACAAGGTGCTTACCGACACGCTGCGCCGGCTCGAACGGGTCGGGCTGATCCGCCGCCACCGGTACGCCGAGGCCCCGCCGCGAGTCGAGTACGAACTGACCGAGCCGGGCGTCGACCTGCTCGAACCGATCTACGCGCTCGGCCGCTGGGCATTCCGCCACGCCGACACGGTCGTCGCCGCCTCCCTCCGCGACGACGAACTCGAATGACAACGCCGCACCGCGAGGCCTGAACACGGCACGACAACCAGCACACGCGATGGACGATCACACGACGCCGCGGAGGTGTTGGTCTCGACGACTCCGACGTGAACCGCCACACACAACAGCTCGGCGAGGTTCCTGTTTTCCATTGACGCGGAAGGGGATAGGCCACGCCGAGGACCGACCATGAGGATAGTGGCGCGCATGGCGGACAGCCCAGCCATCGGCGAAAGTGACGGCGCGATCGCCGAGGGGGGAGGGGGCTGGTCGCGGCGACCGCTCCTCGGCCCGATGGCCATTCCGCCTAGCGATGGATGACTCTGGGTAACCGGCGGTTGTCGGTAGCCCTGGCTTTGAGTGGGTGCTGGGCGTTCTGGCTACGCAGGTTTCGGCGCCGCGAGTACTCGGCATTCTTGGATTCGGGGACCGCTTATCGAGAATGATGGCCGTCTGAGCCGTACGGGCTCAGCCGTGTCCCAACGCGTCCCGACGTGTTCAGGCGAGGGTGGCGCAGCGCGCCGTCCACCCGGTCGAGCGTGTCGGTCCACGGGTGGGCGGCTACCACGGGTATACCGAGGCGGGACGCACGTCGTACGAGTTGGGTGCCGACCAGGACGCTGACCCGGGCGCGCTCGTGCTGGTCGCCGCTGTCTGGCTCCCGTGTCCGGTAGTTGGCGGCGATGCGCTGCTCATCTCTGTCTTCCAGGACGACAGCGCGTACCGCGTCGCCGAACGGCACGGCGAGTTCCGGGAGTAGGTAGTCGCCCTCGAATACCACCGGCGCGCCCGCCTCGACGTGATCGGCGATCACCGCCTCGAAAGCCGGGCGCATCGTTTCGGCGACCGCGAAATGCAGGTCGCTGGTCTTTTCTGGCTGCCATGACAGCGTTTCCGGGTGGGTGTTCCAGTAGTGCAGTGCCGGCTGCTGTTGGCTCGTCGTCATGGCCGTGAGCGCGGTGACAATGTCGTCCGCCTCCGCCAGCGGTGTGGCGTACCGGATGGCCAACGCGACGGCCACGGTCGACTTGCCTACCCCGGAGGCGCCGCAGATGAGGGTCACTGTCCAGGGCGGCTGTCCGGCAGTCACTCCCATGAGGGTGCATTTTCGCCGATTCCCCGATGCTGCGCGAGGGAGTTTGCCGCCGGCCGCGCGCGCCGGTTCCGGCGGGAGGGGCGCCGCCAAAGGACACCTCAGGGAACGATGGTCTTCCATGCCGGTGCGGCCGGCGCCGCGCACCTCGAAGGGGCGTCGAGGTGCGCTCACCGCGTGGTCATGTCAGCGGACTCCGGCACGTCCTCGTCCCATGGCCGCGCCCGCCCCCTCAGCTCGGCGGAGCCGGGTAACCGCGGTACGGCGGCGACCAGCTGTTGGGTGTACGCGTGCCGCGGTCGCGTCAGCACCGGGCCGGTGGGACCGGTCTCCACCACGGCGCCGTCCTTCAGGACGAGCACGCGGTGCGCGAGGTGCCGCACGACGCCGAGGTCGTGGGAGATGAACAACAGGCTGGTGCCGTGCTCCCGCTGTATCTCGGCGAACAGGTCGAGGATCTGCGCCTGCACGGAGACGTCGAGCGCGGACACGGCCTCGTCCGCGACGACCACGGCCGGGGTCGGCGCGAGCGCCCGCGCGATGGCGACTCGCTGGCGTTGGCCGCCCGAGAGGGTGCGCGGATGCCGATCGAGGTAGGACGCGGGAAGGTGGACCTGGTCGAGCAGCTCCCGAAGGCGCCGTTCGCGGGCAGTTCCGTGAATGCCGACGCTGTCCAGGCCTTCGCCGATCACCTTCCGCACCGGGTAGCGCGGGTCGAACGAGCCCAGCGGATCCTGCGACACGAACCGCAGGTGCTGGCGCGACGGCCGCCGCGAGCGCTCTCCGAGCGCGCTCCAGGGCCGGCCGAGCAGGCGGACCTCGCCGTCGTCGGGCTGGACCAGGCCCAGCACGACGCGCGCCAGGGTGGTCTTCCCCGATCCTGACTCGCCGACGACGCCCAGGGTCTCCCCGCGACGAAGGGTCAGATCGACCCGGTCGAGCGCGACGAGCTCCCGGGAGGCGCCGCCGGCTCGCCGAGCGCGCGGGAGGCGGAAGCGCTTGGTGAGACCGTGCGCCTCCAGGACCACCTCGTCGCCCGGAGGCCTGGCCGGCAACGGGGCGCCGGTGACGAGCGAGTGCCCCCGCGTCGCGGCGGTCGGCACCGCCTGGAGCAGCTGGCGGGTGTACTCGTGCGCCGGCCGCGTGAGCACCTCCGCGGCGGCTCCTCGTTCGACGACCTCCCCGGCGCGCATCACCAGGATCTCGTCGGCGAGCTGGCCGACCACGGCGAGATCGTGGCTGATCAGCAGGAGAGCGTCGCCGCGTCGCTTCCGCGCCCCAAGCAGCTCGAGCACCTGGGCCTGGACCGTGACGTCGAGCGCCGTGGTCGGCTCGTCCGCGATGAGCAGGTCAGGAGCGGCCGCGATCGCGGAGGCGATCAGGACCCGCTGGCGCTGGCCCCCGGACAGCTGGTGCGCCCGCTGGCCTATCCGGCGTTCGGCGTCCCCGATGCCGACGTCGCGCAGGAGTTGGAGCGTCCGCTGCCTCGTCGAGCCCGCGCCCACGGCCGAGCCCGCGGCCGCGACCGCGGCGCGATGGGTGCGCAGAACCTCGGCGATCTCCTGCCCGGCCGTCCGGAGCGGGTCCAGGGAGAGCAGAGCGTCCTGGTGCACGAAACCGACGCGTCGGCCGCGGACTCGGCGCCACCCACGTTCGCCGAGGGCGGTGAGATCGGTGTCGCCGAGGGTCAGCCGACGCGCGGCGTACGCGCCGGAGCGGGGGAGCAGCCCCACGATCGCTCGCGCGGTCACGGACTTGCCGGAGCCCGACTCGCCGACGAGCGCCACGCAACGCCCGGGAACCAGCGTCAGGCTGACGCCCCGCACGATCTCGGTCGTCGTCCGGCCGTCGCTGAACCGGATCCGCAGGTCCTCCACGACAAGCGGCGGACCGGGGCGCTCTCGCGGCTGCCTGGCCGGCGCGGCCGGCCGGGCGCTCACAGCGGCTCTCGGCTTTCCAGCCGGCGCTGCGCGCGCCTGCCCAGCGTGAAGATCGCCAGAACGAGGCTGGTCAGCGCCAGCCCGGGGAACACGGAGATCCACCAGGCGACCCGCAGGTAGTTGCGGCCCTCGGAGAGCATCGCTCCCCACTCCGGGCTCGGGGGCGCGAGGCCCAGCCCGATGAAGCTGAGCGCGGCGGCGCCGAGCGTCGCGCCGCCCAGGCCGACGGTGGCGAGCACGGGCACGGCGGCGATGGCGTGGGGAAGCACGTGGCGCGCCACCACCACGCGGCGGGGCAGGCCCAGGGTCACGCCGTGCTCGACCCATCCCTGGCCACGCACGACCTTGGTCTGCGCACGCACGACCCGGGCGAACCGGGGCACGGAGGAGACTCCGAGCGCGAGCACCAGGTTGCCGCTGCCTGGGCCGGTGAAGGCGATGAGCACCATGGCGAGGAGCAGCCCCGGGAAGGCCGAGAGGATGTCGAGGAACCGGGTCAGGATCTCGTCGAGCCACGACGACGCGAGGCCGGCGAGCAGACCGAGCGGCACACCGGCGACGATGCCGACGGCCGTGGCGGCCAGCGCGATGAGGACGGAGTAGCGCGCGCCGTGGATCACGCGCGCCAGCACGTCGCGCCCGAGCTGGTCGGTGCCGAGAAGGTGGGCGGCGCTCGGTGGCTCGAGCGCCCGCGACGGGTCGGCCGCGAGCGGGTCGGCGACGCCGGTCGCGCCCGGCCACACGACGATCAGGAGCGTGAGCGCCAACCCGGCGGCGGTCGCGATCAGGACCGGATCGACGCGTAGCTGACCGACGCGTAGCTGACCGACGCGGCGCTGACCGACGCCGTTCGGCCGATCGTCGGGAGCCACGGCGGTCACGACGCGGCTCCCACGAGCCGGGGGTCGATGACCAGCGACAGCAGGTCCACGACGGTGCTGACGACCACGAACACGAACGCGGCGAGCAGCGCGACGCCGAGGATCGTCGGAATGTCCTTCGAGCTGATCGCCCGGAGCGCCACCTGGCCGATGCCCGGTCTGCCGAAGACCTGCTCCACGATCACCGCGCCGCCGAGCAGGTTCCCGACGGCGAAGCCGGCCAGGTTCAGGGTGGGGATGCTCGCGTGCCGCAGTCCGTGGCGCACCCGCAGCCCAAGGTCGCTCACCCCGCGGGATCGCACGGTCAGGGCGAACGGCTGTTCCAGTGCGCGCTCGAGCCCGTCTCGCAGCACCGGGGCCAGACCGCCCACGGCACCCAGCGCCAGCGTCAGGCTGGGCAGCACCAGCGCGGACAGGTCGCCCGCGCCGGCGACCGGAAACCACGGCAGCGTGAAGCTGAAGACGAACAGGAGCAGGATGCCCACCCAGAACTCGGGCGTCGACGCGAGCAGCAGCTCGCCCGCGCCGGCCAGCCGGGTCAGGAGCCGTCTTCCCGCGGTGAGCGTGGTGATCAGGATCGTCAGCAGGGCCGCGAGGGCGGTCGCCGTCACCGCCAGTTCGACCGTGCTCGCGAGCTGCGCGCCGATGACCTCGGTGACCGGCCGCTTCAGCACGTACGACGTGCCGAGGTCGCCGTGCAGCAGCCGCCCGAGGTAGCCGGCGTACTGGACCAGGAGCGGCCGGTCCAGGCCCCACTCGGCCGCGATCACCGCGCGCACCTCGGGGGTGTCGTGGCCCTGCCCGATGAGCAGGCGCACGATGTCGCCGGGCGCGGCGTGGACGGCGAAGAACGTCAGGGTGACCGTGCCCCACAGCACGAGGACGAGCGACCCGAGCCGGCGCGACACGGAGACGACCGGGCCCAGGATCGCCTCCGCCGCCAGGCCGCGGATCATGCGCGGTCGCGCCACACGTCGTACAGGTTCGACGGCTCGCCGAAGTACGGCCTGGCGGCGACGCCGTGCACCCAGCGGCCCGCGGCGATCTGGCTCTGGCCCTCGATCAGCGGCAGCACGAGGAACTGTTCGAGGATGACGTACCGCTGCAGCGCCCGGTAGGCCTCGGCCTGCTCGGCCGGGTCGGTGCTGCTCGCCGCCTGTGCCAGCCACTCCTCGGTCTTGGCGTCGGAGAAGTTGCTGAGGTTGACCGCCCCGCCCGCCTCCTTGGCCAGCCAGTGCCACTCGAGGGCGGTCGCCCCCTCGCCGCTGATCGAGTTGTCGGACGCGCCGTAGTCGACGGCCACGAAGTGGTCGATCCAGGTGCCCTGGTCGACGGACTGGATGTCGAGGTGGAAGCCGGCGCTCTGCCGCAGCTGCGCCTGCAGCGCCTGCAGGACGACCTCGTGGCTGTCGGCGGTGAAGGCCGGTGTGGTGTAGATGCTGATGGTCAGGCGTGCGCCCGCGGCGTTGACGCGATAGCCGTCGGAGTCGCGGGCCGCCCAGCCGGCCTCGTCCAGCAGCCGGTTCGCCAGCGCCGGGTCGTTGCCGTAGGTGCCCTCCAGGGCCGGGTCGTACAGCGCCACCTCGGCGGAGTTGACGTTCGACCAGGCCCGCTCCCGGTTGCCGCGGTAGACCGACTTCAGGATCGTGTCGACGTCGGCGGCGGCCACGAGCGCCTCACGGACCCTGATGTCCTGGGTCGGCCCGGCCGAGGCGTTCAGGTAGAGCGACCACGGGGAGCCCGTCGTGCTCGACGACTGGTACTCCAGCCGGTCGTCCCCCTTGACGACCTCCACGTCGTTGCCGCCGAGGCCGTCGATCACGTCGACCTGCCGGGAGGTCAGCGCGCCCAGCCGGACCGACGCCTCGGGGAGGAACCGGTAGGTCACCGAGTCGAGGTAGGCGGGACCCGTGTGGGCGGCGATGCTGGGCGCCCAGTCGTAGTCGTCGCGGCGGACCAGCCTGACCTCCTGCCCCTCGGTGAAGGAGTCGATCACGAACGGCCCGGTCCCGGCGACGCCCGGCCCGCCGGCGGTGATGTCCGGGCTGTCGTACGCGCTCGGCGCGACGAGGAACACCGACGACACATAGGCGAGGAACGGGCTGTAGGGCTCCGTCAGCGTGAAGGTCACCTGGTGGGGGCCGGCCACGTCGACCGAGGCGAGCTTGGCCAGCGGCCCCTGCCCGGCGGCCTGGCTGTCGTAGTCCGGGTCGTTCAGCTTGGCGAAGTTGGCCTTCACCGCGGCGGCGTCGAGCGCCTCGCCGTTGCTGAACGTGACGTCATCGCGCAGCGTGAAGGTGTACACGAGGCCGTCGTCCGAGACCGAGTAGTCCGTCGCGAGCAGCGGCACGTACCCGCCCCGCGCGTCCCGGGTCAGCAGCGACTCGTAGGCGTTGAGGAACAGCGGCCGCACCCTGGTCTGGCCGTTCAGCTGCGGGTTGATGGTGTCGGGCTCGACCTCGAAGGCCCAGGTGACCGAGCCGCCCGGGACCGCCTGACCGGTTGCGGCCTGCGGCCCCGGGTCGGCGTCCGAACAGGCACTGAGCGTCAGCGTCGCGCAGACGACGAGGCCGAGGGCCAGCACCCTGGGCCGCCGGAGCCCGGGAAAGACACCGTTCGTGCGCAGAGCCATCGGCTCCTCCTGAAGACGTCGACGCGACCGCGAGAAACGTAGGGTGCCTACGCTTCTCGCCATGGTTCACATCGGAACGGCTTCAGGGACGGCTTAGCCTCGAAGTCAGCGGTCTGGCGAGAACTTCTCTCACATCTGCGGGGACGACGTGATCCCGTCGAGGGCGAACCGCAGGACGATCCGGCTCTGGTCGTGCTCCATCGGTGACGTCTCGCGGATCCAGGCCGACGACAGGATGATCGCCCACAGCTCCTCGGCGGTCACCGATGGCTTGACCTGCCCGGCGGCCTGCGCGCGCTTCAGCAGGCGGAGCGCGGCGGCGTGCATGGCCTGGCAGGACTCGTAACCGGGCGATCCCTCCGCGTAGTACGCGGCGTGGAGCAGGGTGGTCAGACCTCGAAAGAGGCTGGCGTGCGCCACCGCGTCCTCCACCCATTCGCGCAGCGCCTGGATGGGTCTGGCCGCTCCCGACAGCTCCGCCGCCCGGGCGGTCAGCCGACCGAGGCTTTCCCGGATGAGGGCGTCGACGAGGATCCCGCGGCTGGGGAAGTGCCGGTACAGCGTGGCGATCGAGACGCCGGCGGTCCGCGCGATGTCCTCCAGCGAGGCGTGCGTCCCGTCCCGCGAGAACGCCGCGTGGGCGGCGACCAGGATCGCCTCGTAGTTGCGCCGGGCGTCGGCGCGCTTGGGCGGGCTCGCGACGAACGCGCTCGGCGCCGCGACCGCCTGCGCCTGGGCCTGGGCCATGCTCCGGATCATACCTCCGGTAAACGTAGGCACCCTTGACTTATCGGGTAGGGTCCTCGATTGATCAACCATGGAGGGAGAAGGCATGAGGCTGGGCGTTCATGACCCCGCGCCGGTCTGGCGGGGAGCGACGCCGGGTGACGCCCTGCGGGAGAGCGTCGAGCTCGCCAGACAGGTCGAGCGGCTCGGCTACCACCGCTACTGGGTCGCTGAGCACCACGCGACCCCTGCACTGGCGAGCTCGAGCCCCGCGGTCCTGGCGAGCCACATTCTCGGCGCGACCTCGACGATTCGCGTCGGCGCGGGCGTCGTGCTCCTCCCGTACCACTCGCCGCTGACCATCGCCGAGCAGTTCGGCACGCTCGCCGCCCTGCACCCGGGGCGCACCGACCTCGGCATCGGCCGCGGCCAGGGCGGCCCGGAGGAGGCCTCGCGGCGGCTGGGGCAGGGCAGGCGCCAGTCGTACGCCGAGCAGTTCGCCGAGCTCGCCGCCTACCTCGACGGGACGTCGCCGCTGCCCGCGAGTCCTCGGGCCGCCGCGTCACCGGAAATCGTCATCGTCGGCAACAGCGAGTCCAGCGCCGAGTTCGCGGGCCGCGCGGGCCTGCCCTACATCTACGCGGAGCTGTTCCGCCCTGGCCTCGCCGCCCCCACGCTGGCGCTGTACCGCAAGGCCTTCCACCCGACGCCGGACCGGCCGGCACCGGTGGCCGGCGTCGCGGTGGGCGCCGTGCTCGCCGACACCGACGAGGAGGCCCTCCGGCTCGCCCGCGCCTTCGTGCTCGGCCAGCTGATCATGCGGACGGCGGATCCGCACACCCTGCTGCCCACGGCGGACGAGGCGGCCAGCATCGGCCTGACCGCTGCTCAGGAAGCCTTCGTCGCCGAGAAGCTCGCTCCGACGTATGTGGGCAGCCCCGCCACCGTCGAGCCACGATTTACTGAGCTCGTCGAGTCGTCGCGTGCCGAGGAGCTCCTCGTCATCAGCCCGATCCCGGGGCTCGACCACCGGACGCACTCCTACGAGCTTCTCGCCAGCCTGCTGCGCTGAGTGCGTATGGCCCTCTCGGCCAACGAGCCAGACACCTGCCGTCTGCCCTGCCTGGCGCGGCTGCCCGATCCTGGCCTCAGCGCCTGTCACAGGCCGTGAGCGGCGGAGTTCGGACGACGGGCCTATAGCCAGCCGTTGCGTTTGAAGGCGTGGTACAGCACGACGCAGGCCGTGACCATGAACGTCAGGACGGCGGGGTAGCCCCACTCCTGGCGCAGTTCGGGCATGTGGTCGAAGTTCATGCCGTAGATGCCGGCGGTGGCGGTGGGGACGGCGGCGATCGCGACCCAGGCGCTGATCTTGCGCATGTCCTGGTTCTGCGCGACGGAGACCTGGGCGAGGGTGGCCTGCAGGAGCGAGCCGAGCAGGTCGTCGAATCCGGCGACGCGTTCGGTGACGCGGTGTACGTGGTCCTCGACGTCGCGGAAGTAGCTGCGTACCTCGGGCGGGATCGGGCCGACGTCGCCGTCCGGGTCGGCGAGCGTACGCAACGGGGTGGCCAGCGGCAGCACGGCGTGCTTGAACTCGACCACTTCCCGTTTGAGCTGGTAGACGGCCCCGGCGTCGGGGAAGCGGGTCCGGTGGTCGAACACGGCGTTCTCGAGAGCGTCGATGTCCCGCTGAATGAGATCGGCGACCTTCAGGTAGTCGTCGACGATGTGGTCGGCGACGGCGTGCAGCACGATGGCGGGCCCGCGGGCGAGCAGGTGAGGACGTGCTTCCAGCCGGGCGCGCAGGGTCTGCAGTTCGCCGTGCGCCCCGTGGCGGATGGTGATCACGAAGTCGCGGCCGACGAAGAGCATGATCTGCCCGGTCTCGACGATCTCGGAGGTGGCGGAGACCTTCTGATGATCGACGTAGCGGATGGTCTTCAGCACGGCGAACAGGGTGTCGTCGTAGCGTTCCAGCTTGGGGCGCTCGTGGCGCTGGGTGGCGTCCTCCACCGCGAGCGGGTGCAGCCCGAAGGTGGCCGCGACCGCGGCCAGGTCATCCTCGGACGGCTCGTACAGGCCGAGCCAGACGAAACCGTCCCTGCCGGCGCGCGCGGAGCGCAGCGCCGCGTCGAACCCGCGCGGGTGCGGGTCACGCTCGCCCCGGCGATACACCCCGCACGCCACGACCGAGTCGCGCGTACCCAGGGGCGGGCCCTGCAAGCTGGAGGTGCGACGCCGAGGGTGCACCAACGACACCGGCTTGCGTAGGGCGCTGCCCAGCCGGCCGGCACCGTCCCGGAGGGCGGAGGCCGGGGTGGGCGCGGGCCGGCGCGACCCGGACATACCGTCGTGTTCCCCATCCACGGGGCAAAGCCTACGGTGATCGACGGCGGCGCGATCCACTGGCCGTGACATCTTCCCCACGGCTGTGTCGGACTGACCTATGGCTGTGTCGGACTGATCCGCTCGAGCTTGGTCCAGCCGCGCCAGCCGCGTTCCTCGAGCAGTTCCAGGAGCCGGCGGGCGATCGGCATCGAGTCGAGGAAGACGGAGTCGAGGAGCCGCGCGAGCTCGTCGGGCATCGCCTCGTCGTGGTTCTCCCATTCCGCGGCGTCGGCCTCGATGAGGGCCACGAGCCGGTCGCTGACGGCCGCCACGCGCGGGTCGTCCGCCGCCCAGTCGATCGCGGCGGCCAGATCGCGGTAGAGCTCGACCGTCGCCGGGTCGTCGAGTTGCTGCTGCTTCACCTTCATGTAGAGCGGCATGTGCTCCGGGAGCTGGGCGGCCACCAGGATCCAGGAATCCCGCTCGCCCTCGATCATCGGTTCCGGCAGTCCGATCCCGCGCAGCCGGTCGAGGTAGGCCACCGCCTCGGGCGGCAGGGCCAGGCTGTCTCCGGCCGCCAGCTGCGCGATCCGCTCGCGGTGCCGTTGCCGCTCCCTGATCTCCGCGCGCAGGCGCCGGTCGATGTCGGCGACGGCGGCGGTGAACTCCTCTTCGCTCGCGGCCAACAGCTCGTGGACGCGGGCGAGCGGCACGCCGGCGTCGGCGAGCGTACGGATCTTGATGAGCTCGACGACGGCGCGGGCGTCGTAGCGCCGGTAGCCGGAGTGGTCGCGCTCCGGCTCCGGCAGGAGGCCCTTGGCGTGGTAATGCCGCACCGCGCGCACGGTGACGCCGGCGTACGACGCCAGCTGGCTGATCGTGAGCACCGCGCCAGTCTCCTAGTCGGCCAAAGGGTGTGTAAGGATGATCTTTCTTTGCATACCCGGCGGCCGTTCCCGGGCACACTATTTCGCGGGCACCCGCAGGAACAGCCGACGCGACCAGAGGTAGCCGAGCAGCGCGATCAGGACGCACCAGCCGATCGCGAGCCACAGGTCGGAGTCCGTCGAGGCGCCGGTGACGAGTGCGCGCAGCGTGTCGATCATCGGGGTGAACGGCTGGTGCTCCGCGAACTGGCGCAGCCCCGTGGGCATCGCGTCGGTCGGCACGAAGCTGCTGCTGATGAACGGGAGGATCACCAGGAACAGCGGCGTGTTGCTGGCCGTCTCGACGCTGTCCGCCGCCAGGCCCATGCCGACGGTCAGCCAGGTGAGCGAGAACGCGACGAGGATCAGCAGCGCGATCGCGCCGAGCCAGCCGAGCGGGCCGGCGTCGGAGCGGAACCCGAGCAGGAACGCGAACGCCGCCACGATCACCACGGCGCCTCCGGTCTTGAGGACGGCGCCCAGCACGTGGCCGGTGAGCACCGACGCCCGGGCGATGTTCATCGTGCGGAACCGGGCGATGATCCCGGTGGTCATGTCGCTCGCGGTCGAGATCGCGGTGCCGAGCGCGACGCTGGCGACGGTCATGAACAGGATGCCCGGCGTGATGAACACGAGGTAGTCGCCGCGGTCTCCGCCGCCCTCCTGTCCCGGCAGGCCGGCACCCAGGGTCCCGCCGAACACGTACACGAACAGCAGCAGGAACAGGATCGGCTGCGCGACCAGCATGATCGACAGTGAGGGGTAGCGGCGTATGTGCAGCAGATTGCGCCGCAGCATCGTCGCCGAGTCGCGGACGGTGTAGGTGGTGCTCATGCGGGGATCTCCTGCGCGGTGGGCGCCTCGGCCGCGTGGCCGGTGAGCGCGAGGAACACGTCGTCGAGATCGGCGGACTCGACCGTCAGCCCGGCGACGCCGTCGTCGTCGAGGCCGTCGAGCACGCGGCGCAGCCCGGCGAGGCTGCCGTCGGCCGGGACCTGCAGGGTGAGCGCCTCGGCGTCGGCGGTGGCTTCGGGATGCGCCGCCGCCGCGGCGGCCAGCCCCGCGGCGTCGGTGAACTGCACCGACACGTGCCCGCCGGGCACCCGCCGCTTCAGCTCGGCGGCCGTGCCCTCGGCGACCAGGCGGCCCTTGTCGAGAACCCCGATCCGGTCGGCCAGCTGGTCGGCCTCCTCGAGGTACTGCGTCGTCAGCAGCACGGTCACGCCGTCGGCGACCTGCTCGCGCACGATCGCCCACAGGTCGCGACGGCTGCGCGGGTCGAGACCGGACGTCGGCTCGTCGAGGAAGATCAGCCGAGGCCGGGCGATGAGCGTCATCGCCAGATCCAGCCGCCGCTTCATGCCGCCCGAGTAGGTCTGCGCCCGCCGGTCGGCCGCGTCGGTGAGGTCGAAGCGTTCCAGCATCACGGTGACGGCGGTGGTCGCGGCCGCTCGGTCCAGGTGCGCCAGGTCGGCCATCAGCCGCAGGTTCTCGCGGCCGGTGAGCAGCTCGTCGATCGCGGAGAACTGCCCGGTGACACCGATCGCGGCGCGCACCCCGGCGGGCTCGCGGCGCACGTCGAAGCCGGCGACGCGGATCTCGCCGTCACCGGGGGCCAGCAGGGTGGAGAGAATGTTGACGATGGTCGTCTTGCCGGCGCCGTTGGGCCCGAGGAGCGCGTAGACGGTGCCCTCCGGGACGGTCAGGTCGACGCCGTCCAATACGGCGTGGTCGCCGTAGGACTTGGTGAGCCCGGCAACCTCGATCGCGGGGTTGGTAGCGGTCATGCCGCCATGCTGGAACCCTGACGCAGGGTCAAGGTCAAGCCCGGATACGCATGAAGGGGAAAACGTCGGTAGCCGGACACCTCCCGCGTCGCTCGCGGCAAAGGGCCGTGTGGCGCCGCGCCGGTCAGTGGGGGAGGGAGGCGTGCCGTTCCAGGAAGGCGGCGACGTCACCTTCCGATTCGATGGGCAACGGGTACACAAGGAGGCGGTCGACGCCGAGTTCGGCGTATCGGCGCGCCGCGGCGGCGGTGACCTCGACCGGGTCGAGCTGCATGTAGATGGTTTCCAGGCGGCCGAGCCGGGCCGGCCGCTCGACCTCGGTCGCCGCCGCGGCGAGCCCGGACAGGTGCGTGACGAGGTCGGCGGCCGTGCCGTTGCCGAACCAGCCGTGCCCGCGAGCGACCGCGCGGCGGTAGGCGGCCTGGCTGTGGCCACCGATCACGATGCGGGGGCCTCCCGGCCGCACGGGCCGTGGGTGGGCGTCGATGTTCGCGAACGCGACGTACTGCCCGTCGTAGGCGGGCTGGGAATCCAGCCAGAGCGAGGTCATCGCGTCCAGGTACTCGTCCGTGCGGCGGCCTCGGCCGGCCATCGGCACCCCGATGGCGGTCATCTCCGGTTCCAGGTAGCCGGCGCCGACACCGAGCAGCACCCGCCCTCCGCTGAGCACGTCCAGGCTCGCCACCTGCTTGGCGAGAACCAGCGGGTTGCGCTGGGGAAGAATGACGATCCCGGTGCCCAGCTCGAGCCGCCGGGTGACGGCGGCCACGTAGGCGAGATGCAGCAGGGGATCGAGGATCGGGTCCGTCGCCTCCATCGGCGACGATGGCACCCGGGGGCTGGGAAGGACGACATGCTCACCGGCCCACCAGGAGCGGTATCCCAGCTCCTCGGCCAGCCGGGCCAGACGGACGGTTGCCTCCGGGCCAACCGTCGCCTTCGCGTTCAGGCCACTGACACCGAGTTCCACACGCACGCTCCTTGAGGACTTTGCCGGGTCGCCAGGTCGCTGAGCCGGGCCGAGGGCGTGGTCACCCGCCGCGCCGCCCGCATCGGCGGGTGGTCTGACGGCACCGCGAACCTGGCGCGACGACCCATGGATATGGGTGTTTGTCGGGGTGCTGACGCTGTTCGTCAGTGCGGGATGTCGAGCACGGCCTTGCCCGTGACGCGGCGGGACAGCAGCGCCTCGGCGGCCTCGGGTGTTCGCTGCCAGGGGCCGCGCCAACCGATCTGGGGATCCAGCTCGCCTCGGTCGAGCAACCGGACGAGGTAGGCGAGGTCTTCGGCCAGTCCAGGGTCCATGACGAACGGCTCGATCCGCCGCTCGCCGGACCGGTGGCGTTCCCGCTCGAAGTCGATGATGGTCGGCTGGCCGGACGCCTTACCGATGGACAGCAGGACCCCGCCCGCTTCCAGCAACGCAAACGCCTCGGCGAGCTGCTGTCCGCCGACGTTGTCCAGAACCCCGTGGACCGGTCCGGTCACCTGTTCCGGGCCGATGACGATCTCGGCGGCACCGAGCTGGCCGAGGCCCTCGCCGCGCGCCGGGCTCCCGACCGACGCGACGACCTCTGCGCCGGCTCGGGCGGCCAGCTGCACGGCGAACCGCCCCACCCCACCGGAAGCTCCGGTGATCAGGACCCGGCGGCCCAGGACCGACCCGAGTCGACGGACCGCCCGCAGCGCGGTCACCCCGGCGACGGGCAGCGCCGCCGCGGCGCCCGGATCGAGCCCGACCGGCAGCACCGCCAGCTCCGCGGTGGACACGGCGCGGCGGCGCGCCCAGGCACCGTCCCAGCCGAAGGTCACGACCGGCGTGCCAGCCGCCGGGCCGGAGCCGTCCTCGGCCGCCGAGACGACGATCCCGGCGGCGTCCCACCCGTGAACCTCGCCAGGGCTGGCCCGCCCTGCCCGGTAGGCCAGCTCGCCGAAGTTCAACGAGAATGCCCGAACCTCGACCAGCGCCTGGCCAGGACCGGGAACGGGTTCGGCCACCTCCGCCAGACGTAGGCCGGCCGGCTGGTCCGGGTCGTAGACGAGTGCCTGCATGGCGCCTTCCTCGGGACTGAGCGCTGGGGCGATCCGGTGCCGCCAGACCACCGTGCCCAGCTTCTTCGTGCCGGTCCAAGACCTGTTGCTATAACCAATGGTTATGGACGTGCACGTGCGGGATCTCCGTTATTTCGTGGCGGTCGCGGAGGAGCAGAGCTTCACCCGGGCGGCAAGTCAGCGGCTGTTCATCTCCCAGCCCGCGCTGAGCAAGCAGATCCGCCAGCTGGAGCGGTCGTTGCGGACCACCCTGTTCGAGCGGAAGGGGCGAACGCTGCGACTGACGCCGGCCGGAGAGGCACTGCTGCCACATGCCCGGCGGCTCGCCCAGGACTGGGAAGCCGCGCTGCTCGCCGTCTCGGAGGCGTCGGCCCAGGCCGGCGCGATGGTACGGGTGGGCTTTCAGACGCGGATCGGTCGCGGGCTCGTCCCGGCCGTCACCGCGCGGATGCACCAGCGGCTTCCCGGCTGGAAGCTGGTCTTCCGCCAGGTCTCCTGGGCCGACCCCACGGTTGGCCTGGCCCAGGGCGAGGTAGACGTCGCGATCGCCTGGCTGCCCATGCCGGACACTGGCGCGCTTTCCTGGCGGGTCGTGGCCCGCGAGGAGATATGGGTAGCGGTGGCGCGCGGCCACGACCTCGCCGGCCTGCCCATGGTGCCCTTCGCCGACCTCGTCGACGAACCCTTCATCGCGCTGCCGCGAACGGCCGGCGCCCAGCGGGACTTCTGGCTCGGGACAGCCGCCCGGCCGTTCCCGGCCGTCATCGCCGGAGAAGCCGAGACCGCGGAGGAGTCGTTCGAAGCGGTCGCCGCCGGACTAGGGATCACCCTGCTCTCCGCCGGCAACGCCGACATCTACCACCGCGACGACATCGTGTGCCGGCCAGTCAGCGGACTGCCGCCCAGCGAACTGGCCGTCGTCTGGCGCACGGGCGACAACCGACAGTTCATCGACGTCTTCGCCGACGTCTGCTGTGCCTGCTCCCATCCCATGGCCCCGGCCAGCCCCGCGAGCGAGCCCAAAGCCTGACCGGGCCGCCCGCCGGTCACCAGGACCGCCGCTGAACTCTCCTGTTCGGCCCCGCTCGCCACCATCGCCACCCACAGCTGTCCGGCGGCGAGGACGAAACGGAGCCGTGCTGTCGGCCGGACAGCGGTATCCGAATCCGCCCGGTCCGCCGCGCCGAGGACCCGACGTCACCTGTGTCACCGGCGCCGCCACCTGGCTCATCGATTTCGCCACCCGCGCCACCCGTGCTACCACGGCCGTCCACTGCCTCCAGACCGGGGACGCGCGCCGAACCCATCCATGCTGAAACTATGTTCTACACCTTCGAGCTACTGGGCACGGCAAGGGGTGCTGCCTCCGGCGGCCGGAGTGCTCCTCGAGTCCAGAGAAAGAGAACCCGGATCTAGTATGTGACGCGCGGCATGTCTAGGGTGCGGGCATCGCGCAGACCGGAGGCGCACCACCTGATGGGGGGCATGTTCCGGCTCGCCGACACCGCCACGGCACATCTGGGCCCCGGTGTCGGCGTCCGCGTCCGCGCGGCCCGGTTCAGCGCCGGAGGGTTTACCGGTTTCACATGGAAGGCAAGAAAATGCTCGGTGAGACAGAGTCCCGGACTGCCGACGCGTCCTTATCCGGCTCGCGGCGGTCACCGGAGCGCCGCGCGCCGCGCCCCCGCTGGAGCGTCGCGGGCCTCCCACGGAACCGGCTCGGGTTCGAGCCGCCGAGACTGCCCCGGTTACTCGTCGCTCTGGTCGCGGTGCTCGCCACGGCCTGTTCGGCATCGACCGATCAGGCGAGCAGTGACCCCGGCGCCGACGGCTGCGACACGCCCGGATACAGCGCCGGTGAGATCCGGCTTGGTTTCGTCTACCCGGACTCCGGTGCGGGCGCCTCCGCGCTGGCCGCCGCCCGGAGCGGGTTCATCGCGCGGATCGAGCAGGCAAACGCGGCCGGCGGGATCCATGGCCGCAAACTTGTCTATTCCTGGCGGGACGACGGCAGTTCGCCCACCCAGAACCTGGAAGCCGTCCGCGACCTGGTCGAGAACGAGAACGTGTTCGGCATCCTCGAGGCGTCGATCAGCGCGGCCACCGGAGCCGAGTACCTGCGAGAACACAACATCCCGGTGGCCGGCGTCCCGGCGGAACAGTTCTGGGCCGACCCGCAATACCGCAACATGTTCGCGTACGCGTACCAGTTCACCGACGGACCGTCGGTCTCGACGTACGGCGAGTACATAGAGGCGCAGGGCGGCACCCGGGCGGCGGTGATCGAAAATGATGTCAGCCCGGTCGATCACGACGTCGCGACGAGGATCACCAGCAGCCTCGCGTCGGTGGGCATCCCGACGGTGCCCAACCGCTTCGTCTTCAACCCGACCATCACCGACCCGGTCCAGCTGGGCGAGAAGCTGGACCAGGCGAATGTCGACGTGGTGATCACCACCACCAACGGCTCCGCCCTCGCCGAGATCGTGCGAGGCGTGAAGGCGGCCGGCGCCCCGGTGAAGGTCGTTTTCGCGGCCAACGGGTACGACAAGGGCCTGCTCACCCAGTACGGCAGCGCGCTCAGCGGCCTGAGCGTGGCCACCAGTTACGTCCCGTTCGAGTTCGGCGGCCCGGCCCACCAGGCCTACCTGCGCGCGATGCAGTACTACGCGCCCGAGCTCCTGCCGCCCGACCAGCAGCTTGCCCTGGTCGCCTACATCGACACCGACCTGTTTCTCTACGGGCTGGACAAGGCCGGTACCTGCCCGACCCGCGACTCGTTCATCGACACCCTGCGGGCCAGCACCTACGATGCCGGCGGCCTGCTGCCGGGACCCGTCGACCTGACCAGGGACTTCGGCCAGGTCAATCTCTGCTACACCTTCATGAAGATCAACGCGACCGGCGACCGTTACGACGTCGTCCCGAACCCGAACGCCACTCCCGAGAACCCCAACCGCTGGTGCGGCCACCGGCTGAACCAGTAGTCCCGTCGCCTGCCGCCCGAGCCAGCCCCGAGGCGCGAGCCGTTCCGTGGCGTCGACGCGATGTTCTTCCGGCTGGACCCCGGCGTGGGTACCGGCGCGGTCAGGTGAAGGTCGCCACGCTGACCGCGCCGAAGATCAGCGTCAGGCCGCCAAGCGCGGTGACGGTGAAGGTGGCCAGGGGGCGAAGCCCGGTATCGGCAACCCACTTCCGTACGGATGGGCCGCTTGCGAGGAGGGGGAGCGCGGTTGTGGGCAGTCGGGCGGCCAGCGCGACGGTCACCAGCCAGCAGGCGCCGAGTACCCAGCCGGCCAGGACGTCGCTCGGGTAGTGGACGCCGAGGTACACGCGTGACAGGCCTACCGCGACGGCGAGGACGCCGGCGGTCACCCAGGCGGTGGCCCGCAGCGTCCAGTTGGCCGTAGCCATCGATGCCAGCCAGGCCACCGTTCCGAGAACGACGAGCGCACTGGTCGTGTGCCCGGACGGGAACGAGTGTCCTGTCTGGGCCACGACCTGGTACATCGGGTCGGGCCGGTCACGGCCGATCAGATTCTTGATGCCGGAGACGAGCAGTGTCCCGCCGGTGCTGGCGACGACGGCGAGTACGACCGGGCGCCAGGACCGCAGCCGCAACGCGACGGCGGATGCCGCCACGGCGAGAACGGCGACGAGGAGGGCCTGGCCGCCGATGTCGGTGACGCGCAGGACGACGGTCTCGACCGTGTCGGTGCGCCGGTGGGCTATCCACGCGACGGTTGGCCGGTCGACGGCAGTGAGGTCGTCGTCGTCATGCACCTCGTCCAGGATCTGCAGAAAGATCGCGGTCAGCGTGAACGCCGCCGCCATGCCCGCGGCGAGGACGAGCAGGCCACGCGACGCCGGGCTCGTCAGCCAGAGTGGCAGTCGTCCGCGCGTGGACCAGCCTTGGAACCTACGCGCGGCCGGTTGCGCGCAGAGCACCGCGCCGTAGGCGACCGCCACCGCGGCAAGCGCCAGCGCCAGGCTGACGAGGGTGGTTCCGCTCAACGAGGCTCTCCTTCGATCGGATACTCGATCATGTTCTCCGCGGCGCCGAGACCCTGGTCGCGGCGGTGCGCCGTCGCGGTGGTCGGCCCGGGAGTGGTTGGCCCGGGAAGGGCTCGGGCCTACGGTCGCGCGGCCCATGGTTGCCGCGCGCCAGGGCCGCCGCCCACCCGCCGCGTTCCGTGATGGGGAGCTATGGGCCGAATGCGCCGCCCTCGACGAGGATAGGCAGGCCGATGCCGATCAGAACGACACACCCAGGTGACCGATGAGATCCACTCGCTCACCGGCGTGACACCTCGCCCGTTGGAGGTGTTGGTCGAGGCCGACCGCGCGGCCTACACCCCGCCGGGCTAGGTGAGCCTGGCCGGGTTCCTGGTCGGCGGGCGCTGGTCGCGGATGGGCCTCGCGGCCACATCAACGGGTTGTCGGTTTGTCGATCTGGGCCACGGATTGCCCCTGCCTGGGCTTAGCCTGGTACTGATCGGAATGGACGGGAAGGAGATCTTTCGATGCCCAGGTGTCCGCACACATCCTGTCGACGGTCCCGATGAACGCGCCGGTGGTCGTCGCGGTAGTGGGTGGTGGGGCCAGCGGTTGCCTCGCGGCCACCCAGCTGGCAAGAACCGCGGCGGTTACCGGCCGAAGGTTCACGATATTGCTCGTCGAGCCGGACGACCTCGGTGAGGGCCTGGCTTATCGGACCCGGGATCCGCGGCACCGGCTCAATGTCCCGGCCGCGAAGATGAGCGCATTCGACGATGACCCGCAGCACTTCCTGCGCTGGCTTCGCCGGCACGTCGCGGTCGACTTTCCTTTCAGTGGTTTCGCGCCCCGCCAGTTCTATGCCGACTACCTCCGCCACACGCTGGAGGAGACGCTGCGCGCCGCGACGCGGGTGCGCTGCGAGCAGGTGCGGGCCCGCGCGACGGGCGTCCGCCGGCACGGCAGCCGGCTGCGGCTGACGCTCGACGACGGGACCAGCCATCCGGTCGACGCCGTCGTCCTGGCGATCGGGCACGGCGCCGCGACGACGTCGTGGGCTCCGCCGGCGCTCGCCCGGTCGCCGCGGTTCGTCGGTGATCCGTGGCGGGCGGATGCCCAGCCTCGCGTCCCGGCCGGCGGCGAGGTGCTGCTCGTCGGCTCGGGCCTGACCATGGCCGACATGGCCCAGCGCTGGAGCCGGGCCGGCGTGCGCCTGCACGTGACCTCGCGGCACGGGCTGCTTCCGCTGCCCCACGCGCTGGACCCGGCGCCGCCGCTCGCCGCCCCACGGCTGCCCGACGGGCCGGTCAGCCTCGCCCAGGCCCGCCGGCTTGTCTTCGATCACATCCGCGCGGCCGGTGGCGACTGGCGGCGGGCCGTGGACGCGATGCGCCCGGTGACGGCCGAGCTGTGGTCACGCCTGGACGCCGCCGCCCGTTCCACCTTCGTCGCCACGACGATGCGGCGCTGGGACCAGGTCCGCCACCGCGTCGACCCGGCCATCCACGCCTGGCTGGAGCAGCGCCGCGCCGAGGGATCGCTGGTCACGCACGCCGCGCGGGTCGTCGACGCCCGGGACACCGCGGCCGGCGTCGAGGTCTCGCTGAGCGACGGCTCCCGGGTACTCGCCGCGGCCGTGATCAACTGCACCGGCGCGGGCGCCGGCGTGCGGACCAGCCATGACCCCCTGGTCATGAACCTGCTCGCCTCGGGCCTCGCGACCCCGGACAGCCTGGACCTGGGCTTCGCCACCGAGAACGGGCGGCTGGTCCCGGCCGACGGCCCCCGGCCCGCGATCTGGGCCATCGGGCCGCCCCGCCGGGGGGAGCTGTGGGAGAGCACGGCGATGCCCGAGATCCGCGGCCAGGCGGCCGCGCTCGCGCGCGCCGTCCTGGCCGCCCTGCCCGGGCCACGCACCGTCCAGCGGGTGCGCGACCCCTATGGCCTGCCGCTGACCGCCAGCCCGGCGGCCGCCGATCGCTACGTCGCCGGGCTCGGACGGATCCTGCGGGTGCGGTCCGGAGCCGAGACGCTGGTGGCCGAGGCGGTCGCGGCCGACCCCCAGTTCGCCCTCGGGCAGGCGGTGCTGGCGCTGCTCGGTGCCGAGTGGGGCGCCGACGTCGACGTGGAGACGGCGCTGCGGGACGCGCAACGCCACGCCGGCCGGGCCGACGAGCGCGAGCGGCGCTTCATCGAGGTCGTCGCCGCCCGCATCCGCGAGCCGGGGGCCGGTTCGGCCGCGGCCCTGCTGAGCTACATCCAGGCGTACCCGGAAGACGCCCTGGCCGTCAGCATCGCCGTGCCGACGATCGCGTTCAGCGGCGCGACGGAGATCCCGGCCGAGGCCTGGGCCCTGGTCGAAGGACTGGCGGCCGTCTACCGCGACGACTGGTGGTACCGGGGGCTGCTCGCCTTCACCCGCCAGGAGCAGGAGAACTGGGACGAGGCGGCCGAACTCGCCGCGCTGGCGCTGGCCGTCGAACCGACCGCCGGTCACGCCGTCCACGCGAAGACCCACGTCCACTACGAGACCGGTGACCACGAGGCCGGGCTGGCCTGGTTGGACGCCTGGATCTCGACGTCGGGGTCTGACTCGTCGCAGCGGGCGCACTTCGCCTGGCACGCGGCCCTGCACGAACTCGCGCTCGGTGACGACAACGCGGCCCGGGCGCGTTTCTCGGCCCAGCTCTCGCCGCCGGCCGTCTCCGGCGTCCGCGCGCTGATCGACTCGGCGTCGCTGCTGTGGCGCGGCGTCGCGGCCGGCGCCTGGACGTCGGTGGAACTCGGACCGGTGCTGGAGACGGTTCCCGCCGCGTTGCTCGTCGATCCGCCGACGCCCTTCGTCGGGCTGCACTCGGCGGTCGCGCTGGCCGCCGCGGGGGACTGCCGCCGGCTCGCGCAACTGCGCCGGTCCGCGGCCGCCCGGACCAGCGCGGTGTTCACCGACACCGTGGCGCCGCTGGCCGACGCCCTGATGCACCTCGTGCACGGTGATCCCGACCGGGCCACCGACGCGCTGCTCGCGCTGCCCGGCGTCGAGCGGCTCGGGGGCAGCGCCGCGCAGCGCGAGATCGTCGAGGACACCACGATCTACTGCGCCATCCAGGCCAACCGGCCCGAGATCGCCCGGTCGCTTCTGCAGACCCGGCTCGACCGCCGCCGCTCCCCGCGCGACATGCGGCGCCGGGCGCAGCTCCTCACCGAGCAGCACACCGCGCACTCGTCACGGCACGAGTGAGCGGTACTTCACCCCGGGCCGGCGGCAGCGGGCGGGGCCAGGGAGACGGTGGGTAGGAGCCCACAGGTGATGTGCCGGTGCCGGTTCGGCTGCTCCGATCGTGACATCTACCGGAGCAGCCGAACCGGCTGTCGACCGTCGGCGCGCAGTTGGGGCGGCGTCCTGTCAGTCCGGGATCGGGTCAGTCCGGGATCGGGCTGGAGCCGGTCACGTCGAAGGCGGTGGGGTTGCCCTTGTTGTCCAGGGTCGCGGTCAGGCCGCCCCGGACACAGACCGCCGGTGACTTCGGGTACGCCTTGCCGTTGCAGCGGAACTTCAGGCCGGCGGCACCGGGTAGGTCGATCTCCGGCATCGCCTTGATAGTGGCGTTGACGGTCGCCGGGGTGATGTCCCCGGTGATGTTGTCGAGCGATGCCACGAGGCCGCCGAGGACGACGAACATGCCGCGGCCGGCGGGGGCGGCCTGGTCGATGTCGTCACCGTAGGTGTCGAGCACGGTGTTGTAGAGCGTGGTGGAAGGCTCGTCTCCGCCGACTGGCACGCTGGCCCCGATGACCATCCCGTCGAGCACCTCGGCGGAGACGGCCTCGCGGGTCGCGTCACTGAGGCACTGCGAGATCGCGCTGATGGTGCCGTCGTAGCCGACGGCCTTGAGGCCGTCGAAGGCGCTGATGCAGAAGGCGTCGTTCCCGACCACGAAGACGAGGCCGGCGCCGCCGTCGAGCACCGTCTTCATCTGCGGGGTCATGTCGGCGGTGCCCGGCGGGACCGTGACGAGCTGGTATTCGAGGCCGTTGTCTTTGTAGCGTCCTGGTGCGACCCGCTGCGCGACCTCGAGCGCGTTCGGCACGTCGATCACGATGGAGGCGACCTTGTCGACGCCCTTGTCCTTGGCGAGGCTGATCGGCAGTTGCAGGGTCGTGAAGCTGGGGTCGCCCAGGATGTAGGACGTGTCGTCGGCCAGGATGGCCGGGTTGCCGGCACCGAAGATCATCGTTGGGATGCCGGCGTCGGACAGTGGCTTCCAGACGCTTTCCGTGACGGAGGACTCGCCGACGGCTACGGCGACGACATCCTTCTCGATCATCTGGTTGCCGCAGTCGGCGCCCCTGGCGGGATCGGACTGGGTCTCACAGCTGACGATTTCGATGGGCCGGCCGCCGATGCCGCCCTTGTGCTCGTTGAAGTACCTGGCGGTCGCCTCCGCCACGGCGAACTGGACCGAGTTGTCGACAGCGGCGGACTTGCCGTCCGAGACGACGCCGATCTTGACCGGCTCGCCCGTCGCCTGGTCCAGCGGACCCAGCGGGTCCGCGCCGATGCTCGGGCTTCCGCTGGCAGGCGTGTCGCCGGCGCCGGCGTCGGACCCACACGCGGCGACGAAGAGAAGCAGGGTCAACGGCACGGCTAAGAGCATGCTCAGCGAATGTCGTGGTGCCGGCTTTCGCCTCGAACGGCCGAGTGGAACGCTTTTGTTCCGCATAGCTCCTCTTGTCATGGTGTTTGCGCACGGCTGAATCAGCCGCGCGCAGGGGCTGCGTGGATGGGCTTGGGATTAACGACGTGGGGTTATTCGGAAACCGGCTGGTGTGCGGCATCAACGTCGCACTACGAATGAGGGTCAATCCGCGTTCGCGGCGTTGACCGTCCCCTGATCCAGGGGTTAGCTGCTGAACCCGCCGACCTTCTCGATTTCGGCAAGTTCTCGGCTCGCTCCAGCGATGATCACAATCTTGCCGGTCAGGCCCAGTCCCTCCTGGCGCTGCGCGGTGAGACGACCCGCGCCCGCCATTTGACCAGTGTTCAAATGGGAGGGTAACACAGCCCGACCCCAGCGGATCGTGATCAAATCGGGCAGACAAGGCTCGGCGGCGCGATTCCCTGGATGGCTCGACCACGACGCCGTCCGCGACTGACCTACCCCTGCCGCGTAGCCCTCGGAACCCTCGAGGGCGCCGCGAACCGCGGCAGGACGATCAGGCGGCTTGCCCGCGCTCCGCCGCTTGGTCGCTTCGCGCAGCCGGCCGCTGACAGGCTCGACGAGCGCGCTGTGGCTGATGATCAGGCCGACATGTCGCCGTCGACGGCGACCGCCACGGCGGCCCGCCCCCGGGACCGTTCGGCGCGGTTGAGTGGTCGCTACGGTGGGCGAGTGGCGCGTCGTGAGGGGGAGCAGGTGGCCGCGAGCCCGGTGCCGCGGGGACGGCTGGACAAACGGCAGGCGATCCTCGAGGCCGCCTTCGACGTGTTCGCCCGCGAGGGTTACGGCCCGGCGAGCGTCGAGGTGATCGCGACGGCCGCCGGCGCGGCCAAGCACACCGTCTACAACCACTTCGGGGACAAGCTCGGGCTGTTGCGCGCGGTGATCGCGGCCGAGGCGGAGCGCACGGTCACCCGGAATCTCGCCGCCCTGGACGGCCTGCGCGCACCGGCGCCCGATGTGCGGACCGCGTTGGAAACGACCGGATTTCGGCTGTTGCAGTGCTTCAACGACGACCGTTCCTCGGCGATGCGGCGGCTGGTGTACGCGGAGATCGCCCAGGCCCCGGACCTGCTCGATCTGCTCCAGGGCCAGACGGTGGACACCGTCACGGAGACGTTGGCCGACCGCCTGGCGCGCCTGGCGCTGGCGGGCCAGTTGAGCCTGGACGACCCGGTTGAGGCGGCCGAGCAGCTCAAGGCGCTCCTGGTGGGTCCCACGGAGGGGCGTTCCCGGTTGGGCACGCGGCACGTCCCCGACGCCGACCTGCGCAAGGTGGCGCGCAGCGCGGTGGCCACGTTCCTGCGGGCTTTCGGCCCGGGCACCCGGCCGCTCTGATCTCCACCCTTCGGTCGTGATCGTCGGCGGGCCGCGCTGGACATGAGGCTGGCCCCTGAGGCGACGGGACCGGCCTGCTGAGGGCCGCCTAGTTCCGTACCCACCGACGTCCACCCGGCCCCTGCCCACCCGTCCGGTGAGTGGCGGCCCCGAAGTGTGCGCCCCCACCCCCGGGGCGGGCCCCCGGGGGGGCGGGCACTCGCG
>NZ_JADWYU010000075.1 GCF_016786325.1 Frankia nepalensis | reverse complement strand
GGGTGGTGCGGCGGTTCGCTGGTCGGGGGTGGGTCTGGCTGCGGGGTCGGGGGGTCGGCCAGGTGCGGGGTGGGTGGGGTGTCGGGCCGGGGTGGGAGGCAGATGTCGGGGAGCTGGTCGGGGGTGTGGCGGGCGGCGAGAGCGGCGAGGACGGCCGGCGGGGTGTCGGGGGCCAGATCGGCGACGTGGGGGCCGAGCCGCTGGTGGAGGTGGTGGGCGGGCAGGGCGAGGGCGGCGTGGAACTGGTCGGTGGGGACCAGGAGCCAGCCGTGGCCGGGAGCGCCGACGACGGCGTTCGGGCCGTGGTAGGCGACGGAGACGGTGACGGGTGGTTCGGCGGGCACGACCGGGACCGGCGGGCCGTCGCGGCTGGTCGGCGCCTTGTGCGGCCCGGTCGGGTGGTCGGTGCGCAGGGCGGCGCGCAGCTGGGCCTGCTGGGAGGCGCCGTGGGCTTCGGCGAGGGTGGGGAACGGGCCGTGCAGGATGAGCGCGTGGCGGTCGGCGGCGTGCAGGTAGCCGTACCAGGTGGCGTGCCAGAGTTCGCGGACCTGTCGTTCGGGTTCGACGCGTCGAACGACGCCCACCCGTCGGCCGGTCGCCGGTGGCGGGGTGGTGACGGTGCGGGTGGTGAAGGTGGCGACGGCGATCAGGTCACCGAGTTCGGTGACCGGCGGGACCTGGAAGCCGCGGTTCGAGGGGCCGGGGCGCCACAGTTCGTGGGCCCAGCCGGTGGGGCTGGTGGCGTCGGGCCAGTAGGTCAGGACGCGGGTGTGGCCGCCGGGTGGTGGGCTGATCGGGACGTCGAGCAGGAGGCCGGAGGTGTGGAGCCGGCAGCTGACCAGCGCGGGGTCAACGGGCCTGGGCGGCCGGGCCGGTGCCCGTGGGGCCGAGGGTGGGGCGGGGCGAGGGCTGGTCATGGTGCCAGGCCTGGTGATTCGGTGCCGGCCGGCGGCGGCGTGGCGCCGCCGGCCGGCGGGCCGAGCGGGCCGGCGGTGACCGGGTGGAGACGCCACCAGTCAGCCGGGACCTGGACACACAGCGGATAGGAACCGGCGTCGACATACTGCGGGCCGCCCCGCCCGTCGCCGCCGGACCGGTCCGGCCTTCCAGGAGCGGTGGGAGTGGCGGGCCTCGAGATCGCGATCATCGACGGCTCCGCGGGGCCGGCCGGCGCCGCCACCAGCCGCGCACCCTCGGCCTGTGTCGCGCGGCTTCGGCCTCGGCCTTGGTGTCGCCCGTGCCGGCGGCGAGGCGGCGCAGGCCGGGGTCGCGGAACCAGTAGCGGCCCCGCAGATGGATCGGCGGCAGGGTGCGGTGGATGAGCAGCGCCTCGCCGGGCGCGACCTGGCGCAGCAGCGCGGCCGGCAGAAGCTCCAGCCGGGTCGGCTGCTCGGACATCCCCGTCCGCCCGCCGGCGGTCAGGCCCGTGTCCGCGGACATGGAACGGGCGGCGACATGCTCCTGGCCGAGCAGGGACGCGGCGTAGTCGAGGCTGGACCGGTCCGACAGGCCGGAGAAGAAGACCTTCGTCGGCGCGTTGGACACGACGATGTCTGCCTTCGGGCCGTAGGCCGCGTCGATCTGCGCCTTCGACTGGTACAGCAGCATCAGCACGACGCCCAGGCCGGCGCAGGTCGAGATCCGCGACGGCAACGACCGCATCGGCCAGTTCCCGGCCTCGTCGATCACGACCAGCAGCGGCGGGTCCAACGCCACCCCGGTCCGGCCGACCCGGGCGTAGATCTCCCGCAGCAGCTCGTCGACCAGCCCGCCGAGCACCGGCGCGAGCCGTTCGGCGTCGTCCAGGTCCGCGCACAGATACAGGCTGTTCACCGGGCCCGTGACGGGAACGGGCGCCGGGTCGGCGCGCCGCGTCCGGCGCGCCCGAAGCCACCACCGCGCCAAGGCGCGCCTCGCGCCGGCGGTGTCCGCATGCTCGGCGTCGGTCGCGCGCCGGTCCGCCGCGCCGATCCGGCGCGCGTCCGGACCAGGCCGGGCGGCGTCTGGCGCGAACAGCGCGCCGTCGGAGCCGGCGCCCCAGCCCGCGTCGCCGTCAAGATCACCCTGCGGGAACGCGCCGCCGTCGGGGAGCGCCCACCACGGCGCGCTGAACGCGCCGCCGGCCGCCGCCGTGGCGGTGGTGCCCAGCAGCCAGTCCAGGTCGATCCGCGCGCCGGGGACGGGGACGGCGCTGCGCGCGACCGACGGCTCCTGCCAGGGCCGGATCATCTGCCGCGCCACCAGAAAGTACGAGGACAGCTGGCGGGCGTCCGACCCCCACACCGCGGTCAGCGCCTCGTGGACCTGGCGGCCCTCGGCGGCGACGTCGGGGTCAAGGTGGCGCGCGAACGTGCTGGCCAGGCTCAGGACCGTCTTCTGGTCCTGCCTGGTGATCCAGCCCACGACGCTGTCCATGCCCAGCCCGGCCTGGGCCGCGAGCCAGAACAGCAGGCCGACGAGGTCCTCGCCCGCCGACGTCCAGAACGCCATGTCCCCGGAGCCGCCGCTGTTCCAGTCGGTGGCGGCCGCGACCGACCGGGCGGCACGCCGCGCCCCCGCCAGCCGCCGCGACACCGCCAGCGGAGACCAGCCCGCCGAGCTCTGGTCGGTGGCGCCGGCCGGGTCGAACACCCGCACCTCGCCCAGCGCGCGCCGCCGGGCCTCGGTCGCGCCGAGCAGGTCGGTCTTGACCGACACCGCGATCAGCGGCCCCTCCCACTCCAGGATCGCGGGAACGGCGAGGGCGGCGGTCTTGCCGCAGCGCGTCGGCCCGAGCGCGAGCACCGCCCCCCGGTCCGACCGCCGCCGGGCAGCGGGCCGGCGCAGCCGGCGCGGCACGGCGTCGCCCAACGGCCGCGCGGCGTCCTCGGTCGCCACCAGCCGCGACCGGCCGCCGGCCGTCACACGACCCAGCACGAGCCGGCCGGCGGCCGGGCCGGCGACGAGCAGCGGCGCGAGATCGCGCAGCCGGGCGAACCGGGCCTCCGGGTCCAGGCCCATGCGCCGCCGCCGTTCCACTCCAACCCGGCGGCTCGTCACCGCCAGCAGGACCGCGATCGCGGCCACGGCCACGGCGATCGGCACCGCGGAGGCCGCCCAGTAGCCCGCCGCCCCGGGCAGCCGCGCGGCGACCGCCGCCGGCCAGGCGTCAGCCGGCCGGGCGGGATGGGCGACCAGGCCAGGCAGCGCCAGGAACGTGTCACGTGCCCCGATCGGCAACCAGCGGTGGTCACCGAACAGCAGGGCGGCCAGCTGCGCGCCCCACCACACCGCCACCGCCGACGCCCCGGCCATCGCGGCGCCGCCCAGCACCAGCGCCTCGGCCGGCACCGGCGCCGCCGCGGACGACCGCGCGCTCACGACGACACCCCGGCGGGCAGCAGCGCGGCGCGCAGCGCCCCGACCGCCGCGTCGCGGCGCGCGCGTACCGCGCGCGGCGTCACCCCGTCACGGGCGGCCAGCTCCGCCGGCGACAGCCCGACAAGACCCAGCTCGGCCAGCACCCGCAGCCGCTCGGCCGGCACCCCGGCGGTGCGGCCGTCCACCAGCACGGTGAACAGCTCGGCCAGCGCGCCGCGCGGCGCGCCGCCTTCCCTGGCCGTCGTGGAGGCGTCGCCGTCGGCCGCGGGCCTGGTAGCCGTCGTCAGCCGCGGGCGGTGTCGTAGGCCGGGCACGGCGTCGCGTTCCGGCTGCGTGAGGGCGTGCGGGAGGAGACCGGCGGGAACGGTCCGCCGCCGCAGGGCCGGGGTGTAGCCGCACACCGGGGCGACGGCGTCGTGGACCAGGTTCGCCGCCACCTTGGCCGGGCGGCGCTCCAGCGGGTAGCAGCGGATCCGGATCCACGCCGCCCCGACCAGCTCGGCGAACACCTCGCCGAACGCCGCCCGCCGATGCCGGCAGGAGCGCCACGCCGCCGCGGTCAGCGCCGGGACGACCCGCTCCAACACCACCCGCGCCGCCGCCAGATCCCCCGCCACCGCCCAGCGCACCAGCCCGGCCAGCACCCGATCCGCCGCGGCGACGGGCACCGCCAGGTCCCGGCCGGCCGAGGCGAGCAGCACCGCGACCGATCCGGTATGCGCGGCCAGCACCGGGTCGGTCGACCAGCGGGCCAGGCCCGCGGCCGCTTCAGATCCTTCGGCCCACCGTTCCCACTCGTCCTGCCATCGCCGCAGCACCGGCGACCGCGGCACGAACACCTGAGGGCCGGCGTCCGGCCCGTTGCGCATCGACATGACACGCCACGGTCCGGACCGGCGGCATCCGGCCGGCCCTCGCGAGGGCCATCGCCAAGGCCCTCGCGCATCCGCCGTCCTCGCGAACGCCCTCCCGGAGGCCCTCGCGACGGCCACCCCCGAGGCCATCGCGAAGGGCATCCGCCCAGGTCAGGACTACTCGGCGAGCCGTGCAAGGCCAACAGCACCTACCGCGTCGACGGGGCGCCGGGGCTTGCGCAAGCCCCGGCACCCGGGCCATGCCGCCAGCCAGGGAACCGCGCCGCGGGTCAGGACGCCGCGTCGCCAGCCAGGCACTATCGGCCAGGACCTGCGCTGCCGATGGCCTGGGCCGTCTGGGACACAGTTACCTCGGCTCTTTCCTGACCAGGCCGCAGCGGCGCGCGACGTCCAGCGCGTCGGGCAACTCGCCGTGGCGGGCCAGCACCATCGCGGCGCGGCCGGCCACCCGCCGCGTACTTTCAGCATCTGGTGCCGCGTCGAGCATGGCGGCGAGTAGAGCGGAATCGGCGACCCGCTCGGCGAAGCGCGCAATGGCGACGACCTGGCGGCGGCGGTCGGCGGGCACTGCCGCCACAGCGTCCGGCACGACCGCGCGAGCCTCGGCATCGAGGGCCGGTAGCAGCGCGTCGGCGATCCACCAGGAACCTCGCCACAAGGTGGCTGTCACCAGACGGGTGAACAGCTCGCGATCCCGTGTCGCCAGCCTGGTGCGGCCGGCCAGCTGGGCCAGCACCAGGCTCACCCGCGAGTCGGTTCGCTTGCCGGCGGCCCGCGCGTACACCGGGTCGAGCGCGGTGGCGTCGCCCGTTTCGATGATCACGGCGCCGAGCCCGGCGTCGGCCAGCAGCTCCCGCGACCCCGTGTCCCGCAGGCGCGCCCGCAGCCGCGGCACGTACACGTCGACAATCTCGGTGCGCAGCTGCTCGTCAGCCAGGGCATGCGCGAGCGGTACGACGTCCGCGACGACGGCGGCAAGCTGGTGGATGTTGCCTGGGCTGGCCAGTACGTCCAGCACGGCGCGGAGCCGCTCTGGAGTCGCCGCCTCTCGCCGGCCGTCAAGCCAGCGCAGCACCTCAAGGGCAAGCGGGTCCGGCCCGTATCCCGAGATGCGGCCGTCCCGTAGCCGGCTCAGGATGACAAGCGCATCATCGACTCGCTCCAGTGCCAGGAACAGCCGGGCGAATCGGTGATGGTAGATCATCTGTATGTCGCGGCTACGGTCCCCCTTCGGGCACTTCCGGAACGCGGCCACGAGCGCCTTTGCCCGCTTCGGGGTGAGCCCCGGCGTCGCCAGCGTCAGCAGCGCGAGCTGCTGCTGACTCGGGCCGAGCCGGGTCGCCAGCGTGAGCGCGTCGTCGAACCGGTCTGCCGCGACGAACGCGGCGACAAGCCGCTCACCATCGACATCCCTGACGGTTCCGCAGCGCCGGTCAGTCTCCGCGAGGCCGAGGGGTCCCAACAGGGCGGCTGCCGCGGCGAGGCAGGGCTGGTCGTCCCCGTCCAGCAGCGCCGACCAGCGGTCGAGATACCCGGGCTCACCGATGTGCGCTTCGGCAAGTGCCGCGAACACCGCCGAGATGCGCGCGGCCCGATGGGGGGAGCCGCGGTACTCGTCCGGCCGGATCATCAGCACGGCCCGAAGCAGAGCCGCCTCCGCGTCCGGGTTGCCGGCCACGAGGCGTGCGAGCATCCCGGCGACCGCGTCCTCGGGGCCGTTGCGCCCGCTTGCGAACGGACGGTACGGGTGCTCGCCGCCGAGTGCGGCGGTCGCGACCTGCACAGCCTGCTCGCCGGTAAGGATTCGAGGCGCCGCTTCGGCGAACTCATCCGGTAGCCAGCCGTCCAGGCATGCCGCCAAATCCACGGCGGCACCGGCGTGGTCACCGCCGTCGAACCGAGCCACCGCCCAGTCGACCCGATCAGCCGAGTCCATCTTCCACTCGGACGGCACTGCGCCAGCGCGCGCGAGGGCGGATCGGGCGCGGTCGGCGAGGTCGGTAGAGGTGCTCAAGTCGACTGGCACGCGCCGACTTTACCCAAATCGGGGCACCTGCACGGTCCAGGATTGCTCTCCATTGTTCCGGTGTGTACTGGGCGGAATATCTGCTGCCTTTCAACGCGCCGAGTCTCTTTGGCCTCGACTATTCTGACGGCGGTGCGGCGAGCCCTCCACGCGACGGTGTCGTCAGATTCGCCGGCAGGATGCCGCGACCTGCCGGCCTGAGGTGAGACGGACGCTGTCTTCCACCTTCTGGCCGGGCGTGCCCAGGTGATCGCTGGTAGGTCAGGTTCCGGTGGTCATAGCGGTGTCGGTGCCGGCGAAGAGCCATTCGTCGAGGGTGAGGTGATGGTCGACCGGTGCGGTGCGGGCGCCGACCTGCCAGAGGGCGGTGAAGGGTGGGAGTCGGTCGAGTAGTGCCGCTTGGCGGTGGGTGAGGCCCATATCGGCGAGGAGTCGGGCGACGTTCTCGGGGTTCTGATGGAGGTAGACGCGGACCGAGATGGTGTTCAGGAGGCCTTCGGCGGTCCGGGCACCGCCGCGGCTCGCGTCGGCGGCCTGGGTGTTCAGGTCGGCGATTGAAGAGCGCGACGTGCCCGGGCGGTGTCGACTCGTGCACGTCGTCCGGCCGCAGGCCCAGCAGTGCTTCAGCGTGCCAGGGCACCAGTTGCGTGGCCACCCAGAAGGGGGAGACGAGCGGGAAGCCAGGCAACCGTCCGAGCACCTTGTCGAGAAGCGACGTCCCGTCGATGCAGAGGTCGAGCACCGTCAGAGTGGGCCGAGGCCGATCCTCAGGCCAGCGGCGGCCCGCGCGTTCACGAAGCAGGTTGTGGGTTCGGGGCTGCATGCTCAGCACCGAGATCCTTCGCTCCGTCACCGGACCAGTGTGCGCTCGACGGGCGCCGCGTTGAGCCGGGCCGAGGCGGGACGCAAGGAGCTGCCGTCGGGGGCGACGTGTCCTGCGCCGGCACCTGGCCATCTTGCGTCGTCGGGGGTGGCCGGCTCGCGGGGGCGGCTAGGAGAGTGGCCTGGTCGAGGTGGTGGTGTCGGGGGTCGGTGTGGCTGTGTCCGGGTGGGTGACGCCGGTGACGACGACGGTGGCCGCGATCGTCGGGGGGCAGCCGGGTGGGGTGGCTGTCAGGGTGAGGGTGATGGTCGTGGTCTGGCCGGGGGAGATGAGCCGGTCGAGCGGGAGACGGGCGAGCAGGGCCGCGTCGGTCGAGGGCCGGGTGGGCAGGGTGGTGTCCGCCTGGGCCACCAGCCGGCTGGTGCTGTCGCGGGCGTCGACGTGGAGGGCGACGGTCTCGTTGGTGGTCGGGGTGTTCGTGGTGGTGTAGCGGCCGGTGAGGTCGAGGGTGGTGGCGCTGATCGTCGCGGTGAGGCTGCTGGGGGTCAGGGTGATCGCGGTGCAGGTCGGCGCCGTGGTCGAGGGGGTGGGG
>NZ_JADWYU010000074.1 GCF_016786325.1 Frankia nepalensis | reverse complement strand
GGGGGGGGGGGCCGGGCGGGGCCGCCCCCCGGGGCCGGCCCCCCGCGGCCGCCCCCGGCGGGGGGGCCCGGCGGCCGCGGGGCAGGTGACCGGTTGGTCAGCCCATCAGCTGGCGCGGGTGTACGTCTTCGCGTTCGGGCCCTCGTAGAGCTCGGCCACGATCTCGAGGCGGACGTCGGCATCCGCGTCCGGCTTGACGATGAACGACTGCCTGGTCGGCGAGATACCCGGCTTCGAGTAGTCCAGCTTGCCGGTCATGCCACCGGTGTCCAGCGTGGTCAGGCTGTTCTTGGCGGCGACGACGCCAGCCGGAGTGAGGTCACCGGCGGCGCAGGCGGCCTCCAGGATCTTGGCCATCACGGTCGCGGTCGCGTAGCCGGTGGAGAACGCCGGGGTCGGGATCGCGTCGGCCTTGCCCACCGCGGTCCGGTAGTCGGCCAGCGCCTGGTCGCCCGCGACCGTGGAGAGCGCCCCGTTCGGGCCGGAGAAGTGGAACCGGTCCAGCAGGACGTCCTTGGCGTCGCCGTTCAGCAGCTCCGGCGTGTAGGTCGGGCCGTTGCCGAGGAGCGGCACGTTCAGGCCCTGGGCCTGGGTCGCCGTCGCCAGCGCGCTGGTCTGGGTCGGCGTGCCGGTCAGCACGATGACCCCGACGCCGTTGCCCTTCAGCGCGGTCACCTGCGAGCTCAGGTCGGCCTGCAGCGCGCTGATCTTCTGCTCGAAGACCTCGGAGCCGTTCTGCTGCGCGAAGTACTTCACGCCGGCGTTGGCGTTGATGCCGTACTCGCTGTCGTGGTAGATGTGGCCGATCTTGACGCCCTTGGCGATGAGATTCTTCTCGAGCAGGTAGTCCAGCCCGTTGATGATCTCGACGTCGTAGGTCGAGCCGACGATCGCGTAGTTCGGGTTGTCGGAGATGGACTGCGACCAGGCCAGCGGGATCGCGACCATGTCGTCAGCAGTGAGGTCCTCGGACAGCGCGGTGGCGATCGCCGAGCCGAGCACCATCTGCATCGCCACGACCTTGGTCTTCATGGCCGCGTACTCAGTGGTGGCCTTCTGGACGTTGTAGCCGCTGTCGGCGTTCTCCAGCGTGACCTTGTACGTCTTGCAGATCCCGCCGTTCTTCTCGTTGTAGTCCTTCCAGAAGAGGTCATAGGCGACCGCGAGGTCCTTGCCGCTGGCGGCGAAGAACCCGGTCACGTCGTTGAGGTTGCCGAGGGTGAGCTCGGTCCCGCTGATCCCGCGGCCGGTCTTGACGACCGTCGCGCTCCCGCTGGCCCCGGGCGCCGGGGCCTCCTCGTCGTCGCCCTTGGAGCTGCAGGCGGCGGCCAGCAGCGTGATCGCCGCAACTCCTAAGGCCAGCGAGACGCGACCGGCCGACCGCCAACGCGGCCCGCCGCCGTGTCCGGGCATGACTGGAGACATAGGTGTTCCCCTTCTTTCTCGCGGCTCGCCCGTGTGGCGAGTCCCACCGAGGGCGTCTGAAAGGTTCCGAACGAGCGGGCCGTCAGCCGGGAGAGGCGGCGCTGGCCGGCGTGCTCGCCGAAACGGTCGTGGTCACGCTGGCGCCGTCCGCGCCCGAGTCACCGCCGGGCGGGCGCCCGTCCCGCTGCCGGCGCAGGGCCGCGCCGCGGCGGCGGGCCACGAGCGAGTAGGCGATGCCCGCGAGCCCGCGGGGTTGGAACAGGACGAACAGGACCACGGCCGCGCCGTAGGCGTACTTGGCCGCCTCCGAGTAGGTGACGCCACCGGAACCGGGCTCCGACAGGAACGGCAGGTTCTCGCTGTACTGCTCGAGCAGCATCGGCAGCGCGATGACGAAGGCCGCGCCGGCCATGGCGCCGCCGACCGAGCCCAGGCCGCCGAGCAGGATGATCGCGAGGTACTGGATCGAGACCTCGACGGTGAACGACTCGGGCGCGACGCTGCCGATCGACAGCGCGTAGAGCACACCCGCGAGCCCCGCGTACATCGAGGAGACGAGGAACGCCCTGGCCCGGTAGCCGGTGACGTCGACGCCGGTGACCGCCGCCGCGATCTCGCCGTCCCGGACGGCGCGCAGCGCCCGCCCCGGCCGGGACCGCAGCAGGCCGTACGCGAACCAGGCGGCCAGCGCGACGAGGACGAGCCCGAGGTACCACAGCCGCTCGAAGCGGTTGAACGGGATGCCGAGCACCGCCGTGCCGCCGTCGTTGAACTTCAGCCCGAACAGCTCGAAGTCCGGGGTGCGCCGGCCGTTGTAGCCGCCGGTCAGCGGTGTCGCGGAGTTCAGCACGTGCTGGCCGACGAACACCAGCCCCAGCGAGGCGATGCCGAGGTAGATCCCGCGCAGCCGGCCGGCGACCGGGCTGAACACCAGGCCGGCGATCCCGGAGATCAGCACGGCGAGCACCATGGCGACGAGCGGCGGCAGGCCGAGCCCGTCCAGGTGCCGGCTGCCCAGCTTGCTCGGCTCGCTGGCCAGCCAGCAGTAGCTGATCGCGCCGACGGCGAGGAAGAACGCGTGGCCGAGGGAGAGCTGGCCGGTGATCCCGACCAGGATCGTCAGGCCGATCGCGCCGATCACCGCCGCGAAGATCGCGAACCCGACGCGCAGCCAGAACTCGTCCAGGTAGAACGGCAGGGCGGCCAGGAGCAGCAGGAGGACGGGGAGGGCCACCAGGGGCAGCCGGCCCGCCAGCGCCGCGCGCAGACCACCGGCCGAACGAGGATCAGACACGGGCCAGCTCCCTCGTCCCGAACAGGCCGGCCGGGCGCGCCAGCAGGATCACGAGCATCACGATGTAGGGCACGGCCGCGCCGAACCCGCCGCCCAGGAAGTCGAGGTGGCTGGAGTAGCCCGCGGCCATGGCCTCGACGACCCCGACGATCAGCCCGCCGACCAGCGCGCCGGTGGTGGAGTCCAGGCCGCCGAGGATCGCCGCGGGGAAGGCGGCGAACGCGACGGTGCGGATCGACGGCTCCAGGCCGGGCGTCGGGCTGCCGGTCAGGAAGACCGCGGCCACGGCCGCGAGCGCGCCCGCGAGCAGCCAGGCCAGGGCGCTCACCTGCCAGCGGCGGATCCCCATGAGCGCCGCCGTCTCCGCGTCCTCGGCGCTGGCGCGCAGCGCCACCCCCCATCCGGAGAACCGGAAGGCGGCGAGGAACGCCAGGATCAGGACGGCCGCGGTGGCGATGGCGATCAGCCGGTTGTAGGTGATGGCGACGTCGCCGAACGAGAAGGCGCCGCTCCCCCAGGGCTGGTCCAGGGAGAGCACCCCGGACCCGATCCGGCGGGCCATGTCGGTCACGATCACGATGTCCAGCCCGAGCGTCATGATCGTCAGCGCGGCGACCTGGCCGTGGCCGCCCAGCCCCTTGTTCCGGCCCACCCGGGAGAACAGCAGGCGCTCGAGCAGCACCGCCAGCAGCGCCGTCGAGGCGACGCCGATCGCGACCGCCGCCGCGAACCCGACCGACGGCACCAGCCGGGCGATCACGTAGGCGCCGAGCAGCAGCATCGAGCCGTGCGCGAAGTTGAGCACCTCACTTGCCTTGAAGATGATCACGAACCCGAGCGCGATGAGCGCGTACACGGCGCCCTGCGAGATCCCGTTGACCAACAGCGAGACGAACGTCGTCACGGCCGCTCCTTCCCCTTGCTCGCCGCGACGGCGCCTTCATCCTGGTGATCTGTCCGTGAGCCCGCCTTCGTCCAGGCGCCGTCCGCGTCGGCGCCGGGCGCGCCGGGGCCACCCTCGGCGGTGTCGCCCTCGGCGGCGCTGGCCTCGGCCACGCCCGCCTCGGCGACCTCGACAGCGGCGACCTCGACAGCGGCGGCACCGACGGCGACCTGTTCCTCCTCGCCGGTGCCGAGATAGGCGCGGATCACCGCCGGGTCGCGACTTACCTCTGCCGGGGTGCCGTCGGCGACGACCCGGCCGAAGTCGAGCACGGTGATCCGGTCGGCCAGCGACATGACCATGGTCATGTCGTGCTCCACCAGCAGGACCGTGATCCCGAGGGAGGCCCGGATGTCCCGGATCGTCTCCGTCATCCGCGCCGTCTCGACGGCGTTCATGCCGGCGACCGGCTCGTCGAGCAGCAGCACCCGCGGCTCGGTGGCCAGCGCCCGGGCCACCTCGACCCGCTTGCGGTCGCCGTACGGCAGGATCCCGACCGGGACGTGCAGGCGGGCGCCGAGGTCGAGGAACTCGGCGATCTCGCGCGCCCTGGCCCGGTGCAGTCGTTCCTCTCGGCGCGCCCAGGGAAGTCGCAGGCCAGCGCCGAGGAAGCCCGTGCGCATCAGGTGATGCCGGCCGACCATGATGTTGTCGAGCACCGACTCGTAGGGCGAGCCGGCCAGGTTCTGGAAGGCGCGGCCCACTCCGAGGGCGGTGACCCGGTGCGGCCGCTGCCCGGTGAGCACCGTCTCCCCGAGCAGGGCCCGGCCGGACGTCGCCCGGTACACCCCGGAGATGACGTTGAACAGCGTCGACTTGCCTGCGCCGTTCGGCCCGATCACGGCGTGGATCGACCCGGGCTCGGCCCGCAGCGACACGTCGGACAGCGCGGCCAGCGCCCCGAAGCGGACCGTCACGCCCTCGACCACCAGCGGCTCGGCCACGGGCGCCTCGGCGACGGCCACCGGCTGACCGGCCGCCGCGGCGCTCGCCGTGTCCCGAGTCCGCTCCGTCGGCGCGCTCACGGCGTCCCGGGTTCGCTCCGTCGCCGCACTCCCCGCGCGGCCGTCCTCGTCCCTCGGACGACCACTCCGCTCGCTTGCTCCCGCGCTCACTGTGGCTCTCCCGCGTGCGCACCGCCCGAGCCAGCCGCCGCGCCCACGCCGGCGCGCGGCCGGGGCAGGCCGCGCCTGGCCGGCGGCGGCTGCCACCGGGACAGCGTCCGCGCCGGGCTCGCCGGCTCCCGGGGCGCCTCGTCCGCGGGCTCCCCGGGGGCGTGGTCGTCAGCGGGAAGACCGTCGGCACCGGGGGCGGGCTCGCCCGCGACCGCCAGGTATCGCCGGGCGACCTCGTCGGAGGCGGCGAGCTCGGCCGACGGGCCCGACAGCGACGTGCGCCCGAGTTCCAGGACGTAGGCCGCCTCGGAGATGGCGAGCGCCATGGCGGCGTTCTGCTCGACGAGGACGACCGAGACGCCCTGGGCGTTGATCTCCTTGATCGCGGCGGCGATCTTGCCGATGACCTGGGGGGCAAGCCCCAGCGACGGCTCGTCGAGCAGCAGCATCCGCGGCGCCGACATCAGGCCGCGCCCGATCGCGAGCATCTGCTGCTCGCCGCCGGAGAGCAGCACGGCCCGGGCGTCCCGCCGCTCGGCCAGTCGCGGGAAGAGCTCGTAGACCCGGTCGCGGGCCCGCGACCGGGCGGCGCGGCCACGCACCGACATCCCGCCCGCCCGCAGGTTCTCCTCGACGGTGAGCCGGCCGAAGATCCGGCGTCCCTCGGGCACGTGCACCAGCCCGAGCCGGACGATGTCCGCCGCGCCCCGGCCGGCCAGCTCGGCGCCGTCGAACCGGAGCGCGCCGGCGGTGACCTTCCCGCCGTGCATGCCCAGGGTGCCGGACACAGCGCGCAGCAGCGTCGACTTGCCCGCGCCGTTGCTGCCCAGCACCGCGACCACCTGGCCGGCGCCTACCGACATCGTCACGCCGCGCAGCGCCTGGACCACGCCGGCGTAGACGACCTCCAGGGCACCGACGTCTAACAACTTCGGCTGGCTTCCAGCAACCACGCAGGACCTCCGCGGCACCCAGGACCGTCGACCACAAGATCAACGAATGACAGTTGCACAATGAAACGTGTCGCAGGTCACTAGGATTGCGGTATCGGGCGGAAGACACAAGAGATCCGGGCAAATACGAACAGCATCGATCGGTCGATAGGCCGCGGGCCGCGCCCGACCTGCGCAAACGGGTCCAGGGCCCGGCCGGCCCTCCGGCCCGCCCCGGACGGCACGGGCATCCGCGCCGGGGCCTCCGGCCAGGACGGTCCACCCGGTCGACGATCCGGCGCCGGGCAGGGCCCGGCGCCCAGAGCCCCCGATACGGGCATCTGGGCGTCCCGCCCGGCGGCCAGGGGGCACGGGACCCGGCCGGCGGCGCTCCGACGCCGGAGGACTCGTCCCGGCGGCGGACAGGATCACCACGTGGCCCGACAGGATCACCATGTGGCCCAGAGAGCATGGAGAGCGCGGAGGCGAGACACGGGGCGCTGATCGCAGGTCGCGGGACTTCAGCCCTCAGGTGGGCGCGGACGCGGCCGTTCCACGACCACCTGAGGGCAACTGGCGATCATGCGCGGTGCGCCGACCTCGCGGTCGCCGCGCGAGGGCCCGCATCCAGCGGCGTTCGCCCTGTCGCCCCACCCGTCCCGCTGGTGACCCGCCCGAGGTGCCAGCGAGGGCACGGCCTGTGGATCGCGGACCGGCGGACGGGTCGGCGGTCCGGCCCGGCCTCAGCCCCGACCGTCCCGGACCGCCACCACTCCCGACCTGTCCGTCGTAGCGCGGTCCTGGGACCGCGCTACCGCTGACACTTCGCCAGCGCCGGCCCACAGCGCGGGTCCGAGACCGGGCGAGCTCTGGCTGATGCGGCACTAGTCCTTGAGCGGGCGGCCGTACTTGTCTCGGACGTTGCCGGTCAACATCATGATGCCGTCGATGAGGGCCCATACGCCGAGGCCGCCACAGGTGAGCAACTGGGCGACCGCGATGCCGTAGTCGCCCATGTACCACCGGCCCGCCCCCGTCCAGCCGATGAGGATCTGCAGCAGCCCGGCCGCCAGCTTGCTCTTGTCGGAGTACGGCTCGCCGGTGAGCGGGTGCCGGCCGAACGGCGCCGTCGGGTCGGCCCCGTACGGGCCGGGGACGAAGCCACCGGCCGGCGGGTACGGGTAGCCGGGACCCCCGGGGTAACCGCCAGGCCCGGGCGGGTAGCCGGGACCGGACGGATAGTCCGGGCCGGGCGGATAGCCAGGGCCCGGCCCGTAGTCCGGGCCGGGCGGGTAGCCGGGCGCGGGGGTGTAGCCGGGGCCCGGGGGGTAGCCGCCGGGTGGCGGCGAGGCGTTCGGGTCGCCGGGTGGGTACCCGCCCGGCGGCGTGCCGCCGAACGACGGGGACCCGGCGCCCGGGTCGCCTGCCCCGTAGGGCGCGGTGGGAATGTGGCGCACGGTCGGGTCGTCGTGGACCGTTGGCGGGACGCCCCCGGGCGGCACCTGCCCGGGCGGATGCTTCGCGAAGGGGTCCGGCGGCTGGCCGGGTGGCGGCGTCGACATGGAGCGCTCCAAAAAGTACGAGTCGGCGGAAAACTACCAGAATTGATCAACATGGAACTACGGCGGTCTCGCGTCCGACACCGTGCTCAGGCAGGCTAACGGGACGCGCAGCGTACAGGAGGGCCACACACCGCGTCGGCGCGCCACGCTCCCGAAAGCAACAGTTGGTGACAACCTCGCCACGACGAGGAGTCGGCGCCGGCCGGAGGTCACGGCCGGCCCGACCAGCACGCCCGGGGCCGGGGAGCGCATGCATGGACAACCTCTCACTGCTGTCGGCCGCGCCCAAGCACGGCGATCAACCGCCCGCCGCTCCCCCGGGCGACGCCGACTCAGCGCCGCCGACACTGGCACTCTCCCCGCGCCGCGACGGCGACTCGGCGCCGCCCCCGGGTCCAGAGAACGCGCCGACCGTCGTCCCGCGCCGGCCCGCCGCGCCGCGTCCGCCGGTGTCCGGGCACGGCGGCGGCCGATCGTCCCGGCTGGGCGGCCTGACTGCCTGGCTGGGTGCCCTGCCGGGCCGGCTGGGCCGCGCGACGTCGAACAGGCCACCCG
>NZ_JADWYU010000073.1 GCF_016786325.1 Frankia nepalensis | reverse complement strand
GACGGCGGTCCGGCCCCCGCTGGCGAGCCCGCCAGGCCCGCTCCCGGCCCCTAGTGAGACGGGCCCGTTTCCGACCCCTGAGGCCAAGGGCGCGGCTAGCTCGATGAACATGGCCGCTAGGCCTTGGCGAGGTTCTCGAGGTCGTCTGGCGTCGTGTTGGCGCCGGCCTCGAACTCCGCGGCGTACTTGGCGAGCATCTCCGGGGTCAGCTCGTAGATCATCTCGCCGACCTGGCTCGGGACTGCGGTGGCCACGGCCTGGTCCGGGTAGACGTCGACCCGGGTGAACTGCCCGCCGGTCACCCCGGCGTAGCCACCCGCCGGGCCGACCGTGCGCGCCGAGTAGGCGGAGGCGCCCGAGACCCAGACGGGCACCCCGGCGAGCGCGCCGCCGGAGGCGTGGTGCGAATGCCCGCAGAGCACGATCTTCACGTCCGTGCCCGCGATGACCTTCGCGAGCCGCTCCGGCTCGGCGAGCACGAGGGCGTTGAGCATCCCGATCGGCGACGGCAGCGGCGGGTGGTGCAGGGCGAGCACGGTGCCCGCCGGCGCCGGGGTGGCGAGCTCGGCGGCGAGCCAGTCGAGCTGGGCGTCGTCGAGCAGACCGATGACCTCGCCAGGCTCGGTCGAGTCGAGCACGATGACGCGCAGGTCTCCGGCCCAGTACACGTAGTCGTACGGCTCGGTGGTCGGCTCGGCGTCGAGCAGGCCCTCGCGGAACGGGCCGCGGCTGTCGTGGTTGCCCATCGCGTACAGCACCGGCAGGCCGAGGCCCGAGGCACGCTTCTCGACGTAGGCGCGCAGCCGGCGGTACGAGGCGACGTCGCCCGTGTCGGCGAGGTCGCCGGTGAGCAGGATCGCGGCGACGTCGAGCCCGGACCGCTCGATCTGGTCGAAGGCGCCCGCGACGTTGGCGAGCGTGTCGACGAGGCCGTGGTACAGCTCCCCGTCGGGCACGATGTGGGTGTCGCTGATCTGGACGACGACGTGCGTCGGCGTCGGTGTGTCGGTGATGAAGCGCACGGGGCGGCTCCCAGGTGGTCGCGTCGGCTGGTCGGGTCGGGCTCGGCGGAGCCGTCTCAGGTCTTGGGCAGCAGGTCGGTCGCCTGCCGGGCCGCGTCGGCCATCGCCGTCTTCGGGTCCTTGCCCTGGTAGATCGCGCTCTCGGCGGCGGACATCATCAGGTCGGTGATCTGCTGGTAGCCGTTGCCGGGGAAGGAGACCCACGGCTGCAGCCGGGTCAGCTGGTCCAGGTTGGGCCTGATCAGCGGGTGCTCGTCCGCCCAGGGCTTCAGGTAGGCCGGGTCGTCGACCAGGCTGGTGCGCAGCGGCAGGTAGCCGATCTTCGAGGAGATCTCGGTGTAGGCGTGCTCACTGGTCAGGAACTTGATGAGCTCCCAGCCGGCGCGCTGCTTCGCCGGGTCGTTGGAGAAGATCGAGAGGCCGGACCCGGAGTTGGTCGGGACGGCGGGCTTCGAGCCGAAGCCCGGCTCGGCGGCGGCCGTCAGCTCCCAGCCGGCCGACTGCGCGCCGCCGATGAACATGCCCTGCAGGGCGGACGTCTCCAGGATCATGCCGAGGTTGCCCTTGGCGAACGCGTCCATGGCCTGCGCCTGCGAGAAGTTCGGCGTCGCGCCGGACTCGTACAGGTCGGCGGCCATCTCGACCGCGCCGACGGCCGCGTCGTCGCCGAACGCCAGCGTCCTGCGGTCGTCGGAGATGACCTGGCCGCCGTTGGAGCGGACCAGGCTCTGGAAGCACCAGTCACCCGCGGCCTTGGTGGTGCAGTCGAGGTAGACGCCGTCCTTGCCGGCCTTCTCCTTGATGGCCAGGGCGGCGGCCTTGACCTCGTCCCAGGTCTTCGGCGGGTTCGCCGGGTCGAGCCCGGCCGCCTTGAACAACGTCGCGTTGATCCACAGCACCGGGGTGGAGAACACGTACGGCATGGCGTACGTGTGGCCGTCCAGGTCGCCCAGCGGTTTGGCGGCCGGGGCGAACGGGTGCTCACCGCCGAACGCGCCGGCGAGGGCGTCCTTGCCGACGAGGGTGTCGATCGGCTTCGCCCGCAGGGCGGTGGCCGCGAAGTCGAGCGCGTTGAAGGTGATCTGGGCGACGTCCGGCGGGTTGCCGGCCAGCGCCTGGGTCTTGATGCTGCCGACGAAGTCGCCGGCGCTCGCGCTCTGCGGCGGCTGCGCCTTCACTGTGATGTTCGGGTGCTCCTTGGCGAAGTCGGCCAGCAGCCCCTCGATCACCGGCTTCCAGGTGCCGGTGTTCGCGAGGTTGTAGCTCTCGAAGGTGATCGTGACCTTCTGGTCGGGGCCGAGCTCGGGGATCGTCGCGGCCGCGCCGGCGGCGGCGTCGGCGGGCGCGCCGTCGCCGGCGCTGGACCCGCCGGTGGCGCAGGCGGCCACCAGCGTCGACAGCAACGCGAGGCCGACGGCCGCGCGCGCGAGGCGTGGACGTGCCACGTGGGGCTCCTAACTGTCGCGGTGCGCGGCCCGCGGGTGACGCGGGCGCGCCTGAGATCGGCGCCTCGGGAACGGGCAACCGGTGGGTGATGGGGTTGTCGGCCCGCGGGCGCGGTCGGCCCGCGGGCGGTGTCCGTCGCGCGGTCGTCGGGTCCCGCAGGGCGGCGCGCGGTGGCGCGAGGTGGATCGGCCCGCCCGGCTCAGCCGGCCGCCGTGGCGAGGGTCGCCGAGGTGGGCTGGGACGGCACGGCGGCGCCGGGACGCCACTCGAGCCGGCGTCCGGACTCCCGGCCGAACAGGTGGACGTGCTCGGGCGCGACCGTCAGGCTGACGCGGGCCCCCAGGGTCAGGCCGAGCGGGCGCGGCCCGCGCACGGCGACCGCCGCGCCCCGCGCCCCGGCGGCCGACGGGCCGGCGGTGTCGAGCGCGAGCCAGCCGACCTCCTCGCTGCCGAGGTTCTCCAGGCCGGTCACCGTCCCGCTCAGCCGGGCCGCGTCCGCACCGGCGTCGTCGGCCGCGGTGTGCGCGGGCAGGACCCGCAGGTGCTCGGGGCGGATCCCGAGGGTGACGCCCTGGCGGTCGGCGGTGCCGGGCCACAGCGGAAGGTCGACGCCCGCCGCGGTGACGACCACCCGGCCGTCGCGGCCGGCCACGGTGGCCGGCAGCAGGTTCATCGGCGGCGAGCCGAGGAAGCCCGCGACGAACACCGAGGCCGGCCGGTCGTAGACCTCGGTCGGGGTGCCGACCTGCTCGAGACGGCCGCCGTCGAGCAGCGCCACCCTCGTCGCCATCGTCATCGCCTCGACCTGGTCGTGGGTGACGTAGACGAAGGTCGAGCCCAGCCGGCGGTGCAGGGCGGTGAGCTCGGTGCGGGTGGCCGTGCGCAGCTTGGCGTCCAGGTTGGACAGCGGCTCGTCCATCAGGAAGGCCGCCGGGTCGCGGACCAGTGCCCGGCCGAGCGCCACGCGCTGGCGCTGCCCGCCGGACAGCTCCCGCGGGCGGCGGCCGAGCAGCCCGTCGAGCTCGAGCTGGGTGGCGACCTCCCGTACCCGCGCGGCGACCTCGGCCTTCGGCCGGCGCGCGGCGCGCAGCGGGAAGCCGATGTTGCGCTCGACGGACAGGTGCGGGTACAGGGCGTAGCTCTGGAACACCATCGCCACGTCGCGCTCCCGCGGCGGAAGGTAGGTGATGTCCCGGTCGGCGAGTATGACCCGCCCGGCGGTCGGCTCGACGAGGCCGGCGATCATGCGGAGCAGCGTCGTCTTGCCGCAGCCGCTGGGGCCGAGCAGGACGAGGAAGTCACCGTCGGTGATGTCGAGCCAGATCTCGTCGACCGCGCGGGTGGCGCCAAAGGCCTTGGTGAGTCCCTCGATGCGGATGCTTGCCATGGCTCCTGCTCCTGGTCGGCGGACATGACTTCGGCGGACATGGCTCCAGGCGACGAGGACGGGCGACCCGCCTCGTGTATCAACGTTCCATGGATCGACAGTTCCATGGATCGTCGTTACGAAGGCAGGATCCAAGATCGAAATGAACGCGGCGGGTACGCCCAAGGAAGCCGCGCGGACGGCTAGGGCAATGCTGGCGACGGAAAACCCGCAGGCAGGAGGCCTGTGACCACCGTCTCAGGTGCCGGGCGCGCGGCCGCCCGGCAGCGGTCCCGGGTGGCTTGGGCGCCTCGGCGGATGTCGCGTACCTCGGCCGGGCCGCCGCCGAGCGACGGCCCGGCGGGCGCGCCGGCGGGCGCTCGACGGACGCGTCGGGCGGCTTTCAGGCGGGCCGTTCGTCGGACGGGCGCGGGTTGATGAGCATGCCGTTGAGGAGCTCTCGCAGCTGCTCGGCCGACATGCCGGGAGCGCTTTGGCGACGCAGCGTCATCGCGAGCTGCAGCGTCATGATCAACAGCATCGATCCCAGCCGGCCGGAGAGCAGGTCGCTGCCCAGTGGCCAGTGCGGGACACCCACCACGAGGGAGACGTCGGCGAGCCCGGTCAGCGGCCCGGCGGCGTAGCTGGTGATCAGGATGATCGACGCCCCGCGGCCGCGGGCGATCTCGGCGGTGCGCGCCGTCAGCTCGTTGACGCCGCTGCTGCTGATCACCAGGCAGGCGTCCGCCGGGGTCAGGCTGTTCGCCGCGACCTGCTGGGTCTGCGCGTCCAGCGGCGCCTCCGCCGGGCGCCCGCCGCTCATGAGCCGCAGCGCGGCGTCCTGGGCGACCGGCGACGACCCACCGTTGCCGACCACCAGCACCCGCTGGGCGCGGTCGAGCAGGTCGACCGCCGGGCCTAGCCGCGAACGGTCCAACGCCGCGAGCGAGTCGGCGAGCACCGCGGCGGCCACCTCGAACACCGTGTCGAGGATCTGCTCCGGCGGGTCCTCCGGCCCCGGCTCGCGCACGTTCGGGCGGGCGCCCGCCGCCCCGGCCTCCCGGGCGAAGGCCATCCGCAGCTGCTGGAAGCCCCGGAAACCCATCGACTGGCAGGCCCGCACCACGGTCGCCGCCGACACCTCGGCCGCCGCCGCCAGCTGCGCCGCGGACCACTCGACGACCTCGTCCGGGCGCAGCAGGCACGCCTCGGCGACCCGCCGCTCACTCGGGATCAGCGTCGGCAGCGTCGCCCGGATCGTCGCGAACAGGCTGCCGGTACTCGGCGGCGGCGAGCTGACCATGGTTGTAGTTCTTACCCGAGGCGCCGGCGGTCCCGCGCGGCGTCCCACGGGGCCCGCCGCCATCCGCGCGCGAGCGCTCCGTCGCGGCGCGTCGCCGGGCCTATGCCGCTTCCGCCGGCCTGGACCTGCCCACGGCCGCCGCGCCGGGGGCGGCCGGCCTGGACAGGTACCAGCACACCGCGACCCAGCCAGGGGTGGGATCCTCGCCGAGGACGTACCAGCCAGGGGGCAGGAACGTTCCCCAGGTGGGTGGCGGGCCCTCGGCCGCGCCGTCGGGCCCCGGCGAGTCGGGGGAGCCGTCCGGGATCAGGAACGGCACGGCCCCCGGGTCGCAGCCGCCCGTCCCGATCCTGAACAGCGGGTGGCCCAGGTCGGGCAACGTCCGGCACGCGATCAGGGTCGTCGGCGGCCAGTACACGCCGGCCCCGGAGTAGAAGCCGGCCGCCAGGCGCGCCGCCGGCGCCAGGTCGCCCTGGCTCGACGGGATGTCCACCCGGGCGTCGCCCGGGCAGGCGCGGACCGACCGCCCGCCGGCCAGCGCCGGCGTGGCCGGCCCGAGCGCGGCCACGCCCGACACGGCGGCGGCCGTCGCCGCGGTGAGCGCGGCGAGCCGGCGCGCCAGCGACCGAGGCCGGCCCGCGCGCGGCCCAGGAAAGTGCGCTGATACCCGCATGTCCACGGAAAGCAACGTAGTGATCGCGACGGTGGGATCTGGTCTGCCAGGGACGGCATGTTGGCTTCGGAATGTGGTCTCCTGTTGCCCCGCTGGTCATCCTCTGGTCGGTTGGACAGCCGTGGCGGCCTGCCGGAGGCTGGGGTCGTGCCTGCGGCGCCACCGCCGCCGGGTCCGCCGGCGGTGCTCGCCCGGCCGCCCACCGGGCGGACGGGCCGTGCGGGGCGCGGCCCGTCCGGCCACCGAGGAGGCGTGTCGATGTTCCGTCGGGTGCTGCTCGCGGCCTCGGGGAGCGACCGGGTCCGCCAACTGGTCGTCGCCACGCCACCGACCCGCCGCGTCGTCGACCGGTTCGTCGCCGGCGAACGGCCCGGCGACGCGCTCGACGTGGCGCGCCGGCTCGCCGGCGACGGCATCGCGGCCACCGTCGACCGGCTGGGGGAGGGCGGCGCCGACCTCGCGTCGGCGCGCGAGTCGACCGCCGCCTACCTTGGCCTGCTCGACCTCGCCGAGGACGCGGGGCTGTCCGGGGGGCTCGACGTCTCGGTGAAACTCTCGGCGCTCGGCCGGCTCGTCCCCGACGGCGGCCGCAAGATCTGCTACGAGAACGCCGCCGAGATCTGCGCCCGCGCCGCCGCCGTCGGCGCCACCGTGACGATCGACGCGGAGGAGCACGCGAGCGTCGAGGCCGCCCATGAGGTGCTCGCCGACCTGCGCCGCGACCACCCGGCCACGGGCGCCGTCGTGCAGGCCTACCTGCGCCGCGGCGTCGACGACTGCCGCCGGCTCGCGGTCGCCGGCTCCCGGGTGCGGCTGTGCAAGGGCGCCTACCGGGCGCCGCGAGACGTCGCCTGGACGCGCCGGGCGGAGGTCGACGCGGCCTACGCCCGCTGCCTGGGAGTGCTGATGGCCGGCGCCGGCTACCCGATGGTGGCGACCCACGATCCGCGCCTGCTCGCGCTCGCCGCCCGGCTCGCCCAGGAGTACGGCCGCCCGGCCGGCTCCTTCGAATACCAGCTGCTGCACGGCGTGCGCCCGCACGAGCAGCTGCGCCTGGCCAGTCTCGGCGCCCAGGTGCGGGTGTACCTGCCCTACGGGCCCGACTGGTATCCCTACCTGCTGCGTCGGATGGCCGAACGTCCGGCTAACCTTGCCCTCTTCGTGCGTGCGCTGCGTAGCCGCGCATGAGAATCTGGTATCCCGCCGCGTCCTCATTCACTCACAGGTGAGGCTCACCTGTGTGTAGGTAAGGCTGACCTGCGTATTACGCATCTCCGAGCATTTTTTTGCCTTCGCCATCCCATCCGCCGGATTTCTGTGATTCCCTGGGTACAGGGGTGGGAGGAACGGCCCGTTGCGCGCCGTTCTCGCTGGTCACCGATCGTGGTCGTGCTAGCGCTCCGCCCCCGGAGGACCGGCTCGCTGGTGATGGCGGGTCTCGTGGCGGAAGGTGTGCCGACATGCGCGGGGACGCGGAGATCATCGAGCTGCTGAACGCGGTGCTCACGAACGAGCTCACCGCGGTGAACCAGTACTTCCTGCATTCGCGAATGCAGCGCAACTGGGGATACAAGCGGCTTTCCGAACACTCCTACCACGAGTCGATCGACGAGATGAAGCACGCCGACGAGCTCATCGAGCGGGTGCTCTACCTCGACGGCCACCCCAACCTCCAGCGGCTGCACACGCTGGCGATCGGGGAGGACGTGCCGGAGCAGCTCAGCCTCGATCGCAAGCACGAGGAACGGTCCGTCGAGGTGCTGCGCACCGGCATCGCGCTGTGCCGCGAGCGTGGCGACATCGGCTCCGCGCTGCTGCTCGAGAAGATCCTCGATGCCGAGGAGGAGCACATCGACTGGCTCGACGCCCAGCACGACCTGATCGAGCAGGTGGGTGTCCCGAACTACCTCAGCCAGCAGATCCACGACTGACGACTGCGCGACAGCCGGCCGAGGGGGCCCCCCCGCCCGCGCGGCCGCCCCCGCGGCCGTCCCCGGTCTGCCCCTCACCGAGGTCGTCAAGGAGGTCTCCCCCGCGGACGACGCGGCCGGCCCCGCCG
>NZ_JADWYU010000072.1 GCF_016786325.1 Frankia nepalensis | reverse complement strand
GCGCGGATGTTCACCAGCGTCACGCCGGGCGCCACGCCCGCGAGGCCGAGGCCGTTGATCGGCGAGGCGATCGTGGACGCCACGTGGGTGCCGTGGCCTTCGTCGTCGTGGTCGACCGGGTCGACGCAGGAGTCGTACTCACACGGACCGTCCATCTCCTCGCCGGAGACCGGGTCGACCGGGATGTCGGTGACGAAGTTGCGGGACAGCCCCTTGCTGAAGTTCGGCGCGATGTCCGGGTGGGAACCGTCGATGCCGGTGTCGATGACGCCGACGAGCACCTTCTTGCTGCCGGGCTGCTGCCGGTAGGACCCGGTGGGCGTCGCGCCGATCATCCGCATGTCCCACTGGAGACTGGCCAGCGGCTCGTCACCCGATCCCGGGCGGCCGCGTTCCGGGGCGATGGCGCCGCCCGCGCGGGAGTCGGCCTTCTCCTTGGCGATCGCCGAGACGCCGCCCACGCCCGATGCGCCGGCGGCGCCGGGCTCGGGGGCGTAGCCGATGGGCTCGTCGGCCGCCGCTCCGACCAGCGCGGGCTGCTTCGCGGCCTTCGCGATGAACTCCGCGTCCGTTGAGGTGACGGTGGCGACTCCGATCTCGGTGTTCTCCGCCTCGACCGTGGCGCCGAGCGTGGCCAGGGCGGCGCGGCCGGCCTCCGCCGAGCCCGAATAGACCACGACATAGGTCGCGCGGGCGCCCGCGCCGGCCGTGCCGGGCAGGGCTACCGCCGCCGGGACCGCGAGCAGCGTGGCCGCGAGCCCCACCAGCCCTGCTCGCCTGCGCGGGGCGCTGGGCCGTCGGGGATGGGGCGGGGCGGTGCTGCGGAGCGCGCGGCCCATGTACTCACTCACCTTTGGGCTGTGGAAATGCGCTGGATCCGGCGGATCCTGCTCGAGGCACCCTAGTGGGCCTATAAAACGCTATCTAGATGATTTGGCATCGATTGGTATTTTTCCGGCACGCGTTGCCGCCGTGTGACTCCCTAGGGCTGCTCCGCGGAAGTCTTGCTTGTTCCGCTCCGCCCCATTCACACCACGATGCGGTGGTCCTACTGTGTGCACCAGAACGCCTACGGAACATTCCAGAACGCCTACCGAGCGTCGAGAAGCGAAGGGCAGGTGCCGTGCGGTCCGCGGACAAGGCGATCGACATCAGGCCAGGCAGCAGCCGCACCACACACCTCCGGCCCACCGGCCAGGCAGGCCTTGTCGCGGTGGCCCTCGCCGTGGCGCTCGCGCTCGCCGGCTGCGCCGGGAGCGACGAGCCGACCGACTCGCTGGGCTCGACTCCCCCGGCGCCGGCCAGCACAGCCGCCACCGCGCCGACGTCCACCGAGCCGTCCGCGCCGCCGATGACGGCGGAGCAGCGCGACATCGTCGAGCGCTACCGCTTGTACTGGCGCACCGTCGAGCAGGTCTTGGCGACCAACGACGTCGACTCCCCCGCCCTGCGCGACGTGGCCACCAGCAACCAGCTCATCACCCTGATCGAGAAGATGATCAAAAATGAGGCGGAGGGCATCACTGTCCAGGGAACCGTCGTGCTGGACCCGGGGGTGCCCGTCATCGCCGACGGCGGGCTGAGCGCCAGTTTGCGGGACTGCCAGGACGGCAGTGGTTGGCTGCCGTACCACGATGGCAAGGTCGACGGGGTGGGTGTGCCTCGCCGTGACGGCGTGGCCGTGACGCTGTGGCTGGTCGACGAGGTGTGGAAGGTCGCCGCGACCGTCTTCACCGAGGGCCGCTGTGACGAAACGTAGAACGGTCGCTCTGACCCTGCTCACCCTGGCCCTGCTCACCTTCGCGAGAGCGCTGCTGCCCGCCGGCGCGGCTGCCACCACCGGGGGCCACCGAGATAAGGCGGAAAAGCAATGGGCGGCCGTGGCCCTGGCGGTAGGTGGCACACCCTTGGGTTACGGCCTCGGCGCGGTGCCGGTGGTGATTGCCTCGATGATGATCTGTGCGACGACGTACGCGCTCGTCTGCCGATGCCTGCATGACGCGCCACCGAGCGAGCGGCCAGAGATCCTGCGGGCGCTGGCCGAGATCGTACGCAGCGCGCGTCTCGTTGGCCGACGTGGACCTCGCCGAACGGTCTTCTCTGCACTACGACTTGCCCGGCTGGTTGTGCCAGCCAGGCGCGCGAGACGCGGTCAGTGGCGGAAACGGGCTGTCTCTTCGTCGATCCGGATCAGAAATTCGGTGATCGGGTCCCCGCCTCCGTTGGGAACGAGGATGAGTCCTGCGGCAAAGATCGCCTCATCAGCTGCGAGGGCGGCCTGTTCATCGCCGCGGCCCCATGCAGCGCGTGAGGCGGCAAAGAGAGGGCGGAGGTCTTCCCATGCGGGGGCGGGCTCGAAGTGGCAGTCCGACCAGAACATGTCGATCTCTTCGAGGGTCAGCGTCCCAACGAGACGGTCTCCCTGCCTGAGCTGCCAACTCTTCTCGTCCATGTTTCCCCCTTCCCCGGAACGAAGGGCACTCTAAAGGTTCTGCTCGTAGCCCGGTGGTAGCCAGGGGCTGGTCCAGGGTGCGGCGGTGGCCAGTAGCTGGTCGGGTGAGCGGGTGCGGAAGAACGTGTGGATCTGTCTGCGTCGGCCGAGCCAGGTCACGGCGGTGTTGGCGATGTGGTTGTTCAGCGCCGCCCAGATCCGTTCGACCGGGTTGTCGTGCTGACCACGACCTCGCCGGTGGCGGACGAGTGGGTGCAACCTCGATCCAATCCCCGGCGGGGCCGGTGTCAACACGACCTCCCACCCGGTGATCTCACCCGGGTTACACGCAGAACCTCTGGATAGGCGCTCAGTAGCGGGACAGGAAGTGCTGGACCTCCGGGGCGGCGAACTCGTCGCCGTACCCGGCGTCGAGGACGAGGCAGGCGACGGCGACGTCCTTGGCCGAATCGAAGGCCACGAACCAGCTGTTGGGCTGTCCCTGGTTGTCGACGTCCGCGGTCCCGGTCTTGGCGTGGACGGTCGGGCCGAACCCGAGCCCGGCGGCCGTGCCCTGGGTGACCACGGCGCGCATCATGGTCTTCAGCTGCGCGTCGACGTCGGCGGGCAGGGGCTTCGCGGCGATCTGCGGGGCGCCGGGCAGCAGGATGGGCTGCTTGAAGGTCCCGTTCGCGACGGTGGCCGCCACGGAGGCCATTGCGAGCGGGGACGCGGTGATGTGGCCCTGGCCGAACAGGTTCTGGGCCAGCTCGGAGCCGCTGGCGCCCGCCGGCTGGTTGTAGTAAGTGGCGGCCTCGCCGAGGCCGATGTCCCAGGGCTGGTTGAGGCCGAAGTACTCCTTGGCGACCGAGGCGAGGCGGCCGTCGCTCTCCTGCTGCCACCACTGGCTGAACGCGTTGTTGCAGGACTGGGCGAAGTCGTAGGAGAACGGCGTCGACGCCGGCTCGGACTCGCCCTTGTCGTTGTGGTAGCTGATGCCCTGCACCGTGTAGACGGCGGGGCATTCGACCGGGGTGCTCGCGGTGAGGACCCCGTGGCTGATCAGCGCCGCAGCCGAGATGATCTTCGCGGTCGAGCCCGGCGCCACCTGGGCGGTCAGCGCGAAGTTGTTGAAGCCGGCGTTGTTCGCGATGGCCAGGATCTGGCCGGTGGACGGCCTGATGGCGACCATCGAGCTTTGCGGGTGCTCCGCGACGGCGCTGCGCGCGGCCTGCTCCGCCCGGGCGTCGATGGTCGTGGACAGGGTGGCGTCGACCGGCGGGATGATCACTGCCTGGCTGCCCTTGACCGGCGTGCCGTCGGCGGACTGGAGCTCGACGGCGAGTCCCGGTTTCCCCAGGTTCTGGGGTGGGCTGGCCTTCAGTATTCCCGCGATCGTGTTCAGGCCCGCGTCCTGGTAGGAGGTGAGGCTGGTGCCGCCGGCGTCGACGACGGACGTCGCTGTCGGCGCCACCGGGACCGCGGCGAGGTGGGTGGTCGCGGTGAGGTTCGGCGCCAGGCCGTCCGGCGCCCAGGCGATGGACCACGCCGGCGAGTCCGGCTTCTGGTAGGCGACCAGCGACGAGTGGTAGCTCCAGGTGCCGCTGAGCGCTTCGGTGTCTGCCGAGGCCGCGACCTGGGCGTTCACCGCGACGCTGATCTTGACCCGTGGCGTCGACGCGGTCTCCGGCGGCGCGGTGTCCGTAGGCGCGCGGTCGGTCAGCCTGGTGGCGCCGGTGGGCGATCCGCTCAGCGTCCTGAGGTGGAGGCCCTCGCGGTACGCGGCGAGCGCCGCCTCGGCGGCCTGCGGGCTGTCGGTGTAGCTGGCCGCCAGCTCGATGCTGCCGGCCCCCCAGGCACGCAGGAACGCGGTGGCGATCTGCTGGCCGTTCTCCTCGGGGGTGGCCCCCGTCGGCACGAACCCGACGACGGGATGGCCCTTCTTGCCGGGCGCGACCACGGTCACGATGCTCGAGATGAGGCCGACCAAGAGGACCACGGCCACGGTCGTCACGAGCGTGACGAACTTCCACGACGTCCGAGCCCTGTGGCGCCTGGCCGGGCGTGGCGCGTCCCCGGCCGGGCGGGGCGCGTCCTGCCGCCCGCGCCCCGCGTCCGCGGAGGGCGGGTTCTGCCACTCGTCCGCGCTGCTGTACTCCGCGTCCGGGTCGGCCGAGTTCTCCGGCTCATACTCCGCGTCGGCCCATGAACGGTTCTCAGCCGGATCCGGTGTCCACGGGTCCATGCCGCGCACGCTACGGATGCCGATTGGCGCCGTCAAAGTGGACATGGGCCTTATGTGATGGCCGACACGGGGCGCCGACGGCCCGTGAAGCCGAAGGCCGTTGGCAGGTGCTGTTGCGTTGAGCCGGCCCGGGGCATGGCTGGGGCGGCTGGTTGCCTGGTCAGATGGCCGAAGCGAGCTCCGTTGGTTGCCTGGTCAGATGGCCGAGGCGAGCTCCGTGAACGCTGCCGCGAGTCGGCGGTGGGATCCGGCGTCGACGCCGAGTTCGTAGTGGCCGCGGCGGAGATTCTGAACGAAAGCATGCCCGGAACCGATCACCTGGACGGCGGGTTCGCCGTCGGCGCCCTGCTCGCCGGCATCGTCGCCGCGTTCACGCCGCGCTCTCATGGCGTGCGAGTCGGTGGACCTGCGCGGCGCGGGGGTTGACCAGCCATTGCCCGGCGACGTGGACGGTGGGAACTGTCTCGTTGCCGTTGGCGACGCCGCGAACGATGGCTGCGGCGTCCGGGTCGGCCCAGATGTCGACCTCGGTGAAGTCGAGCCGTCGGCGGCGTAGTCCGCGGCGGAGCGCGAAGCAGTAGGGGCATCCGGGCCGGGTGTAGACGGTGACCGGCGCCTGTTCCCGGCTCGTGGGGTTCACCGGTCTGTCCGGCGGGTCGCGGTGCCGCGCACGTGCGGGGCCGCGGGGCTGGGTGGGCCGGTATCGGGGAACCGGAAGCGGTGGAGGTCGTTGACGGTGAATCCCGCGTCGCGAACGGCGGTCACGGTGTCGAGTCCGGTCTGGCAGCCGTCGAACAGATCGTCCAGGCCGACGCAGAACCGCGCCACATCCGCCCTCAGGAAACCGACCGCCGGGTCATCGCTCACCCACCCACCTTGGCGGACCCAATCCCGGCCGTCAAAAGTTTTGACACCAACACCGGTTTTCCGTTCCGTTCCCACCGGGACCCACCCTCCGCCCAGGTCGCTCGGGTACGGCGGTCGCCAGGCTCATGTTGTCGGCGGCAGGCCGAGCGCACCGGTGACGTTGCACAGCACGTCGAGGACGCCGGCCGGCGCGCCGGGATGCACCGTAAGCGGCCACTCCATGTCGTTGCGCTCGGGTCTGTGAACGAGCGGGACCGTGGCGATGAACGGGTAGCCCTCGGGCACGATCTTCGGGAGGAGCTGCGCCCAGATCCTTGCGGGCGGATGAACCCACCTCTGCCCACTCGCGCGACATCGACGACGAGGACCGTCGGCCCAGCCACGGCGGCCGGGTGGGCGTCGGAAGTCGGTCGTTCAGGCATCTGGGTCGGCACTGTTGCACCGAGCGAAGCTGGCCGATCTTGACCGTAGATCTTCTTGCGATCAAGCCGTCCGGTCGCCCGACCGACCGCTCCCAGGGGTTACTCCGCCCCTCCTCGAGGCCCCGAGACCGAAAGATTTGCGATCAAGATCGCCCGGCTTCGCTCGATGCGACAGTGCCACGTAGGCCGCCTCGGCATCCGCGGTGCCGACTGCGCCACTGAGGGCATATCGGCATTTAGGAATAACCAGACATCGACAGGTGAGGCGGCCCGCGCGGTAGGAAAGCCGGCGGCGCCGGAAGAGCCGCCAACACTACGTCGACCGGAGCCGCCGGAATCGGCCAGGCACACCGTTCGGGCCGGCAGACACCGCGACGGCCGGTGGCCCCACGAGAAGCCGCCGGCCGTCGTCACGCCGGGGGAAAGGATCTCAGCGGTGGCTATCCGCGGGCGGTCTCGAGGGCGTGGCGTTGGGCGGGGAGTTGGTGGTCGCGGGTCCAGGTCTGGGCGGCGATCTGGACGGCGTCCCAGGGTGAGCCGAGGGGTGGGGTGTAGGAGAGATCGAGTTCGGCGAGGCCGTCGACGGTCATGCTGTGGAAGATCGCGGTGGCGTAGGTGTCGACCCTTTTCGCGACCTCGCTGCCGCGCCGCCCGATGAGCTGGGCGCCGAGGAGCCGTCCGCTGGAGGTGTCGCCGGTGACGCGGATGGCGATGGGGTGGGCGCCTGGGTAGTAGGCCTTGTGGTCGTCGGGGTTGGCCTGCGAGGTGGCGGGGGTGAAGCCGGCGGCGAGGGCTTCGTGTTCGCGGAGGCCGGTGCGGGCGGCGACGGCGTCGAAGATCTTGACGACCTGGGTGCCGAGGCTGCCGGCGAAGGTCCGGTTGCCGCCGAGGGCGTTTTCGCCGGCGACGCGGCCCTGCTTGTGGGCGGTGGTGCCCAGCGGTAGCCAGGTGGTGCCGAGGAGCCGGTGGTGGGTGATGACGCAGTCGCCGGCGGCGTAGACGTCGGGCAGGCCGGTTTCCATTCGCTGGTTGACGGCGATCGCGCCGCGCGGGCCGAGGGTGGCGCCGGCGGCCGCGGCCAGGCGGCTGTCGGGCCGGACGCCGGTGACGACGAGAACGAGGTCGGCGAGCTGGCTGAGAGTGGTGGTGGTTCCGTCGGGTGCGGTGGTGGCGGCGTGTACGCGCAGGCGGCCGGCGGCGCCGGGTTCGGCCCGTTCGATGCCCTGGACGGTGGTGCGGGTGAGGACCTCGACGCCGTGGGCGGCCAGTTCGGCGGCGACCAGCGCGCCGAGTTCTGAGTCGACGGTGGGCAGCACCTCGTCGGCCATCTCGATCTGGGTGACCTTGATCCCGCGGGTGGTGAGCCCTTCGGCCATCTCCAGGCCGATGTAGCCGGCGCCGACGACCACCGCGCTGGCCGGGCTGTGCCGGGTGAGGGTGTCCATGACGGCGAACGTGTCGCCCATGGAGTGCAGCAGGTGCACCCCGTCGGCCGGGCCGAGCCCGTCACGGGTGCCGGCGGCGAGCGGGTCGCCGGGGTCGGCGAGGCCCTCGATCGGGGGGACGGCGGGCAGCGCCCCCGTGCCCACGACCAGTTTGTCGTAGGGCAGGACGGTTTCGGCGCCGTCGGCGGCGCGCAGGTGCAGGCGGTGGCCGGCGACGTCGATGGCGGTGGCCAGGGTGTCCAGCCGCAGCGTCATGCCGGTGGCTTCGAGGTCGGCGTGGGTGCGGTGGGCGAGGTTGGACCAGTGGCCGACTTCGCCGGAGACGTAGTAGGGGATGCCGCAGATGGAGAAGTTCGGGTAGGCGTCGGCGACGACGACGGTGACGTCGGCGCCGCGGTCGAGTTCGCGGGCGCGCAGGGCGGCGGAGATGCCGGCGTCGCTGCCACCAATCGCGACGAGGTGCACGACAAACAGCCCCTTCCAGGGCGAGGTATGAGGAGACGGCCACCCGTGGCGGCCAGTCAGGGCCCGATCGGGGCGCCTCGGCTGGCCGCCAGGGGTGGGAGACCGGCGTCGGACCGGTGGGTCAGCAGCCCGTGCGCCTGACGGCGCACCCAAACTGGGTCAAGCCGGGCAGTTTGGGAATCAGGCGGCGGGCAGGAGCTCGCCGAGCAGCTTCTCGACGCGGATACGGATGGCGTCGCGGATGGGGCGGACGGCGTCGAGGCCCTGGCCGGCGGGGTCGTCGAGTTTCCAGTCCTCGTAGCG
>NZ_JADWYU010000071.1 GCF_016786325.1 Frankia nepalensis | reverse complement strand
TCGATCGGCACGGCACTCGGACCAGGCATAACCCCAGTCTACGATCAGCCCAAAAACTTCAGACTCGGAACACTAGCCGGGTCTGGGCGGGTCCAGGTGGCCGTTCACAGGCCCGACGCTGACCAGGTAAGGGATGCGTTCCGGGAATTGGCAGAACTTTCTTGTGTCCACAGGGCGTGGGCCCAGAACCCCAGCGTAGAGGCCGATCCTCGGCAGACCGGGGGCTTGTTCATCCACAGACCATGCCCCGTCGTCCCGAGGTCCTCCCCAGGCCATACCGGCGTTGCCCACAGGTTATCCACACATCCCTGTGGATAACTTTTTGCCGACGGGGCCCATGGCTCCCTAAAGTCGACCCTGGTCACGGCCCGTTCATCCAGCTGGCGCGGCGGGTGACCTGTGACGACGCGTCCCCTTGACACCGGTCGACCGCGGACTCGAACATGTGTTCGAACGCTGTGGGGCCCGGTGCGGGGTGCGGCCGGGCCGTGCGGGACGATCAGGGCGGGGGTGAGGCGGGTGACGGTCACCGACATCGCGCGCGGTGGCGGTCAGCCCATGGAGTTCGACCGCACGCCGCCTCATGACCTCGCGGCCGAGCAGAGCGTGCTCGGCGGCATGCTGCTGTCCAAGGACGCGATCGCCGACGTCGTCGAGGTCATCAGGTCCACTGACTTCTACCGGCCGGCGCACGGCATCATCTTCGAGGTCGTCGGTGATCTCTACGGCCGTGGCGAGCCGGCCGACACCGTCAGCGTCGCCGCCGAGCTCCACCGGCGCGACCTGCTGGAGCGCGTGGGCGGCGGCGGCTACCTGCACACGCTGATCTCCAGCGTGCCGACCGCGGCGAACGCCGGCTACTACGCCCGGATCGTCGCCGAGAAGGGAACCCTGCGCCGCCTCGCGGAGGCCGGCACCAGGATCGTCCAGCTCGCCTACGGGCCCGCCCAGGACGTCGACTCCCTCGTGGACCGTGCCCAGGCCGCCGTCTACGAGGTCACCGAGCGCCGCACCACCGACGACTACGCGCCCCTCGGCGACCTCCTCAACCCCGCGCTCGAGGAGATCGAGGCGATCGCCGGCCACGAGGGCGCCCTCACCGGCGTCCCCACCGGCTTCGCCGACCTCGACGAGCTCACCAACGGCCTCCACGCCGGCCAGCTCTGGATCGTCGCGGCCAGGCCCGCCGTCGGAAAATCGACCTTGGGCCTGGATTTCGCGCGTGCCGCGTCCATCAAGCACGGAATGACGTCCGTCGTGTTCTCCCTGGAGATGAGCCGGATGGAGATCACCATGCGGCTGCTGTCAGCGGAGGCGCGGGTCTCGCTGCAGAACATCCGGACGGGCCGGCTCACCGACGACGACTGGGCGCGGCTGGCCCGGCGGATGGGCGAGGTCGCCGAGGCGCCGCTGTTCATCGATGACAGCCCGCACCTGACGATGATGGAGATCCGCGCGAAGGCCCGCCGGCTGCGCCAGCGCAACGACCTGCGCCTGGTCATCCTGGACTACCTGCAGCTCATGTCCTCGCCGAAGAAGGTCGAGAGCCGCCAGCAGGAGGTCAGCGAGATCTCCCGCTCGCTGAAGCTGCTCGCGAAGGAACTCGAGATCCCGGTCGTCGCGATCTCACAGCTGAACCGCGCCTCCGAGCAGCGCGCGGACAAGAGGCCGCAGGTCTCCGACCTGCGCGAGTCCGGCAGCCTGGAGCAGGACGCCGACGCCGTCATCCTCCTCTACCGGGAGGATGCCGTCGAAAAGGAATCGGCCCGCGCGGGCGAGGCCGACCTCATCATCGCGAAGCACAGGAATGGCCCGACCGGTACCGTGACGGTCGCTTTCCAGGGTCACTACTCGCGTTTCGTGGACATGGCCAACTGACGCCCCTCCTCGTGTAGGTTCTCAAAAGACCTGTCGGTTTCTCAGATGAGATGTCGTCTACATGTCGTCTCCGACAAGTAGGTGAGACAGCGGCCGGCGCGTCGGGCGGTGATCGTCTGGGTGGCCCGGGAAGATCGACGGTATGTCGACCGATCTTGGGCCACGGACTCGCCGGATGCGGGTGCGGTACCGCGCCGGCGACGGCGCGATCGTCGACACGACACTGGACCGGCTTACCGCAGACGAGGTCGTCGGTGGACTGCCGGTCCGCGACTTCCGTTGGCGGAAGGGCCAGCGGCACTACTCAGGCTGGTACTGGTCGTCGACCGTCGAACGGCTGGTGGCCTACGAGAGCCGCCTTGAGCTCGCACGGATAATGCTGGCGGACTTCGACCGCGAGGTGATCGCGATTGCCGCGCAGCCGTTCCAGTTGATCGGGGCGGACGGCGCGCGCATCCGGCGTCACGTTCCCGATCTTCTCCTCGTCGGTGCCGACGGCGGTGTGACGGTTGTGGACGTCAAGGCATCCGATCGGAGGGAAGACCCCGGGGTGCAGGCCTTGTTTGCCTGGACCCGGGAGACGGTGGCGACGCGGGGCTGGGGCTTCGAGGCCTGGTATGGCGGCGATGCCCGGCTACTCGCCAATGTGCGCTTCCTGGCGGGCTACCGCGACCGCCGTCTCGTCGACAGCGCCTTGGTCCCAGCTGTCCGCGAGGCGGCGGGAACGGGCTCGCGGATCGTGGACCTGGAACGGGCGCTCGCCGCGCCGATGCTCTTGGTTCGGCCGGTCGTGCTGCACCTGCTGTGGCGGGGCGAGTTGACCGCGGACCTCACCGGTGGCGTGCTCGACGGGATGACCATGGTGCGTCTCGCCGCTGGAGCCGAGGCCGCATGAGCCGGGCCGTCTCGCTGTACGTCGGGGCCGTCTTCACCTACGACGGAGAACTCTGCGAGGTCGTCCAGCTGGACGGCGTACGGATCACCGTCCGGAGCGCTGGGGACAAGTGGCGAACCGTGCGGTTGGCGGAGTTCCTGACAGGGGTATCGGCGCCGGCCCTGGCAGACGAACGGATCGACGCGGCACTCGGACCGGCACTCGCCGGCCTGAGCGAGGCCGGTCGCGCCGAGTTGGCAGAACGCTCGGATCACGTTCGAGAGGCACTCAGCGGATACCGGTCAGGGACCGCCGAACTGGCTAGGCCGGGCGAACCGCGGCCCGAGTTCGACCCGGCTCGGCCGATGGCGGATCGGTACGCGGCAAAGGCCGCCGAACTGGGGATTGCGCCGCGCACCGTGGAACGGTGGGCCCAGGCCTACCGGACCTTCGGGGAAGCGGGCCTGCTCGATGCCCGGAAGATCGTCAGCCGCCGCACGTCGGTAGACCCCCGCTGGGAGGATGCCTGCCGGCAGGTGATAGCCGAACGGGTCCGGGAATCAACGCCGACCTCGAGCGCGCTGCTGATGCGGGTGGAAGCCCGGCTGGAGGAGGCTCACGGTCCCGGAGTGGTGCCGTGCCCACCGAGGGCGACGGCTTACCGCCACCTGGCGCGACTCGCCAAGGGCACGAATGCACTGCGTGGATCGGCGAAAGCCCGCCGGTCGATCGCCGAGCGGCCGAAGGGCACCTACGGGCGGCTCCGGGCAACCCGGCCAGGCGAGTTCGCGATCCTCGACACCCAGTCGCTGGATGTCTACGCGATGGAGCCGGTGACGTGCCGGTGGGTCAAAGCCGAGCTCACGGTCGCCCAGGACCTTTTTACCCGCTGCATCCTGGCTCTGCGGGTAACCCCGGTGTCCACCAAGGCGGTCGATGTCGCTGGGCTGCTTTACCAGACGGTGACGCCGACGGTTGCCCCGCTGGAGTGGCCCGAGCAGGCCTGCTGGCCCTACCACGGCATCCCGCAGCACCTGGTGTTTAGCGAGGACGAGGCGGCTGCCGGCGTCCGCTTGGCCGGAGTCCCGGTCTGCCCGCCGGAGACTCTCGTCGTGGACCACGGCAAGGTGTTCGTCTCGGCCCACGTGATCAGCGTCTGCGCGCGGCTCGGGATCTCGATCCAGCCCGCGACACCGAAGAAACCGACGGACAAGCCCACCGTCGAGCGGTTCTTCAGGACCCTGCGTGAGGGACTGATCCAGCACCTACCCGCCTACAAGGGCCCGGACATCCACAGCCGCGGTGACCGTGTCGAGGACGCGGCGTTCCTCTACCTGCACGAGTTGGAGGACGTGATCCGCGAGTGGGTGGCGCTGATCTACCACCGGACCAGGCACGATGGCCTGGCTATCCCGGAGATGCCCGGGCTCGCCCTTTCCCCGAACGAGATGTACGAGACCGGGATCGCCAAGGCCGGCCTGCTGCGCGTGCCGCGGTCACCAGACCTCGTCTACGACTTCCTGCCCGTGCACTTCCGCAGCCTCCAGCACTACGGCGTCGAGGTCGGCGGGCTGCGGTACAACGGCCCGGCGCTCGATCCCTACCGCAACAGCGACAGCCCGTACGGCGGCATCCACACCGGGAAGTGGCCGATCCGGGTGAACCCGGATGACGTGCGCTACGCCTACTTCCAGGACCCGGCGGACAACCGCTGGCACCGCCTGGTCTGGGAGCACGCGCCCGGCCTGGGCACTCCCTTCAGCGCCGACGCCGCGCAGCACGCGCGACGCCTCGCGCTCCGCGCCGGCGACCGTCGGCCGGACGCGGGACAGGCACTGGCGGAACTGCTGGCGCGCTGGGACACCGGGATGGTCTCCGACCGGCGCGAACGGCGGATGGCGGTGCGTCTCGCCGCGGAGCGCCAGGCGCTTCCGATGCCCGAGGACGCGGCGGAACCCGTGACTGGGCTGCCGACGCTGGTCGCTCTGGCGGGCGGGGAAGAAGCGGTCCACGAACCGATCCGGCCGGTCGAGGACGTGCGGGGCGACGACGACACCGACGAGGAGATCTTCGATTCTCCCGACGACGACTTCTACGCCGACGCGTTCGAGGTCCTGCCATGAGCAGGCTCTACAGCCTGTCCCGCAAGGAGGGCTGGCGCCAGTACGTCAACACCCCAGCCCGGGTGGCGCCGGTGCGCCTCAACCCCGCGCAGCTCGGCGCCCTCGGCGAAGCCGCGAAGGACGAATACGACGAGAGCCGCCACGACTGGCACGCGAACTTCGGGATCCTGCGCACCCCTCAGCTGGCCACCGTCCACGACGAGCTCGATCAGATCGTCTCGACGAACCGGCAGGACCCGGACCGCATCCGCGGCGCCGCCGTGATCGACGCGCTGCCGGGCCTGGGCAAGACCACGATCGCGAGCAGCTTCGCGCGCGAGTTTGACCGCGCCGAGCTGCGCCGTCGCGGCTCGCTGACCGACGACGGCCACGAACGGATCCCGGTGTTCCGAGTCGGCCTGACCTCCAACACAACGCTGCGCACCCTGAATCGGATGATCTGCGAGTTCTACGGACATCCGGGCACCACTCGCAGCACCGCGGCCCAGCTCGCCAGCCACGCGGTCGACTGCGTGCTGAGCTGCGAGACCCGGATCGGGATCATCGACGACGTGCACTTCGTCGACCCCTACCGCAAGGACGGTCTCGATGTCTCCAACCACCTGAAGTGGCTGGCCAACGAGCTTCCGCTCACCTTCGTCTACGTCGGAGTCGGCTTGGCCGAACGCGGGTTCTTCGTCGAGGGCATGACGGGGAAGAACGCTGTGCTCGCGCAGACGGCGCGCCGCTGGACACGGCTCGAGGTGCCGCCCTTCGAGATCGCCTCAGACGAGGGACGGCAGCACTGGCAGGGCCTGCTGAAAGCGACCGAACGCCAGCTCGTGCTGGCGCGGAGCAGGCCCGGCATGCTTGTCGATCTCTCGGATTACCTGTTCGAGCGCACCACGGGACACATCGGCTCGTTCATCACGTTGGTCAGCCGAGGCTGCCTGCGCGCCATCCGCTCCGGGACCGAGCACCTGAGTCAGGAGGTGCTCGACCGGGTGCGGATCGACGAGGCCTCCGAAAAGGCCCGCCAGCAGTTGGCGGCCGCCTTCGCGGCCGGCCGGCTGAGCACCGCGCCGCGGCGCCGCGGCGCCGCGCTGACCCAGTCTTCGTGAAGGCGCCGTTCTACGATGCGGAGCCTTCCGATCCGGGTTCCGATCACGGACGGCGAGAGCCTCGAGAGCTTCATTGAGGCACTGGCGGCGCGGAATGACGTGCCTCCATGTCACCTGATGCCAGCCATCGGCCTGGGGATGCCTCGCACCCCGCGAGGGCTGATCGTCGGGGTAGACCCCCAGGTCCTGCGGCGAATCGAGAGCCAGACCGGGTTGCCGGCCGGCCGCCTCGATGCCGCCGTTCTTGACCAGTACGCGGCGTTGGACCTCGCGGCGCCTCCGGTCCGGGCTATCCCACGGAGACGCTGGGAGCGCTGGGCACGGGCGTCTGGAAGTCGCTTCTGCCCGCTATGCCTCGTGCAGACAGAAGGGCGGTGGCGCCTGGCGTGGTCGCTGACCTGGTCCTTTGCCTGTGTTGACCACCGGGTCCTTCTCGTGGCGCGGTGCCCCCAGTGCAAGCAGCATCCGAGATCCGGTGAGCATCGCTGGGCCGCGATCAGAGGATCGACGATCTGTCACCATTCGTTCGGCCAGATCCCACCCGGTGCGGCACGATCGCCGCGCTGCCATGCTCAACTCACTGCCGCAAGCACGCAGCGGCTGTCGCCGGGTCACCCCGTGCTGCGCGCGCAGCAGTGGATCAACGGAGTGCTCGGGCTGGAGGGGATGGCCACGTTCCCTGAGATGGTCACCCTGCTCGGCCTGCCCGTGCCGCTCGCCGCGGCCCTGGACGGGATCAGCGCGCTCATGCGCCAGGCCGCGACGAGGCTCGATGCCCTGCCCGGTCGCAACTCCCGCTACCTCGCCCCGCAGCGGCCGATCGACGAAGGTCTCACCGTCGAGCTGCCGAACACGGATCTCTCGACACCGGCGCGGCTCTCTCAGATGGAAGAACCGGCCTTGTTCGCCCTCGGCGCTGTCGTGGCCTTGGACGCCCTGATGGCCCCGACGCTGGACCAGGCCGTCGACGCCGTCGACTGGCTACTTCCCGGTGAAGAGCGCTGGATCTCCAACATCGTCGAAGGGGATCCCGAGAGGGACAGACTGGCGCCCAAGGACAGAGGCCCCGCGCTCTACAACGCCCTCGTACTGCGCCACCGAAGCCCCGAGATGAGGATCAGCTCCCGGCTCACCTTCCGCACCGCCAGCGCGGTGCCACGTTGGCCCGTCGCGGCCGACAGAGCGGAGAAGGCCGCTGACTATGGCTACGACTGGCCGAACCAGACGCGACAGGTGCCCGCCATCCCGCCGCGGCTCGTCCCCCAGCGTCTCTGGTCCTCCGTGACCGCGCTGCTCCCGTGCCCCACCCGCAAGGACACGCCGGCGTTCCCCGCGGCGATGGCGATGGCTGTCGTGCGCATCGGCACCTTCCTGCCGTGGCGCAAGATCGCCCTCGGGCTTGTGCTGCCCAGCCACCTGGCCTCCACGATCCGAGCGGTCTGGTCTCGGATCGATCGGGCCGGTCTCACCTCCACGGTGCTCGCCAGGCTCGACGTACTGGCCGACGCATTGATGAGCACGCCTCCGCCCATCGACTACGGCCGCCGACGCCGGATCTTCGTCGATATGACCCTCGTCGATGAGCGGCGGTTCAGCGCCGCCTGCCGGCGCAGCGGCCTGGTCGCGACCGACCGCCGACGCCGCTACGCAACCATGTGGCTCTGGGAACGGCTGACCGGCGGCGACATCCGGCTACATCCCGGCGACCTTGCTCCCTACGACCCCGACGACCGGACCGCCTACGCCGCGTTCCGTGGCCGTGAGTCGCGCAACTTGGACCGATACCTGGCCGACGAGGCCGAACGCCTCCTGCTCCGGCACCGACTCGACGAACCCATCAGTTGGCAGCCCGAACCGGACGGGCCCGACGGAGCTGGCTGGCGGTGCCCACCGCCCGATACGGCCCGCCGCCTGCCCGGATGGGTCAGCCCCAGCAAGCTGCCCGCTGCCCGCGGCGCGCGGGCGCACTTCGACGCCGTCTGGCAGCAACTCCTTGAAGATCCCCGCGACCGCTCCCTGGACCGCCTCATCCGTGCCCTGCCCAAGTTCTCGCTGGCCGGCCCACCAACGGACCGGCCAGGAGACGAACTCGTCCGGATAGCGCGCGACCGTCGCGACCGCGACTGGCCAGGCCTGGTGCCACTACACCGGCTCCAGAACCGACTCGGCGTCCAGTTCGTCCAACCCGAACCCAGCGACCAGCCCGCCGACTCCCTGAACCGCGCCGGGTTTGATGGAGGGAGTGAAACCAGGAGGAAGCGGACGACATGGGCGCGCCGAGGAAGTACCCCG
>NZ_JADWYU010000070.1 GCF_016786325.1 Frankia nepalensis | reverse complement strand
CCTGCAACCCGTCCATGACGATCGCCGCGCTCGCGGAACACAGCATGGCCACGATCGTCCGCCAGGACCTCGGAACGATCTTCTAGCGCGGACCGGCGCGCGTCTGCCCAGCACGGCGGCGTTCGTGCGGGCCCCCGGTCCCGCCGGCGGGCACTGAGCTTCCAACCGTCAGACAGCGCCGTTCTCGATTGATCTGACGTCTTCCGAGCCGCATCCGGCGGATGGCGATGCCATCCGCCGGATGCGGCCGCGGCGATGAGGCCGTGGCCCGGGTCCTGGCCAGGACGCCGCCCGGCGACGGCCCCGACGACAAGCACTCCGCCCTGATCGTGATGGTTGCGCACGTTCGGCCGGCCGACCGGCCTACAGACATCTACGGAAGTGACGTGTGAAGGACAGACCCACAGTTGTCGGTTCCGGCGCTGCCCCCGACGGGCCGGCCGAGATCGCGCGCCGAGATCAGATCATCGCAGTGAGCCCGTTCGGCCGGCCGGACCCGAGGCTGGTCGCGGCCGCCTGCGCGGCCGGTGCGCTGGGCGTGCTGGACCTTGGCCACGAACCCGCCGCCGCCACCAGGGGGCTGCAGCTGACCGCGCGGCTCGTCACCTCGGCGTTCGGCGCGCGGATCACCCGGCCGGACCTCGTCGACCCAGGCACGCTGGCGCGCTGCCACGGCAAGATAGACACCCTCGTCCTGGCCGGTGAGGCACTGGCCGGCGCCGGCGCCGGCGGAGGGCTCGATGGGCTGCTGGCGGCCGTGCCCGGCGCGTGCGTCCTCGCCGAGGTGACAAGCCTGGACGAGGCGCGGGCCGCCGTCGCCGCCGGAGCCGACGGGCTGCTCGCCCGGGGGAACGAGGCCGGCGGGCGGGTGGGCGAGCTCAGCTCCTTCGCGTTGCTGCAGCAGCTGCTCGGCGCGTTCGACACCCCCGGCGTCGACGGTCGCGTCGTGCCCGTCTGGTGCTGGGGCGGGATGGGCACACACACGGCGGTCGCCGCGGTGACGGGCGGAGCGGCCGGGGTCGTCCTCGACACCCAGCTCGGGCTCCTGCACGAGGCCACTACCCTGGGGTCGGTCGCCGCCGCGATCCGCCGGCTCGACGGCACCGAGACCGTGGTGGCCGCCGGCCACCGGGTCTACCAGTCACCGGCGGGCAGGAAGGCCGACGGCTCCGCCGAGGACTGGCCGGCCGGCCAGGTCGCCGCGAGGATCGGCCAGGAACACCCAGCTCGCCAGCTTCTCCCCCTGGGGCAGGACGTCTTCCTCGCCAGGGGGTTCGCCGCCCGCTACGGGACCGTCGCGCGGGTGGTCCACGCGATCCGAAGCGCCCTCGGCACGGCGCGGGAGCCGGAGCCGGCAGCGGCCGCCGCGGCCCTGCTGTCCGCCGCCTCGCCGCTGTGCCTCGCCTGGGGGACGACCCGGCCGGTGGCGCAGGGCCCCATGACCAGGGTGAGCGACCAGCCCGCCTTCGCGCGCGGCGTCGCGGAGGACGGGGCCCTGCCCTTCCTCGCGCTCGCACTGGCGGACGGGCAGCGGTCCCGCCAGCTGCTGACCGAGACCCGGGACGTGCTCGGCGACCACCCCTGGGGAGTCGGCCTGCTCGGGTTCGCGCCCGACGAGGTGCGCGCCGCGCAGCTCGAGGTGGTGCGGGAGATCCGGCCATCCCGGGTGATCGTGGCCGGTGGCCGGCCCTCGCAGGCGGCCGAGCTGGAACAGGAAGGCATTCCCACCCTGCTGCACGTCCCCTCGCCGACCTTGCTGCGGCAGTACCTGGGGGAGGGCTGCCGCCGGTTCGTCTTCGAGGGCTCCGAGTGCGGCGGCCACGTCGGGCCGCGCGCCAGCTTCCCGCTGTGGGAGGCGCAGATCGCGGTCCTGCTCGAGCACCTCGACGCCGCCGGCGGCGAGCCGGCCGCGGCGGCCAGCTCGGCCGGCGAGGCCCGCCCGGGGGAGGGCCTCGAGGTCCTCTTCGCCGGCGGGGTGCACGACGCCCGTTCGGCGGCGATGGTGGCGGCGATGGCAAGCCCGCTGGCCGCCCGGGGCGTCGGCGTCGGCCTGCTGATGGGCACCGCCTACCTGTTCACCGAGGAGGCCGTGCGGCTCGGCGCCATCCAGGACGAGTTCCAACGCCAGGCGCTCGGCGCCGTGGGCACCGCGCTGCTGCAGACCGGGCCCGGGCACGTCACCCGGTGCGTCACGAGCCCGTTCGTCGAGCGGTTCCACGCGGCGCGCGACGACCTGCGCGCCCAGGGCATGCCCGACCGGCAGGCGTGGGAGAAGCTCGAGCAGCTCAACATCGGCCGTCTGCGCGTCGCCAGCAAGGGGGTGGAGCGCGACGGCGACGACCTGCGCCCCGTCGACCGCGAACGGCAGCGCGCCGAGGGCCTGTTCATGGCCGGGCAGGCCGCCGTCCTGCGGTCCGCGACGACGACGCTCGCCGAGCTGCACGACAGCGTGACCGAGGGAGCCCGCCGGTTCCTGCTCGACAGGGCCGACGGCACCGGGCAGGCCAGCGACGCGGCGGGCACGCGCGCGGGCGCCGGCGCGGAGCCGCTGGACGTCGCCGTCATCGGCATGGCCTGTGTGCTGCCCGGCGCGCCCGACCTGGCCACCTTCTGGGCCAACGTCGTCGCCGGAGAGGACGCAATCTCGCTCGTCCCCGCCGACAGGTGGGACGTCGAGACCTACTACCAGGCCGACGGCGCCGCCGCCCCGAGCGGTGACCGGGCCTCGTCGAAGTGGGGCGGGTTCCTGCCCCGCGTCCCCTTCGACCCGCTGCGGTACGGCATCCCGCCCGCGGCGCTGGCGAGCATCGAGCCGGTCCAGGTCCTCGCGCTCGAGACAGCCCGCCGGGCGCTCCAGGACGCCCGGCTCGACTCCCGCGGCGTCGACCACGAGCGGACCGGCGTCGTCTTCGGGACCGAGACGAACAGCGACCTCTCGGCCGCCCTCACGCTGCGCGCCTTGCTGCCGTCGTACTACGGCGAGGTGCCGCCGGAGCTGGACGGCGTGCTTCCCCGCGTCACGTCCGAGACCTTCACCGGGATCCTCAGCAACATCATCGCCAGCCGGGTCTCCAACCGGCTCGACCTGGGCGGGCCCGCCTACGTCGTGGACGCCGCGTGCGCCTCGTCGCTGACCGCCCTGGACGCGGCCTGCCGGGAGCTGCGCTCCGGCGGCGCCGACCTCATGCTCTGCGGCGGTGCCGACCTGCACAACGGCGTCTTCGACTACCTGATGTTCTCCTCCGTCGGCGCCCTGTCGCCGACGGGCCGCGCCCGGCCGTTCGCCGCCGACGCGGACGGGACGACCCTCGGCGAGGGCGTCGCCTGCGTCGTCCTGAAGAGGCTCGCCGACGCCGAGCGTGACGGCGACCGCGTCTACGCGGTGATCAAGGCTGTGGGGTCGGCGAGCGACGGGCGTTCCCTCGGGCTCACCGCCCCGCGCGCCGACGGCCAGCGGCGGGCGCTCGACCGCGCCTACCGCGCGGCCGGCGTGTCGGCGGCCGACGTCGGACTCGTGGAGGCGCACGGCACCGGCACCGTCCTCGGCGACCGTACCGAGCTCGAGACCCTCACCAGGGTGTTCGGCGAGGCCGGCGCGGCGGCGGGCAGCTGCGCCCTGGGGTCGGTCAAGTCGCAGATCGGCCACACGAAGACCGCCGCCGGCCTGGCCGCGCTCGTGAAGACGTCGCTCGCGCTGCATCACGGGGTGCTGCCGCCGACGCTGCACGTCGACGAGCCCAACCCGGCGTGGGAGCAGGACACCAGCCCGTTCGTCCTGTCGGGCGTCGCGCGGCCGTGGTCCCCGCCAGCCCGCGAGCGGGTGGCCGGCGTGAGCGCCTTCGGCTTCGGCGGGGTGAACTACCACGTGGTCCTCACGGGGCACACCGGCGCGGTGGACGGCCGGCACTCCCTCGACCAGTGGCCGGCCGAGCTGCTGGTCTTCCGGGGCGCTGACCGCGCCGCCGCGCTCGCCGCCGTGTCCGAGCTGCGCGAGCTGCTGCGCGCGAACGACGCGGCGAGCCGGCCGTGGCCGCTGCGCGACTTCGCCGCCACGGCCGCCCGGCAGGCGCAGGCGCGGCGAGGGCCCGTCCAGGCCGCCGTCGTCGCCCGCGACCTGGACGACCTCGCCCGCCTCCTGGACCGGGCGGCCGAGGGCGCGGCGGACCCGGGCGCGGGCCTGTTCCTGGCGGAACAGCCGTCCTCGGCCGGCCAGGGCCATGCGCCGGACGGGAGCGTCGCCCTGCTCTTTCCCGGCCAGGGCAGCCAGCGGCCCGGCATGCTGGCCGAGCTGTTCGTCGCCTTCCCCGAGATCCGGGACTACCTGCGGCTCGGCGAGGCCTGGCAGGACGCGATCTTCCCGCCGGCGGCCCCCGACGGGACGAGCGCCCGGCGCGCCGGCGAGGCGCGCGCGGCCCAGGACCGGCTGCGCGACACCCGGGTCGCCCAGCCGGCGCTCGGCATCGCGGGCCTCGGCATGCACCACCTGCTGTCCCGCCTGGGACTGGAGCCCGGCATGACCGCCGGCCACAGCTACGGCGAGCTGGTCGCGCTGTGCGCCGCGGGCGCGTACGACGCGGAGACCCTGCTCGCGCTCTCGGCCGCCCGCGGCGAGGCGATCATCTCGGCGCTGCCCGAGGGCGACGGCGCACAGCAGCCCGACCAGGGCGCCATGGCGGCCGTACGGGCCCCCGAGGCCGCCGTCGCGGCGGTGCTGGCGTCGGCCTCACTAGGCGGGCAGGTGGTCGTCGCGAACCACAACGCGCCCGACCAGGTGGTCGTGTCCGGACCGACCGCGGCCGTCGAGGCGGCCGTCGGGCTGCTGCGGGCGGCCGGCCACGGCGCCGCGCGGCTGCCCGTGGCCTGCGCCTTCCACAGCCCGCTGGTCGCCGACGCCGCGGACGTGTTCGCCCGCGCGCTGGCGCGCGCCGACCTGACCGCTCCCGCGATGCCGGTCTGGTCCAACCGCGGTGCCGTTCCCTACCCGGCGCCCGCGGACGACGTCGCCGGCGACACCGTCCGCAAGGAGCTCGCGGCGCAGATAGCCGCTCCGGTGCGGTTCGTGGACCAGATCGAGGCGATGTACGCCGCTGGAGCGCGGGTGTTCGTCGAAGCCGGTCCCGGCCAGGTGCTCACCGGGCTGGTCGGCTCCATCCTGGCTGAGCGGCCACACCTGGCGGTCGCGTGCGACGGGCGCCGCGGCGGGCTGACCGGATTCCTCGACGCCATCGCCCAACTCGCGGTCGCGGGTGTCTGTCCGCACACCGACTGGCTGGTCGACGGCCGTGCAGCGATGGATCGGAGCGGATCGACTCCGCCTGCCCGGCCCGGATGGAGCGTCGACGGGCGCAGCATCCGCCTCGCCGACGGTGAGCCGCTCCCCGGCGGCCTGCTGCCGGCCCGCAGGCTGGACCCAGCGAGCTCCGCGGCGGTCGCGCCGCGAGCACTCGCGGGGCAGCGCCCGGCCGACCGCGCCAAGTTTCCGGACCACCTGACGCCGGCCAGCGTCGGCGATGGTGTCGCCCGGGAGACGCTCGTCAGCCAGTTCCTCCGAACCTCACGGGACAACCTGGCCGCGCAGCGAGACGTGCTGCTCGCCTACCTGGGCGCCCCGCCGTCCGTGGAGCCCGCCGCGGCGCCGGTGCCCGCCGCGGCGAAGTGGTCGGCGGAGCCCGCCGTGCAGACGCCGCCTACCGCCGAGACCTACCATTCGGCGCGCGTCCCGCCCGACGACACCCCGGGCGCCCTCGCCGGGGCGACCGCGCCCATGGATGCCTCGTCCGGCATCGGCACCGGCATGGACGTGACGGCGGCGGTGCTCGAGCTCATCGCCCAGGACACGGGCTATCCGGTCGAGATGATCGAAGTTGATCTTGATCTTGAGACCGACCTGTCGGTCAACTCTCTCAAGCGCACCGAGCTCGCCGGCCGCCTCGCCGAGCGGTTCGCGGGTGCCCGTGGTGGCGTGGACGAGCTCAGCCGGCTGCGTACCGTCCGGGGAATCGTGCATTGGCTCACCGAGCACGGTGCCGTCGCGACCATGCCTGACCCAAACGGTGCCCCCAGCCCACCCCGCGCGTCGGTGACCGCCGCCAGCACGCCGGGCAGACGACGCGGCCGCGGCCCGACGAGGTTCGTCCCTTCGTGGCGGCCCGTGCCCTTCGCCCCCGGTCGAGCCGATCTGACGGGCACCTGCTGGGTGGTGTTCGGCCACGGCCCCGATGTGCCCGAAGGACAGCTCGTCGCGCGCCGGCTCGCCGAGCTCGGCGCCGACGTGCGCACCTGGTCGACCGGCGACCTGGCTGACGCCGGTCCGCTGGCCGTCGACGGCGCGGTCTACCTGGCTGGCTGGGACGATGACACCGGGGCGCCGGAGCTGCCCGCCACCTTCGGGGCGGTGCGCGCCGTCGTCGGCGAGCGCCTCCGTTGGCTGCTGGCCGTGACCCCGGTCAACGAGCCGCGGACCGCCGGCCTGCGCGGCCTGTTCCGCTCACTCGGCCGGGAGCACCCGGCCACCGCCGTGCGACTGGTGGAGATCGGCGCCGCCGCGTGGCCGGTACTGGCCGACATCGTCACCGGTGAGCTGGGCGAGCCCGCCCGGCAGGATGAGGCTGTCGTCCGTCACGGCGCCACCCGGCAGGCCGAGCACCTCGTGGAGACACCCCTCGGGCCTCTCGCGACGACCGGAGCGGGACCCGCCGACGACGGCGCGGCCGAAGCCGCGGCACTCGGCCTGGACCATGACTCCGTCGTCGTGCTCGTCGGTGGGGCGCGCGGCATCACCGCGGGGTTCACCACGCTGCTCGCGGGTGCCGCCCGCTGCCACCTGGAGCTCGCCGGGCGCACCCCCATGCCAACCGGCGAGGAGTCGCCGAGACTGGCCGCGGCGCGCGACCAGCCAGCGGTTCTTGACGCCCTGCTGGAGCTGGGGCAGCCGACACCCCGGGAGGCGAACCGCGCGGCCAGACAGATTCTGGCCCAGCGAGAGATCAGGGCGACGCTGGCCGACGCCGCGGCCTGCGGCGGCCAGGCCCGGTACCAGCAGCTCGACGTGCTGGACCCGGAGACCGTCCACCAGTTCGTCAAGCAGGTGTTCGCGCGGCACGGCCGGATCGACGCGGTCGTCTACTCAGCCGGTGTCCTCGAGGACCGCCTCGTCGTCGACAAGGAACCGGAGTCGTTCCGCCGGGTGTTCGACACAAAGGTGGCCGGGGCCCGGGCGTTGCTCGCCGCGTTCGACCAGCTGCCAGACCGGCCGCGTACCGTCATCTTCTTCGGCAGCATCGCCGGCGTTCTCGGCAACCGTGGCCAGAGCGACTACGCGGCGGCGAACGACGCGCTCGAGCGGATCGGCTCGGACTGGGGGCGGCGCACCGGCTCACGCGTGCTGACGGTCCACTGGGGCCCGTGGGCGCCGGACGACGGCCACCCCGGGATGGTCAGCGCCGAGCTCGAACGCGACCTCACGCGGCGCGGCGTGGACCTGATCGACCCCGAGGCCGGTCAGCGGAGCCTGCTGCGCGAACTCGCCTGGGGGCCGCACGACCTCCCCGGCGTCGTCTACACGGCCTCGGGCTGGTAGCGGATGCCGACCCAACCAACGCCGTCGACAGCCGCGTCCGACTGGCATCAGCCGCCGGTCGCGATCGTCGGCATGGCCGTGCTGCTGCCCGGCGCGCCCGACCTGGACACCTACTGGCACAACCTGGTAGGCGGCGTCGACGCGATCACCGAGGCGCCACCCGGTCGCTGGGACCCGGCGTTCTACGACCCTGCCGGCGCGACCGGGCCGGCCAGGGCCGACCGGATCTACTGCCGCCGCGGCGGGTTCGTGGATGACCTGGCCTACGTGGACCCGCTCCGGTTCGGCATTCCGCCCCGCGACGTGGCCAGCATCGAGCCCGACCAGCTCATCGCGCTGCGGGTCGCGTCGGCCGCCGTCGAGGACGCCGGCGGAGCCCGCCGCCTGGGGGATCTCGGCAAGGTCGGCGTCATCCTCGGCCGCGGCGGATACCTCGGGGCGGGCATGGTTCGTCTCGACCAGCGCCTGCGGGCGGCCCGCCAGCTCGTCGACACCGTCGGGGCGCTGCTGCCGGCGCTCGGCCGGGACGAGCTCGACCAGATCCGCGCCGCGTTCGGCGAGCAGCTCGGGCCGGAGGCGCCGGACGCGGCGATGGGCATCGTGCCCAACCTGGCCGCGGCGCGGATCGCGAACCGGCTCGGCTTCGGCGGGCCCGCCTTCACCGTCGACGCCGCCTGCGCCTCCTCGCTCGTGGCCGTCGACAGCGCGGTGGCCGAGCTGGCCTCGGGCCGCTGTGACACGGTGCTGGCCGGCGGGGTCCACCACTGCCA
>NZ_JADWYU010000069.1 GCF_016786325.1 Frankia nepalensis | reverse complement strand
ATGAAGTCCTCTTCCAGCATCATCGTCTCGTCGTCCCCGGCGGCCCGCAGCTCGGCCTGTTCCTCGAGCCGGGCCCGGGGGGGGGGCCGGGGGGCCCCCGCGGGGGGGGGGGGGGGGGGGGGGGCCGCCCCGGCGCCCCCCCCCACGTCCGCCTCCAGCTCAGGACTCTGCTTCGTGATGTCAAGCAGTGGACTGTGCGACAGGCAGCAGAGCGCCAGTGGCATCGGTTCCTCCGTCCTGCGGGGTGTCGCCCCAGGCGTGGCGCATCTTCGCGAAGATCGAGACCATCGCCCGCGTCTCCTCGACGGTGAGCCCGAGCTGGGAGAACAGCTCGGAGTTCAGCCGCCGGATGGCGGTGCGGGTGCGGGCCCGGCCGGTGCGGGTGATCTGGGCGAGGGTGACCCTCCGGTCGGAGGGATGCGCCCGCCGCTCCAGGTAGCCCTGCTTTTCCAGCTTGTTGATGAGGTTCGTGACGCTCGCCTGGTGTAGCTGTAGCGCCTTCGCGAGGTACGACAGCGGCACCGCGTCCTCGTTGAAGTACAGGACGACGAGCACCTCATAGCGCGCGAACGACAGCTCGACGGGGGCGAGGATCTCGTCGGCGCGCGCCATGAGGAGTTGGTGTACCCGAAGCAGTGAGGTAACCGCGATCATGCCGTCGGCGGTGTCCTCCCAGCCCTTGGCGACCCACAGGTCGTACGCGGCCTGGATCGGGTCGCGGTTCCAGTGCTTGGGCACGTCGTCTCGTCTCGTTCGGCTCGGGGCCCGGCTCAGACCGCCGCGGGCTGCTTGAAGCCCAGCACATCGGCCAGCGTGCCGCCGACGATGGCCTTGCGCTCCTCGTCCGGGACGCCGGCGAACTGCTGGGTGAGCAGCTTCTGGCTTTCCCGGAACGTTCCCTCGGCGTGCGGGTAGTCGCTGCCCCAGATGATCGAGCTCACGCCGGTGATGTGGCGGGCGGCGACCGCCGCCGGGTCGTCGGAGAACGAGACGTGGAACTGGCGCTGCACGTACTCGCTCGGCATGAGCGGGTAGGGCCACTTCTCGTTGAGCAGGAAGATCCGCGACATGGTCTGCTGGCCCTCGACGGTCGCCGGGGCGTTGTCGTCCCAGGAGCCGATCCACCAGTCGGTGTCCTGGCCGATGCCGGTCGTCCACGCCTTGTCCATGGCGCCGACGAGCGAGGACAGCCAGTGCGCGTTGAACTCGATGAGGCTGAAGTGCAGCTCGGGGAACCGCTCGGGCACGCCGGCGCCGATCAGGTCGCAGATCACCTTCTGCGGCACGAGCGTCGACAGGACCGACTGGGTATAGAGCCGCTCGGCCGCCGACTTGGCGGTCACCGGCTGGTTGACCTGCCGGGCGTTCTCCTTGACGACCCGCATCGTCGAGCTCGACGGGTTCTTCATCTTCACGCCACCGGTCTGGGTGTGGAAGAAGATCTGTGCCCCGGCGGCGCGGGCCGCCTCCCAGACCCGGTCGAGCTCCGGGTCCCAGTACGTCGTCGGCGGGATGCCCGGCAGCAGCAGGGCCTTGAAGCCGGCGTCCGTCACGCGTTCGATCTCGGCGACGGCGTCGTCGATGTCGGTGAGCGGGATCGGGCAGGTCGGGGCGATGCGGTCCCGGTAGGGCAGGAAGCGCTCGATGAGGTAGCCGTTGTAGACCCGGGCGTGCCCGATCGACAGCTCGTGGTCGTCGGAGTACAGCCCGAAGATCGACAGGTTCGGGTGCATCACGCAGGCGTCGACGCCGTCGGTGGTCAGGTCCTCGAGGATCGTCTCAGGGTCGCCATCGGGCGTGCGGCCGGTGGTCTGCCGGTAGCGGGAGACCGTCCAGCCCTCGAAGCCGGGCGTGTGCAGGCGGCGGAAGACCTTAGCCCCGCCCTCGACCAGCGGCTCCTCGAGCTCGATGTCCTCCTCCCACACCGACCGGTCGCGCAGGTGCACCGGCATGCGGGTCTTGAAGAGGTCGATCGGCTCGAGGATGTGCCCGTCGGCGGAGACAACGAAGTCCTTGGACATACCACACCATCCGTTCGGGGTCGGCTGTACCGACCGGTCCATCAATGTCTACCCGTCGGGATATATGGAGTCAATACTGTTTGAAGTCAAAGTATCTGGTGATGGATGGCCGCCTCCGCGGGAGGACCGGGCCGTCGACCCGCGGGCCGGGCGCCGTTACTCGGGACGGGCGACGATCTTGCCGAAGACGTCGCCGTCGACCATGGCCTGGAAGCCAGCCCGGGTTTCGGCGAGCGGGATGACCTCGTGGATCGGGGGCCGCAGGCCGTGATCCGCGACCATCTTCACGAGGTGTTCGAGATCGTGGCGGGATCCCATCGTCGTGCCCACGATCCGCAGGTTGGCCAGGTACAGCCGCTCGATGTCCAGCGGCGGGTTCGTTCCGGAGGTCATGCCGGCGACGACGATCGTGCCGCCCGGACGCACGGCCTTCATCGAGTGCGCCCAGGTGGCCGCCCCCACGGTCTCGATGACCACGTCGACCCGCTGGGGCAGGCGCGCACCCGGCTCGAACGCCGCGGCCGCGCCGAGCGCGACGGCGCGGGAGCGCTTCGCCTCGGAGCGCCCCGTGACCCAGACGCGCACGCCGGCGGCGGCGCCCAGCATGACGACCGCGGTCGCCACGCCACCGCCGGCCCCCTGCACGAGGACCGTCGTGCCCTCGGTGGCGCCGGCCAGGACGAACAGCATCCGGTAGGCGGTCAGCCACGCCGTGGGCAGGCAGGCCGCCTGCTCGAACGACAGCTCGGCGGGCTTGGCGACCAGGTTGCGCGACGGCACGGCGATGCGTTCCGCCAGGCCGCCGTCGTGGAAGTCCGACAGCATCGAGATCCTGGGGTCGAGCACCTCGTCGCCCACCCAGGCGGGGTCGTTGACCAGCGCGTGGACGAGGACCTCGTTGCCGGACTCGTCGACGCCGGCCACGTCCGAGCCGAGCACGCGCGGGAGTGGCGCGCCCCGGGGCCCGTGCCCGCGCAGCGACCAGATGTCGTGGTGGTTGAGCGACGCGGCCCTGACCTCGACGAGGCTCCAGCCCTCGGGAACGGCCGGCTCCGGATGGTCGCCGACGCGCAGCCCCGACAGCGGGGAGGTCGGATCCACCGCGGTGATCGTCGCGGCCAGCATCAGCGGACCACGCCGATGTCGCGCACCTCGGTGACGAGCACCAACCGCTTGCCCTTGTCCATGAAGTTCTCCTCGTCGTCGCGCAGCACCCTGCCCTCGTCGCCGAGGTACCAGCGGTTCCAGATCGCCAGCCCGGCGCGGTCGCCGAACCCGATCTCGGTCACGCAGTCGTACGCCGTCTCGGTGGTGCCGCGGCCGAGCGTGACCGCGTGGTTCTGCGCGTAGTGGACGATCGCGTCCGCCACCTCGGCCGGGATCGCGCGGTGAAAGAGCGGCGCGTGCCGATGTTCGTAGTACTCCCGGAACTCGTCGCGCGTCAGGCCCGGCCGACGCTTGATCATCGCGATGATTTTGATCATCTCGTCAGGTGCCTCGCGATGACGTTGCGCTGGATCTCGCTGGTGCCCTCGCCGATCTCCAGCACCTTCGCGTCCGCGTAGAACCGGGAGATCGCGGATTCGCGCACGTAGCCGTAGCCACCGTGGATCTGGACGCTCGCGCTCGCCGCGCGGTTGGCGACCTCGGACGTGTAGAGCTTGGCCATCGCCGCCTCCTTGGCGAAGGGCCTGCCCTGGTCGCCCAGCCACGCGGCGCGGTACACCAGGGCGCGGGCCGCCTCGACCTCGGTGGCCATGTCGGCGAGCTTGTGCCCGATCGCCTGGAACCGGGAGAGCTTGCTGCCGAACTGCTCGCGGTCGTTCGCGTGCCGCAGCGCCAGGTCGAGCGCGGTCTGCGCGAGCGAGAGCCCGAGCGCCGCGACGCTGATGCGCCCGGCGTCGAGGACCTCGAGGAACTGGCGCAGGCCGTTGCCCTCCTCGCCGATCAGGTGGTCGTCGGGGATCCAGCAGTCGGTGAAGACGAGCTCGCGGGTGTCCATGGCGTGCCAGCCCAGCTTGCGCAGCGGCCGGCCCTTGGAGTAGCCGGGCGTGCCGTCCGGGATGAAGAAGGTGCCGTAGCGCTTGCGGCCGTCGGACGAGGTGCCGGTCGTCGCGAGGATGGTCACGCCGAGGCTGATCGGCGTGCCGGCGTTGGTGATGAACATCTTGGTGCCGTTGATCCGCCAGCCGTTGCCGTCGCGGACCGCGCTCGTGCGCACGGACGCGGCGTCCGAGCCGGCGGTCGGCTCGGTGAGGCCGAAGGCGCCGAGGTTCGTGCCGGTGGCCAGCGGGACGAGCCAGCGCTGCTTCTGCTCCTCCGTGCCGAAGGCGGCGAGCGGCAGCGACGCGATCGTCGAGTGGGCGTTCCACGCGGCGGCGATCGACTGGTCCGCGCCGCCGATGGCCTCCATCACGGCGACGTACGAGACGTAGCCCGCGTCCGCGCCGCCGTACTTCTCGTCGATGAGCATGCCCATGATCCCGAGCGCGGCGAACCTGGGGAAGATCTCGGAAGGGAAGTACTCGCGCTCGCTCCAGTCGGCGGCGTGCGGCTCGATCTCCTTGGCCGCGAACTCGCGGCACACGCGCTGGAGGGCGAGCGTCTCCTCGGGGAGATCGAAGTCCATGAGGGCTTCCCGTCGACGAAGGGTTGCATTTTTGGAACGAGCGGTACAAGAATGTCGCGTTGTCGCCCGATGTCAAGCGGTGGGCGGTGTCACCGGGGCCAGACGCGGCCGGGTCACCGGGGCCAGGTGCGGGCCAGGTCACCAGGGCCGGGTGCGGGCCAGGTGGCCGGGGCCAGGTACGGCCCAGGTAACCCGAGGCCACGCATGGGCCGGTGCCGCACAGGCCGGAAGGAAGGCTGCAGGCGTTGACGTCCACCGACCTGGAAGAGATCGGCACAGATCCGGCGACGCTGGGGGAGCTCTACCGGCGGATGCGCCTGATCCGGCGGTTCGAGGAACGGGCCGCGGTGCTCTACCGCGACAGCCACATCCCCGGCTTCCTGCACCTGTCCATCGGCCAGGAGGCGACGGCGGTCGGGGCCTGCTGGCCGCTTGACGACCGGGATGTGATCACTTCCACCCACCGCGGCCACGGGCACTGCATCGCCAAGGGCCTCGACGTCACCGAGATGTTCGCCGAGCTGATGGGGCGCGAGACGGGGACGAACCGCGGCCGCGGCGGCTCGATGCACATCGCCGACCCGCGCAAGGGCATCTTCGGCGCGAACGGCATCGTCGCGGCGGGGCTGCCGATCGCCGCCGGCGCGGCCACCGCGGCCCAGCTTCGGGCGACCCGCGGGGTGGTCGTCGCCTTCTTCGGGGACGGCGCGGTGGGGCAGGGCATGTTCCACGAGGCCGTGAACCTGGCCGCCGTCTGGGACCTGCCGGTGATCTTCCTGTGCGAGAACAACCACTACGCGGAGTTCTCGCCCGAGGCCGACCAGCACCGCGCGTCGCTGGCCGACCGGGCCCGCGGCTATGGCCTCGGATACGCCCACGTCGATGGCAACGACGTCCTCGAGGTGACCCGGACGGTGTCACGGCTGGTCCGTGACCTCCGGGCCGGTGCGGGCCCGGTGCTGCTCGAGGCAGAGACCTACCGTTGGCATGGCCACTACGAGGGCGACCCGGAGAGATACCGCGACGCCGCCGAGGTCGACACTGCCAAGGCTGGCGATCCGCTGCTCGTGCTCGCGCGGAGGCTGGAACCGGCGCAGGTGGCCACGATCGACCGGGACATCGACGAGCAGATCGAGAAGGCGGTGGCGACCGCGTCCGCCGCGCCCGAACCCGAGCCGGAGACGCTGTATCACTACGTCACCAGCCCGCGCGAGCACGTCGCCGAGCCGCCGGAGCCCACCGGCGAGATCTTCCGGACGATGGACGCGGTGCACGAGGCGCTGGACGGCGAGCTCGGGCGCGACCCGGACGTGTTCGTCGCCGGCATCGACGTCGGCGCCGGCGGCAACGTCTTCGGCCTCACCCGGGGGCTCGCGGCGAAGTACCCCGGCCGCGTGCGCGACACCCCGATCTCCGAGAGCGCCGTCATCGGCACGGCGGTCGGCGCGGCGATGGCCGGCCTGCGCCCGGTGGTCGAGGTCATGTACCTCGACTTCATCGGCGTCTGCCTCGACCAGATCATGAACCAGGCCGCGAAGATGCGCTTCATGAGCGGCGGCGCGGCGAGCCTGCCGCTGGTCATCCGCACCCAGTTCGGCGCGGGGCGCTCGTCGGGCAGCCAGCACTCGCAGAGCCTGGAGGCCCTGCTCGCGCACATCCCGGGACTCACGGTCGTCATGCCGTCCACCCCGGCGGACACCTACGGCCTGCTGCGCAGCGCGATCCGGGACCCCAACCCCGTGGTCTTCATCGAGAACCGGCTGCTCTACGGGCGCAAGGGCCCGCGCCCCGCGCCCGACGCGCTGGTACCGCTCGGGAAGGCCGCCATTCGCCGACAGGGCACGGACGTCACGCTCGTGTCCTACTCGAAGATGGTGCACAACTGCCTCACCGCCGCGGAGCAACTGGCCGACGAGGGAATCAGCGTCGAGGTCATCGACCTGCGCACGATCGCGCCGCTGGACTACGAGACCGTCCTCGGCTCGCTCGCCAGGACCAACCGGCTCGTCATCGCGCACGAGGCGGTGACGCCGTTCGGCGTGGGTGCCGAGCTCGCCGCGGCGGCGGTGCGCGAGGGCTTCTGGACGCTGGACGCGCCGGTCATCCGGGTGGGCGCGGCCCCGACCCCGGCGCCGTACGCGCCGTCGCTCGAACGCGCCTGGCTGCCGGACGTCGAGCGGATCGCCGCCGCGGTCCGCGAGTCGGCCAGCGCGTAGACCGCGCGAGCGCCCCGCGCGTCGAAGCCCGAGCGCACCGAAGCCTGAGCGCACCGAGGCCCGAGCGCGACCGAATGCCGAGCACAACTGAACGCCGAGCGCGACCGAACCGGAGCAGCCAGATGACGGACCTGACGGACCTGAGCACGGTGAACTTCTTCCGCGACCCAGAGGTCGCGGTCGACCCGTGGGCGTACTTCAACTTCCTCCTGGCCGACCGTCCGATCTGGATCGAGCCGAAGTACGGCGTCGCGATGGTCTCCGGCTGGGAGGAGGCGCTCACGGTCTTCCGTGACCCCGACACGTTCTCCTCGTGCAACCTCATCGCCGGGCCGCGGCCAGCCTTCCCGGTCGAGATCAAGGGGCAGGGCGACGACATCAGCGAGCTGATCGAGGCGCACCGCGACGTGCTGCCGCAGAGCGATCAGCTTGTCACCTTCGACCCGCCGAAGCACACCGCGCACCGTTCTCTGCTGATGGGGCTGATCACGCCCAAGCGGCTCAAGGAGAACGAGGAGTTCATGTGGCGGCTGACCGACCGCCAGCTCGACGCGATCCTCACGATGGGCACCTGCGAGTTCATCAACGACTTCGCGCAGCCCTACACGCTGCTGGTCATCGCGGACCTGCTCGGGGTTCCGGAAGAGGACCACCAGATGCTGCTGCAGTCGACCGGGATCGGGGTCTTGCCCGGTGACGTCGGCGGTAAGGACCTCGGCCACCACACCCTGGACCCGCTCTACGACTACTTCATCGAGCGCATCGAGCAGCGGCGCGCCAACCCCCAGGGCGACGTGCTCACCGGCATGGCGGAGGCGACCTTCCCCGACGGCAGCACCCCGGACCTGCTCGATGTCGCCCGGATCGGCGCCAACATGTTCGCCGCCGGGCAGGAGACCACGGTGCGCCTTCTCAGTGCGTGCCTGCAGATTCTCGGCGACAACCCGGAACTGCAGCAGCAGTTGCGGGATGACCGGACGCTCATCCCGCGCTTCATCGAGGAGTCGCTGAGGCTGCAGGGGCCGATCAAGAGCGCGTTCCGCCTGGTGCGCCGATCGACCAGCGTCGGCGGCGTCGACCTGCCCGCGGGCACCGTCGTCCTGCTGATGAACACCGCGTCCGGTAGGGACCCGCGCCAGTTCGAGAACCCGGACGCGCTGTGGCTCGAGCGGCCCAACTCGCGCCGGCACCTGGCGTTCGGGCACGGCGTCCACACCTGCCCCGGCGCGCCGCTGGCCCGGTCCGAGGTGCGCATCGTCCTCGAGCGGCTCTTCGACCGCACGTCGGCGATCAAGATCTCCGAGGAGTTCCACGGGCCGGCCGACGCGCGGCGCTACGAGTACATGCCCACCTACCTGTTCCACGGCCTGATGAAGCTGCACGTGGAGCTGACTCCCGTTGCCTGACACCGGGCCGGCGAGGGAAGCACGTGACGCTGGGACGGGACCCGGTGGCGCGCAGGCGCGCCTGCGCGGAGGCCCGCCACGAGCGAAGCGAAGTGGCC
>NZ_JADWYU010000068.1 GCF_016786325.1 Frankia nepalensis | reverse complement strand
CCCGCCGCGCGGGCGCCCGCCCGGGGTGCGGCCCCCACCCCCCCCGGGCCCCGGGCCCGCGCGCCCGGCCCCGGCGCCGGGCGGCGGGCGGCCCGGCGCGCCGCGAAGCGGACCGCGGCGCACGTCCGCCCGCACCTGCCGACCGGCAGCCTGCCCGACCCGGCCACCGGGCCCATCACCGACCGTTTCGGCGTCTACTTCACCGGCGTCGGCGGCACCGGTGTCGTCACCGCCAACCGGGTGATCGCGTCGGCGGCGCAGGCCGCGGGCCTCGCGGTCTCGGGTCTCGACCAGACCGGCCTGTCGCAGAAGGCCGGCGCGGTCGTCTCGCATCTGCTGCTGTCGCCCAAGGGCCCGGGCGGCGGCGAGGGCGCGCCCACGGTCGGCGCCGAGGGGGCCGACCTGTACCTGTCCGGCGACATCCTGCAGGCCGCCGCCGCCAAGCACCTCGCCACGGTCCACCCCGGGCGGACCCTCGCCGTCGTCGACGTGGCCGTCACGCCGACCGCGGCGATGCTGCAGCGCGACGTCGCCGCGCCCGACGAGGCGGTCATGCGCGCCGCGGTCGCCGAGCGGGTCGGCGACGACCGGGCCCTGTTCCTGGACAGCAAGCGGATCGCCGAGCAGGTGTTCGCCAACCAGCTGCTGGCGAACATCGTGCTGCTCGGCGCCGCGTTCCAGGCCGGCGGCCTGCCGCTGCCGCTCGCCGAGCTGGAGAAGGCGATGGGCCGCACCGGCAAGGTGGCCGCCGACAACCGGGCCGCGTTCGCGTGGGGCCGCTGGGCCGCGCACGACCTGGCCGCTGTCGAGGCGGCGCTCGCCACCACCGCCGCGCCGGCCGCCGAGGCCTCGACGCCGAGCATCTTCGACCCGTCGGCGGGGGCGGTCGAGACCGCCGGCCCGCTCGTCGCCGCGGCCGGCCTGCCGGTGGACCTGCCGGGCGAGCTGCGCGAGCTGCTGACCCGCCGCGTGGCCCAGGCCGTCGACTACCAGAGCGCCGCGCGGGCGAGGAAGTTCCTCGGCCTGGTGGCCAGCGCCGCGGCCCGCGACGACGCGGCCAACGGGTGGGCGCTCACCCGGGCGGTGGCCGAGAGCTGGTTCAAGCTGCTCACCTACAAGGACGAGTACGAGGTCGCCCGGCTGCACCTGCTGGCCGACCACGACGCGACCGCCGCCGAGCTCGGCATCGAGGGTCCGTACAAGGTGACCTACCACCTGCACCCGCCGACGCTGCGGCGGATGGGGCTGAAGCACAAGCTTCCTGCCTCGCGGCCCTACGCCATCGCGTTCCACGGGCTGCGGGCCGCGCGCCGGCTGCGCGGCACTCCGCTCGACCTCTGGGGCCTCGACCCGGACCGGCGTCACGAGCGGGCCCTCATCAAGGAGTACGAGGGGCTCGTCACGGCCGCCCTCGCGGACGGGCGGGACTACGCCGGCCTTGTCGTCCTCGCCGAGTCCGCCCAGGAGATCAAGGGCTACGGTCCGATCAAGGAGGCGGCCATCGAGCGCTGGCGCGCCCGGGTCGCCCAGCTCGCGCCGGGCACCGCCGGCCGGAGCACATGATCAGGCTGTTCCTCGGTCCAGGGGCCCGGCGCTGAACAAGGCCGGCGTTGAAGAAAGCCGGCACGGAACAGAGCCGGCACGGAACAGAGCGGAGGGCGGCGGCCATGAGGCCGCCGCCCTCCGTCGTTACCGTGATCAGGCCGTTGTCATGATCAGGTCGTTGCCGTGATCAGACGGCCGAGGCCGCGGGCTGCCGGTCGGGGATGCGCAGGAGGCCCGCGGTGTTGGCGCGCAGAACCTTGCGGGTGGTGAGCGGGTCCTGGCCGGCGAGGCTCGCCACGTAGTCCATGGGCGCGCGCAGGCCCTCGGGGTGCGGGTAGTCGGAGCCGAAGAGCACCCGGTCCGGGCCAAGGACGCCGATCAGGTCGTCGACGTCGTCCTCGGGGAACGGGACGACCCACAGGTGCGAGGTGAGCGCCTCGCTGGGCCTCGCCGGCAGCTCGCCGCCGATCATCGGGCCGCGCCGGCCGAGCGCCGCCGCCTTGTCGACGGTCTTGAGCAACGGCTTCAGCCAGCTGCTGCCGTTCTCGATCGACAGGATCCTGACGCCGGGGTGCCGGCCGAACAGGTTGTGCAGGGTGAGCGCGATCAGCGTGTCGACGATCGGCCGTTCGGTGTTGCACAGTGCCCACTGCAGCGGCGACTGCAGGTGCGAGGGGTTGGTGGGGTCCTCCGACCAGTGCGCGCCGTAGAGGTCGGCGTAGCCGCAGTTCGAGGTGTGGAAGACGATCGGCACGCCGGCCTCGGCGCACGTCGCCCAGAACGGGTCGTTGACCGGATGAGCCGGCGAGCGGCCGCCGACCGGTCCTGGGCGCAGGTGGACCATCCGGGCGCCGGCGTCGAGGACGCGACGCAGTTCCACCATCGCGTGGTCGATGTCGAGCAGGGAGAGCATGGGCACGGCGAAGATGCGTTCTCCCGCCGCGTATCCCCAGTCGTCCTCCAGCCAGCGGTTGAAGGCGCGCAGGCTGGCGTAGGTGAGCTCCACGTCGTGGACCAGCTCCTGCTCGACGGTGACGCCCAGGGTCGGCAGCAGGATGGTCGCCTCCACCCGCTGGGAGTCCATGAGCGCGAGCCGGTCCGCCCGGGTGGTGAACGCCGGGTGGTCCTTGGCGTTGAGGACCTCGCGGTGGTTGAAGCCATCCGCGACCCCGCCGACGAACAGGCCCTGAAGGGCGCCGGGCGCCGACGCGTAGTCGCCCGGCATCACGCTCATGAAGGTGCGCCGGTCGCCGACGAACACCCGGCCGAGGCCGTCCTCGCCGCGCCGCACCCGCACGGTGGCGTCCCGATACCTGGATTCGATGTGGCGCGAGAAGCAGTCGTCGGGCTCGTAGTAGTGCCCGTCCGCGTCGATCAGAGGGTAGTCCACGGCGCCCACCACTTCCGGTTGCCAGCTAAGTAAATGAGTACTCATTTATTATAGCGGCGGTGCCGCCCGGTCAAGCCCGCCTGGCGCCCTGGCGGAGCGGATCGTGCCCGCGGTCGAGCGGACGGATCTCTTGGGTCACGCCCGTCCGGTTGCGCGGCTATGTCCGGTTGCCTATGGTAAGTGAGCATGTACTTTGTGGCCGTGGATCGAGCGGGCCGCCGGCCCGCCGGCGCGTCCAGATGGCCTGTCCAGGACCAGGAGGAGCGAGCCAGTGCATGAGGCGGTCATTGTCTCGACGGCGCGGACGGCGATCGGGACGGCGTTCAAGGGCACGCTCACCGAGATGAGCGCGTTCGACCTCGGCACCCGGGCGGTGGCCGAGGCGCTCGGGCGGTCGGGAGTCGACCCGGCGCTCGTCGACGACGTGGTGCTCGGCGAGTCGCTGTACGGCGGCGGCGACATCGCCCGGTACGCGGCGGTGAACGCCGGCATCGTCGGAGTCCCGGGCATCGCCCACAACCGGCACTGCGCGTCCGGCCTCGCCGCCGTGCAGAGCGCGGCGGCGTCGATCCGGTCGGGGATGGACCGCGTGGTCATCGCCGGCGGGGTGCAGTCGGCCTCGACGAAGCCGCGCGCACGCTGGCGGATTCCGGGCACCGACGAGTGGGACGAGGACTGGCTCGCCTACAGCCACCCCGAGACGCCGGACGCGCCGTGCCGGGACATGTCGATCACGGTCGGCTGGAACGCCGCGGTGCAGGCGAACCTCACCCGGGAGGAGATGGACGCCTGGGCCCTGCGGTCGCACCAGCGCGCGGTCGCCGCCATCGACGCCGGCAGTTTCGCCGAGGAGATCTTCCCGATCGAGGTGCCGCGGCGCGACGGCACCACCGTGACGTTCGCCGTGGACGAGCACCCGCGGCGCACCACGTCGCTGGAGCGGCTCGCCGCGCTCAAGCCGATCCACCCGGAGATCGAGGGCTTCAGCATCACGGCCGGCAACGCGTCGGGCGTCAACGACGGCGCCGCGGCGATGGTGCTCGCCGACAGCGGGTTCGCCGAGAAGCACGGGCTCGAGCCGCTGGGCGTCATCCGCGCGTGGGCGTCGGTGGGCGTGCCGCCGGCCGAGACCGGCCTCGCGCCGACGATCGCGATCCCGAAGGCGCTGGAGCGGGCCGGGCTCACGATCGGCGACATCGCCCTGTGGGAGATCAACGAGGCGTTCGCCTCGGTCGCCGTGGCCACCACCCGCATCCTCGGGCTCGACGACACGCTGGTGAACGTCGCCGGCAGCGGCTGCAGCCTCGGCCACCCGGTCGCCATGACCGGCTCACGGATGATCATCACGATGGTGCACGAGCTGCGCCGCCGCTCGGGCGCTTAGCGCCCTCGTCGCCTGGTTTCAGGTCGAGCTATGAGGCGGTGGCCGGACTGGGCTGGGGCTGACCTGGTGGCTGGGTTGGTACCGCGCTGATGCGCCGTCACGAGCTGTGGCTGGGTTGCGCTCATCGCTCGCCGGGGTGACCACATCCGCCGCCGGCCGTGTCCTCGGGAACTCCGGTCAGATTGGTGGTGGGCGTGCTTGCCGGGCGGGGGCGTCAACCCCGGTGGAGTGAACGCACGCTTATCAGGGACAATGGGGTATGACCGGCGCTCTCAGTGGTTACCGGGTCGTCGAGCTGGCCGGCATTGGGCCCGGGCCGTTCGCCGCCATGATGCTGTCCGACATGGGAGCCGAGGTGCTCCGCGTCGACCGGGCCGACGCCGTCGGTGCCGAGGCGCCGTTATGGGACGTGAACGCCCGCGGCCGCCGCTCGGTGGGTGTCGACCTGAAGCACCCCGACGGGCGTGAGGCCGTGCTGCGGCTGGTCGAGCGGGCCGACGTGCTCATCGAGGGGTTCCGCCCCGGGGTGACCGAGCGGCTCGGGCTCGGGCCGGACGACTGCCTGGCCCGCCAGCCTCGGCTCGTCTACGGGCGGATGACGGGCTGGGGCCAGGAGGGGCCGTACTCCCAGGCGCCCGGTCGTGACATCAACTACATCGCCCTGTCCGGCACCCTGGCCATGGTCGGCCCGGCGGGTGGGCCTCCGGTGCCGCCGGTCAACCTCGTGGGTGACTTCGGCGGGGGCGGCCTGCTGCTCGCCTTCGGCGTCGTCTGCGCCCTGCTCGAGGCCGGTGGTTCTGGCCGCGGCCAGGTGGTGGACGCCGCCATGGTCGACGGCGCCGCCCTGCTGGCCGGGATGGTCCACGGGCTGCGGGCGGCCGGCGACTGGGGCGAGCGGGGCACCAACCTCCTCGACGGCGGTGCCTGGTTCTACGACGCCTACGAGACGGCCGACGGCCGGTACGTCTCGGTCGGGGCGATCGATCCCCGGGCGCGCCGGCAGCTCGCCGAGCTGACCGGGGTCGATCCCGGTGCGGACGACCGCTCGTCCTGGCCGGCCATGAAGGCCCGGCTGGCGGCGGTGATCCGGACCAGGACCCGGGACGAGTGGTGCGCCGCGCTCGAGGGCACCGACGTCTGCTTCGCCCCGGTGCTGGAGCCGGACGAGGCCCCGGCGCACCCGCACAACCTCCAGCGCGCGACGTTCACCGAGGTCGGCGGGGTGGTCCAGCCGGCTCCGGCCCCCCGTTTCAGCCGTACTCCGCCGGCGGTCGCCGGCCCGCCCCCCGCCCCCGGGCAACACACCGAAGAAGCCCTGTCCGACTGGGGGTTCTCGTCCGAGGACGTGACCCGCCTGCGGGCCGTCGGTGCCATCCAGTAGTCCGCTGCTCCGCTCAGAGTACTGGCGTCTGATCGGGCAACCGTATAAAGTGAGCGCTCATGCACATAGGTCTTGGCCTCCAGTTCGCGAACCTTGATCGCGACGTATCTGACGCCGACGTGTACCGGTCGGAGCTGGGTCTCGCGGCTCGCGCCGAAGAGGTCGGTTTCGACTCGGTGTGGCTGTCCGAGCACCACTTCTCCGACTACCAGCTCACGTCGCAGCAGGCGATGGTGCTGGCCTGGGTGGCGGGTCAGACCCAGCGGGTGAAGCTCGGCACGATGGTCACCGTCCTGCCGTGGAACGACCCGGTGCGGGTGGCGGAGAAGTTCTCGGTGCTCGACCACATGTCCGGCGGCCGGGCCATCCTCGGGCTCGGGCGCGGCCTCGGGCAGAAGGAGTTCGTCGGCTTCTCCGTGCCGATGGGCGAGTCCCGCCGCCGGTTCAAGGAGTACAGCGCCGCGCTCCTCACCGCCCTGGAGACGGGCGTGATGGAGTACGACGGCGAGCTCTACCAGCAGCCGCGGGTCGAGATCCGGCCCCGGCCACTGGCGAGCTTCAAGGGCCGCACGTTCGCCTCCGCGGTGTCGCCGGAGTCGATGGAGATCATGGCCGGCATGGGCGTCGGGCTGATGGTCATCGCCCAGAAGCCCTGGCCCACGGCCATCGAGGAGCTGAAGAAGTACCGCGAGCGCTACTTCGAGCTCAACGGCACGGAGGCGCCGAAGCCGGTCCTCGTGATCGTCGCCGGCGTGAGCAAGAACCAGGCGCAGATCGAGAAGATCCGTAACGTGTACCTCCAGCGCTGGGCCCGCTCGACGGTCGAGCACTACGAGTTCGACAACGTCGGCTTCGCCAAGATCGAGGGCTACGAGTACTACGCCGGCCTGGCCAACAACATCCAGAAGCACGGCATCGACAAGTTCAACGGGTTCCTCGCCGACCTCCAGGTCTGGGGCACGCCCGAGCAGGTCACCGAGAAGCTGCTCGAGTACGTGAAGATGACCGACGCCGGTGGCGTCGTCGTGCCGCTGTGCTTCGGCGGCATGCCGGCCGGCGAGGCCCAGGACTGCTTCGAGCTGTTCGCCTCCGAGGTGCTGCCCGAGCTGAAGCGCCACGACGCCGGCGGCGACATCGGCGTGACCTACGACGCCAAGCCGGCCGCTGACGCCGTGCCGGCCGCCGACATCGCATCCGCGGCCGACATCGCGCCGACGGCCGTCGCCTGAGGCGCGCTCATGGGCATGTGTGACGGACGGGTGTGCCTGGTAACCGGCGCTGGCCGGGGGATCGGCCGGGCCTACGCCGAGGCGCTCGCCGCGCAGGGCGCGCGGGTGGTGGTCAACGACGTCGACGCCGGCGCGGTCGCCGAGGTCGTCGCCCTGGTGGGGGCCAGCGGCGGCCAGGCCGCCGGCCACGTCGGTGACGTGTCGACGGCGGCCGGCGCCGACGGCCTGATCGCCACCGCGTTCGACACCTGGGGCGGCCTCGACGTCGTCGTGAACAACGCCGGCATCGCCCGCGACAAGATGCTGGTGAACATGTCCGAGGCCGACTGGGACGACGTGCTGCGGGTGCACCTCAAGGGCACGTTCCTCCTCACCCAGCGGGCCGCCCGCCACTGGCGGGAGCGGTCGAAGGCGGGCGGCGCCGTCGACGCCCGCGTCATCAACACGGTCTCGTCGGTGGGCCTGTACGGCCACGTCGGCCAGGCCAACTACGGCGCCGCCAAGGGCGCGATCGCCTCGTTCAGCCTGATCGCCGCCATGGAGCTCGCCCGTTACGGGGCGACCGTCAACGCCGTGTGCCCGACGGCGCTGACGCCGATGACCGAGGCCGTGGGGCTGGGAGACAGCGAGGCCGCCCGCGAGGGCCGGCTCGATCCGCGGTGGGTGGCCGCGGCGCTGGTGTGGCTCGCGTCGCCGCTGTCGGCCGACGTCACCGGCCGGGTGATCGTCGCCTCGGGCGTGCGCCTGGCGATCGCCGAGGGCTGGCACCGCGGGCCCACGGCGACGCCGGTCGACGACCCCGCGGCCGTCGACGCCGCCATCCGCCCGCTGTTGGCCGCCGCCGCCCCGAACGCCGACGTCCAAGGAGACATCCCACGATGGTCGAGCGCACTCTCCTGACGCACGGCGCCGAGGCCGACGACGTCGACCCGGCCACCTTCCGCCACGTGCTTGGACATTTCTGCACCGGCGTGACGATCGTCACCGGCCTCGACGACTCCGGGTCTCCGTCCGGTCTCGCCTGCCAGTCCTTCACCTCACTTTCCCTCGACCCGCCGCTGGTGCTCATCTGCCCGGGCAGGAGCTCGACGAGCTGGCCGCGGATCGAGAGCACCGGACGGTTCACCGTCAACGTCCTGGCCGAGGACCAGCAGGACGTGTCGATGGCCTTCGGCTCCCGGACCGCCGCCAAGTTCGACGCGGTCCCCTGGCACGTCACCGACCGCGGCGCCGTCGTCCTGGACAACGTCCTCGCGTGGGTCCACTGCGACATCGAGGCCACGTACGACGGTGGTGACCACCAGATCATCGTCGGCGCGGTTCGCCGGATGCGGATCCTGCGGGACCACGGACCGCTGCTGTTCTTCCGTGGCGGCTACGGGCTGCCGACCCAGAAGTCCGCGTCCACCATCTCGACGGTGGGAGACCGATAGCCGCGATCGACATGGCGCACGACGACGGGGCCGGTTGACGATCATTTCGTCAAC
>NZ_JADWYU010000067.1 GCF_016786325.1 Frankia nepalensis | reverse complement strand
CCCCGGGACATCACTGTACAGATGTATAGCATCACGCCATACGCCCGTACAGTCCAGCGATCCACAGACAGCCAGACCGGGCTGCACCGCCATCGGTCCTCCCAACTCGCTGAAACGGCCGAGGAGCCCCACCCAGTGGCCGGCGTCGATCGGCCCCGGCAGGCGTCGCACGCGCGCCAATCAGCGCGGCCCCGCCCAGGCCCGTGGCCCGAGCCGGGGGAAGGCGATCGTCGCCGGCCGCGGCGCTATGTTCCCTGCTCCTCGTGGGTGGTCGCCGGCGGGCGCGCGGGCAGGCGTGGCGACGGAGGTTCGAGGCCGATGGGCGGGTAGCGCAGGCCGATGTGGGCGCGCACGGTGTCGAGGGTCCGCATGACTGAGACGGACTCCGCCAGCGGCATCACGTCGCTTTCCAGGTGACCCGCGCGCAGCCGGTCGTGGACATGGCGGACCTGATGGTGCAGGCCCCCTCCAGCCCGGTCGCGTGTGCCGGCTCCACCGGGGCTCGATTCGATCGTGTCCGGGGTGTCGTGCGCGGCCGGCAGCACAAGACGGTCGGTGCCGGCCAGCCCGCGGACGACCAGTTCGTCCGGGCAGTGCATCATTGCGGGCAGTTCGATGCTGCCGTGGGTGCCGGTGATCCGCGCGGTGCAGGTGAAACCCGCGAGCAGGGACGCCTTGGCGACCGCCACCGCGCCGGTGCGGTAGCCCATCAGGACGGCGACCAGCTCGTCGACGCCGGTCTTGCCAAGCTGGCCGGAGGCGGTCACCTGGTCCGGCTCGCCGAGCAGCATGCTCGCCAGCGAGACCGGGTACACGCCGAGATCGAGCAGCGCGCCGCCGCCCCGGGCAGGGTCGAACAACCGTTCGCCCGGCGTCGCCGGAAACCGGAAACCGAAGTCACCCTCGACAGCTACCACCGTGCCGATGGCATCCGCGGCGACCAGTTCCCGCAGCCGCACGTAGGCGGGCAGGAAACGACTCCACATCGCCTCCATCAGGAACCTGCCCTCCGCCTGCGCCGTCGCGACCATCTCGGCAGCCTGGTCCGCGTCGAGCGCGAACGGCTTCTCGCACAGCACGGCCCGCCCGGCACGCAGGAAGAGCAGAGTATGGCGATGGTGGTGGGACGCCGGGGTCGCCACGTACACGACATCGACGCCGTCGTCCGCCGCCAGGTCCTCGTAACTTCCATACCTGCGCCGCGGCGGGATCCCGAACTTCTCACCGAACTCGTCAGCGGACCGCCGATGCCGCGACCCAACGGCCACGAGCTCCGCGTCGGGCAGACGGCCCAGCGCGTCGGCAAACCCGTTCGCGATGGCACCGGTGCCAGCGATCCCCCATCGAAACGACATTGCACATCCTCAACGTTCGGGAAGGCACCCTGCTCAAGCGCCCTCGTCAGACTCGAAACTCAACGGCCTCAGTGCTCGTCGCCCCTGACAGCGCACGGCGGCTGATTCCGCCGTTCACGTCGAGCACGACACCGGTGATGTATCTGGCGGCCTCGGAGCACAGATAGGCGGCGGCCTCGGCAATGTCGGCCTGCCTGCCGATGGCACCCGAGGACCCCGGCGGCGAGCTTGGCGCGAGCCCTGTCGTTCATCGACACAAGCATCGGGGCGCGACCTGAAACTCCTCAAGCCGCGCAGGCCATCAGCTCCGGGCACGCGTCTCATCCAGAACATCCACGGCGGCCACTACGAACTCGCCGTCGACACCGAACCCCAGTGCCGACTCGTACAGCCTTCGCCGAGCTCGTTCTGGCCATCTAACAGGGCATTGACCCGCAGCAGCCATGCCTTGCGTCGCCTCAATGCAACTGCGCTAGGCGAAGACCCAGCACAACATCGTCAGGTCGATCGACACCGGGGTGGAAGCGGTCCCGCCGGGTCGGGAACTACTGGGCGGGGGCGGGGAGCAGTTCGCCGCACCAGTTCTGGGTACCCCTGGCCGGATCTGGTACCACGTCGTAGCCGGTTCCCTGTGCGTTGACCCGCACGAACGTGTAGCACGGGTTCATGTGGCCCCAGTCGCGCAGGTTGGCCCGGGTCGACATCAGGCCGCCCGCGTCGTAGCCGTCCGTGTTCCGTAGGTCCTGGATGAAGTCCGCCCGGGTCGGGCATGCTCCTGCCTTGTCCAGGCCGGTCAGGAACAGGTCGGTGAGGAGATACGCGGCGACGGCGAGATCCTGGTCCGGCGGCTGTTGTTCCGGCGCGTAGCGGCGCATGGCGTCGAGATAGTCCCGCTGGGCCGGTGTGTCTGCGTTCCATGGGATGGCACCGGCCCAGGTGTACATCCCGGCTATCGCCGGCCCTTCCTCCTGGAGCAGGGCCTTGTCGTACCCGTCGGCCGCCAGGTAGATCGTCCTTGCCGGCAGGCCGGCTGCCCGACCACCGCGCATGATCTGGCCAAGATCTCTGGCGGTCACCCCTCCGGTCACCACGTCAACGTCGGCCGCCTTCAGCTGCGCGGCGAGCTGGGCGACATCGGTGTGGGTCGCGTTGTAGACGAATCGCTGCGGAACGACGTCGACGCCGACCGCCTCTAGGCTGCGCACGATCTTCAGCCCGAGCCCATTGTCCGACTGGCCAACGTCGCTAGTGATGATGGCCGCCCTCGTGCCACCCTGCGCCTTGATCATTCTGCCGAACGTAGTCACCGACTCGCCTGCGGGGCCGAGGTAGGCCACGGCGAACATGTTCGGGTAGCTGCGATCGGACCATTCGGCCCCCACCGGGAGTCCGAACACAGGCACGTTCAGGTCGCGCAGATAGTCCGCGCCGCCGGAGGACGCCGTTGTCGCCTCGGCGAGCCCGAATACCTGCTCCTGGTCGACGAGCTCACGCACGGCGTTCAGGTTGCGGGCCTCGTCGCCTTGGTCGTCACGCCATTCGTAGACGATGTTGCGCCCGTGTATCCCGCCGTCGGCGTTCGCCTTCTCCACCCGAGCGACGAAGCCGGCGCGGGTGGCCGTGAATACCTGGGCCATCGATCCGGAGTCGGGATAGACGAACCCGATCTTCACCTGGTCCGCGCTGAACCCGGGTGTACCGCAGGAGGTGTTGCCGCCGGCGGCACCCGACCCGCATCCGGCCGCCAGCGTCGTGGCGGCCGTGACTGCGACGACCAGTGTCGTGCCACGTAACCGGACCACGTCGTCCGGCCTGGCGGTGCCAGATAAATTGCCGACGCGGGCCGGTCGGGGTAATAGACGCAGGTGTCGCACTTCCAGTCTCCTTGCGTGTCGGATCCAGTGAAGATCGGGCCGTTCGACCCCGGCTCAGGACGGGCCTAGAGTCAACATGATCGTTTCGGTGCACCGGATGTCGACGCTGCTGAGCCCGGCCATCACGGTGACCTCGCCGGCTTCCACCCCGCGCGATCCGTCAGGCATGGTGTAGAAGAGCCGCTCGACCAGGGCCTCGAGCACAACCGTCGCTGTGTCGCCCGCGGCGAGCGCGAGCCTGCTGAACGCGAGCAACTGGCGGATGGGCCGCACCTCCGCCGCCTCGTCTCGGGCGTAAAGCTGGACGACCACCTCACCGGCCAGGGCACTCGGGTTCGACACGATGAGCGGGGCCCGGATGCAACCGTCGACCTTCTTGACCGCGGATGCGGCCGCCGGGTCGAAGGCAACGTCGAAGGAGCTGTGGGACAGGCCGTGCCCGAACGGATAGAGCGGACTGCCGTCCTCCAGGTCCAGGTATCCGTGGCGGGCGCCGGTGGGGTGTCCGTAGCCGCTGCCGACGTGGTGCCCGTGGTAGATCGGCAGCTGACCCAGCTGACGCGGAAACATGCTGGGGAGCTTCCCGCTCGGGTTGATCACACCGAAGAGTGCATCCGCGATCACCGGGCCGGCCTCCTCCCCCAGCAGCGGCGCGAGGATCACGGGGTTCGAGGCCCGCGCGATGGTGTCGAGCAGCAGCGGGCGCCCGGTGACCACGACGGTTACCAGCGGCTTCTCGACCGCCGCGAGCAACGTGACGAGGTCGTCCTGGTCGCCCGGCAGGCTGGGTGACACGCTGGTCTGGCCTTCGCCCGCAGTGTTGTAGCCGACCCAGCCGGTCCGCTCGCCGACCACCGCGATGACGATGTCGGCGCCGGCCACCGCCCGCTCGACGCTGGCCTGGCTCAGCACAGGCCCGCTGGCCGCATCGAACCTGCCGAGTGGGACATGGCCGATGGTCGGTTCGAGCCGGCGGAGCGCCTCGAGCACCGTGGGTGCGTCGGGGTGGATCCGGCGTGCCTCCGCCTCGAACCGCTCCTCGATGCCCGGCATCCGGAGCTGGAAGATATCGGAGAACACGGCCTCCGGATCCAGGCCGGGAACCTCGCCGGCCATCATGGCGGCGGCCCCCAATGGCACCTCGGCGCTTGCGACCGAGGTGTAGGCCCAGAAGTGGATACGCAGCTCATCGGCCGCGGGACCGACCAGGACGATCCGACCGGTCCGCGGCGCCAGCGGCAGCGTCCCGTCGTTGCCGAGCAGGACGACACCCAACTCGGCGATCGCGCGGCGCACCGCCGCAGCCTCGCCGGAGTCCGACGCCGCCAGTTCGGACATGGTGCCGGGCACCGTCCCGGGCCTGCTCCTGGGCACGGTCATGCCCGGGATGAGGCCGGCGCGCGCCTTGACAGCGAGCACCCGGGTCACAGCGTTGTCGACGATCCGCTCATCGAGCCGGCCCTGCTCAACCCCCCCAACCAGATGCGCGACGTTCGTGTCACCGGGAAGCTCGACGTCGAGACCGGCGCCAATGGCGCGGGGCGCGGCCCGCGCCGGCGATTCAGCGGTGCGGTAGTACCGCGTCTGCAGGGTCACGGCGTCGTAGTCGCTCACCACGATGCTGTCGAAGCCGAGCTGGTCCCGCAGCAGCTCGGTGAGCAACCTCCGGTCGGCGACCCACGGCACGCCGTCGATCTCGTTGTACGAGTTCATCACCACCGCCAGGCCCGCCTCGGCGAGCGCTCTGCGGAACGGCTCGGCGTACTCGTCGACAAGCGCGCGCCGCCCCAGCTGGGTGACCGCCTGATTGAGTCCCCCTTCGGCGGCGCCGTACCCGACGAAATGCTTCCCAGTCGTGAGCACACCCGACCCGCCGTCGACACCCTGGCGGCCACGCCGACCTTCTCGTCAGTCAGGGCACCGTCGTCGACGAACAGTTGCGGACCCTCGGGCACCTCGTCACCCCCGCGCAGGTCAGAGATCCACGGTGCCCCGGCCTTGGCGTAGCGTTCCGCGGCGAGGTCGCCGCCGACGACTGCGGTCTCGTGGGTCTGCACGTAGCAGAGCACCGCGCGTCACCGGGGGCTTCTGGAGGAAGACCTCAAGATTGCAGATCTTGCCGTCCTCGTTGAAAACGAACACGGAAAGCGAGCGGACCACGTCAAGCGTGCCGTCCTGGCGCCGATGCCGCTCTTCGACCTCGTAGTACACGACACCGGGCAGTTCGGAAATCCGCAGCAGCTTGGTGTCGAACGCCGAGCTGGTAACCCGCTTGGTCAGGAACTCGGTATACTCCTGCCAGTTCGACACCTCAAGCCAGGTCCCGACCCGCTCGAACTCGTCCACCGCCACGAACTCCGCGAGCAGGTCCCAGCCAGCGAGCGTGAGACCGGGATCCTTGGCCGCCACCACACCCCGCACTGTGGCGTCATAAGCAACCACCTTTGCCGCCAGACAGATTCCGCGCATAGCGCCAGCGTCGATCGTTGTCATGCTCCTCCCCTCCGACGCGTTTCCTGTAACGTACTGGCGCCCATTCATCTCGCTGCCCGCCAACGTCAAGGTGCGCCACGATCAGTAGGCGAACGTGCTCAGGTAACCGACTTCCAGACTCGCCACACAGATGTCGAGCAAGTTTTTCTCACCTGTACAGCAGGTCGTTGCGCACCTGTATAGCAGAGTTTTGCGCACCTGTACAGCAACGTGCGGCAGGCGCGTCAGGAGGACGTCCCTGGGGCGGATGCTGCTGGTCCTGTGAGATCTCCTACGCGATCGGCGCGGCCCGCGCCGCCACAGGCGGCCGGCACGATGCGGCCGGGGAGTCCGCTGCGGCCCTGCACGGGGACGGTGGCGAGCAGCGCCGGCACCGGCCATAGCGGCCGTCCCAACGAAGCGCCGTACGACCATGCCCTCGAAGCTGGCCACGACGACCGACAGGCCGCGGATGCTATCCGAGCGTCAGGCGAACGGAGCGGCGACTCAGCGACTTGGTGAAGACTGCCCAGTAACGTCCAACCTTGTCAGCCATCCACTGGGCGGCGAAGGCGAGGCGCCACCCGCCCCAGCTTCCTTATGTATCTCCTTTACCAGCTACAGCCAAGATCCATCCGGCGGCCCGCCAGTCCGCGATCGGGGTGTTGCCGAGGACCATATACTCAGCCGGCCGGCCCTTGCTGTCCAGGGTCGCGACAGACCGCCGAGGACAAACACTGCCGGTCCGCTGGGATGGCCTTGCCGTTGCAGTGGTATTGATCCCGCTGTCGCTGGCAGGTCCACCTCGTTCATTGTCCTGATCGTCGAAGAATGGTCGCCGGGGCGATGGCCCCAAGGTGCCCTCCAGCGCTCCCTAGAAACCGGCAGCGATCATGAAACTGATCATGTCAGGCCGGCCGAGTCAGCCGGCCTTTCCCGGGGCTCGACCCGATCCAAGTAATGTTCGAGGAAATCGAGCATCTGGGCATGCGAGGTCGACATTCCCACGGCCTGCTCGGTCAGGACCATCCGTGGGAGGCTGGTGACCAGGAAAACGAGCACCTCGGGCGGGACCGGCTCCATCGGGAACGTGTAGTCGTTCGGCGATTCGGCCAACGCGGCCAGGACCAACTCCCGCACCTTCTCACCGGTCGACGCGATTTCGGCCCGGATGACCTTTCGATGGTTCGCCAGGGCTGTAAGCTCGGCGATCAGCGCCGACGCGGTGCGGTTGTTGGAGAATTCCCAGAGCGCGCGCAGCGGCTGGCGGGTCTCGAGCGCCTCGAGCAGGGCGCCCACCGTCTGCTCGGTCCGGCGCCGGACCAGGGCGAGGAAAAGATCGTCTAGCGTCGGAAAGTAGTACTGGACCAGCCCGGGCGTCACGCCCGCCCTGGCCGCCAGCGCGCGGTAGGTGACCGCGGCGTACCCCTCGTCGAGCATCAGCCGTTCGGCCCGGTCCAACATGGTGGCACGGGTCTTCGACCTCTGGGCGCCGACTCGCCGAGGTGCCGTCATTCGGGGCCTTTCGTGACCGTGATCGCCTGCCGTCACACACGCCGGAGGCCGTCCATGAATTCCACTTTCCGGCATCCTAACGCGCCCGGAGCACTGTCACGGCGGCGACAAGCGGACCAGCCCGATGACGCGATTACACCCGTTACCCAGGGCCGTCCACGCGCTGTGACCCGCGCCATCGCGCGCTGCGGCCGACGGCCACGAGCAGCCTCGCCGCCGCTCGACATCATCGTCATCGACAGAAGAGGCAGCCTCGCGATGCAAGCGTATTGCTATCGGGCGGCGACACCACCGCGGCGCCCGCGCCGTCGCATCTCCAGCACCGCATCGTCCCCGAGGCTGCACACCGCGGCCACCGCGCCCCGAGTCATCGCGGGGCTACCGGTCGCCGCGCACGACGACCTGGCGCAGGCGCGCGCCGCCGCCGCGGCATCCGCCGTCTCCTACGGCGAGATGCCGAACTACCAGCGGGTCCTCGCCCTGGGCGGCGTCAAGGACGCCGCCGGCGCGGCCATCGTCGGCTCCGAGGCCACCGTGGCCACCCAGCTCCAGGGCCTGCTCGACGCCGGCGCCACCGACATCTGGGCCGCGGTCTTCCCCGTCGGCGACACCCGCGAGACCCGGTCCGGCTCCATAGGCCACCTCACCGAGCTGCTGCGCGAGCTTGTCGGTTGACCCCCAGGCCCTTGCGGCCCTGGCGTCTATCCGTGCTGCGGCGTGCCAGCCCATGTCCAGGCCGAGCGAAATCAGCGCGCGGGCGCGCGGAATGTGGCTGGTAGCGATGGACATGGCTTCAGGTCCCCCGCAAGTGATCGCATCGACGCCCTGCCGATGCGATGGCCCCTTCCCGCGGAACCCCGGACCGGTCAGCTCGCGAGCGAGGCCGGCAGGTCCATCGCGCGTCGTCGTGATGCCTGGCGATCGTGACCGACTGGCACGACGAACGCCTGGATACCGGTGGCGCCCGCGTCGAGCAGGCCCCGCAACTGGCGGGTCACGCTCTCCTCGTTCCTCTCGGCGCCGCCGATCTCCAGAATCCGGCGGTAGTTCGGCAGGCGCTCGCAGGCCTTCGATGCCGCGGCTGTCGGGGCGCCGGCCTCGGCTTGCTGGTGATGCCGGCCGCGGAGGCGTCGCGGGACACCCGTCCGCCGTGCCCGATCCGTCCTGACCGCAGGCGGTGAACCCATGGTCAGGGCACTGACGCTGGCGGCCAGCGCTGCGCCGCGCACTAGAAGGCTAGTCCTTGGCTGGGTTGGCCTGTGCGGTGTGCAGGTCGTCGTCGAGGTCGAACGCGAGTGCCCGCATCAGGAAGGC
>NZ_JADWYU010000066.1 GCF_016786325.1 Frankia nepalensis | reverse complement strand
CGCGCCAGGTCACCGACGGCATGGCGCTGCTACACGAGCTCGGCGCCTTCGAGTCCCCGGGTCCCCGCCGGCCGGCCCGGGGGGGCGGGCAAGGCGAGGGTGGGGGCGGCGCGGCCGGCGGGGGCCGAGTGCGGATACCCGGGGTGCGGGCGGCCGTGCGCCCCCGCGGACGGGCCCGGCCGGCCGCCCGCGTACTGCGACGACCCGGCGCACACCCGGCTGTCGGCCTACCGGCGTCGCCGCGAGCTCGCCGCCGGTGACCCGCGGGGACCGGGAGCCGAGGGCGCCCGGCGGCGCGCCGGCGACGGGCGGGCCGCCGTGGCCGGGAGCCCGGCCACGGCGGGCGCGGCCCAGGGGGCGCGCCCCGTCGCGTTGGCGCGGCTGCGGGCCGACGAGCTTGCCGCCCATGTCGAAGGGCTCACGGCGGACCTGGGCCGGACGCTGGAGGCGTTCACCGCCGCCCTCGGTCGGCTGGGAGACGTCAGCGCGGCCGAGGCGCAGGTGGAGGCCGCCGAGGCGGACTCGGCACGCAGGGTCGCCGAGGCGACCGCCCGGGCGGTGCGCGCCGCGGCCACGGCCCGGGACGCCGAACGGGCCCGGGCGGAGGCCGACGCCCTGGCCGCCGACGCGGTCGCCGCCGCCGACGACCTCGAGGCGAGACTCGCCGTCGCGCAGGCCTCGGCCGCGGCGGCCCAGGCCGCCGCAGCCGACACCGGCCGGCGGGCCGCCGCCGAGGCGGCCCAGGTCCGCGCCGCCGCCGAGGCGGAGATCGCGGCGGCCCGTGACGACGCCCACCGGCAGGTCGAGGCGGCCCGCGCCGCGGCCCGCGACGAGATCGCCACGGCCCGCCGGGAGGCCGACGAACGGGCGGAGGCGGCCCGGTCCGACGCGGCGGCCCGGCTCGCCACGATCCGGGCGACGGCCGAGCGGGAGACGGCGACGGTGCGCGGACAGCTCGCGGCGGCCCGCGCGGAGGCGGCGTCCGCACGTCGCGACGCGGAGAGCGCCACGGCGGCGCTGACCGACCTGCGCGCCGAACTGGCGGCGCTGCGGGAGGCGTCCGCCGCCGACCGGGCCACGGCCGCGGCCGCGCTGGAGCGGGCACAGGCCACGGCCACCGAGCAGGCCGAGCGGCTGCGCCGCGAGACCGGCGACGAGCTGGCCCGGGTCCGGGCCGCCGCCGAGGCCGAGGCCGGCCGGCTGCGGGCCGAGGCCACCGCGGCCCGGGCGGCCGACCGGACGGCGGCCGACGAGCGGGCGGCCGTGCTCGCCGAGGCCCGCGCCGACGCCCGCGCCCGCGCGGAACGGGCCGAACGCCACGCCGACGACCTCGCCGCCCAGCTCGCCCAGCTCCGCCAGGCGGCGGGCTGAACGGGGCGGTCGTGCGTCTGCTGGCCACCGCTCATCGAGGTGGGCCGGGGCCTGTCCTCGATGAGCGGTGGCCCGGCCGGCGCCGCCTACCGTTGTTGCAGGTGGCCGTGGAGGCCTTCCCATCCGACGGCAGCAGCGGTCGGGGAGAGCTGGCCATGGGTGCGCCGCTGCCCATACAGGGTGAGATCGAGATCCGGTGGGTGGTGCTCGAGTCCAGCCGAGTACGCCGTGCTGAGTCCGGAACCCGGGGGACTACCCGCGGACGCAGATCGCGCACCGGTTAGGTTTCCGCGCCGCGCCCGTCTGTACGTCTGAGATCGACTCAGGGGAGGCTGGCACGATGCGGAAACTGATCTTCGGCATGAACGTGACCCTGGACGGCTACATCGCCGCGACCGGCGACGACATCGGCTGGGGCGGGCCGCCGAGCGCCGAGCTGTTCCAGTGGTGGCTCGACCAGGAGCTGGCCAACGGCCTGTCGCTGTACGGGCGCAAGCTGTGGGAGACGATGAGCTCCTACTGGCCGACCGGCGACCAGCAGCCCAACGCCACCCCGGCGGAGATCGAGTTCGCGCGGAACTGGCGGGACACGCCGAAGGTGGTGTTCTCCTCGACGATCGACAAGGTCGACTGGAACACCCGCCTGGTCACCGGCGACGCGGTCGCCGAGATCACCCGGCTCAAGGCCGAGGACGGCGCCCCGATGAGCATCGGCGGTGCGACGCTCGCCGGGGCTGCCATGCGGGCCGGGCTGATCGACGAGTACGCCCTGGTCACCCACCCGGTCCTGACGGGAGGCGGCACGCCGTTCTTCACGGCGCTGGACAGCTGGGTGAACCTGAACCTGGTGGAGACGCGGACGTTTCCCGGCAGCGTGGTGCTGACCCGATACGAGACGAGGCGATGAGCACGGGCCACGTGCTCGGCTCGTGAGGCCAGGTCGAAATCCTTCCTGGCGCGCTCACCGTGACCCTCGGCTATGAGGGAACCTTCCCCCGGCGCCTTCCCTGCGTTCCGAGTGAGCTGTTGACCGACTCGCTGGAGATGAGGACGACGGCGTCGTTGATCGTGACGATGTTCTTCGGGGCATGAAGATGCCCCGCCGGCAACGCCGGCGGGGCGGTGGTGTCCGCGTCGTCGGTGTTCAGCTGGTCGGGTGATCATTCCGCGGTGACGTCGGTGACGGCGGCCCGTGCGCTGGACTCGTCGACGACGGGGACCTGTCTGATCACAGTGTCGGGGGCAGGCCCAGCCATGGTTTGTCGGTGGCGTCGAATCCGGTGAGCTCGGTGATCTTCCCGTCGACGATGCGCAGGACCGCGATGGTGAACAACCGGTACTCCGGGTCGTCGTGGGTGCGGAGGTACAGCGCGGCGGCGGGCATGCGGTTGACCGTCGTGGTGATACAGCGCCAGTCGTCGTGGCCGCGCTGGAAGAGCCCACCGGAGACCCAGCCGTCCACCGCGTCCTTGGCCGTCATGACCAAGGTGCCCGGCTGGGGCACCATCGCGAAGCGCAGGTCGTCGCGCAGCAGGGACATCAGCCTGTCGAGGTCGTTGCGCTCATGGGCGTCGATATACGACCTCACCACGCCGCGCTCGTCATCCGACAGCTCGTGGGTGGCGGGTCTGCGCCAGTCGAGGCGGCGGTCGGGCAGCTGCTCGCGCATCGTCACGCGCGCCCGCTGCAGTGCGCTGGTCACCGATGCGACGGTCAGCTCGAGGGCGTCGGCGGCCTTCGACGCCGGCCAGCCGAGGACGTCGCGCAGGATGAACACCGCCCGCTGCCGCGGCGGCAGGTGCTGGACGGCGACGATGAACGCCAGCTCGATCGTCTCCCGCGCCACCACCGATTCCTGCGGGTCCTCGGGGAGCATCCGGTCTGGGTACGGCTGCAGGTACAGCACCTCGGAGCCGGGGTCCGGCAGCTCGGACGGTACGGGTGTGCGGTCGTCGCGCTTCTCCAGGAAGTCGAGGCAGGCGTTCGTCGCGATCCGGTACAGCCAGGTCCGCAGCGCGGCGTGGCCCCTGAACGACTCCCGCTTGTTCCACGCCCGCAGGAACGTCTCCTGCGTCATGTCCTGGGCGTCCTCGTAGTTCGCGAGCATCCGGTAGCAGTGCACCTGCAGCTCACGCCGGTAGCGCTCCGTGAGGAGCGCGAACCGCGCCGTGTCGCCTGAGCGGGCCGCCGCGATGAACGTGGCCTCGTCGGTGCCCAGCGGTCTGGCGTCGGTCATGGTCATCAATCCTTCCACCGGTGCGAGGGCTACCAGAGCTGACGACGTGGCGGAGGATTTCTGATCGGTGAAGCCGCTGACACCGGGCCGTTCGTCGGGCCGGATGGGTCGGTCGATCCAGGGGACGTGCTCCGGGTCGGGCACACCCTCGATGTCGAGGTCGGGTTCCCGTAGTACCCCACAGCTTCGCGTCGTTGTCCGGTGGCGTGTTTGCCCGGCCGTGCCCGCACGATCCGCAAGGGCGGCAAGGAAGACGACCTGCTCTACGACATCCGCTGCCCGGATGCTCGGCCAGCTCCTCGGCCGCCGCCGCACCGGGCCGGTGTACCTGTCCACCCGCCGCGCACCCGAGGGCGGCACCGCGCGCTCCGGGGAGTTCGACAGGGGCATCAGAATCACCGCAGGTCACGCATATCCGCCCGAAATTTCCACAGAACTACGGGGACCCCTGCTCGGCGACGGCGGAACGGGGCCGGTCGCCAACAGGTCTTCGATGCGGACGGTCGGGTCCACACGACGGGAAGCCCGGTCAGTCCAGGCTGGGGGACCTGGAGCAGACCGGGCGGTGGTCACCTCATGAGATGGGCCGCGTGCCCGCGCGCCACCCCCGGAGGCTGCCGGCGAGGCGTGGGCCCCACCCGCTCCCGGTGCGAGCGTGACGGCGGACGACGCGCGGGGTCGGGTCCCGGCGTCAGGCGCCCATGCGGCGCGCCAGCGCGGGGAGGAGCCGCAGCGCGTTCTCGCGGTTGACGCGGCGGCGGTTGGTCGCGCTCAGCGCCGGGTCGGCGTCGAGCGCCCGTGCGTTGAGCCTGGCGCCGTCGGCGGTCGCCGCCGGCCAGTCCGACCCGTAGAGGATCCGGTCCGCGCCGGCGGCGGCGAGCAGCGACGGGGTCGCGTACGGCGACACGGGCATGGCGGTGTCGTAGTAGAACCGCTTGACGCTGCGCGCGGCGGTGGCCGCGTCGACCCCGGCACCCAGGTACGAGCCGAGCTGGAGCCGGCCGGCCATGTAGGGGAAGAAGCCGCCGCCGTGGGGGAGGACCAGCTTGACGTCGGGAAACCGGGTGAGAGTGCCCTGGAGCACCATCTTGACCGCGGCCCGGGTGGTGTCGGTGAGAAAGTCGACGAGGAATTCGGGGACGGGCGCTCCCCCGCAGCCGGCCAGGTTGAACGGGTGGGTGACGGCGACCGCCTTGCGCCGGTTCAGTTCGGCGAAGACCGGGTCGAAGAACGGGTCTCCGAGGGAGAGGCCCGCGGCGTGGCTGCTCAGCGCGACGCCGTCCGCCTTCAGCGTGTCCAGCGCGTATGCCATCGCCTCGAGCGAGATGTCGATGTGGCCCAGCGGCAGGTAGGCGAAAAAGCCGAAGCGTTTCGGACGGGCCTGGACGACCTCGGCCATCGCCTCGTTCCCGATCTGGGTCATCTCCCGGATCAGCGCCGGGGTCAGGCCGCCCAGGAACTCCGACGGGACGACACCGGACAGCACCGAGGCCGCGACACCCGTCTCGTCCATCATCGCCAGGGTGCTGTCCAGGTCCCACTGGGACCAGGGCGGCCCTCCCGTCGGGGGAAGGAGCCCGTGGTCGATCAGCCACTGCCGTGACCTGGGCGGATTGGCGTGCGAGTGCACGTCGATGCGGCCGCCGCCACCACCGTTCGCGCCGGCGGTCGTGGCGGCGCCGGCGGTGGAGATCTGAAGGGTTGACGGTGCCAGGGCGGCCGCGCCCAGCGCGGCGGCGCCGAGGACGGCCGTTCGCCGATTGGGTTTCGGCGAATCGTCCGGATGGTCGGGTGCACTGTCGTCGCCGGGGTCATTCTCGTGGCGCACAAAACCTCCTCAGTGGTTACGTTCAGTGCGTCGTTCGACTCGCAACGGTTGACTCTGCGGTGCACGTCGTACCGCATGCCTCAAGGGTCGCTAACTGAGGGTGCCAAAGAGAAGAGGGCCGCGCTGTGGCTTGGACCCCCCGTAGCCAACCAGTCACGTCGTCGCTGACGCTCAGGCTACTGCTCTTCGTCATCAGGTGCCGGTATTCCGGAGATTTGGTCCGGACGACTCGCCCCTCATCGCTCGCCCGTCACGCGGAACAGGACGCCGTCGGCCGAACGGAGACCCGGCCGGCCACCGGCCGGCCGGGAGCCGATTGAGGCCGCCGACAGGAAAAGGACGGTTGCCGCCTCGCTGGCGTTGCGGCGCCGTGCACGTTCGATGGCGGCCGCGTCACGCATGGGCGCGGCACGGTGGAGTTGGCGCCGCTGAGTTGCCTGGTCAGCCTGCCTGCGCGACACCCCTGCCGCGTGGGAACACGGCCGGTACCCGGGCGTGGACGGGAAGGCCCGGGTGGTCAGGACGGCAACGCCGCGCCATGGCGGCCCCGCGGCCGCCGGCGGTGGGTCAGTTGGCGCAGGCGGCGGGGTTCGCGGCGTGGTGGTCGAGGACGCGGGTGAGCAGGCGGACGAACTCGGCGCGCTCGGCGGGGGTGAGCGGCGCGAGCAGCCTGTCCTGCACGGCGGCGACCAGCGCGTCGAACTGGTCGAGCCGCTCGACCCCCGCCGCCGTGATCGCGATGATGTTGCGGCGCCGGTCGGCGGGGTCCTGCGCCCGCTCGACGTAGCCGGCCTGGGTGAGTTCGTTGACCATGGCCGCGACGTCGCTGCGGTCGAACCCCAGGCGGCGGCCCAGGCTCGCCTGGCTGGACGGGCCGAACTCGGCGAGCGACGCGAGCAGCGGGTAGTGGTACTTGCGCGCGCCGACGGCGGTGAAGGCCTCGGCCGTCAGCCGGTGCCCGTGCACCGACGTCTTGTTGAGCAGCCAGCCGGCGACCTGCCGCATCCGGGCCGGCCAGGCGGCGGCGAACGTCTCCGCGCTTCCCGTGGGCTCGTCCCGCGCGGGCAGGCCGGGCTCACCGGCCGCGGCCGCGGCGCGACCCGCGAGACCGTCCCGGTTCGCGGGACCGCCGTGACCCGTGGGACGTCCGTCCTCGTCCTGCCCCCTCACGTCCCCGAGTCTAACAATTTTGTTGGTGCCACCCACGAAACTTGTTACCGTTGGGCCTGCCAACGTTGGGAGTTCCAATGAAGGCGCCGCGGCCGGGGACGGTTCCCGGCGACCCGCGGCCTCCGGGGCGTCGTCCCGCCACCGCGGCGGGACGACGCCGATCGAGGGTGGAGCGCGATGAGCACAGACAGGTCACCGGCGGGGTCCGCCAGCCCCGCCCCAGGCCCCACCGGCCGGGCCGCCCCCGCCACCGGCGAGGGCCACGCCACCGACACGGGCCGGGCTGGCGGTGAGAACGCCGGGGACTCGCGGCGCTGGTGGGCCCTGGCCGCCGCGGCGCTCGGTCAGCTGACGATCGCCGCCGACTTCACGATCATGAACATCGCCCTGCCGTCGGCGCAGCGGTCGCTGGACATGTCCGACCCGAGCCGCCAGTGGGTGCTGACCATGTTCGCGCTCGGCTACGGCGGCTTCCTGCTGCTCGGCGGTCGGGTCGGTGAGCTCCTTGGCCGCCGCCGCGCCCTGCTCGTCGGCCTGGCCGGGTTCGCCGTCGCGTCCGCGCTCGGCGGCGCCGCCGTCAACACCGGCACGCTGTTGGCCGCCCGCGGCCTACAGGGCGTCTTCGGCGCCCTGTTCACCCCGGCGGCGCTCGCGCTGCTGGGCACCACGTTCACACTTCCGACGGAACGCGCCCGCGCATTCGCGATCTTCGGCACGGTCATGGGATCGAGCTCCGGGATCGGACTGATCCTGGGCGGCGTGCTCACCGGCTACCTGAACTGGCGCTACAGCATGTTCATCGCCATCCCGCTCGCGATCGCGGCCATCCTGGTCACCGTCGTCGCGGTGCCTGCCCGCGCCCCGCGGACCACGCCGGCCACCGGCACGCCACCCGGCGAGCGGATCGACGTGGCGGGCGCGCTGCTGGCGACCATCGGGCTGATGGCGCTGGTCTTCGGGTTCTCCCGGGCCGAGACCCACGGCTGGGGCGCGGCCACGACGATCGTCTCGCTGGCCGCCGGCGTCGCGCTGCTCGCGGTGTTCGTGCTGGTCGAGGCCCGGACCGCCAGCCCGCTGCTGCCGCTTCGCGTCGTCGCGCACCGCGGTCGCGGGGGTTCGTACCTGGCGACGCTCAGCCTCGGCATCGCCGTCTTCGGCGCGATGTTCTTCCTGACCTACTACCTGCAGGAGGTGCTCGGCTACTCACCGGCCCGCACCGGGGTCGCGTTCCTCCCGCTGACCGTGGGACTGGTCATCGGCGCGCGCATCGTCGGCCGGCTGATCGTGCGGGCGCCGGTCCGTTCCCTGCTCGTCACCGGGCTCGTCAGCGGCGCCGTCGCGATGGGCCTCATCGGCCTGCTGCGCCCCGACAGCTCCTACTGGACCGGAGTGCTGCCGGTGCTCGTCGTGCTCGGCTTCGGCATGGGCTGGGTCATGATGCCGGCGAACAGCATCGCCACCCTCGGCGCCGGCCGCGACGCCGGGGTCGCCGGCGGCGCGGTGATGACCTCGCAGCAGATCGGCGCCTCCCTGGGCCTGGCGCTGCTCGGCACCGTCGCCGGCACCGCCACCGCCGACTACCTGGGCTCCCACCAGGCCAGTCCCGGCGGCGGCGAGAGCCTGGTCCACGCGGCGACCGTGCACGGCTTCAACGTCGCGAGCCTCGTCGGCGCGGCGCTGCTCGCCGCCACGGCCGTCGCGGTGTTCCTCGTCGTCGGCGCCCGCGGCGCGACCGCGACCGGCGGCGACGGCCCCGCCGCCCACGGGCCAGCCCCCGAAACCCGGCCGGCCGCGGTCCCCGAGCCGGCGTCGCCCGCGCGCGACGCCGCGGTCACCGCGTAGTCGACCGGGCGGAACCCGACTGCCCGCGTCTCCCGCCGCCAAGTCTGGCCGACCGTGCCCGTCCCTCGCCCCGGCGCGGCGGGCCCGCGTT
>NZ_JADWYU010000144.1:60226-91943 GCF_016786325.1 Frankia nepalensis | reverse complement strand
GCGGGCCCCCCCACCCAGCGGCCCGGCACCCCGCCCACGACCAGACCCCACCGACGCCAGCCCGGCGGCGACCACGCGCCACGAACCGAGCCCCCTACGAACCAAGCTCCACAGCCGGACCCGAAACGGCGATGCCACCACGCGCCGCGACATCCACCGTCAGCACCCCCGGACGCCCCAGCTCCCGCCCCTGAAAAACCGTCAACCGCACCGGCGGCGACACCAGCCCCAGCTCACGCAGATACCCACCAAGCGCCGCCGCCGCCGCGCCCGTCGCCGGGTCCTCGACCACCCCACCCGGCGGAAACGGGTTACGCGCGTGAAACGTCACCGCGTCCGCCCGCCAGACCAGCTGGATCGTCGTCCAACCCTCCCGCCCCATCAACGCGCCCAACCGGTCGAAGTCGTAGTCCAACGCCACCAGCCGCTCCCGCGACCCCGCCGCCACCACCGGATGAAACGCCCCCGCGTAACCGACCCGCGGCGGCAACGCCGGATCCAGCTCCGACGCCGCCCAACCCAGCGCCGCGAGCAGCTCCGCCAGCGCACCAGCCGCGATCGGCTCCACCCGCGGCGCCACACTCGTCAACGTCGCCACCACCTCGGCCCCACTCACCGACGTACCGACCTCCACCAGACCCGCCCGCGTGTGGAACACCAGATCACCCGGGCCGAACCGCCGCGCCCAGGCAACCGCCGCCGCGATCGTCGCGTGCCCACAGAACGGCACCTCCGCCAACGGGCTGAAATACCGCACATCGAGCCCACCAGCCGCCCGCGCCACCAGAAACGCGGTCTCCGAGTAGCCCACCTCGGCCGCGATCCGCAGCATCTCCGCATCCGACAACCCGGACGCGTCGAGCACCACCCCAGCCGGGTTCCCACCCGCAGGCGACGTCGTGAACGCCGCATAACGCAACACCTCGACACCGGCCACGCCACGACCCCCACCCGCTCCGCCGGACCGCCAACCCGGCCCGCGCCTGGCCGTCACTGTACGGACCACCCCCACAGACCACACCAGACAAGCCAGACCCATCCAGACCGACAATGACCACCACCACCCGGAACCACCACCACCCGCCGCGAAGGAGCAGCGTGACCGACGACCCGTGGCACGTCGACCGGCTCGACCTCGACGCCTACCTCACCCGCCTCGGCGTCCCAGCCCGCCCACCGTCACGCGCCGCCCTCGACGAACTCCACGAGGCCCACGTCCGCGCCTTCACCTTCGACAACATCGACGTTCTCCTCGACACCCACCCCGGCGTCGACCTCGACGCCGTCACCGCCAAGTTCGTCGGCCGCGGCCGCGGCGGCTACTGCTTCGAACACGCCACCCTCTTCGCCGCCGCCCTCGGACGCCTCGGCTACCACCCCGAACGCCGCCTCGGCCGCGTCGAAGCCACCCGCACCCACTGCGTCATCGCCGTCACCCTCGACGACCACACCCTGCTCGCCGACCCCGGCTTCGGCATGAGCCTGCTGCGCCCCATCCCCCTCGAGGACGGCGCCACCGACGACCACGGCGGCTGGGCCTACCAGATCCGCCAAGTCCCCGTCGGCGCCGCCGGCCGCGGCTGGGCACTGCACCGCCGACGCGGCGACCACTGGGAACACATGCACACCCACGACGAACTACCCGTCCACCCCGCCGACCTCGTCGTCGGCCACCACTACACCAGCACCTACCCGACCAGCCACTTCCGCCACGGCCTCATGATCACCCGCTTCGGCGACGGCCAGCACACCTCGGTCACCCACACCTCCGTCACCATCCGCCGCCCCGGCCAGCCCACCGAACACCGCGCCCTCGACCCCGACGAACTCCCCACCCTGCTCCACACCCTCGCCGTCCCCCTCACCGACGACGAACAGACCCGCCTGCTCACCAAGGTCACCGAACTCCGCGCCGCCACGGGCTGACCCAGCCAGCGACCGAACCCGCCACGACCACCCGACCCGCCGCGAACCCGGACAACCCGACCATGACAGCCCAGGGGAGCGGGGGAGCAGCCCACCACCCCGCCCACCCGACGCACGGCCGCACAGTCGAAACCATGACCCGTCTCGCCGTCCTGTCCGACATCCACGGCAGCACCCGCGCCCTGCGCACCGGCCGCGTCCCCACGACCAGCCAGACAACGCCATGACACGGTGACCCCATGACCCATCCCGAGGATCGCCACCCCCGACCGGCCATCCTCGTCGCCGCGACCCACAGCGGCGCGGGCAAGACAACCGTCACCTCGACGATCCTGCGCGCCCTGCGACGCCGCGGACTCGTCACCCAACCCTTCAAGATCGGCCCCGACTTCATCGACACCGCCTACCACACCGAAAGCGCCCGACGAACCGCCATCAACCTCGACCTCTGGATGATGGGCGAGGACGGAATCCGCCAGTCCTTCACCACCCACAGCGCCAGCGCCGACCTCAGCGTCATCGAGGCCATGGGGGCGCTCTTCGACGGCACCGAACACGGCAGCGCCGCCCACCTCGCCAAACTCCTGTCCGTACCGGTCCTGCTCGTCCTCGACGTCTGGGGGATGACCCGTACCACCGACGCCGTCCTCGACGGAATGCTCGGCTTCGACCCCGGCCTCGACATCGCCGGAGTGATCCTCAACCGCGTCGGCAGCCACACCCACGCGCAGATGGTCCTCGACGCGCTCTCACCACCGAACCGTGCGCTCGTCCTCGGCTACCTGCCGCACCGGACCGGCCTGCACGTTCCCGAGCGCCACCTCGGACTGCTCACCCCCGAGGAAAACCCCACCTCCGAGGCCGACCGCGACCTGGCCCACAAGGCCGCCGAGAGCACCCTCGACCTCGACCGGCTGCTCACCATCGCCGCGCGGCGAACCACGCCCACGACATCAGCCGAACCGACACGAGCCGAACCGGCCCCAACCCCGCCCACGCCCACCCGGCGCGCTCGCCTGGCGATCGCCCGCGACCAGGCGTTCTGCTTCTACTACGAAGACAACCTGCGGACCCTGCACGACGCCGGCTTCGACCTCGTCCCCTTCAGCCCGCTCGCCGACACCGCGCTACCCGCCGACATCGACGCGATCTACCTGGGCGGCGGATACCCGGAAAGCTTCGCCGCCGACCTCGCCGCCAACACCCACCTCGCCACCGCGCTGAGACACCGCGCCGCGGCCCACCTGCCGATCTACGCCGAATGCGGCGGGCTCATCTACCTGGCCCGCACCCTCACCGGCTTCGACGGCCACACCCACCCGATGAGCGGCGTGCTCCCCATCGACATCGCCATGGACCCGCAACACCTGTCGATCGCCTACGTCGACGCCCGTACCCAGATCACCACCCCCCTCGGCCCCGCCGGCACCCGACTACGCGGCCAGGAGTTCCACCAGTCACGCATCGTCGCCGACGACACCCACACCCCGCCGCTGTACGAACTGACCACCTCCCACGGAACCACCTCACAGGCCGGCGTCGCGGCCGGCAGCGTCGTCGCGAGCTACGTCCACGCCCACCTCGCCTCCAACCCACACATCGCCCACAACCTCCTCCAGGCCAGCCTCACCGCCCGACACCAGGGGCCCTGAACACATCCCGGCCGTGAACGAGGAACTCGCGCACCGCGGGACTGCATGTGCTCTTCCAGACCAGGGCGAGCAACGCCGGGGCGTCGACGTCGTCGAGGACCACAGCCGTAAGCCGATCGCGATAGCCGACGACCATCGAAGAGCTGAGAATCCCGACCGCGAGCCCACGTGCGGCCAGGTCAGCGATCGCATCAGGCGCGCTGGCCTGCAGCGTGATCCTCGGTACCAGCTCGTGCACCGCGCAGGCCCGGTCGAACACGGTGCGCAGGCCAGTACCCGGCGGCATGCACGCGACCGGATGAGCGACAAGATCACCTAGAGTCACATGTCGCTGCCGGGCCAGCGGATGCTCACCCGGAACGACGGCCACAAGCCGATCCCGAGAGACGACCAGCGCGTCCAGCCCGTCGAGGTCGGCGGAAGCGGTTCCGACAAGAGCCAGATCGACACCGCCGGCACGAACCTGGTGGACGAGCCGGTCCGAGGCGTCCTCCACCAGGAGGATCTCCACCCTAGGGTGGGCCCGGTGGAACACGGCGAGGGCGTCGAACAGGGGAGTGACGGTGCAGCCCGTGACCATCCCGACAGTGAGCTGACCGCGCAGCAGGCCGGTCACCGCGCTCATCGTCTGACGAAGCTCGGCGGCCGCGGCGAGCGCCGCGCGAGCAGGTTCCAGCGCGGCCTTCCCCGCCATGGTCAGGGTGACGGTACGGGTCGACCGGTCGAACAACTCGGCACCGAGCTCGCGTTCCAGCCGGCGGACCTGCGCGCTGACACCCGACTGGCTGACATGCACCCGCTCGGCCGCCCGGGTGAACGACCGCTCCTCGGCGACCGCGACGAAGTACTCCAACTGCCGAAGCTCCATAAGCAGAGATTCTAGATATCAGAAGATCTATCTGTTGGACTTCTGGCAGGCGCCGCGACCAGGCTGGAGGCGCCGAACCGGACACCGAAAGGAACCTCATGCCTGACTACGACCAGTACGAGAAGGCCACCCGCCCCGAGGACATCACCCGCCTGTTCGTCGAACGATCCAACGCCGGCGACGCGACCGGCGTCGCCGCGCTCTACGAACAGGACGCGATACTGGCGTATCCGCCAGGCAGCCAGACAGTGGGCCGGGACGCGATCCACGCCCTGTGGGAGAAAGTCCTGGCCACCCGGCCCCACTTCAAGCCGGAACCCCCGCTACCAACCCTCGTCAGCGGCGACATCGCACTCACCTCGACCCCGCCAGCCGACGGGACCGGCGCCCGCGCCCAGGTCGCCCGCCGCCAGCCCGACGGAAGCTGGCTGCGAGTGCTCGACCAGCCCGAGTTCACCCGACCCGAGGCGACACCGCCCGCCTGACCGCCCGCCAATCTCCCACCGACCACCCAGCCTCACAAGATCAAGACCAGTATGATCCCTCCCGCCCCTGTCGGGCATTGAGATGCCCTGACGTCGGGATGCCCTGACGTCCTGTCCGACGCCAGGGGCAAGAAACGACGCCCGCGAGGCCTCTGACGTCGGACAAAACTCCCCGTCACGTCGGACAGGACGCGCGCGAGGCTGGCACAGGCCCAGAGTTCGACCGCGGGCCTGCCACAGGGCGCGACCAAGCCCGCGTCGACCGGGTCGAGCCAGCTCGGCACCGGCTGGGCGCCCCCACGTCCCGCGGCGCGCACGCCTCCGCGAGGCCGGTCACCCGAACCTCGTCCGACGAACCCCGTCCGGCAACGGCCCGTCGCGGCACATCTCCCGCGAAAACCCGCAGGTAAACGCCTGCCCCGGCGCCCTCGAACACCGCTCCCAAACGGCCCGCCCAGCCCCGGCAAACCAGCAGGGCCAAGCCCGCCAGGACTCCCCCAGACAAGCGCCGATAAGGAACATTATGTCAAGTAGAGGGGAGTGGAGCGCCACCCGCCGGCAAGTCAGGCCGGACCGGCCGTCCGACGTGCCGAGCTCGCCAGCCAGACGATCTTGCCCCTCCCCCGGGCGCTGGTATTTGTTGATCTTCAAGATCAACTCGTACCGTGCCGGGTCGTCAACAGCGTTGATTATCTTGAGTGAAGGGGACACCGGCGTCTGACCCTGGGCTGGAAGGTGGCGGTAGAGGGTGACGGGAGCACCCTCGTCCGCGGTTCTCGTAGGTGGCGACCGTTCTTCGGGGACGCCAGCGCTCCCCACCCGGAACTCGCACCCACCGCCCAGGCCCGTGGCCAAGACGTCCCCCTGAGCGTCCCGTCCGCGGTCACGGCTGGCTGGCCCCTGGTCGGAGAAATCCGGTACCTGCGGACAACCATTCGGTTCTCGCGACCGAGGTCAGCCGCCCCCTGCCGGGGTGACAGTGACCGGCATGGCGATATTGCTGGCCGACCCGCGCGTCGCGTCGGTTCCACTCCGCGAGAACCACGAGCCGCTGGTCACCCTCGGGCGATCGTTCGGCACGGCACGGGCCCGGGTGCGCGCCGGGCTCGCCGGGCGGCTGCGCCGGGCGCAGAGCGCGCTGCCCGTCGGGACGAGTCTTCGCGTCGTCGAGGGGCACCGCTCCGCCGTCGACCAGGCGTCGATCATCGCCGCCTACTCCGCGCGGGTACGTACGGCCTACCCGGACGCCTCGCCGGCCGAGCTGGCCCTGCTCACCAGCCGGTTCGTGGCGCCGCTCGAGGTCGCGCCGCATGTCGCCGGCGCCGCGGTCGACCTCACGCTGGCCGGCCCGCACGGCGAACAGCTCGATCTGGGCACGCCCATCGACGCCACGCCCGAGGAGTCGGCGGGCGGGTGCTTCTTCGACGCGCCGGACATCGACCCGCCTGCCCGCGCCCGCCGCGACCTGTTGGCCCGTGTCCTGTCCGAGGTCGGTCTGGTCAACTACCCCACCGAGTGGTGGCACTGGTCGTACGGCGATCGCTACTGGGCGTTGATGACCGGCGCGAAGGCCGCGCTCTACGGCCCCGTGGTCGACCTTGACGCGCCACGGGCCCGTACCTGGCCTTGGACGACACGGAACGCCGACGAGCGCCGGGCCGGCCTGCGGCGGGCCGGGTGACGCCCGCGGCCCTCCAGCAGACGGCAACGACTGGTCCCACGCTGACGGTCGACGTCACGGCGGTCACCGCCAACGTCCGCGCCATCCGCCGCCTGACCGCCGGCGAGGTGATGGCCGTGGTGAAGAGCGACGGCTTCGGGCACGGCCTGGCCGACGTCGCGCGGGCGGCGCTGGCCGGGGGCGCGACGAGGTTCGGGGTGACCAGCCTCGAGGAGGCGTACGCGCTGCGCGACGCGGGGTTCACCCAGCCGGTGCTGAGCTGGCTCAACCCGGTCGACAGCGACTTCGGCGGGGCAGCCCGCGCCGGCGTGGAGATCGCCGTGCCCGGCGACGCCCACCTGCGGGCGGTTGCCCGCCAGGCACCCGGCGCCCGCGTCCACCTCCAGCTCGACACCGGGATGGCCCGCGACGGCGCCCCTCCCGAACAGTGGGAGTCCTTGTGCCACACGGCGCGGCGCGCCGAGCGGGCCGGCTTCGTCCGCGTCGTCGGGGTGATGGGGCATCTTGCCTGCGCCGCCGAGCCCGGCCATCCGGCCAACGGCCGGGGACGCGAGCTGTTCGACTGGGGTGTCCGGGTCGCGCTGGGCGCCGGGCTGCGCCCGCGCGACCGACACCTCGCGGCGACGGCCGCGACGCTGTCCGACCCGCGGACCCATCACAGCCTGAGCCGGATCGGCGCGGGCCTCGTCGGCATCGACGAGTCGGGCAGCGTGCGGCTGCGCCGGGCGCTGCGGCTCACGGCCCCCCTTGTCACCGTGCGGACGGTGCCGGCGGGAACACCGGTCGGCTACGGGCACACCTGGACGTCCCCGCGGGCGACCCGGCTCGGTCTGGTGCCGGTCGGGTACGCCGACGGGCTGCCCCGCGGCGCCGGCGAGCGCGCGCTGGTGCAGGTCGCGGGGGTGCGTCGCCCCGTCGTGGGCCGCATCTCGATGGACATGACCGTCGTCGACCTTGGCCCCGACCCCGCGGTCTGCCCGGCGCGGGCCGGCGACGTGGTGACGCTGTTCGGCCCAGGAGACACCGGTGAGCCGACGACGGCCGACTGGGCTCGCTGGGTGGGAACGCTGGAGCACGAGTTCGTCACCGCGCTCGGGCGGCCGCGGCTGCGCCGGGTCGTCATCGGCCACGGGGTCACCAGTCACGGGGTCACCGGCCAGGGCGAACAGGCCGCGCGTTGAAGGGGGTCACCATGGCTGGGAGCCGCATCGCCGTCATCGGCGGGGGGACCAGTTGCGAGCATGAGGTCTCGCTGGCCTCCGCCGCGGCGGTCACCGAGGCCCTCACCGGGGCCGGATACGCCGTGGAACCACTCACCATCGACCGCGACGGCCGGTGGTTGGGCCACGCGGGCCACCTCGTCGGGCTGGCCGGCGCCGTGCGGGTGCTGGGCTCCTGCGTGGCCGCGGTGCCGATGCTGCACGGGCCAGGTGGCGAGGACGGAACGCTGGCCGCGCTGTGCGAGCTGGCCGGTGTGCCCTATGTCGGTTCCCGGGTGCGGGCCGGGGCGATGGCCATGGACAAGTGGGCGACGAAGCTCGTCGCCGAGGCCGTCGGTGTGCGGACGGCGCCTGGCACCCTGGTGACACGGGCGCGGGCAGCCGCCGGCCTGCCGACCGGCCCACTGCCGGCGGTGGTCAAGCCGGTCTCGGCCGGCTCGAGCTATGGGGTGTCCCTGGTCCACGACGCCCAGCGGCTCGCCGCCGCCGTCGAGGCCGCGTTCGCGCTCGATGACCGGGTGCTCGTCGAGGAGGTGGTTCACGGCCGCGAGATCGACCTGGCCGTGCTCGGCCGGCCTGACGGCACCCGGACGGTGGCTCCCCCATTGGAGATCGTCACCGGGCGCGCCGGGTTCTTCGACCTCGCCACCAAGTACGACGGCTCCGCCCGGTTCCTCGTGCCCGCTCCGCTGCGCGCCGCGCAGCTGACGTCGCTGCGGGAGGCGGCGCTCACCGTGTACGACGCGCTCGGGTGCGCCGGCGTCGCCCGCGTCGACTTCTTTCTCACCGACGCCGGCCCTGTGCTGAACGAGGTCAACACGATGCCAGGATTCACCAGCCATTCGCAGGTACCGCGGATGTTCACGGCGCAGGGCGTCTCCTACCTCGAGCTGCTGGAACTGCTGATCGCCGACGCGGTGGCCGCGGCCGGGGACCGGCGCGGCGAGCACGCCGCGCCGCGGGTCGGATGAGAACCCAGGAGCGGTTCACCGCCGGGACCGCCGCCGTGGTCGGGATGGCGATCGTCGTCGTCGGCCTGGCGGAGCTCGACCGGACCTTCCGGCCGCCCGGCTCGCTGGTGCTGGACTTCATCTTCCTGCTGCTGGTCGCCGCCGCCGTGGTCACCGCCCTGCGGGCGCCCGCGGCCGCGCTGGGCACGGCCTGGGCCGCCGGGCTCGTCCAGCTGATCGGTGGCATACCCGTCCTGCTGACCGAGGGCTCGATGGTCGTGGTGCTGTTCGCCGCCGCGCGCTGGGGGCGGGTACCCACGGTTCTGGCCGCCGCCGCCTCGGCCGGTCTCGCCCCGGTCCTGGGCGTGGCCTGGGTCCGCGCGCGCCGGATCCGGGCGGGCCAGGCCGGGAACGCGCTGTACGACCTGCTCACCGACTACGGCCCGCCGATCACCGTCTGGGGCGTGATCCTGTTCGGGGTCACGCTGCTCGCCCTCCCGCTGCTGGCGGGCCTGACGCTGCGGTTCCTGTCCCGGGCGCGGACCGCGCAGGCCGCCCGCCAGGTCGCGGAACACGACGCCCAGCAGGCCCAGGAGATCGCCCGGCTGCGCGACGCCCAGAACCGGCTCGCCCGCGACGTCCACGACGTGGTCGGGCACTCGCTCACCGTCATCCTGGCCCAGGCGGAGTCGGCCCAGTTCCTGGACGACCCCGATAGGCTCAAAACGACCATGCAGACCATCGCGACCTCCGCCCGCGCCTCGTTGCACGACGTCCGCCAGGTGCTCGAGCCCGCGCGGGAGCCGGACCGTGGGCGCCGCGGTGGGCTCGACGCGCTCATCGAGACCGTCCGTTCCAGCGGCCAGCCCGTCGACTCGACCGAGGTCGGCGAGGCCCGTCCGCTGCCGCCCGAGCTCGACGCGGTCGCCTACCGGGTGCTGCAGGAGATGCTCACCAACGCGATGAAGCACGGCCGGCGCGACCGGCCGACGCTCGTCGAGCGACGGTGGCCGGAGCCGGACAGCGGCGACGCGACGTTCACCATCCAGGTGACGAACACCGTCGACGCCGCGAGCACACGCGACGACCTCGGCGGCGGCCAGGGAGTCGCGGGCATGCGCAGGCGGCTGGCGTCCGTCGGCGGCAGCCTCGACATCCGGCGGACCGAGCAACCCGACGGCCCCGAGGGACCCGACGGACCGGCCTTCACCGCGGTCGCGCACCTGCCGGTGCGCTCGCCGTCCCCCGGGCGACCGGCGTGAGCGGCGTGACCGGGTCCGACGGGACGGACGAGACGGACGCGACGACGGGCACCGCCCAGATAGGCGTTCTTCTCGTCGACGACCAGGAGCTCTTCCGGGAGGGTGTGCGCGTCATCATCGACGCCCAGCCCGGTATGCGGGTCCTGGGCACCGCGGCCGACGGCCGCGAGGCCGTCGGGCTGGTCGATGACCTCTCCCCCGACGTCGTGCTCATGGACATCCGCATGCCCGAGATGGACGGCGTCGAGGCCACCCGGCAGATCTTCGCGCCCGCGCGCGTGTCCCGGCGCGCGAAACCGGTCCGGCTGATCATGCTGACCACCTTCAACCTCGACGACCGGGCGGCCGCCGCGATCCGCCACGGGGCGAGCGGGTTCCTGCTGAAGGACACCACCCCCGCCCAGCTGCGCGACGCCATCCGCACGGTGCACGCCGGCAACGCCGTCCTCGCGCCGCGGGATCTCACCAGCCTGCTGGACCACGAGTTCCGCGTGCCCTCCCAGCCGCCGGCGGCCTTCCTGTCGCTCACCGACAAGGAACGTGAGGTCTTCTTCGCGGTGGTCCGCGGCCTGTCGAACACGGAGATCGCCAGGCTGGTGTTCGCCAGCGAGTCGACCGTCAAGACCCACGTCGGCGGGATCCTGCGCAAGCTGGCACTGCGCGACCGCGTCCAGATCGTCGTCTTCGCCTACGAACACGGCCTCGTCTGAGGCCAGGCGAGCGGGCGATCCCGGCCAACGGGTCCGGCTGGGCGCTTCGGTGACCAGACCCCGACCCCGACCGTTCACGATCTGGGGCGCGGCGGACCGGTGCCGACGGAAGGCACCGCGGAATGCGACGGTGGCCGCCGTCGCGCTAGCTGGTCGTCGCGGGCGCGGTGACCGGCGGCTCGGTCATCCGAAGGACGATGATCGGCGCGTCGCCGTACCGGTCCCGCGCCGCGGCCGCCAACCGGTCGCCGGCCGGCGTGCCGACCTCGACACCCGAGCCGTCGTGCCGGGGAAGGACCGACCAGATCGGCACTCCGCGGTTCCTCCAGTACGCCAGATCAGCCTGGATCCGCGCCGCGAGGGCGATCAGTTCCTGACGGGTGTGCGGCGCGTCGCGGAACACGACCGAGACGTTGCCCGCCACGGCCCGGACGGCGTCGTCCAGGTCGCCTCCCGGGCGGCGGTAGACCACCAGGGTCACGCCGGACACCGCGATCCCCGCGTACTGGCGGGGGTGACGCGAACCGACCTCCTCCACGCGCGCGGCGGCATCGGCGGGCGACTGCCCGGCGGGCGGATGGCCGGCCGTGGGCCTGCCGCGCGCGGGGTCATCCGGGGTACCGGGCCCGGATGGTGGTATCTGGGCACAGGCCACGGCCGCCAGCACCAGCGCGGCCGCCACGGCGATCAGTGCCGGCTTCCGGCTCACCATGCCCACGGGCCCCCTTCGGTTACGGTTCCGGGTGTCCAGTCGTTGCGCGCGGCCGAGACCACGGCGGCCGGGCGCGGGAGCAGGTTCCCTGGCCACGCCTCGTGGCCAGGGAACCTGCTATCTCACTTTTTCAGTACCGCTTTTTGTTACCAGAGGCTGACGCCGTAGGCGGAACCGTAGAAGGCGATGCTGTCGGCGAACGGGAAATACCACGAGATGGTCGGCTGTCCTACCGCCGAGCCACAGCGCTTGGCCGTGCCGTAAAGCACGGCACCACTGGTGACGCCTTCGGCTCGGTTCACGCTACCAGGCGCGTAGTTGGCGCCACCCGAGTCACCCTTCTCCACGCAGGCCGAGTGCCTCGTCAGTCCGTACACCGTGTTGACGCCGTCGAAGACGACCGTCTCGTTCTTGCCGGTTATGTATCCACAGGTCAGCTTCGTCTTGATACCGGACTTGCAGACGTAGGTGCCGACGGGGGCGTCGGTGTAGCCGCTGACGTTGATGAATCCGCCGTTGGACGGGTTGGTGTCGATCCAGGGCCCCTGGATCCAGTAGGCGGTGTTGGTGGTCTCGATGAGGGCGTCGTCGAACGACGGGAACCAGCGCGACCGCACGGTCCCGAAGGTGACACCGCCCTGCCCGGTCACCGTCTGGTTGGCGCTGACGCAGTGGCCGGCGGTCAGCAGGTAGCGCTTCCCGTTCGACGGGTTACGCAGGTTGAACCCGGCGGAGCAGGAACTGCCGTTGATCAGGTCGCCGCCGTCCATGAAGTCCGCCGTCGCGGTCGGTGCCGACGGCAGGTACTCGACGCGCACGGCGTCGCCGTACTTGGCCAGGTTGTCCTGGGCCTCCCGGCCGAGCTTGTCCTTGACCACGGAGACGACGACGCTGTTGGTCGTCGGATCGATGTACCAGCCCGACAGGCCCCGGATCGCGGCCTGCGGCTTCCCGTTTGGCGCCCTGTCCCCGGTCTTCCCCGGTGCCTTGCCGGCCAACGAGTCGAGATCCGTCACGACGGACTCGAGGGCGGCATAGCTGCGCGGGACGACCTTGGACTGCGCGCCCAGCTTGGCCGCCTCCCCCGCGCCGGCGTCGGACGTCGCGCCCACGACCAGCCGGCCGCTCTGCGGGTCGAACCAGGATCCGGCGAAGTCGGCGCCGAGCTTGCCGCGTACCTCGCCCTCGAGCTGGACGGCCTTCGCCTGCTTGGTCAGGCGGTCCTTGGCCTGCGGCTCGGTCAGCCCCAGGTCACGTTGCAGCGCGGCGATCACCTCGGCCGTCAGCCCGTCGGCCGCCTTGTCCGCCGGGCGGCCCGGGGCCGACGGCGACGGGGCGCCCTCCGGCGCGGCCTGCGCCGGCAGCGTCGTGACGGTCCACGACACCGCCGCGCAGGCCGCGGCCACGGTCACGGCGCCGACGCGCGTCCAGGAGCTCCTTCTTCGTATGTCCTTCATGCCTTTCCCCTCATGGCATCTACGGGCGTTTCACCCACGTGGTCACGCGGCCACGGTGAGCGCCGCGCGGTATTTGTTCGGGGTGGCCGCACGGCAAGCTGACGCGCCGGCCACCCGCGGTTCTTCGCCTTTCAGGAAACGACCCCGACTTCGCGGTGATCGCGGAAGGAAGGTTATCCGGGGTGACCGTCAGGGCACGGTAGGCAGAGCTGGACCCATTCAGTCGGGTGGCGGACAGTCTCCGGTCTCAATGAGTGAGCTCTTTAGATTCGGGCCGGCGTTTCGGAGGGCTGGAACCGCCCGGCCGAGGCGGGTGGTGCGCCTCGCGGCGCGCTGTTGGCCCACGGGGCCGTCGTACTCCGGGGGGCGCGGGCTCATCGACGGCGGAACGGCCCTGGTATGGGGCATGGCCGGCGTGGGGACCCCGCGCGACGACGTGGCCGAGACCAACAGAGCCGGGACCAACAGAAGCGAGACCAACGGAGCCGAGCACGGCGGGGCCGCGGGCCGCGACGTGGCGGCGCGGTCGAAGTGTCGACGCGGTCTGGGAACTGTCGGTGCCGTCTGGCATGGTGCCAGGCATGGCTGAGCGCCCACCCGTGCCTGTCGAGATGGTCAGCCGCCTCGGCGCGCTGCTGACCCGCTTTCCCGACTGCCTCGAGGAGGACGCCTGGACGGGCGTGCGCTGGCGCGTCGGTGACGCGATGGTGGCGCACGTGTTCGGCGGCGAGGACCAGCTGTTCCGGATCGTCTTTCGCGCCGAGCCCGGTGAGGTGCTCGCGTTCGAGCGCCTCGGCCCGCCGTACTTCAGGGCGTCGTGGGGCGAGAACACCGTCGGCCTGCTCCTTGACGACGCCACCGACTGGGAGGAGCTCGCCGAGCTCCTGACCGACTCCTACTGCCTGATGGCCCCACCCCGGCTGGCCGAACAGGTGCCGCGGCCGAGCCTGCACGAGACAGCGGAACCACAGGCATAGGGTGCCGGCGCGACCGAGGGGCTGGCACAGGCCGGGCGCCGGTGAGGTATCAGCGGCGGCGCGGCGCCTGGGGTGGGTTCTCGCTGATGCCTTGGGTGAGCCAGCCGTGGGCCGGCGGCAGCCGAGGCGCTCCTCCCCCGGGCGTTCCCACCATTAACTTGATCAACTTCGCCGAGCTGGCGCGTCAACAGCGTTGACTATCTTGTGGAATGGGGCGGCGCGAGACGGTCGGTGACCGTTCGGCGCGGAAGCTGTTGTTACGGTGCCGGCATGAGGCTTCTGGACGGGCGGGCGATGGCCGCCGAGATCGGCCGCGGCGTCGTCGACGAGGTGGAGCGGCTGGCCGAGACGGACGTGACGCCGACCCTGGCCGTGGTGGTGCCGAGCGCGGACCCCGCGGCGCTCTCCTACGTGCAGGTGATCGAACGGACCGCGGGCAAGGTCGGGGTCGCCGTGCAGGTCCACCATCCGGCCGGCGGGCCGGACGAGCTGGCCGCGGTCCTGGACAAGCTGGCGGTCGACCGGGCGGTGCACGGCGTGCTGGTGCAGACCCCGCTGCCGGCCGGGAGGACCGCCGGCGAGGTGGGCGTGCGGATCCCGCCGGTGAAGGACGTCGACGGGATGAACCCGCTCAGCCTCGGCCGGCTGGCGCTCGGCCTGCCGGCGTTCCCGTCGGCGACGGCCGAGGCGGTGGTCGAGATCCTGCGCCGCGCCGAGGTCCCGCTCGCCGGCGCGCGGGCCTGCGTGATCGGTCGCGGACCGGTCGTCGGGAAGCCGGCGGCGCTGCTGCTGCTCGCCGAGGACGCGACGGTGACGGTCTGCCACTCGCGGACGAAGGATCTCGCGACGGTGGCGCACGAGGCGGACATCGTCGTCGCCGCGGTGGGCCAGCCGAAGCTGGTCGGCGCCGGGTTCGTCCGTCCGGGGGCGACGGTCGTCGACGTCGGCACGAACGTCACCGACGCCGGCCTGGTCGGTGACGTCGACGTCGACGCGATCGCGCCCGTCGCCGGCGCGCTCACCCCGGTTCCCGGCGGGGTCGGCCCGGTCACGACGATGCTCCTGCTGCGCAACACCGTCCTGGCCGCCCGCCACTCCCGCTGAGCCGCCGGTCAGTGGGCGGCACGATCTGACCGAAGGACTCGGCTCGGTCCAGTCGGCGCGAGTGCCACCCACTGGCGGCTACCGGCACCGAGCCTGCCTCATGCCGACCCGGCAGCTCCCCTTGGTTCCGAGGTCCGGCGTTGGCCGACCACGCGGGGCGACGGGAAATCGCTGGTGCTGACCGGTCCTGAGATCGGGCCATGGGCTGTGGTGCCAGACGAGGAGGTATTCGGCACCATGGCCTCTGGGTTCATGGCCGAACACCCCACAGGTCATGACCAGCCGCCCGTCGGAGCCGCCCCACGCACCGGAGCCGCCCCGCGCACCGGTCACGAGGTTGCCGTCAGTCGGGCTGGGCGGTCTGGGCCGGCACCGGTGGCGGGGCGGGGTCCGTCACCGCCCGGTCCGCGACCGACCGCTCGGCGGCGAGCCGGACGCGGTCACGGCCAGCGTTCTTGGCCTGGTAGAGGGCCGCGTCGGCGGCCTCGAGGGCGTCGGCGAGCCCGACGGCCGCCGGGCAGGTCGCCGCGCCGATCGACACGGTGACGCCGACGGCCGACGGCCCGCCGGGCGCGGCGAGCGGGCCCAGCGGGCAGCGGGTGGCGGCGACCCGCGCGCGGATGCGTTCGGCGATCTCGGCGGCGGCCGGCAGGTCGACGTCGGCGAGCAGGACGACGAACTCCTCGCCGCCGAACCGGCCGACCAGGTCCCAGGGTCGGGTGGCGGCGCGCAGCGCGTCGGCGACGGCGACCAGCACCGTGTCGCCGAACAGGTGGCCGTGGCGGTCGTTGACCTGTTTGAAGTGGTCGATGTCGACGAGCAGGACCGACAGCGGCCGGCCGGCCCGCCGGGTCCTGGCGAGCTCGGCGTCGGCGACCTCGCGCCACCAGGCGGCGTTGGCGAGCCCGGTCTTGGGATCGGTGCGCGCCGCGGCGAGCAGTTCCTCGGGCGGCAGGCTGCGCACCAGCACCAGCGCGGGCGGGACGACCGTGATCATGAGGAGCGGGTTGGCTGCCCACAGCGTGGCGACCGCGACCGCGCAGCACAGCGCCACGGCCTCGGGGCCGGCCCCCGCGGGCAGCGGCGACCGGCCACCGGGTCCCGCGGTCGGTGACGGGTGGCCGGGGCGGGTCGCGCGGACCACGAGCGCGGGCGTGAGCGTGGTGAGCAGGAGCGCGCGGACCGCGGCGTAGGCGAGCGTCGCGGCGGCCAGCGCGGCGACGCGGGCCGGTGAGCCGACCAGGGTGTGCGCCGTGTAGGGGCCGGCCGCCGGCGCGAGGACGCCGTGCAGCCAGGAGGCCGCGGCGCCGGCGATGCCCAGCGCCGCGGCCCTGGCCACTCTGCCCCGGGCGCCCTCGGTCGTCGCGCTCTCGTCCGCCGGCCGCCCGGCGCGCGCGTGGGTGCCGCCGCCCTGGGGCAGGCACAGCGGCAGGTGGGCGAGCAGGGCGTAGCCCGGGGGGAGCAGCAGGGCGACCGGCAGGGTCCAGATCGTGAGCAGGTCGTCGCGGGCCTGGGCGCGGCGCTGTCCGGCGAGGCCGCGGGTCGTGACCAGCGCGAGCGCGGCGAGCGTGAGCAGGCAGGCGAAGGTGACCAGGTCGGCGAGCCGGAATGTCGGGTGGGTGAGCCAGGCGACGGCGAGCCCCAGCCAGGTGGCCGTCAGGGTGGCCGTTCGCCAGTACGCCACCTTCTCGCTGCCCGGGAAGGCGTCGCCGGGAGCGGGGCCGGGGCCTGTCAGCTCGGGCCGGGCGGGCGGGACGACCGGTCCCGGCCGGGTCCTCGCGGGCAGCCGGTGCGCGGTGGCGCCCACGATGGCGGCGGCCGGTGGCCGCGCGGGCAGGCGGGGCGGACGGGCGGCTGGGGCGGCGTCGGACGCGGGGGCGGACGCTGTGTCGACGGCGGGTGTGGGCACGGGAACGGTGGGCAGGCCGGTCGGCGGCGTGTCGACCACCCAGGCGCCGTCCGCCAGCGTCGTCGGGGTCGTCGTCTCGCCCCGGCGCGCCGTGGGCCGGGCCATCCACCACCACGCGCGCAGCGCGACGCCTAACCGGTCCAGCCGGGAAATCTGGGCATCGGTCGCGCTGGCCATGGGGCATCGGCCTTCCTCGTCCGGATCCAGGGCGGGGATCGCCAGTTCGCACCCCCCTGGGCATTGCTACTCACTGTGCTCCGCTGAGAACAAACAGTACGAAGACTGGGCGGCCATCGGCAACTACTTCGCTGATGTCGGGAATCTGTCGCCTTAGGTAACCACTACCCGCGATCGATCTACAGAAAGCGACATCGCTGCCACTACACTTCCGGGCTGACCTGCGCGAACGAGCCCCTCCCCCTGGCTGGCCCACCCGTACGTGGCGATATCGAGAACACTGTGGTCTCTCCCGCGAGATCACAGCATGTTCACGGTTGGCGCGCGCGGACGGCCCCACCCACGGGCCAGGACGCGGCCAGCGGGCCCGTGCCGCGCGCCGCGGGCGGTCGCGCCAGCCGACCCGCCGTCACCGCATGGGTCCGACGGTTCACTCATCGGATCAAGGGCAGGCTGGACCTGTGGGTGGTGCGTGCAGCGGCGCGCTGGCGCAGGGCCTGGGTCGTGGCGCATGACGCCCGTCGGGGACCCGTCGACGGCGGCAGGGGTGGAGCTGCTCCATGAGTCGGAGCGGACCCGGATCACCCGGCTGCTGCTGGACACGGGCAGCGTGATCCGCAAGGAGCCGCTGGGACCCGAGGCGCCGCGACGGCTGCGCCACGAGGTGGAGATCCTCGAGCGGCTGGCGGGCGTGGAGGGCGTCGCGCGGCTGGCGTCCGAAGCGCCGCGGTCCCCGGGGGCGATCCTGCTGGCCGACGTCGGCGGGGATGCCCTGTCCACGCGGGCGACGCCGCTGGACTCCGCCAGGCTGGTGGATCTCGCCTGGCTGCTCGCCCGCGCCGTGGCCGGGATGCATCGCCGCGGGGTGGTCCATCGGGATGTCAGCCCGGCGAACATCGTGGTGAGCCCGGACGGGGACTCCCCCTGTCTGATCGACTTCGCGCTGGCCACGACGGTTCCCGCCGTCCAGCCGCGGTTCGCCCATCCCAGCCAGATCGTCGGGACCTTGCCGTATCTGGCGCCGGAGCAGACCGGCCGGACCAGGCGCCCGGTCGACCAGCGGGCCGACCTGTACGCGGTCGGGGCGATCCTGTACGAGCTGGCGACCGGCGCGCCGCCGTTCGGCGCCCACGACCCGTTGCGGATCATTCATGACACGTTGACACGGATGCCGCCTCCGCCGGCGGCCGTGAATCCCGCGGTGCCGGCCGGCCTGTCCCGGATCATCATGCATCTGCTGGAGAAGGAGCCGGACGGCCGCTACCAGAGCGCGGACGGGCTGGTACGTGACCTGTCCCGGCTGCGCCGGGAGGGCACGCTGGCGTGTCCCGGTCAGCAGGACTTTCCGGACCGGCCGTTCACGCCGTCGCGGCTGGCCGGGCGGGATCGGGAGATCGGGGAGCTCGACGAGGCGTTCGCCGAGGCGATGGCGGGCCGCTGCAGCGGGATCCTGCTCGGCGGCGCGCCGGGAGTGGGCAAGACCGCGCTGGTCGGCGAGCTGCGGCCGATCGTGGCTCGTCACGACGGTTGGTTCGTGTCGGGCAAGTTCGATCAGTATCGCCGTGACCAGGAGTACGACGGGGTCGCGCGGGCGTTTCGGGCGCTTGGCCGGCTGCTGCTGGCCGAGCCGGAGGACCGGTTGGCGGAGGTCCGGGAGGAGTTGCTGCGGCGCCTCGGGCCGAACGCCGGCCTGGCCGCCATCGCCGTGCCGGAGCTGGCGACCCTGATGCGGATCAGCCCGGAGCCGGGGGACCCGATGTCCGCCCGGGGGCGGGCGCAGCACGCCGCGGTGGAGATCCTGCGCGCCGTCGCCTGCCCGCGCCGGCCGGTGGTGTTCTTCGTCGATGACCTGCAGTGGGCCGGGCGGACACCGCTGGGCTTCGTGGAACAGGTCCTCGCCGGCGAGGAGAAGATCGAAGGGCTGCTGCTGGTGGCCGCCTACCGGGAGAGCGACGTGGACGCCGCCCATCCGCTGGCGCCGATGCTCGCCCGCTGGCGGTCCGAGCCGCCCGGTCCCCGCCGGCTGCGCCTCGACGGCCTGCCACCGGCGGGCCAGGCGGCCATGGTGGCCGACCTGCTGCGCCTGGCTCCCCCGGCCGCAGGGGAGCTCGCGGAGCTGATCGCGCCGGCGACGGGTGGCAATCCCTACGACACGGTCGAGCTGTTGGGCGCGCTTCGCCATGACGGGGTCCTGACCGCCGGTGACCATGGCTGGCGGTGGGAGCCGGCCGCGGTGCGCGCCCGGCTGGACCAGGTGGACATGACCGGTCTGCTGGCCGGTCATGTCGCCACCCTGCCACCGGCGACGACCGCCCTGCTGGCGGCGGTCGCCTGCCTGGCCGGGCAGGTCGAGTTCGACCTGCTGGAGGCCGCGACCGGGCTGGACGGCGACGAGCTGGAGCGCCGGCTCGCCCCGGCGTTCGCCGACGGCGTGCTGGTCCTGGAGCTCGACGGCCGGCCCAGCGCGCGGTTCTCCCATGACCGGGCGCGCGAGTCGGTCCTGAGCTCCCTGACGGCGGCGGCGCGCCAGGATCGGCATCTGCGCCTGGCGAGGCGGCTGGCGGGCCGGCCGGAGTACCACGCGGTGGCGGCGGAGCAGTACCTGGTCGTGGCCGACGCGGTACGCGACGCCGGGGAACGGCGGCTGATGACCGGGCTGTTTCGCCGGGCAGCCGCCGCCGCGACGGTGCTGGGCAACTTCCTGCTGGCGGAGCGGTTCCTGACGGCCGCGGCGGGGCACGTCGACCCGGCGGACCTCGACGAGGCGGTCGCCGTCCACAGCGAGCGCCAGTCCGCCCTGTACTGCCTCGGCCGGCTCGACGAGACGGACGGGGAGTTCCGCACGGTCTGCCGGCTGGCCGCCGAGCCGGCGCGGCGCACGACGGCGGTCCTGTCCCAGATCCTGAGCCTGACCAACCGCAACCATCCAGAAGAGGCGATCCGCCTCGGTCTCGACCAGTTGCGGTGCCTCGGTTTCGCCGTGCCCGACCGGGAGGATCTCGGTGGGGAGATCGACCGCGGCCTCGACGCGCTCTATCCGTGGATGGAGCAGACCGACGAGTCCGACGACCTGCGGCGGTCGGGGGTGTCCGGCCGCGAACGGCGCGACGCCATGAGGATCTTCGACCGGCTCATGCCCGCGGCGTACTTCTGCGACCACGAGATGATGGCCTGGCTGACCGTGCAGGCGCTCGCGCTGTGGGCACGGCACGGCCCGGATCCGGCGCTGCTGGGACCGGCGGGCCATATCGCGTTCGTGACGATCGTGCGGCGCGGCGACTACCGGACCGGGCACCGGATAATGCGGCGCCTGCTCGCGGTCGGCCGCGCGCGTGGCTACGAGCCCGAGCTGTGGATGGCGTGGTTCCTGTACGTGGTGAGCACGGGCCACTGGTTCGACGCTCTCGAGACGAACGTGGCCGAGGCGCGGGACGCGCTGGCGGCGCTGCTGCGGAACGCCGACCTGCACCATGCCTGCTGGACGCACTATGTGCTGTTGTCCAACCTGCTGGACAGCGCGCCGACGCTCGAGGTCTACCTCACCGAGGTCGACGAGGCGCTGGCGATGGCCGCGCGCACCGGCAACGGTCACGCCGAGGAGACGTTCCTGCCATGGCGGCGCCTCGCGCGGGTCCTGCGCGGCGAGGCGGCCGACTCGGCGGCGGACGAGACGGCCGTGCTCGGCAAGCTGACCGGCAATCCGTTCGCGCTGGCCAACCTGCATGCCACCCGGGCGATCACGGCGGCGGTGCTCGACCAGCCGGCGGAGCTGGCCCGGCACACGGCGGCGGCCATGGCGTTCGTGTCGACGCTCGGGGCCAACCACGTGATCGGCACGGCGCGGGTCCTGCGCGCGGTGGCCGTGGCCTGGCAGGCGCGGACGGGGCGGGCGGACGGGCGTGACGCCGCGCTGGCCGAGCTGGACGAGCTGGTCGACTGGCTGTCGGAGCGGGCGGCCGACGCGCCGGTCAACTTCCAGCATCTGCTGCGCCTGGTCGAGGCGGAACGAGCCTGGGCCGTCGGCCATTTCCGGCAGGCGGCCTGCGGGTTCGACCTGGCCCTGCGGGAGGCCGCGACCCGCGGGCGCCCGTGGCACCGGGCTCTGATCGCGGAACGGGCCGCGCGGTTCTACCTGGCGCACGGCATGACGTTGGCGGGCAACTCGCTGCTGGCCGCCGCCCGTCGCCAGTACGTGGCCTGGGGGGCGGCCGCGAAGGTCGGTCAGCTCGACTGGGCGCATCCGACGCTCGCCGGGTCGGCGTCGTCCGCGCCGCCGGGGCAGTCCGCCACCCGCCGTTCGACGTTCACGGCCGGCACGATCGACGTGCGGGCGATCGTCGCCGCGTCGCAGGCGCTGAGCTCCGAGACGACGATCGAGGGCCTGCGGGTCCGACTCAAGGGCATCCTGTCGGAGATGACGGGCGCCACCGGTGTCCACGTCCTGCTGTGGAGCCCGGAGGAACGCGGTTGGCTGGCGCCGGCGTGCCCGGGGGGCACGGACCGGCTCGCGGAGGCCGGTCCGCGCTGCCCGCTGCCGTCGTCGGTGATCCGGTACGCCGAGCGCACCGGCGAGCCGGTCGTCGTCGCGGACGCGACCCGTGACGACCGGTTTCGTCGCGACCCGTGCTTCCGGGGGCTGGACCGCTGCTCGCTGCTGGCCGTGCCGATCGCGATCCGGGGTGAGCCGCGGGCGATGCTGGTGCTGGAGAACCGGATGATCCGTTCGGCGTTCTCCCATGAGCACCTTGAGGGGATCATGCTCATCGCCGGGCAGTTGACGGTCTCGCTCGACAATCTCCAGGTGTATGCGTCGTTGGAGCGCAAGGTGGCCGAGCGGACCGGGCAGTTGGCCGCCGCCAACCGGCGCCTCGAGCAGCTTTCGGTCACCGATCCGCTGACGGGGCTGGCGAACCGGCGGCGGCTCGAGGAGGTGCTGGGCTCCGAATGGAACCGGGCCCGGCAGCAGGCCCGCCCGCTGGCACTCGCCATGATCGACATTGATCATTTCAAGCTGTACAACGACCACTTCGGGCATGCCGCGGGTGACCGGTGCCTGGCGCGGGTCGCGGCCCGGCTGGTCTGGGACCTGGGCAACACGCCGCTGGCCGCGCGGTACGGGGGTGAGGAGTTCGTCCTGGTGCTGCCGGACACCGACGTCGAGGCCGCGGGCCGGCTGGCATGGCGGCTGTGCCGCGGCGTCACGGAGCTCGCCGAGCCGCATCCGCTGGTCGCCGCGCGGGTCGTCACGGTGAGTGTCGGGGTGGCCGCGGCGGTGCCCGCCGCCGGGGACGAGGTGGCGGGGCTGGTCGAGCGCGCCGACGCCGCGCTGTACCGGGCGAAGCGCGGTGGGCGTGGCCGGGTGGAGGCCGCGCCGGGGTGAGGTGTCAGGCGGACATGCGGTGGGCGACGTAGTCGAGGGCGTCGGCGACGCGGCCGGAGTTGGCGCACGCGGCGGCGATCTCGTCGAGGGAGATCCCGAGGACGGCGGCCAGGGCCGCGACGGTGAAGAACGCGGGGGTCGGGATCCGACCGGACTCGATCTTGCGGATCGTCTCGGCGGAGACGCCGGCGAGCTCGGCGACGCGCACCATGCTGCGCTCGCCGCGGGCGGCGCGCAGCAGGGCGCCGAGCCGTTCGCCGCGGGCCCGTTCGTCGCTGGTCAGCGGGGTGCGCACCATGGCCACATCCTAGCCCGGTATTTGTATCCCGGTATAGTTATCGACATCGTTCACGGGCGCCGCGGCGCCCCGCCCCCCAGGAGCCCGGACATGGTCGAACTGAAGTCGCCGGAGGCGATCGCCGCGATGCGCGAGGCCGGCCGGGTGGTCGCGCGGGCGCTGGAGGCGGCCCGTGCCGCCGCCCGGGTCGGCGCGAGCCTGCGCGAGCTCGACACGGCCGCCGCCGAGGTGATCGCCGCGGCAGGCGCGACGTCGACGTTCCAGAACTACCTGCCCTCGTTCGCGCCGACCCCGTTCCCGGCGGTGATCTGCGCGTCGGTCAACGACGTGATCGTGCACGGCATCCCGGACGACTACCGGCTGCGCGACGGGGACCTGGTCAGCATCGACTGCGGCGCCGAGCTCGGCGGCTGGACCGGCGACGCCGCTGTCAGCTTCACCGTCGGCGCCGCCCGGCCCGCGGACCAGCGCCTGATCACGGCCGCCGAGCAGGCGCTCGCCGCCGGGATCGCCGCCGCCCGCCCCGGCGGGCGCCTCGGCGACATCGCGCACGCCGTCGGCCTGGTCTGCCGCCGCTCGGGCTACGGCATCCCGGACGGCTTCGGCGGGCACGGCATCGGCCGGCGGATGCACGAGGACCCGCACGTGCCCAACGAGGGCCGGCCGGGACGCGGGCTGCCGCTGCGCCCCGGGCTGGTGCTCGCGATCGAGCCGATGCTGATCAGCGGCGGGCGTGACCGCTACCGCACCGACCCGGATGGCTGGGCACTGCGCACCACCGACGGCAGCCGCGCCGCCCACGTCGAGCACACCGTCGCGATCACCGCCGAGGGACCCCGGGTGCTCACGCTGCTCTGAGGGCCGCCGGGATCCCGTCGACGGACGGTGACCCCGGGCCACCGCGACGTTCATGATCGCCGGGGCTTGCGCGCGGGCGAGGCGGGTATCCCGACGACGGCCAGCCGGCGCGCGGCGACGCGGCACGACCGCGCTCGACGACCGCGTCCGACGACCGCGCCCGCCGGCGGCCGCCGAGCAGCCGCCGGCGCCGGGACCGGCAGTCATGATCCCGTCCGTCGGCGGCTGGATGTCGACGCGAGAGGACCGTCATGACGACCGCACGCGAGATCATGCACTCGGACGCCACCTGCATTGGGGCGAGCGAAACCCTGCTCGACGCCGCGCGCAGGATGCGGGACCTGGGTGTCGGCGCGCTGCCGATCTGCGGCGACGACGACCGATTGCAGGGAATCATCACCGACCGTGACATCGTGGTGCGCTGCCTGGCCGCCGGCGGCGACCCGGCGACGACGCCGGCGAGCCAGCTCGCCCAGGGCAAGCCGTTCTACGTCGACGCGGCCGCGGACCTCGACGAGGTCCTCCAGCGGATGAGCGAGCACCGGGTCAAGCGGATGCCGGTGATCGACGACCACCGCCTCGTCGGGATGATCAGCGAGGCGGACCTGGCCTCCTGCGGCAAGCTGTCCGACAACCAGCTCAGCCAGTTCGTGGAGGCCGTCAAGTCCGGCCCCGCCGACCGCGTCGGCTAACCCCGGTCCGCGCCCGCCGCCTCCTCGGCGCGGGCCGCCGGCCGTGGCCGGACGGCCCGCGCCGGGTTATTCAGCACGCAGGCCGGCGGGGCGCATCAGCCGCCACAGCACCGGCAGGCTCGCCACCGTCACGCCGGCGACGACGGCCACGGTCGCCGCCGCCACGGTCGCGACGTGCGCCCAGTCGAACGTGGGCGACCAGTCGACCAGGTGCAGCAGCGCGCTGCCCAGGCCCAGGCCCACGCCGGTCGCGAGGCCCACCCCGAGCACCATCGGCACGGCCGTCTGCCACAGCACGGACGCGGCCAGGGTGGACCGCCGGGTCCCGAAGGCGACCAGCACCGCGAGCACCCGCCGCCGTTCGCGCAGCTGCTCGACGACGGTCACCAGCAGGCTCGCCCCGATCAGACCCAGCACGACGACGATCCCGACGTAGAGCGACAGGCGGATCTGGCCGAACCTCGGGTCGAGGACGAGGTCACCGAACGCCATCGTGGTCATGAGCGGGTCGACGCGGGCGGCCGCGTCCGTGAGCCGGTCCAGGGCGCCGGGTACCCGCCGGTCCACGTCGACGACCGCCGTCGGTCGCAGCGCGGTGACCACGGCCGTCGGCACGGCGCCCGGCGTGGCGAGCACCCCGTCGTACATCGGGTGGTTCGTCCGCGTCACGACGGCCGTCGCGGGAATCGTCCAGACCGGCCGGTCCGGGTCCGGTGCGTCACCCTCGACGGGCGGGGGGTCGCCGACGACGAGCCGCACCCCCGGACCGGGCAGGACCGGTTCCGACGTGGAGTCCAGCAGCTGTCTGGTCGCCGGGTCGGCGATCTGTTCGGGGTCGAGCACCAACGGCGGCGAGCCGTCGTCGGCCGTCGGGCCCGCCGGGCCGTACGACCACCAGCCCTGGGGTGAGTAAGGCGCTGCGGCGAGGAAGACGTCGCCGTCGGCGCAGCTGGAGATCCTGGCCAGCTGGCGCAGCGTCGGGCAGTCGGCGACGGTGAGGACCGTCCCGAGCCCGCCGTAGCCCGGGTTGCCCCCGATCGGCTCCACCGACGTCGCGTAGCCCTTGGCGAAGCCGACCGCCCCGGTCGTCCCCTCGATCCCGGTCACCGACCGGGCGAGCGTCGGCGCGGCCCGGCCGTCGGTCGAGCCGTCGACCTCCACCGCGACCAGCGAGTCGCGGGTGCCGTCGGGGCGGACGAAGGCCTGCTCCGCGACGGTGAAGACCATCTGCAGGGCGATCGCGCCCGCGACGGCGACCGAGACGGCGGCGACCGAGCGGACCGTGGTGGCGCTGTCCAGTTGCAGCCGGCGCACCGCGAGCTGCCAGCTGATCGGCCCGGCGCCGAGCCGGCGCACCGCCGCTTCGACCAGCCAGGGAAGCAGGACGGTCACGCCCAGGAGGGTCAGGACCACTCCGGCGGCGAGCTGGGCCTGGGGGCCGGCGCCGAAGGGGCCGTCGAGGTCGACGGGCAGCACGAGGGCGATGCCGATCGCCGGCATCGCGAGGCGCCACCACAGCCGCCGCCGGGTCGTCGGCGCGCGCCGGACCACTCCGAACGGCTCGACCACCACCCCGCGCAGCGCGAACAGGGTCACCGCGACGGCGCTCGCCGGCACGGCGGCCAGCACCAGCGCCACCAGCGCCGGAACCGGCCGGATGTCGTCGGTGAACACGCTCGCGCCGAACAGCGTGAACCGCTGCGCGCACGCGCGGCCGACGACGAACAGCGCCGCGCCGGCCAGGCAGCCCGCCGCGGCGCTCGCCAGCGCCCCGCCGGCGGCGATCCGCCGGGCCATCGCCGGGTCCGCGCCGAGCAGCCGCACGGCGGCCAGCTGCCGGTCGCGGGCCTCTCCGCCGAACCGGACCGCCGCCGCGGTGAACGCCCCGATCGGCAGCAGGAGCACGGCGACGATGACGATCACAAGCATCATGAGCGCGGCCGGCAGCGGGCCCTCGGACGGCCCCGCGACGCCGAAACGGTCGATCCGGGCCACCGTCGACGAGTTGCTCGACCGCAGCTCGGAGCCCGCCGGGGCGCCGATGTAGACGAACAGCTCGTTCGGGCCGGACAGGCCGTCGCGGCCGATCGTCGCGACCCGGTGGAACGGCAGCCGGGCGGCCAGGCTCGACCCGTCGCCGGCCGAGTCGAGCAGCCGGGCGAGCGCCGGGGACACGGCCATCTCGCCGGGGCCGGGCACGGCGGACAGGCCGGGCGGGACGGGCGGGCGGGTGCCCTCGGGCCGCAGCACCAGGCCGCTGACCCGGATCCCGCCGGTCTCGGTCCGGTAGTCGCGCACCTGCATCGTGGTGTCGCCGCGCGCCGGGGAGACGGCCCACTCCCAGTCGCGGGCCTCGTGGCGGTCGGCCCGCGCCGCGAGGATGGCGGGCACCGAGGCGGCGACGAGCAGCAGCGCGACCCCGAGGCCGACGCCGAGGCCGGTCAGCGCCGTGCGCAGCCAGGCCGAGCCGCCGCCGGCCACCGCCAGCCGGGCGCCCAGCAGCAGTTGCGTCGCCGCCGCGCGCGCCGGGCCGGCCGCGCCGCCGCTGGGACCGTCGGGCTCGCGCGGGGCCGGGTCGTCCAGGCGCCGGGTGGTCGGGGCGCTCACCCGAATGTCCGGGTGCGGCCGTCGCGCACGACGACCTCGCGGTCGGAGTAGGCCGCGACGCGGGCGTCGTGGGTGACCAGGACGACGGCGGCCCGGCTCGCGCGGGCGGCCTCGGTCAGCAGGCGCATGACCTGCTCGCCGTTGAGGGAGTCCAGCGCGCCGGTGGGCTCGTCGGCGAAGATGACTTTGGGCTGGGTGACGAGGGCGCGGGCGACCGCGACCCGCTGGCCCTGGCCGCCGGAGACCTCACCGGGCCGTTTGCGCGCGACGTCGGCGACGGCGAGCCGCTCGAGCTCGCCGACGGCGCGGCGCTGCGCCTCGCGGCGGCGCACCCCGGACAGGCGCAGCGGCAGGGCGACGTTCTCCGCGCAGGTCAGCTCGGGGACGAGCTGACCGAACTGGAAGACGAAACCGAACTCGCCGCGGCGCAGCGCGCTGCGGGCCGTCTCGGACATCCTCGACAGGCTCCGGTCGCCGTAGCGGACCTCGCCGGCGTCCGGCGGGAAGATCCCGGCCAGGCAGTGCAGCAACGTCGACTTGCCCGATCCGCTCGGCCCCATCAGCGCGACGATCTCGCCCGCGGCGACCCGCAGGCTGGCACCGTCGAGCGCGGTCGTCGCGCCGAACCGCTTGCGCAGCTCGACGGCGGCCAGCAGCGACCCGCCCTCGGCCGTCGCCTCGGCCGGGGTGGCTGTCGGGCTGATGGGTGTCGCCTCGGCCAGCGGGCCGGGGGTGTCGGGCGTCATGGCCGGGCCTCCGTGACCGTCCGGGCGAGGGCGTCGAGCCGGGCGGCGGCGAGCTCCAGGAAGCGCAGGTCTGCCTCCAGGTGGAACAGCGCGTGGTCGCAGACGAGCTGGTCGGCGAGGTCGCCGGTGGCCTTGCGACGGGTGAGCGCGCGCATCGTGTTCAGATGCTCGGCGCGCTGCCGGTCGAGCACGTCGGCGGCCGGCCGGCCGGTGAGCAGCGCGATCACGAGCTTCGTGTAGAGGGTGCTCTGCAGGTAGAGCTCGGGCTTCTCCGGCGCCGCGAGCCAGCGCTCGACGTCGGTGACGCCGGCCGTGGTGATCGCGTACCGCTTCCGTTCCGGCCCGTCGCCCGGGGTCACGCCGTCGACCTCGACGAGGCCGCCCTTGAGCAGCCGCGACAGCGTCGCGTAGACCTGCCCGTAGTGCAGCGGCCGGTCCTGCCCGAACCGCTCGTCGTAGGACCTCTTCAGGTCGTAGCCGTGCCGCGGCCCGCTCTCCAGCAGCCCCAGCAGGGCGTGTCCGATCGACATGACGGCGACTATACATGGCATGTATACATGCTGTGTATACCGGCGTGGGATGCCGGCCGACCGGGTGATCACGAGCCGCCCGGCCGGTGTCGTCACGGGCGCCGCGGCGCAGGGCGCGTGGCTCCTCCGCTCACCGAAAGCGGGACCTCGCGGGGATATGGCGCGGACTTGCGGGCATGTACGGCGGACGCGCTCGGGGCGGGCGCGGCGACGTCGAGAGGCTGGGGCATCGGTGAAGGCGCTGCGCCACGGAGATCCTGCATCCGTCGGTCCGTTCCAGCTCGCCGCCCGGCTGGGCAGCGGCGGGATGGGCGTGGTCTACCTCGGAGAGGACGCCGCGGGCCGGCAGGCCGCCGTCAAGGTCCTGCGGGACGAGTACGCCGACGATCCGGACTTCGTCCGACGCTTCAGCAGGGAGGTGGCCGCGGCAGCGGCGGTCGACAGCCCGCGGGTGGCGCGGCTGCTCGATGCCGACCCCGAAACGGAGCAGCCCTGGCTGGCCTCCGAGTACATCCCGGGATCCGACCTACGGACGGTGGTCGCCAGGCACGGCCCACTGCCGGCGCACCGCCTGCGGGAACTGGCGATCGACCTGGCCTCGGCGCTGGTCGCCATCCATCAGGCCGCGGTGGTGCACCGCGACCTGAAACCGAGCAACGTCATGCTGGCCCCCGACGGCGCGAAGGTCATCGACTTCGGCATTGCCGCCGGGCTCCCCGGCACCATGACCACGACCGGGGTGGTCCTCGGCAGCGTCGGCTACATCGCCCCGGAGCTTCTCGCCACGGCCAGCCGCCCCGGGCCCGCCGCGGACGTCTTCGCCCTGGGGCTCACCCTCGCCTACGCGGCCACCGCGAGGGCTCCGTTCGGCGACGGCCCGCCTGATTCCCTCCTCTACCGGACGGTCTATGCCGAGCCCGACCTGACGGCTCTCCCACGACACCTGCGAACAGTGATCGCCGCGACGGTGCGCAAGCAGCCCGACTGCCGGCCGAGCGCGAGCCGCCTCCTCGACGAGCTGTCCGCCGCCTCGCCCGCGGGCGGACCCCCGACAGCGCCGATGGCAGAGCCAGCGAAGCCGCCCGCGCGGCGTCCGGCCCAGGCTCCGCCGCCCCGGTCCCGCCTCGCGGGTTCCTCGGCGGCCTCCCCGCTCCTGCCGTCGGCGCGGTTCTCGATCGCGGGCCTGGACACCGGTTCCGACGGACCCGCCGCGTCCCCACCGGCCGAGCCGGCCACCGCGCACGGCGCCGCCGAGGCGGGCGGCCGTAGGCGTCGCCGCGCGCTGGTACCCGTCGCCGGGATGCTGGTCGCCCTCGCCGCCGCGACCAGCCTGCAGGCGGCGTCCGACCCGGACACGGCGGTCCAGCCCTCCTCGCCGCCGGCCTCCCGGCCGTCGGCCGGCACAACCACCCCGCCCGACGGCGAGTCCACGGTTGGGCAGGATGGCGGCTCCTCCGGCGGGGCGGCGCCCGCGCACGCCACCGGGAGCGCCGCGACCAGCGCGCCAGGTGCCCCGGCCGTGACAGGTCAGGCGGTCGCCGCCGCCCCGGCGTCGGACTGCGCCGCGTCCGGAACCGACGGGGCGGCGGCCTCGGATGATGCCGCCTGTGAGCCGGACGAGGACGGCGGCGGCTCGCGGCCCGTCGCCCGAGACAAGGGCCACGGGCCTCCGCCCTGGGCCGGTCAGCGCGGGGGGCCGTAGGCGCTGCTCCCCCGCTGATCCCAGCCCTCAGGGCGCGTGGCGCGCTCGGGCAACAGCGGGGCCAGCGCCACCAGCGAGGGCTCGGCGGGTGCGGGGTGCCGAACAGGGTGCGCGGCACGATCGTGGGCCTGTGCCTGTGCCTGTGCCGGTACGCCGGTGGTTCCTATGACCTCATGACCAGTCAGGCAGGTGACCGGGAGCGAGGACCCGCCGCTACGCCGCCTTGGTCGCCCGCACGGCCGCGGTCGTGAAGGTGACCAGGAGCTGGCCGTCCGCGTCAACGGGGCCGAAGCCGGTCGGCGCGCCGCCGGCGAGCTCGGCGCGCAGGTCCGCGACGACGGCGTCCCGGTCGGCCATGGGAGTCAGGATCCGGTCGAGGGGCAGGCGCCCGGGCGCCTGCCCCTCGTCGTGCTCCAGCGGTCCCAGCTGCGCGCGCAGCAGCTCGACCAGTTCCGGACGCAGCAGGACCGCGGCGTGTGACGGGTCGAGCTTGCGGTGCAGCGCGTCGAACGGGCCGCGCAGGTCGGCGCTCGGCGCGACCATGTCCGAGATCGCCACCGCGCCGCCCGGCCGGCACACCCGGACCATCTCCGCGACCGGCCCGCCCGGGCGTGGGAAGTGGTGCAGCGCCGCCCGGGACACGACCACGTCGAACGAGCCGTCCAGGAACGGCAGCGCGGCGGCGTCACCCTCCTGCAGGAGCACGTTCGTGATCCCCGCCGCCGCCAGCCGGTCGGCCGCCATCCCCAGCAACGCGCCGGTCAGGTCGATCCCGACCACCTGACGCACGTGCGGCGCGATTTGTTCGGCGAGATGGCCCGCGCCGCAGGCCACGTCGAGGACAATCGTGTCCGGGCGCAACGGCCCCACCCAGGCCGGCGGCGGCGTGGCCCGGGGGGCGGCGAACACCGCGTTCTCCCCCGCGAACAGGCCGGTCTGCTGGGTGAAGGACCGCTGCACGGTCGCGTCGTGGTCGTCGTCGCCGGCCCGACGCGCGGTCTCGTCGGGGTGGGCGTCACGGGAGTCGCTCATGACCGTGATGTAACCCCCGTCACCCCATGGCCGTCTCCGCATAGTCGGCCACGAATTGTACTTAAACGGCCAGCTGGGACGCGCGTTGCGCACCCGCGAAGCCGAAGCCGGCACCAACACGCTCGCCTTGCTTGCCTGCCTCTGTCGCTTGCCTGCCTCTGTCGCGCCTGCGCCCCGACGCCGTCGCCGCCGACCTGGCGGCCACCGGCCCCGCCGCCGACCGCCGCTCATCACCACCGGGGCAGCTCACCCTCGCCGTCTTCCGTCAGCGTTGCGGACGAACCTCTCGACGACCCGGCCACTGGCGAGCCCGCCGGCGTGCCGTGGTGCCGCGTCACCTACCGCCCCGACAAGTGCGCCAGCGCCGGTAAACGCTGCCACGAACACATTGTCTGCCAGAAGGGCGGCGAACTACGGCGCACCAGGATCGCATGGCCCCGAACGGAGACGCTCTGGATGGACGATTCAAGGATTCACCTGGATCACGATCGGCAGCCTGTGTCGCGCCGGCTGGCGCTGATAACAGTGGTCGTAGTGGTCGGCACCGCCGGTTGCAGAGGGGGCAGCCGCCGTCCGCCGGTCAGACCACCAAGGAGACCGAATCCGCCCGATACTCCGGAGTTCCCCTATATTCCGGATCAAAGCTTCCCGGGAGGTACATACGCGGCTAGCGACCGGCAGTCGGGTTGGCTGTGGTGCAACAAGTGCCAGGGCCTCTTCTACGGCGGCAACACACCCAACCCACCCTGCCCCGCCAGCGGCGGCCACGACGGATCCGCCAG
>NZ_JADWYU010000144.1:0-60126 GCF_016786325.1 Frankia nepalensis | reverse complement strand
TACAGCCTCTTCCACAACGCATCCTCAGCCAGCGACCGGCAACCAGGCTGGCTATGGTGCAACAAATGCCAGGGCCTCTTCTACGGCGGCAACACACCCAACCCACCCTGCCCCGCCAGCGGCGGCCACGACGGATCCGCCAGCGGCAACTACAGCCTCTTCCACAACGCATCCTCAGCCAGCGACCGGCAACCAGGCTGGCTATGGTGCAACAAATGCCAGGGCCTTTTCTACGGCGGCAACACATCCAACCCACCCTGCCCCGCCAGCGGCGGCCACGACGGATCCGCCAGCGGCAACTACAGCCTCTTCCACAACGTCTGATTTCCGGCGTCACAGAACCCTGCCGATGACGCCAGGACCGCATCCGAGAAAACGCAGGCTCGCCGTGGGCCGCCGCGACTGAGACCAAGCGCCGGCACGTCGGCCAGCCCTTCGCCACCCCACCGGAAAGATCGAACAGGCCCGCCCGCCGCGAGCAGCTGGCGGCGAGCCCACGCTGGTCACGACGCTGGACGAAACCGGGGCCGGGTACAGTGCGCCCGTCATGGTCGACCTGCTCCTGCATTCCGCCGCCGCCGTCGTGACCATGGACGGCGAACCGGACGACAACCCGGACGGCGCCGCCGGGAGCGGGGTGCTCGAGGGCGGCTGGGTGGCCGTCGACAGCGGCCGGATCCACGCCGTCGGCGGCGCCGGCGACCCGCTGCCAGACGCGCGGGTGTCGGTCGACCTGACCGGTCACGTCGTGCTGCCGGGGCTCGTCAGCGCGCACCAGCACTCGATGGACTACCTGCTGCGGGCAAGCACCGCCCGCCCCGGTGACTTCCCCGGCTGGCTGTTCGGCGTCTATTACCGGGGCGTGGCGGCGATGACCCCGCACGACGCGGGCCTCGCCGCCACCCTGTCGGCGCTGGCCAGCCAGCGGGCCGGCATCACCACGGTCTGCGACAACTGGGGTGTGGCCGCCGGCGCCGCGCCCGCCCACGTCGCGGCCTGCGCCGAGGCCACTCTCGTGGCGTACACCCGCGCCGGCGGGCGGGTCCTGCTCGCCCGGATGCTCGGGGACACGCTGCCCGCCCCGCTGGCCGAGGCGGCCGCCGTCCACGACGTCGACCCGGCGACGCTCGTGGCGCCCACCGGCCGGGTCGTCGCCGAGGTCGGCGCGCTGATGAGCCGCTTCCCGGCCGGCGGGCGGATCGTGGTCTGCCCGGCGCCCGAGCTGCCGGAGATGGCCACCGCACGGCTGCGCGCCGCCGTGCTCGACCTGGCCCGCGCCGCGCGCGTCCCGCTGTGCACGCACCTGGCCGCGTCGGCGCCGAGCGCCGCCGCGGCACCGCTCGCCGAGCTCGACGCCGGCGGCGTCCTCGGCCCGTGGCTGCTCGGCGCGCACGTCGCGGCGGTCGACGACGCGGGGGTCGCGCTGCTGGCGGCGCGCGATGTGCGGGTGGCGCACTGCCCGACGGCGTCGGCCGCGCTGGCCGGGCCGGTCACGCCGGTGGTGGCACTGCGCCGCGCCGGTGTGACCGTCGGCCTCGGCGTCGACAACCCGAGCCTGAACCCCGACATCGACCTGTTCGCCGAGGCGCGCTGGGCCGCCCGGCTCGCCCGGCTGCGGGGCGGTGACCCCGCCGCGGGTGGCCTGCTCGACGAGCCGGCGCTGCTGCGGATGATGACCGTCGACGGCGCCCGCTGCCTGGGCCTGGCCGGCGAGATCGGCGTGCTTCGCCGCGGGATGCGCGCGGACCTGGCGGTCGTCGACGCGACCGGCCCGCACTGGTGGCCGCGCGCCGCCGACTGGGCGACCGCCCTCGTCCGGCACGCCCGGCCCACCGACGTCCGCCACGTGCTGGTCGACGGCCGCTGGGTACTGCGCGACGGCGCGCCCACCTGGCTCGGGGACGCCGAGTCGCGCGCCGTGCTCGCCGAAGCGGGCCGGGCCGCGGCCGACCTCGCGCGCCGCGCCGGCCTGCCCACGGCGGCCGGCGGCCAGCCGCGGACCTGACACGACCACGGGCCGGGACGGGGCACCGGCGGATCAGCCGACAGACAGCCGAGGAAGGGACACCGAACCGACATGGCGGACGAGCGGGCGGCCTACCAGGTGACGATCGGGTCGCAGCGGGTCGACCTGCCGCTCACCCGGATCTCCGACGACCTCACGGTCGCGCTGCTGATGACCATCGACACCGGGGTCTCCTTCATCGCCACGGCCGGCGCGGACCTCGCGGCGCTGCTGGCCCCCAGCCGGCCCGACATCGTGGTGTCCGCGGCGACGCTCGGCATCCCGGTGGCGCTGGAAGTCAGCCGGGCGCTCGGCCTCGACGACTACCTGATCCTGCAGAAGACCCCGAAGGCCCACCTGGCGGACGCGCTCGCCGAGCCGCTCCAGTCGATCACGACCGGCACGCCGCAGCGGCTGCTGCTCGACCGCGCGCGGATGCCGGCCGTCGCCGGGCGGCGGGTGGCGCTCGTCGACGACGTGATCGCCACCGGCGGCTCGATCGCCGCGTCGCTGCGGCTGCTGCGCGCCGCCGGGGCCGACGTCGTCGCGATCGGCGCGTTGCTCGTCGAGGGCTCCGGCTGGCGCGCCGCCCTCGGCGACGACGCGGACCTGGTCGTCTCGCTCGGCCGCATCCCGGTCTTCCGGCCCACCACCACCGGTGGCCTCGCCGAGCACTGGGACTAGCCCGCGCCCCCGCCACCCTCTCCCGCACCGTGGAAGGCACCCGAGAGATCCCGGACGTCCGCTCAGACATCAGGGGCACGAAACGGCGCTGGTCCTGGCTCTGGTGTCGGACACGATTCCCCGCCACGTCGGACAGGACGAGCACCCGGCCGCACGCGGGCACAGGGCGAACGTTGCTGGCAGACAGGGCGCGCCGCCCCTGACGCGGAATGTCTGACTGAACGGAACGTCGATGCGACGTGATCTCCCGACTGCCGTTCTGGGACGGGCGAACGTTGCCGGGTGCGGCACTCATGGGGCCCGCTGTCAGGGACTGCCGCGACGGCCGGGGCGCGCGGACGGCCGAATGCCGCGCGCCCCGTTCAGGGATGGGCGACGAAGTTGAACCGGCGGCCCGTCTCGGCGATGCGGCGGAACTGGACGCGGGTGAACGGGCCGGATCCGTCCAGGTCGTAGATCCGCAGGCCGAGGTCGGAGTCGACCAGGCCGTACATGTCGTCCGGGCTGACGCCGTACTCGCGGGCCGCGGCGCCGAACTCGAACACCACATGGGGGCGGGACTGGGTCACCAGCTTCTGCCCGCCCGCCAGGACGCCGTACTCGCCGCCCTCGACATCGATCTTGATCAGGGTCACCGGGCGGTCGACAGACACGATGTCGTCGAGCCGTTCGACGTCCACGCTGATCTGCTCGATCTCCTCCATGCCGTCCGGCACCCGCTGCCGCAGCCCGCTGTAGGCGGGGCGGCTGCGCACGTAGGCGAACGAGCTGACTCCGACCCGGTCCGCCAGCGCCGCCCGCCGGACCATGACACCCGGGAACTCGGCGCACAGCTCCGCGTAGAGGTCGGGAATCGGCTCGTAGGCGATGTGCTGGCCCCGCGGCGACCGGTTCACGATGGCCCGCAGCACGTCGCCTCGGTGGGCGCCCACGTCGATGCAGTTCGAGTCCTCGCGCAGCAGGAACGAGATCAGCAGACCCAGGTTCCGGTCGTCGATCCGGTTGCGGCGCGCGCTCGGCAGCATGTGGCGCCGGGCCAGCTTCAGTGCCGGGCCGAGACCGGCGTCCTGGGCTACACGACGCGCCCGTCCGACGTACCGGTTGACCTGTGCGTTCACGCCCGCCCCCTGGTTCGGCTTCGACCGCAGGCTCGCAGCGGACCCCACCGCCGTCCAGCGTGACAAGCGCCTGTTCAGGCCCATGATCCCGCAGGACAACGACTAGGCCACAGGTTCGAGTGTTCTGAGCGCTCGGGACCGGCCATCCGTACAACGGGACCGTGTAGAGCCCGGTGCTCGGTCGACGTAAGAAGACAACAGGTAGCTCCGCGCGGCCGGGCACGTCGCGCGATCTCGTCGCCAAACGGTCGCCTGTCCACCCGGCCCCGCGCTTGCCCGCAGACCCCGCGGGGCGTCGACAACCGCTCGCCCAGCTCGCCGCGGCGCCGGGTATGCCCTGACGCCCAGGGCGTTGCCCCGCCGCGCACAGCCGGGCAACGCCCTCGGAAAGTTCGCAAGCCGGGCAACCTGGAGACGGCCCGCCGGCCTCTGTAGGCAAGGGAGGTCGTGTTGCGTATGGACGAGGGCGACGACGGCGGATTCACGGCGTACTTCACGCCGCGGGCTGCCGGCCTGCTGCGGTTCGCCTATCTGCTGACCGGCGACGCGGGTGAGGCGGAGGACCTGACGCAGACGACGCTGGCCCGGGTGTTCGTCGTCTGGGGGCGGGTCCGCGGCCATGACCGGCCCGACGCCTATGCCCGCCGGGTGATGGTCAACGCGAACGCCAGCCGGTTCCGCCGCCACCGGGTCCGCCAGGTGCTCGTCGACGTGCCGCCGGAGCGGGCGGAGCCGTCGCCGCAGCTCGCCGCCGTCGAGGACCGGGCAGGACTCGCCGCGGCGCTCGCCACGCTGCCACCGCGGCAGCGGGCCGTCGTCGTGCTGCGCTACTGCGAGGACCTGCCCGAAGCGGAGGTCGCCGCGCTGCTGCGCTGCTCGGCAGGCACGGTGAAAAGCCAGGCGGCGAAGGGCCTCGCCAAGCTGCGTGCCCACCCCGCGCTCACCGGTTCGGCCGGCGCGCCAGTCCCTTCCCAGGTCGCGTACCCCGTCGTTGCGCGGGAGCGAGAGGAGTCGCCATGAACGGCACCCCGCCCGCCAGCTCCGACGACACGGTCGCCGGCTGGCTGCGCGCGGCAGCCGGCCAGCTGGAGGTCCGACCGCCGGCCGGTCTGCTGCCCGCCGCGCTGGCCACGGTGCCCGCCGCCCGGCGGCGGCGCCGCCTCGCCGTCGCCGTCCCGGCCGGCGCCGCCGTCCTGGCGGCCGTCGTGATCGGGGCGGGCGTGCTCGTCGGCGGCCGGGCGGGCAGCCAGACGACGATCCAGCCTGCCGCCGGGTCCCCGACCGTGGTCCGCGGCCCCGCGCCGGCGATCCCCTCCGAGGTCCCCGCCGCCGCGAGCGGCCCGCCGCTGCAGCTACGCTACGTCGATACCCCCCGGCTGCTGACCCTCACCGACGCCCAGCGCGACGAGATCGACGCCCACTGCGCGCCGGAGGCTGCGCGCCTGATCATCGCCGTCGCCGATCGGTGGGGCGTGTTGGCCTTCCTCACGGGCGACTACGGCGCAGGGATGTGCCGGACCTTCAATGGCCCCGCCGCCGTCCCCGACCTCACCGACATCAACGGCCCGATCCTCTGGTCAGGCGACCGCCACGACCTGACGAAGCCGCCCACCAGCCCTGTCGAGGTGTTCAGCTCCGGCGGGGACGGGTCCGGCGGGCCAATCGAGTGGAACGCGCGGCAGTGGGCCGTCGGCCAGGTGTCCCCGCAGGTCGCCCTGCTCGTCGCCGCGCTCCCCACCACGGACGCCGTCGTCGTCCCCTTCGAGCCCTCGACCGGCGCATTCATCGTCCGTATCCAGGTCACCGCCCCGAATTTCGCCCAGTTCCAGGCCATCGGCCAGATGCCGCTGACCCTCTACGCCTACAGCTCCGCCGGCGAACTGCTCGCCCGGTCCACGGCCACCATGTGCAACCCGGTGCCGGTGTGCGGCAGTGCCCCGGAGGTCGCCCAGACCCGCCTGCCGTCGCCGTCGTCGGCAGTGACGGCAACGGCGACCTCGAGCATGGGCGGACCCGCCGACCCCGCGACCCCCGCCGCTGGCTAGGCGCGACACCGGCCAACCCGGGCCTGGAGGCCCCGCCGACGCCGTCACCCGCAACAAGAACCGCCGCGGGACGGCCACCGGCACCCGGTAGTCCGCCGGGCCGAGGGCACGGGGCCGGCCTCCGGGCCGGCGCGACGCCCGGCCCGGCCCGGCTCCGGGTGAGCCGGCGCCTCAGAGGGGCACCGAGACGCGCGGAGGCCGGAGACGGCGCGGGCGGTGGGGATCCGCCGCGCCGCCTCCGGCCCAGGGCCCGGGCCTCAGAACGGCCAGCCGCCGCGGTGGCGGGTGTCGAGGTGGCCGAGCATGGTGAACCCGGCGTCCGACAGGCCGCCGACCGTCACCCGGTTCGGGGCCGCCTCGACGTGCGCGGCGCGGTAGCCGGCCACGTTGAACGTGATGATCGGAACGTCCGGCAGGTTGTCCGGCGAGTCATGGGCCTGCTCGTCCGTCACGATCACTACCCGGGCGTGGCCGTGGTAGGTGCGCCGCAGCGTCGTCCAGGTGAGGGTGCCGCCCAGGTCCGCCCGGCCGTGCTTCTCGACGAGCCGCAGCAGCGAGCCTCCCTTCGGCATCCGCACCTGACGGTGCTTCGGCGTCATGTCCTTCCACCCGCCGTCCGCGCCGTAGACGTACACGTCCGCCTCCTCGGCGCGCAGGCCGACCGCGAAGCCGAACAGCGCCGCTGCCTCCGCCCGGGTCAGGTCGGAGCGGGCCGACAGCCGGGCCGCCATCGACCCGGACTGGTCGACGAGCACCAGGGTCCGCCCCGGCAGCGCTGGCACGTTCGCCAGCGAGTGCCCCACCGCCTGCTCCAGCGGCCGCGCCCAGCGGGCCGACGGCGCCGCCTTGTAGGCCGACAGGAACCGCAGCGGGAACATCCGCGACGCGCGGACCTGCGCGGCGTCGGCGAGCCGGGCCGCGACCTGCTCCGCGACCTGGTCGTCCACCCCGGCCCGGTCGAGGTTGCGCAGGTTGCGCACGGCGGCCATCAGGCCCATCGAGGGCACGACGGCCGACCAGGCGACGGCGTCCATCGGCCCGCCGAGCCAGCCGGCGAGCGCCTCCCACGTCACGCCCGCCTCCGCGAGCCGGCGCGGCGCGTCGGCGCCCCAGGCCCGCAGCTCGGCGCCGCGCCGCGGCGCGGGGACCGCCTCGAGCTGGGCGCGGGCGCGCAGCATCGGCAGGTTCTCGGTCGCGACGCCGTCGCCGTGGTGGCGGCGGTCGAGCAGGTAGCGGAACAGGTCGTTCTGCCACGGCGCGGCCGGGGTCGGCCGGGCGAGCTCGACGACGTCACCGAGGCGGACCGCCTGCGCCACACCGTCGTACTTCAGCGCCGCGCGCTCGGTGAACAGCCGGGTCGCCGCGTCGGCGACGCCGCGCTGCACACCACCCGGCAGGCTGTTGCGGGCCGGGCGGCGCCCGGCCAGCCAGTAGGCGACGAACTCGCCGGGCTCGTCCGCGCGCTGCAGCGCGCCCGCGATGACCGACCGGGCCGTGGGCGCGGCCGCGCGGGCGTCGGCGGGCAGCGCGGCCAGCGCCCGGGCGTACTCGGCGGCGGCGACGACCGACGCGGTGCGCATGTTCGCGCCGTCGCGCAGCCACGGCACGAACCGGGCGACCCAGCCGGCGTCCTGGGCGACGGCCTCCCACAGCAGGCTCACGAACCGGTCGTCACGGTCGCGGCCACGCTCGTAGAAGGTGTCCTCCGCGACGAGGTTCGTGACCGCGAGCGTGAACAGCTCGCCCTTCACATCCCGCGACCAGCCCGCGCCGCCCTCGGCGGTGACCGTACGCCGGCCCGTGGTGCGGACGGGACCGGTGATACCGCGCTTCGACATCGCCTTCGCGAGCTTTCCCACCTTGACCCCTTCCTGTCGGGGACGCCACATCGGATTTCCGTGAAACGACACCGAGAACCAGGTCGGGTGCGGACCAAGGCGTCTTAGGCCACTAGACGACGGAGCCCGAAGCTCCGACGGGATTCGAACCCGCGTTACCCCGTTGACAGCGGAAGGAACCCCACCCTGCACTTCGGTGTCGCATCACGGAAGACGGTGCCGAGAACCAGGTTCGGGAAGCGCGCGCGCTTCTGCAGCTCTCTCCACTGAGCTACCGGGCGCTCACAGAGAACCCGGACGGGAATCGAACCCGCGACCCGCAGATCAGAAGTACGCTTCGCCGTGCACTTCGGCACCGACATATCCGACGGTGACGTCCGAGAACCAGCCGACCGAGGGCTCGATCATTCGGCAAACGAAGTAGCCCGCGGTCCTCACTTCGGACAGGACAAAGCCTAACGGTCGCCCCACCGGCCGCAAACAGGTTTTTCTACGCGTCCGCGGGGCCGGGCGGCGGCGCGAGGGTGACGATGCGGCGTGCGCGCAGCCGGTGGGCGAGGCCGGTGTGCCGGCGGCCGGCGGAGGCGGCGTGCACGGCGCGGCCGATCGCCTTCTTCGAGCCGACGAGGACGACGAGCTTCTTCGCCCGGGTCACGGCCGTGTAGAGCAGGTTGCGCTGCAGCATCATCCAGGCGCTCATCGTCACCGGGACGACGACGGCCGGGTATTCGCTGCCCTGCGACCGGTGGATCGTCAGCGCGTAGGCGTGGGTCAGTTCGTCGAGTTCGGCGAAGTCGTAGGAGACGGTCTCGCCCTCGTCGGTGCGCACGGTGAGGGTCTGCTCGACGGGGTCGAGCGCGGTGACGACCCCGAGGGTGCCGTTGAAGACGCCGTTCGCGCCCTTGTCGTAGTTGTTGCGGATCTGGCTGACCTTGTCGCCGACGCGGAACACCCGGCCGCCGAAACGCCGCTCCGCCGTCCCGGGCCCGCTCGGGGTGAGCGCCTCCTGCAGCAGGCCGTTGAGCGAGCCGGCGCCGGCGGGGCCGCGGTGCATCGGAGTCAGCACCTGCACGTCGACCCGTGGGTCGAGGCCGAACCTGCGCGGGATCCTGTTCGCCACCACGTCCACCGTGATCTTCGCGGCGTCCTCCGCCTCGTCGCAGGCGAACAGGAAGAAGTCTGGCAAGCCCTGGACCTGGGGGAACTCGCCGGCGTTGATCCGGTGCGCGTTCGTGACGACGCCCGACTGGGCGGCCTGGCGGAACACGTGGGTCAGCCGGACGTGCGGCACGGGCGTGCCCTCGGCGAGCAGGTCGCGCAGCACCTGGCCGGCGCCGACCGACGGCAGCTGGTCGACGTCGCCGACGAGCAGCAGGTGCGCGCCCGGCGCGACGGCTCGGGCGAGCTTGTTGGCGAGCAGCAGGTCGAGCATCGACGCCTCGTCGACGACGACCAGGTCGGCGTCCAGCGGCCGGTCGCGGTCGAAGGCGGCGTCCCCGCCGGGGCGCAGCTCCAGCAGCCGGTGCACGGTCGCCGCCGGGTGGCCGGTCAGCTCGGTGAGCCGCTTGGCGGCCCGGCCGGTCGGCGCCGCGAGCAGCACCTTGGCGCCCTTGGCCGCCGCCATCTCGACGATCGAGCGGACGGTGAAGCTCTTGCCGCAGCCCGGGCCGCCGGTGAGCACCGCGACCTTGCGGGTCAGCGCCAGGCGCACCGCCTCGTCCTGGGCGGGTGCCAGGTCCGCGCCGGTGCGGGCGCGCAGCCAGCGCCGCGCCGCGTCCCAGTCGACGGACCCGAACGCGGCGAGCCGGTCGGCGTCGGCGTCGAGCAGGCGCAGCAGCTGGTTGCTGAGCGACACCTCGGCCCGGTGGAACGGCACCAGGTAGACGGCGGCGACCGGCTGCTCCGGGTCGTCGCCGGGGATCTCCTCCCGGGTGACGCCCTCCTCGGCGACCAGCTCGCCTAGCGCGTCGATGACCCCTTCCAGGCCGACCTCGAGGATCTGCGCCGCGTCGGCCATCAGCCGCTGCTCGGGCAGGTAGCAGTGCCCGTCGCCCGTCGACTCGGACAGGGTGTACTGCAGGCCGGCCTTGATCCGGTCGGGGGCGTCGTGCGGGATGCCAACGGCCCGGGCGATCGTGTCCGCGGTGCGGAAACCGATCCCCCACACGTCGTTCGCCAGCCGGTACGGCTCGCGGCGCACGACGTCCACCGACTCGTCCTTGTACTTCTTGTAGATCTTGACCGCGAGTGACGTGGAGACGCCGACGCTCTGCAGGAAGACCATGACCTCCTTGATCGCGCGCTGTTCCTCCCAGGCGGCGGCGATCAGTTTCGTCCGCTTCGGGCCGAGCTTGGGCACCTCGATGAGCCGCTCGGGCTCCCGGTCGATCACGTCGAGGGCGTCCACGCCGAAGTGGTCGACGATGTTCTCGGCCAGCCGCGGCCCGATCCCCTTGATCAGGCCCGAGCCGAGGTAGCGGCGGATGCCCTGGACCGTGGCCGGCAGGACCTGGGTGTAGTCCTCGACCTGGAACTGCCGGCCGTGCTGCGGGTGGCTCCCCCACCGGCCCCGCATCCGCAGGAACTCCCCCGGCTGCGCCCCCAGCAGCGCGCCGACGACGGTCACCAGGTCCCCGCCCCGGCCGGTGTCGACCTTGGCGACGGTGTAGCCGTTCTCCTCGTTCGCGTAGGTGATCCGCTCGAGGACGGCGTCGAGCAGCGCCCAGCGCGGCGCCTCCCCCGGCCCCGCCGGCCCTGTCGGCCGCTGCCCCCGCGCCGCCGGCACCGCGGTCACCGACCGCCCCCTTCCCCTGCGCCCCTGGCCGGGCCCGCCGAGCCAGCCAACCCAATGCGCCCAGCCAACCCACCGAGCCAGTCACCCACGTCCGCGGGCGCGAACCCACCGCGGACAGGATCAGCCTAGGACCCGGCGCCGACAGTTCCGGCCGCGCCGGCGGGCAGCCGGGTGAACGACCAGGTGACGGGCCATTCCGGGCACACGGCACCCTGCGCGCAAACCGTCGCAGGCCGCCGATATTCTGCGCGCCACAATCTGCGCGCCGCGACGCCAAGCGGGCCGAGCGGAGCGGCGTGGCCTGGCCACGCGGCGCGCTCACCCGACCGTCGGCGGCGCCCGACACGATGGGTGGAGCGAGACGACCGTGGCCGACGAGACGCCCCCGACGCAGGGACCCGGGGCAGGACAGGCCGGCCCGCCGCAGGCGGGACCAGGGGCCACGCCGTGGCCCCAGCAGCCGGGAACACCCTGGCCGCAGGGCCCGGGGCAGCCCGCGGCGGGCGGCGCGCCCCCGCCCGCCGGCTGGCCCGCCCCGGGCGGGAGCCCGGCGCCGGGCACGCCTTCCTGGGGCGCGCCGGGCGCGCCCTGGCAGCCGTACGGGCAGCCCGGTGCCCCGGCACCGGGCACGCCGCAGCCCTGGCGGCCCTCCCCGCCCCCGCCCCGGCGGTCGCGGTGGACCCGTGGGCGCGTCGCGGCCGTGGTCGCCGGCGGCGTCGTCGTCGTGCTCGTCGGCCTGGCCGCGATCGGCTTCGCCGCCGGTGACGACGACGGCGGCTCGGGGCCGGCGGCGGCGCCCGTGCCGTCGGGCGCCGCGTCGGCGACCACTGATCCCGAGCTCACCGACCGGACCTACGAGCGTGGGCGCTGCTACCTGTGGGACCTCGACGGCGCCTCCTCGAAGGTCGACGAGGTGGACTGCGCCGAGCCACACCGGTTCGAGGCAGTCAGCGACAACCCCGTGAGCATGGCCGCGTCGTTCCCGCCGGACGCCCCGTTCCCCGCCACCGACGACGAGTGGTCGCGGCTGGCCGACGAGCACTGCGGCGCCCCGGTCGCGGCCTACCTCGGCTCCCCGCTCGACCCGTACGGCCGGTTCGGGATCTCGACGATCAGGCCGACGGAGGAGGGCTGGGCGCTCGGTGACCGCGATCTGCAGTGCGGCATCGGCGGGTACGCCCCGACCGCCGAGAACCCCGACAACGACCTCGTCTCCGGGTCGGCGAAGGGCGCCGACCAGTCGATGGTCTACGGGCCCGGCACCTGCCTCGTGGAGGACGCGGACGGCCTGTACGCGGTGACCTGCGCGACGGCGCACCACCACGTCGCGATCGGGGACGTCCACCTTCCCGGCGCCCCGGGCAGCCCGCCGCCGACCGACGACGCGTTCGACGAGCAGGCCGCGCGCGAGTGCGCGACCGTCGCGGGCACGTTCTTCGGGGGGCCTTTCCAGGAGACGGACTCGGTCTACGTCGGCTGGTTCACGCTCTCCCCGGAGAGCTGGGCGGCTGGAAGCCGGTCCTTCAGCTGCCTGGTCAGCTATGTGACCCCGACCGGTGATCCCAGGCCGGTGACCGGCGACGCGCGCAACCCGATCCCGGCCTGACCGGGGCCAGCTCGACCGCGGCGGCCCGGACCGGTCCGGGCCGCCGCCATCGCCGATGGCCTACTACCGGGTCCTACCGGTCGAATCCGGACACCCGGCGCTGTAATGTGCGGCGCCACACATCCGGGCCCGCGCGCCGGCGCCGTGGGCGTGCGCTCCCGGCGCCGCCCCGCGCGCCGCCCCACCGACAGGCCCGACCGACGAGGAAGCGACCGCCGTGACCGACGACCAGCCCAGCGACCTGGCCGATCCGGACGACCCTTTCGCCGGTCTCGTCCTCGACGAGGCGTTCGTCAGGGCGGCCTCCGTCTACGAGGCCCCGGCCCGCAGCCGGCTGGCCGTGCGCCGTGAGCTCGCCGGCGCGCCCGGCGCCCCGTCGCGCCGGCGGCGACGCTCCAGGCCCGCGCCGCCGGTCACCCCGGCGTCGCCCCGCTCCTGGACCCCCACCGAGGAGACGACACCGGCGCGGCGCAAACGGCGTGTGATCAGCACGGCCGTCATCCTGATCTTCGCCCTCGTCGCCGGCTACCTCGTCGTGGGCCTCCCGTTCCCGTGGAGCGGCGGGAACGGCGCTGACGACGGGCCGGCTGCCTCCGGTCGCCCACCGGCCGGTGATCCGTCGCCCGGCCCGGAAGGCACAACCGGGCCTGACCTGTGGCGGCACGACTACCGGCGCGGGGACTGCTACCGCTGGGACCAGGACGCGGCCCAGACGAGCGTGCGGACCGTCCCCTGCGCCGAACCCCACCTGTTCCAGTCGGTCAGCGGCGACGCCGTAGATATTGGATCCGAATACCGGTTAGGAGCCCCCTACCCCGACTACCAGACGTGGATCGCCCTCGAGGAGAGGTACTGCGTCGACCCGGTGGAACGCTTTCTTGGCCACCCACTCGACCCGTACGGCAGGTTCTACCTGTCGGCGGTCCATCCCTCACTGGACGGCTGGCAGCGCGGAGAGCGCGACGTCCACTGCGGGCTGAGCGGGCGCACCCCGTACGCCGCCACGCCCGGCCGGCACGACCTTTTCACCGGCAGCGCCGAGGGCGCCGACCAGGCATGGGTCTTCCCGGCCGGAACCTGCCTGGCGTCCGACGCCGACGGCGTGGTCGGCGTCGCGTGCGCCGAGCCTCATCAGCAGGTGGCGATCGGCGGCGCCCGGCTCGCGGACACCCGGCATGGCGCGGCGCCGTCGGAGCAGGAGTTCAAGGCCCAGGCGCAGCCGCTCTGCGCGGCCGTGGCGCGCGACTATCTCGGGCCATCGTTCCAGCAGACCGAGACCGTCCGCGTCGGCTGGCTGCCGATCGCCGAGGAGAGCTGGCGGGCCGGCAGCCGCGCCTTCACCTGCGCGATCACCTACGTCACCCCGTCCGGCGACCTGCGTTTCGTGACCGGGGATTTGCTTCACCCGGAGGAAGGCGTTCTGGCCTGACGGTCAGCGCGGGCGGTGGCTTCAGCGCGGGCGGTGGGTGAGGACGAGGGCGTAGCCGAGGCAGGCGAAGGCGGCCGTCGTCGCGGCGGTGCGCACGAGGTTCCAGCGGATCCAGGCATCTTCGAAACGGTCCCTGACCGCCTCCAGGTCCGCGATCTGGTCGATCGGCCCGGCGGCGTCCAGGGCGTTGTTCAGCGGGATGTTCGCGGCGCCGGTGACGACGAAGGCGACGACGTTGAGCGCGAGACCGGCCGCGATCCACGGCAGCGCGCCGCGGCCGGCGACCGGCAGATGGGCCGCGCCGGCGACCAGCGTGAGCAGCGGGGCGCCGACGAAGACCAGCAGGAACCAGCCGTTGACGATCGCCACGTTGATGGACTGCATGGTGCCCACCAGCGTCCGCGCGTCGGTGGCGCGCAGGCCCGGCATCACCGAGCAGGCGAACGCGAAGTAGATGCCCGCCATCAGCCCCGTCGCCAGGGTCGCCCCCAGCAGTGTCCCGATCCGTACGCCGGTCACGTCCGTCTCCTCCGGTTCGTCCCTCAGGTCCCCTCCATGAAGCCGCGTGCGCGGGGGTCGCGGCCATCGCCGAGAGGCTTCGGCGCATACGCCGTCGTCCAGGTGCCCGGCGATCTAGACTCGCTGGTGTGGACGCCCTCGCGGACCTGCTCGACGGCGCGCGGGCACGCGGCGCCTTCCTGCTGCGGGCGGTGCTGGACCCGCCCTGGTCGCTGCGGGTCCAGGACAGGTCGCCGCTCACGGTCGTCGCGCAGTGGCGCGGCGAGGCCTGGATCTCCTTCGACGACGGCGGGCCGACGCGGCTCGGGCCGGGCGACGTGGCGGTGGTCCGCGGCCCGGAGCCGTACACCGTGGCCGACCACCCGTCGACCCCACCGCGGGTCGTGATCCATCCCGGCCAGCGGACCACCACCCCGGGCGGCGTCGACCTGTGCGACGACATGGACCTCGGCGTGCGGACCTGGGGCGACGCCGCCGACGGCGAGACGGTGATGCTGGTCGGCGTCTACCAGCTCGCCGGCGAGGTGAACCGGCGGCTGCTGGACGCGTTGCCGCGGCTGCTGGTGCTCGCGGCCGACAGCTGGGACAGCCCCGTCCTGCCGCTGCTCGCCAGCGAGATCCCCCGGGACCGGCCTGGCCAGGACGCGGTCCTCGACCGGCTGCTCGACCTGCTGCTCATCGATGTGCTGCGGACCTGGTTCGCCCGCGGCCACGGCGAGGACGGCCCGGAGGGCGGCGACGGCGACGGCGAGCCGCCGTGGCTGCGCGCGCACACCGACCCGGTCGTCGGGCGGGCGCTGCGGCTGCTGCACAACAACCCGGATCATCCGTGGACGGTCGCCGTGCTCGCCGCCCACACCGGGGTGTCGCGGGCGGCGCTCGCCCGCCGGTTCACCGACCTGGTCGGTGAACCGCCGATGACCTACCTGACCGGGCTGCGCCTGGACCTCGCCGCGAGCCTGCTGCGCGACGAGCGCGACGTGACGCTGCAGGCCGTCGCCCGCCGCGTCGGGTACGGCAGCGCGTTCGCGTTGAGCGCCGCGTTCAAGCGGGTCCGTGGCGTGAGCCCCGCCGAGCACCGTGCCAGCCTGTCGGGGGTGGCCTGAGCGGGGTGGCCGACCGGGGTGGGCGCATCGCGCCGGGCACGCCGCGGCCCACCCGGTGCGCTAACGTGCGCGAAACCGTCGGCCACCCGGAGGATTGATGGACTTCACGCGGTACCGGTCCCTCGACGGCGTGGCGATGGCCGAGCTGGTGGCGAACGGCGAGGTGAAGCCGGCGGAGCTGCTCGCCGCCGCCCGCGAACGCGCCGCCGCCGTCAACCCGAAGATCAACGCGATCGTCCGCCCGATGGACGACATCGCCGACCAGCGGCTCACCGAGGACCTGACCGGCCCATTCGCCGGAGTGCCGTTCTTGATCAAGGATCTCGGCCAGCACTATGCTGGCGTGCCGACGTCGGGCGGCTGCCGGGCGCTCGCCGACGTGCCGGCCACCGAGCACGCGACGGTCGTCCAGCGGTGGCTGGACGCCGGCCTGGTGATCTTCGGCAAGACCAACACGCCCGAGTTCGGCTCCAAGGGGATCACCGAGCCGACGCTGTGGGGGCCGGCCCGCAACCCGTGGAACCTGGCCCACACCCCCGGCGGGTCCTCAGGGGGCTCGGCGGCCGCCGTCGCCGCCGGGATCGTTCCCGTCGCCGGAGGGAACGACGGCGGCGGCTCGATCCGCATCCCGGCCGCCTGCTGCGGCCTGTTCGGGCTCAAGCCCGGGCGCGGGCTGGTCCCGCACGGGCCCACGGAGGGCGAGGGCGCCGGGATGGCGACAGACGGAGTCGTCTCCCGCTCGGTGCGCGACAGCGCGGCGATGCTCGACGTGCTCGCCGGCGCCGACCCGTACGCCCCGTACCTGCCGGCGGCGGCCCCGCCCGGGCACTACCTCGCCGAGGTCGGCCGCGCGCCGGGGCGGCTGCGGATCGGGATGCGGACAGCGTCGGCGCTCAACCCGACGCCCGCGCCCGAGGCCGTGGCCGCCGTCGAGGACGCGGCCGCGCTGCTCGCCGAGCTCGGGCACACCGTCGAGCCCGTCGAGCAGATCGTCGACGAGGCCGCCGTGGCCACCGACTTCCTGACGACCTGGTTCGCCAAGTCGGCGGTGCTCGTCGAGCGGGCCCGCGAGCTCGGCGGCGGCGACGGCGGCTTCGAGCCGGACACACTGATCGCCGCCGAGCTGGGCAGGGCGACCGGGGCCGTCGAGCTGGAGCGCAGCCGGGCCCGCTGGCACGCGCACATCCGGGCGCTGGCCGACTTCCACCGCTCCTATGACTTGCTGCTCACCCCGACGCTGGGCCGCGCGCCGCTGCGGGTCGGCGAGGTCGCGACGTCGGCCCGGGAACGGGCGGCCGGAGGCGCGTTCGTCCGGCTGCGCGGCGGGAAGCTGCTGCGCCGACTCGGCCTCGTCGAGAAGGCGGTGCTCGCGAACCTGAGCTGGGTGCCCTACACGCAGCTGGCGAACATGACCGGCCGGCCGGCGATGAGCGTGCCGCTGTACTGGACGCCCGGCGGGCTCCCGCTCGGCGTCCAGTTCGTCGCCCCGCTGGGCGGCGAGGGCACCCTGCTGCGCCTGGCCGCCCAGCTGGAGACCGCCCGCCCCTGGTTCGACCGCGTCCCCGACGTGGCCTAGCGCCGAGAATCCTGGAGTCGCGCGCGGTACGACCGCCGTCAGGAAGGGCTGCGTGCCCCGCGCCGGGCACGGACACGGACACGCGGCGCGCGCTCGTCTGAGCGCCGTCGGCGCCATGGATGGGTGGTGCGCCACACCTACGGTCGCGTGTCCTGACCAGGACGCCAGTATGGGTGGACCACGGAGTTCCGCGGCTGCCAGCTGGACGCCTGCTCGTGCTCCGCCCCGAGGAACGGATCGGAGATCAGTGCCCGGCCCAAGCCGTTTCAGCCGACGTAGGCACGCGCGCCGTCGCCGGCCCGGCGAGCCGGGCGGCCGCACAGCCCGGGGGCAGCGGCGATGACCACGATCGACAGCGTCCAGCCCGTCAGGCACCCTGACGACCACATCCTGCTCGAGCTGGGTTTCGGCCTGGACCTGGTCGACGGCGAGTGGCGCGGGTCGGCGCCGGTCGTCCCGGAGATGTTCGCCCCCGGGACGCGTAGCGTGCGTACCTCGATCCTGGCGATCTGGGCCGACACGGCGGCCGGCTACACGGTCATGGACCGGTTCGCGCCACGCGTCCCGGTCACGCTCGACCTGGAGGTCCAGGTCTTCGCTCCGCCGCGCGAGTCCGAGACGATCCACGCGGCCGCCCGGCTGGTCAAGGCCGGCCAGTCGGTCGGCGTCGTCGAGGTCGAGTTCACCGGCAGCGACGGTGGGCGGATCGGGTTCGCCGTCACCTCGTTCATGGCCGCGCCGAACCCCGCCGTGGTCATGCCGCCCGACCTGGCGGACCTACGGACCCGCCCGCGCCCACGGCGACGCCTGAGCAGGCCGTTGGCCGAGCGAGCCCGCTGCGAGATCCGTGAGCCGGGCGTGGCCACACTGCCCCGCGCCGAGGACGCGCTCAACGCGTCGAACACCATCAACGGCGGGCTGCTCGCGTTGACCGCCGAGGAGGCGGCCCTGTCCCTCACTCCGGGCGAGACGCTGGCCTCCCTCGCGATCCGCTACCTGCGCCCGGCCCGGGTCGGCCCGGTCGTCGCCACCGCGCGGGTCCGCGGCGGCCTTGGCCGGGTGGAGGTGCGCGACAGCGGCGCCGACGACCGCCTCGCCGTGCTCGCGACGACCCGGACCTTCGGTCAGGCTCGCTGAACAGATACCTTCCGGCCGCCGCGATATCCTCCGCCGACGCTGCTCGCCGCGCGGCCGCGACCGTCGTCGCGCCCGTGCCGCAGCCGACGTCGAGCACATTCGCCCCGGAAGCGACCTCGTCGGCGAGCAAAGCCTCGAAGGGCCGGTCCGCGCCGTCGATCAGGTCCTGCGCCGAAGTCCAGCCGTTTCCACCGGATCCGTTCCACATCGCCTTCTGGTCCGCCTCGCTCACCGGCGTGGTTGCCAGGGTGGTCTCCCTCCTCTCCCCGCCGCCATGGGCCACCCCGGCCAGGTCCTGGGCCGATGTGACCCACCTGATGACAACGGGTCAATAGGACTACGAAGTCCTCGCCTCGCCGAGACACCCCACCCAAGATCGTTTCGTTCACGGCCGGGCCGTCAACGGCGTGGACAACGGCGTGGGACGCCGGGCGGGAGACCGCGGCATTCCGGGTCGCCGGAAAATGGGATGCGGCTTTCGGCGAGGGCGGCGATCCTGTCTCGGTGGACAACGGGGCAGAACCGGTAGGGAGCCGCCCGCGCGGACCCTGGCGAAAACGAGCACAGGCCCGCCGGCGGTCTCGGCGGCGACGGCCGGTGACCGGGATTTCCCTCGTCACCTCCCCTGAGCCGAGTCGAAGCGGCCCTCAGCCGGCCAAATATTCCACGCGGGACGACGGCTCTCTGGACGTCATCGCTCCGGACGACGGCGCTCCGGTCAGCACGCCCGGCAATTCCGCGCGGGACAAGGAGACGATGGACAAGGCGACGCGGCGCGCACGGCACGCCGGGCTTCGTTCCTACCTCCGGTTCACGGCCACCTTCCGCCGGCCGCTCGCGCTGGTGATCGCGCTGTTCGTCGTCGCCGACGTCCTGATCGCGATCATTCCGCTGTTCATCGGCCGGTTCGTCGCCACACTCGACAGCAACCCGATCCCGCACGACGACGTCGTCTTCTACACGGCGGCGCTGATCGCCTGCAGCGTCGGCCACGACCTGTTCTGGCGAGGCGCCGAGCTGTTCTACATGAAGCTACTGAACCCGCGTGGCTTCGACTACCAGAACCTGCTGTTCCGGCGGGTCGTCCACCAGGAGTACCCGTTCTTCGCGGACCGGGCGACCGGAAAGATCGGCGGGTACGTCAGGACCCTCGGCCAGGAGTACCGCGACTTCCTCGACAACACCTGCTTCAACTACGTCGAGCTGGTGGTCCGGCTCCCGTCGATCGTCATCATCATGTTCGCCGTGAACGTGCCCACGGGCCTGCTGTTCACCGGCGCGATCGCGCTGCTGTTCCTCATCGGCCGGTACACCGCGCGGCGGTCGGCCAAGGAGGAAAAGGGATTCACCGACGTCAACGCCGACATGGAGAGCTACATTCTCGACGTCGTCGCCAACTTCGTCAGCGTGAAGTCGTTCCGCCGGGAGCGCGTCGAGCACACGCTGGTCGTCGAGCGCCGCCACGCGGTCGTGAAGGCCGCGAACCGGTCGATGTTCTGGGCCATCGTTTTCTGGGGCTCGATGAGCCTCGTGGTGCGCTACCTCATCTGGCCGACCGCGATCCTGCTCAACCTGTACCTGTTCCTGCACGGCAGGCTGACGATCGGCGAGCTGACCACCTTCCTGGCGGCGCTGGTCATCTTCTCGGACTACATCTGGGCCATGATCTGGGAGTTCTCGCAGCTCAACCTGCGGCTCGCCCGGGTCGAGGAGGCCTACGGCTACCTGTTCGGCGACCGCGAGATCCTCGACCCGAAGAACTTCCCGGACGCCGACGCCCCCGGCCCCGAGGAGATCCCGGCCCAGGCTGCGATCGGCGTCGCCGCGACCCGCCCCCGCGACGACGGCGGCGGGATCGGCGGCGGGCCGCTGGGGAGCCTCGAGCTGCGCGGCATCACGTTCGCCTACCCGGACAACTCGGCGGTCCGGGTCCTCGACGGGGTGACGCTCACGCTCGCCCCGCACGAGAAGGTCGGGATCGTCGGGCGCTCGGGCAGCGGCAAGACGACACTGCTGAAGCTGCTGCTCGGCTACTACCCGCTGCCTCTGGGCATGATCGCCCTCGACGGCCGCCCGTTGCCGAACCGCCAGCTCGCCCGCGCGATCTCCTACGTTCCGCAGGACATCTCGTTGTTCCACCGATCGATTCGGGACAACATCACCTACGGCGCTCTGGAGGGGATCGCGGACGAGGAAGTCGAGAGGGCGGCCCGCCGGGCGCACGCCCACGACTTCATCGTTCGCGCGGCCAAGGGCTACGACACGCTCGTCGGTGAGCGCGGCATCCGGCTGTCGACCGGCCAACGGCAGCGGATCGCGATCGCCCGGGCGTTCCTGGACCACAAGCCGCTGCTCGTGCTCGACGAGGCCACGAGCGCGCTCGACAGCGAGAGCGAACTGCTCGTCCAGCACGCCCTGGAGGAGCTGTGGCGGGAGCGCACCGTCATCGCGGTCGCTCACCGCCTGTCCACCCTGCTGCGGATGGACCGGATCGTCGTCCTCGACGCCGGCCGGATCGTCGAGCAGGGCAGCCACGAGCACCTTCTCGACGCCGAGGGCCACTACTACCGCCTCTGGCAGCAGCAGTCCGGCGAGATGCTCGTCAACGACTGACCTACCGTCTTCACCAGGACCCGGCTCTCCGGGATCCGCGCGTTGGGATCCCGGAGGCCAGGGGCGACCGCGGGCGCCCCTTTCGGCCGACCTCGTCCTCGAAGACGACCGACACCCAGCCAGCGCCTGGTGTCGGATGATTGCGTCCCGGCCCGCTGATCACCAGTTTGCTCGCGGAAATGATGACGCGAGCAGTTTTCGCGAGCATTCGGTGATCATGCCGGTGGTCGGGCGCCTGCTGACCGGGCGAACGTCGCCAAGAGTGGTACCGGCCATCAACGTAGCCGCCAGGCCATGGCTCCGATCGTGCCCATGAGGTGGCGCTGGACCCGCCTTCGACGGCCTGCGCGGGGAGCCGATGATCCACGCGGGGCGCCGATCGCCCGCGACACGTTCTGTCATTGATATCGCGCCCTCGTCATCGGGTCGCGGTATTCGGCGTCGCTTGTTGACAACAGCGACCCGGACGGCGACAATTCCCCCCAAGTCTGGACAGTCGGTGACGAGCGGGGCGCCGTGGTGCCCGCCAAGCCACGAGCGGCCTGTGCCCGTTGAGGCGCAGAACCACCGAAGAACGCTCGCCCGGGCGCCGCCATCCGACAACCTCGGCCATTTGATCTTCCTGTCGGCGTTCGACTTTGGCCCGCGGCTCCCGCGTCGAAGGTCACCCGACGCTCCGATGATCTCACTTCAACGGAATAATAACGGAGGGCCGCACGACAATGATCACCGCCGAAAACGGGCCCGCAAACGAGGACCTGGGCCCGTTCCAACCCCTCTGGGACGCGTGGGAGGAGTCGCACCGAGAGATCACGGAAAAGCCCCTGTCACATTTCCGTCGCGTGCTGGAGATCCAGTTCGACGAGATGGAGGCGCATCTGGCGTCAGACAACCGCAAGGGCGCGGAGTACGAGGTCATCGACCTGATAAGCGTCGCCCTGAACCTGATGCGCTGGCTCGGCAACGATCCGGCGAGCATTGGCGAACTCGCGCGGTCCCGCGCGGAGAACAGAATGAGGAACCGCACGGCGGCCATACTCGACAAATACCAGTCCCGCTATGGCGTCTAGGCTCGAGAATCAATCATGAGAGGGCTGGACGAACCACCCGTCCCGGCGGCACCCGGCCTGTTTCCAGGGAAACGGACAAAGATGGTGGGCGAAGTTCGGCGTGTTTCCGCCGGCGACGGCGCGCGGCTGCGTGAGGTGCGGCTCGCGGCACTCGCCGAGGCGCCCGGAGCGTTCTGGCAGACCTGGGAGGCCGAGGCCGCCCGCCCGGACGACGACTGGCGGCGTCGCGCCGCCCGCAACGCCGCGGGCCATGCCCACGCGACCTTCCTGTTGGAGCACGACGGCGAACCGGTTGGCATGGTCGACGTCCATCAGCCTTCCCTGGTACCGGAGTTCCGCGAACTCGCGGCGATGTGGGTCGCGCCGGCGATGCGCGCGACCGGGGCCGCTGACCTGTTGGTGAGCGCGGCGGTGGCCTGGGCTCGCTCGGTCGGCGCGATCGGGGTCCGGCTGTGGGTGGAGATCAGGAACGTCCCCGCGCAGCGAATGTACCGGCGTCACGGGTTCACCCAGGTCGGCAGCCCGTCGCCCGACCGCGAGAATCCGGGCGGGAAGGTCTACCTGCTGATGGTGCTCGCCGTGGACCCCGACGCGTCCGCCTCGCGGGCTTTTCTTGCCCGCGCCAACGGTCCCTGGACCGACGAGTCCGGGTGAGCGCCCCGCGCGGCGCCACCCGGGGATCGCCGACCGGCGCACCCGACAACGACTGCCCGCCGCCCTGACCGTCAAGAAGACCCGGTACCTGTTCCTGTCATCCCTCGTATCCTCGCCGCCCTCGAGCCCGGCCCGTGCTGGCCTGGTGGCGGCGTCCTCCCTGGGCCAGCACGAAGGTCAGCCGCCACCGACGCCGCGGCCCCACCTCTCAACTGGTCACGGGCGGCTGAGGCGGGTGGTACGGGGATGCCGCGTCGAGCCGCGCCGCCCGCCGAGTCCAACTCCGCTGTCGGGGTCTCTTCTGGCCGGCCTCGATAACCTTGCCGCAGATCATCGAGGTGTCGCGTCGTCCGGGCATCGCAGCGCTCGGCATGTCAGTCAGGGGGAACATGGTGACGGCCACGCAGGGCGAGAGTGGGAACTCGGCCGGTTCGACGTCGCCCGGTGGGGAGTCCTCGGCGGGATCAGCGCCTCCCAGCGGCGAGGCTCTTCGTACCGGAGACGACGCGATCGCGGCCATCGAGATGGTCAGCAGCCGTATCGACAACGCCGACGGCAAGGTGGGCATCTTGGGCGCCGCGCTCGCCATCCTCGGCGGGACAGTTGTGACAAAGCACGGCGAGGTCGAGGCGGTATTCCGCGATCCGGGGGTCCGGGGAATCGCGGCCCTCGTGTTCGCCGCGGCGGGGATGGTCGCGTTGTGCGTCGCCGGAGTCGGCCTGTACTCCGCTCTGAAGCCCCGTACTCCCTACCACGGTCGCAACCGGTTCTCCTTCTCCTATCTCGCCGTGACCTCGTTGGACGAGGTGGTGACGGCGGCGACGCCGAATGACATCCGACGTGAGGCATGGGATCAGGCCAAGACCCTTGCTGGGATAGCTCTCGCGAAGTACCGCGGCTTCCTGCTCGCCCTGCGGGCCGGCGCCGCCGCCGCCCTGCTGTTCGCCGTCTTCACCATCACTCTTCCCAGCTGACCCAGCCCGTCGGACGGCCGCCGACCGCCGGCCGGCGGTTCGGCTGGTGCTCGGCGCGGTTCAGGCCGCCGTCGGGGGTGAACCCCCCGGACGTCACGAGATGATCGACACGGATCCGGCCGCCGGCCGGCTCGTCATCGGGGAAAGCGGCGGGCTGGCCGCCGCCCGGCGCGGCGACCAGCTCATCCACACCGGAGGCCGTGCGGCGCGAGGCCTGGACACAGGCCATGACGCTGGCCACCATCACCGCCCGAGAGTTCGACCTGTTCCGCCGCGCCCTGCTGGCGGGAGCGCTCTCCCTCGCTCTCGCCGCACTCTGGGTGATCGTCGGACACTGAGAGCCGCGGAGCGCTCATCCGACGGCCGCCCCGCGCGCGTCTCGGCGGAACGTCACCGGACGCGGCGCCGCGTGCACGCGCGGGCCGCGCCGCCCTGCCTTGCGCCACTGCGCGCCTGGGCTGCGCCATACGGCGAGAGCCTGCGACGGTGGGCAGCCAGCGGTCTGGACCCCGGGCGGGGCCGCACAACCCTCACGTTAGGGTGGATTTGCGCAGAGGGCGCGCGCGTATACAGACCGGGCGTTCCAACACCGCGAGGGAGAGCGCATTGACTCCGGCCGAGGCGACTCGACCGTTGGCGGGCCATGCTGGCAGCACCGGCCGGCCCACAGTTCCGATCAGAATCCGCGGAAGCCGACCGACCGGGCACGATCGCGTTCCAGCGGCCCAGGCCGGCCCGGATCCGTCGACCATGCCGTTGTTCGCCAGCCAGCGGGCGGCGAGCAACCCGGCGGCAGGACGGGCCGAGCGGCCGCCGGACGTCAACCTCCAGCTACCGACGCTCACCGGGCTGCGCGGCGTGGCCGCGTTGATGGTCTTCACCCGGCACATCTACGTCGATGTCGAGGTCCTGATCCCCGCGATCGCCGTGCTCGGCGATATCGGTTACGCCGGGGTGACGTTCTTCTTCATCTTGTCCGGATATGTCCTGGCCTGGTCGACCGGGTCGGGCACGGACAGCGCGTTCTGGTGGCGGCGGTTCGCCCGGATCTACCCGTTGTACTTCGTATCGGTCTGGATCTGGCTGGCGCTGGCCTGGCATTACGAGATGTTCGGCGAGTTCGGCTCGAAGCTCTTCGCGATCCTGCCGGCTCTGCTGCTCCTGCAGGCCTGGGTGCCCGATCAGTCGATCTACTTCGGCTGGGGCGGCGCCGTGCTGTGGTCGCTGTCCTGTGAGGCGTTCTTCTACCTCGCCTTCCCGATCATCTACCGGCGCCTGGCGGGCCGGGACACCCGCGGCCGGCTCCGGGCAGCCGCCGTGGTCGTCCTTCCGACCTCGCTGGTCGCGGTGACGGCCAGCTTCGCTGGTAACCAGTTCGACCTTGCCGCCTACGCCAACCCCGGGCTGCGGATCGGCGAGTTCGTGCTGGGGGTCGCGCTCGGCCTGATGGCGCGCGAAGGCGTCCGCGGATCGCGGCGGCTCCGCGCCGCGCTCGCCGTCGGCACGACTGCCTGGATCACCACCGCCTTCCTGCTCGGTTCCGACTACGGCCACCGGCACGGCCTGATCGACAGCTTCCTCATCCCTGCCTTCGGCGCGCTGATCTTCCTGATAGGCACGCGGGAAGCGGATGGAGGCCGGATCAGAGTGCTCGGCTCTCGCCCGGTGGTCTACTTCGGCGAGATCTCCTACGCCTTCTACCTGGTTCACCCGGTCGCGCTGACCATCGGCGTCGAGCTCGGCCTGTTCGACGTCACGACCGCCGCCAGGGCCGGGCTCGGCCTGTTCCTGTGCCTCGTGCTGGCGACCGCGCTCGCCGCCGTGCTGCACCACTCGGTGGAACGGCCCGCCCGGCGCCTGTTGATGCGCCGGCGGCTGTCCCGGTCGCGCCACCGCGCCGCGCACCGGATGCTGCCGTTCATTCCCTGGCAGGCACCGCGGGCTCACCGCTGGCCAGAGCCAGCGATCGCCGGAGGCGGCCGCTGACACCAGACAGCCGCTGACGCCTCCTCGCGGCCGGTCAGTGGCCGCGGTCGATCCACGACTGGCGGGCGGGCGCCTCCCGGCCGATCGTCGTGGAGCCGCCGTGGCCGGTGCGGACCACGGTCTCCGGCGGTAGGCCGAGGAGCTGGCCGGTGATCGAGTCGATGATGGTCGGGAAGTCCGAGAAGGAGCGGCCGGTGGCGCCGGGCCCGCCCTGGAACAGGGTGTCCCCGGTGAAGACCGTGCTCAGGGCGGGGGCGTAGAACGAGACGCTCCCCCAGGTGTGGCCCGGGGTGTGCAGCGCGGTCAGGCTGACGGCGTCGTCGCCGGCGCCGATCGTGAACTCCGCGCCGGCGGCGAGTTCGTGGTCGGGGGCGCGGTTCGGATGGGTCCGGTCCCACAGTTCCCGGTCGGCCGGGTGCAGCCAGATCCTCGCGCCGGTGGCGGCGGCGACGGCGAGGGCCGCGTCGACGTGGTCGTCGTGCGCGTGCGTGCACAGGATCGCGCGCAGCCGCCGGTCGCCGACCGCGGCGACGATCGCCGCCGCGTTGTGCGGCGCGTCGAGCAGCACGCATTCCTCGTCGTCGCCGATCAGCCAGACGTTGTTGTCGACGTTCCAGCGGCCGCCGTCGAGGGTGAACACCCCGGACGTGACCAGGTGATCGACGCGGATCCGGCCGCCGGCCGGCTCGTCGTCGGGCGGCGCCGCGGGCGGGCCGCCGTCCGGCGCGGCGACCAGCTCATCTCCCTTGCCGGGGGCGCGGTGGGTCGGGCCGCACATCAGAGCATCACGACCGAACGCAGCACATCCCCACGCTTCATCGCCTCGAAGGCCGCCTCGACGTCGGTAAGGGCGATCTTCTCGGAGACGAACGTCTCGAGCGGCAGCCGGCCCTGCAGGTAGAGGTCGATGAGCATCGGGAAGTCGCGTTCGGGCAGGCAGTCGCCGTACCAGGACGACTTCAGCTTCCCGCCGCGGCCGAACACGTCGAGCAGCGGGATCTCGAGGGTCATCTCCGGGGTGGGCACGCCGACGAGGACCACCGTGCCGGCGAGGTCGCGGGCGTAGAACGCCTGCTTCCAGGTCTCCGGCCGGCCGACCGCGTCGATGACGACGTCGGCGCCGAAGCCACCCGTGAGCTCCTGAATGGCCGTGACCGCGTCAGTCCGGCCGGAGTTGACCGTGTGGGTCGCGCCCAGCGTCGTCGCCAGCTCCAGCTTGCGGTCGTCGAGGTCGACCGCGATGATCCGCGCGGCGCCGGCGAGCCGGGCGCCAGCGATGGCCGCGCCGCCGACACCGCCGCAGCCGATCACCGCGACGCTGTCGCCGCGGCCGACCTCGCCGGTGTTCGTCGCCGCGCCCAGCCCCGCCATGACGCCGCAGCCGAGCAGCCCGGCGACCTCCGGCGGCGCGGCCGGGTCGACCTTCGTGCACTGGCCGGCGGCGACGAGCGTCGTCTCCAGGAACGCGCCGATGCCGAGCGCGGGGGAAAGCTCGGTGCCGTCCTCGAGGGTCATCTTCTGGGTCGCGTTCGCCGTGTCGAAGCAGTACCAGGGCCGGCCACGCCGGCAGGCGCGGCACAGGCCGCAGACGGCCCGCCAGTTGAGCACCACGTAGTCACCGGGAGCCACGTTGCTGACGCCGGGGCCGACCTCGGCCACGACACCGGCGGCCTCGTGGCCGAGCAGGAACGGGAAGTCGTCGTTGATCCCGCCCTCCCGGTAGTGGAAGTCGGTGTGGCAGACCCCGCACGCCTTGACGTCGACGGTCACCTCGCCGGGCCCCGGGTCCGGCACGACGACGGTGCGCAGCTCCACCGGCGCGCCCTTCCTCATCGACACGACGCCCTTGACCTGACGACTCACCGCATGCTCCTTCGCTCGGGAACGGGCCCGCTCCCGTTCCGGCCCGCTGGCGTGTCCGACGTCACAGCGTAGACATCATCGCCGCCGGAGGGTCGCTCCGCACAAGGGTCGCGCGACCGATTCGACACATCCGCGCCCGACGGGAGCGCGGCGCGCGGGCGCCGGCCGAATGGCGGCACAGCCCCGCCGACCGCGCTCGAGGCACGCCGCCGCCGTGGCCACCGTGACGACGGGCCTCGACGGGCACGGCGGGCGCGTGAAGATCGACCTGTAACAGTACCGCAGCATTTCCACCGAGTTGGTTGACAAACAGCTGACTTAACTGCTTCAGTGAGGGCACGGAAGACAAACCCGGCAACACGCCGAGGCGCCCGACGGCTCACTGACCCCGCCGTCCGCGACGCCTTGCCGCCGTCGCGCCGACCACCACGCGCCGTCGTCACCGTCCGTTTTCCGTTACTACGGACGCTGCCAGGCGCCGGTCTTTCGTGGGCTGCGTTCCGCCCACGGATCGCCCTTTCACGGCCGCATCGAGCATTCGCGGCCGCCTATCTGTGAGGAGCTCGTCCCGTGCTGCCTGCTCGCCGGGCCGGCCGAACGCGGCCGCGCCGCGCCCTCGTTCCGGTCCTTTCCGTGCTGATAGCCGTCGCCGGGCTCGCCGCCTGCGGCTCCGGCGGCGACGACGGCACACCGGCCCCGTCGGCCGCGGCCGTCACCGGGTATCCGACCGCCGTTCCCGCGGGCACCAAGCTGCGCGTCGGAGACCAGGGCGACACCCTGCGGGGACCCATCGAGCTGTCCGGGCAGGGCACCGACCTGCCGTACTCGGTCGACTGGTCGACGTTCGCGGCCGGCCCGCTGCTGCTCGAGGCGTTTCGCGCGAAGGCCGTCGACATCGGCTTCGTCGCGGACACCCCGCCGGTGCTCGCCGCCGCCTCCGGCCAGGACCTCGCCGTCGTCGCCTCCTGGAAGTCGTCCGGCGACCAGATGACGCTGGTCACCCGCCCGGGCAGCGACATCGACGACCTCGCCGACCTGAAGGGCAAGAAGGTCGCGTACTCCACCGGCACGATCCTGCAGGCGTTCGCGCTGCGGGCGCTCGACAGCGTGGGCCTGGGGCAGCGCGACGTCGAGCAGGTCAACCTGCTGCCGACCGACATCGGCAGCGCCCTGTCCCGCGGGGACGCGGACGCCGGCGTGCTCGTCGAGCCGCTCGCGAGCCCCTACCTGAAGGACAACCCGACGGCGCGCCTGGTCGTCAGCGGCGGCTCGGTCGCGCCGTTCGTCCAGTACCTGATCACCACGCGCGACGTGCTCGACGACCCGGCGAAGGCCGCGGCGATCGGCGACTTCGTGAAGCGATGGGTCAGGGGGCTCACCTGGCGCGACACCCACGTCGACGAATTCGTCCAGAAGCAGTACGTCGAGAAGCAGAACCAGCCGGCCGAGATCGGGAAGCTGCTGCTGACGAAACAGGGCGTGGCGACGTTCACGCCGATCGACGGCTCCGTCGTCGAGGGCGCGCAGAAACTCGCCGACCTGTTCAAGGACAGCGGCGTCATCCCCAAGAAGCTCGACATGTCGAAGCTTTTCGACACCCGTTACAACTCAGCGGTCGAGGAGGCCACGAAGTGACCACCACATCCGAAACCAGCGCACCGTCGGCCGTCGGGCTCGACGTGCGGCCGATGTCCGGGCACATCGGCGCGGAGATCTTCGGCGTCGACCTGCGGGCGCCGCTGGAGCCCGCCGTGGTCGCCGAGATCCGCGCGGCGCTGCTGAAGTGGAAGGTCGTCTTCTTCCGGGACCAGCCGCTCACCCCGGCCCAGCAGATCGCGTTCGGCCGGCTGTTCGGCGAGGTCACCCCCGGCCACCCGACGCTGCCGACGCTGGAGGGCCACCCGGAGGTCTTCCCGCTGGACAGCCGCGCCTACCAGGGCCTGGGCGACAGCTTCCGGGTCAAGAGCCTGTGGCACACCGACGTCACGTTCGTCCTGAACCCGCCGATGGGCTCGATCCTGCGCGGCCTGATCGTCCCGCCCTACGGCGGCGACACCCAGTGGACGAACCTGGTCACCGCCTACGAGACGCTCTCCCCCGAGGTCCGGACGTTCATCGACGGCCTGCACGCGGTGCACGTCAACCAGTTGCACCTCGAGTACGGCGACGGCAACAAGCTCGCCGCCCAGTTCGCGAGCACGCCGTACGAGACCGTCCACCCGGTGGTCCGGGTGCACCCGGAGACCGGCGAGCGGGCGCTGTTCGTCAACCCGAACTTCACCAAGCGGATCGTCGAGCTGTCGAACACCGAGGGCAAGGCGATCCTGAACCTGCTCTACGAGCACCTCGCCACGCCCGCCTTCACGGTCCGGTTCCGCTGGCAGCCCGACAGCATCGCCTTCTGGGACAACCGCGCCACGGCACACCTCGTCCCGACCGACTACGGCCACCTGGGCTACGACCGCGTGATGCACCGGATCACGCTGGCCGGCGACGTGCCGGTCGGCCCCGACGGCAAGCCGTCCGAGGCCCTCGAGGGCGGTTCGTTCTCGTGACCACCGCCGTCTTCGACGGTCAGGGCGCCGGAGCCGTCCTCGACGGCTCCGGCGGCCCGGCCGCGCCCGGGGCCCAGGCGGCTCCCGGAACGCAGCCGCACCGGGCCGGCAAGCCCGGACGTGCCGCGCCCGGCGGCGGGCCGGCGGGACGTGTCGAGATCGCGCTCGCCGACCCGGACCGGCCGGCGCGCCGGCCGGTCCCGCGCGGGCTGCGCCGGCTGCTCGGGCCGGTGCTGCTGGTCGCGCTCTGGCAGGTCGGCTCGTCGGCGGGCCTGATCGACTCCTCGGTGCTCGCCGGGCCCTGGACGGTGCTGCACACCGGCTACGACCTGGCCGCCGACGGCACCCTGCACGAGAACCTGCTGGTCTCGCTGCGCCGGGTCGCGCTCGGCCTGGTACTCGGCGTCGGCGCGGCGGTCGTGCTGGCCGTCGTCGCCGGGCTGTTCCGGCTCGGCGAGGACCTTGTCGACGCCCCGGTGCAGATCCTGCGCGCGGTGCCGATCCTGGGCCTCGTGCCGCTGGCGATCCTCTGGTTCGGCATCGGCGAGCAGGTGAAGATCTTCCTGGTCGCGCTGGGCACCGCGTTCCCGGTCTACATCAACACGTTCGCGGCGATCCGCGGCGTCGACGCCCGGTTCATGGAGCTGGCGCGCACCGTCCGGCTCAGCCGGGCCGCGGTCATCCGCCGGGTGGTGCTGCCCGGGGCGCTGCCCGGGTTCCTCGTCGGCCTGCGGTTCGCGCTCACCGTCTCCTGGCTGGTGCTCGTCGTGAGCGAGCAGATCAACGCCTCCAGCGGGATCGGTTACCTTATGGACCAGGCCCGCACCTTTGGCCAGACCGACGTCATCGTCGTCGGCCTCGCCGTCTACGGCCTGCTCGGCCTGCTGTCCGACGCCCTCGTCCGACTCCTCGAACGCCACGCGCTCGCCTGGCGTCGCGGCCTGGAGGCGACATGACCACCCTCGCGGCCGCCTTGGCGGCATCCGACGGCCGCGCGGCCGGCCCGACCGCCGACGAGGCAGGGGCACCGGCGGTGCGGGTACGCGGGGTGCGCCGCGAGTTCGCCGGCCGGGCGGTGCTCGCCGGGATCGACCTGGACATCGCGCCCGGCGAGTTCGTCGCCCTGCTCGGCCGCTCCGGCTCCGGCAAGAGCACCCTGCTGCGCATCCTCGCCGGCCTCGACCCCGACGCGACCGGCCACGCCACCGTCCCCGACCGCAACGCCGTCGTCTTCCAGGACCCGCGGCTGCTGCCGTGGGCGCGGGTGCTCGACAACGTCGCCCTCGGGCTGAAGGGCAAAGGGGCTAGGGCGGCCGCTGGCGCCGCGCTCGCCGAGGTCGGCCTCGGCGGCCACGAACGCGCCTGGCCGGCGACCCTGTCCGGCGGGGAGGCGCAGCGCGCCGCGCTCGCGCGGGCGCTGGTCCGCTCCCCCGGGCTGTTGCTGCTCGACGAGCCGTTCGGCGCGCTGGACGCCCTCACCCGCATCCGGATGCACACCCTGCTGCGTGACCTGTGCCGGCGTCACCGCCCCGCCGTGCTGCTGGTCACCCACGACGTCGACGAGGCGATCCTGCTCGCCGACCGCGTGCTCGTCCTGACCGACGGCCGGCTGTCCCTGGACGAGCCGGTCCGCCTGGCCGAGGCCCGCCACCGGTCCGACCGCGAGTTCGGCGCCCTGCGCGCCCGCCTGCTCGCCGAGCTCGGCGTCACCGACGACGAGACCGATGGCGAGACCGGCGAGGAGATGAGCATCGAGACCGACGTTGGCGCCGAGTAGCCGCCGATGAGCCCCACCACTGCCACAGCGCCCGAGCCGGCGCCTCCCGCGGCCGGGCCGCGGTCGCGGGAGGCGCGGCTGCGGCTCCTGCTCACCGCGGAGCGGCTCTACGCCGAGCGGGGACACGACGCGGTGTCGCTGCGCGAGATCTGCCGGGCGGCCGGCAACGGCAACAACAACGCGGTCCAGTACCACTTCGGTGACGAGGCGGGGCTGCTGCGGGCGATCGTCGCCTACCGGGTCGGCCCCCTCGACCAGCGCCGGGCGGCGCTGCTCGCGGCGGTGGGGGCGGCGGGCCGCGAGCCGGGCGCGCGGGAGCTGCTCGACGTCCTGCTGCGCCCGCTCGCCGAGGAGGCGCGCCGGCCGGACAGTCACTACGTCCGCTTCCTGCGCCGCTTCGGCTCCCATCCCCCCGAGCAGCACCCGTGGTGGTCGGCCGGCGAGCCGGCGGCCCCGGTCGGCCACGAGGTGACCCTGGCGATCCTGGACCGCCTCACCGCGGTGCCCGAGCCGCTGCGCCGGCTGCGGCTGCGGCACGCGACCATCATGTGCCTGACGGCCCTGGCCGACTACGACCGGCTCCCGGCACCCGGCCCGTCCCGGGACCCCCTCCTGGACTCCCCGGCCGGGGCCGTGCCCTACGAGCGGTACGTCACCGACCTGTTCGACATGGCGTCAGCCGCGCTCACCGCGCCCGCCTCGCCGTGCTGAGGGTGACAGCGGTCAGGTCGTTCTTGTCATGGCGTGTGGTGACAATGGCGTACAACCCTGTACATGGCCGGTACCGGGGGAACGCGGCGGCGTTCCGGGCAGCGTTGGCTATGGGTGGCGATCTGCGTCGCGGGGACGTTCGCGGCGGCGACCGTGGTGGCGGTGTTCCTGCTGCCTCCGGTGGTGTACCGGTCGGTGGACCCGACGGCGGACCATTCCGATGCGCGGGCGGCGTTGCAGTCTGGGCTGTTGACGGCGGCCGCGGCACTGGTCGCGGTCGTGGGCGGCCTCGTGGCGCTGGCGGAGACCCGGCGATCGAACGCGAACACCCACGTCCGCGAGCTCTATACCCGGGCGGTGGACCAACTCGGCTCGGAAAACATCACGGTCCGGCTCGGCGGGATCTACGCGCTGGAGCGCATCGCGAAGGATTCGCCGGACGACCAGCGCACCGTGGTCGAGGTCGTCTCCGCGTTCGTTCGGGAGAAGGCCCGCCCGTCGGCGCCAGCCCCAGCTGGGCCAGCTACCCCGGCCGGGCCGAGACGGCTCGAGCCCGATGTGCAGGCCGCGCTGACCATCCTGGGGCGCCTGCCCCTCCGTAGAGGTGTTCACCGCGCCGATCTGACCGACGCCGACCTGACCGGCGCCGAGTTGAGCTCGGCAAACCTGGCCGAGGCCCGGCTACACCGGACGAACCTGACCGGCGCCCAGCTGAACAACCTGATCCTGACGGGTTCCGCGCTGCTAGGGGCGAACCTGACCGGCGCTCGGCTGGCCGGAGCGGACCTGACCAACGCCCTGCTCGTGGAGGCAAACCTGACCGGCGCCCGGCTGGACGGGGCGGACCTGACCGGCGCGGTGCTGGTCGAGGCGAACCTGTCCCGCGCCCGGCTGGACGGCGCGAGCCTGAAGCGCGCCGTGCTGTTCGACGCGGACCTGACGCGCGCCTCGCTGTTCGACGCGAATCTGACCGACGCCACGTTGAACCTCGCGAACCTGACCGACGCCCGGCTGAACAGGACGGACCTGACCGGCGCCAGCCTGGACGCGACGGAGCTGGGTGGAGCGGACCTTGTCGACGCGCGGGGCCTGGTCCCGGGACAGCTGGATGTGGCAAGCGGGAACGCACGGACGCGACTGTCGACGGACTTCCAACGGCCGGCGTCGTGGCCACCGGCCGCGAGTTGACAGGCTGGGCCGCCTGCTCTTTCCCGGTCGCGCACGCCGCATAGCCACGACCCGAGGCACCCGCGGCGACGTGTGAACGTGACCCGAACCGTCCCGGCGTGCGACGCTCGTCACAGCGACGGGCGTCCAGGAGGGCAGCGGTGACGACCACCAACGAGAACGCGACGACGACCGGTGGCGAGGTCTACTACGACCCGTACGACGCGGTGATCGACGTCGACCCGTACCCGACGTGGCGGCGGTTACGGGACGAGGCTCCGCTCTACTACAACGAGAAGTTCGACTTCTACGCGCTCAGCCGGTTCGACGATGTCGAGGCGGGGCTCGCCGACTGGCAGACCTACCGGTCGGGCCGGGGCTCCGTCCTGGAGCTGATCAAGGCGAACATCACGCTGCCGCCCGGCAACATCCTGTTCGAGGACCCACCGGTCCACACGGTCCACCGCAAGATCCTCTCTCAGGTCTTCACCCCGAAGAAGATGCTGGCGCTGGAGCCGAAGGTCCGGGAGTTCTGCGCCCGCAGCCTCGACCCGCTGGTCGGCTCCGGCCGGTTCGACTTCATCAGGGACCTGGGCGCGCAGATGCCGATGCGCACGATCGGCTACCTGCTGGGGATCCCGGAGTCCGACCAGGAGGCGATCCGCGACCGGATCGACGAGGGCCTGCGGCTGGAGGGCGACGGCACCGACCTCGTCCCGGAGGTCGACTACACGGCCGGCGCCGAGATGTACGGCGACTACATCGACTGGCGGGCCCAGCACCCGTCGGACGACCTGATGACCGAGCTGCTCACGACCGAGTTCGAGGACGAGACGGGCACGCGGCGCACCCTGACCCGCACCGAGATCCTCACCTACATCATGCTGCTGGCCGGCGCGGGCAACGAGACCACGACCCGGCTGATCGGCTGGACCGGGAAGGTGCTCGCCGAGAACCCGGACCAGCGCCGCGAGCTCGTCGCCGACCGGTCGCTGATCCCGAACGCGATCGAGGAGCTGCTGCGCTACGAGGCGCCCTCCCCCGTGCAGGCCCGCTGGGTCGCCCGCGACGTCACCCACCACGGCCGGACGGTCCCCCAGGGATCCATCATGGTGTTCCTCAACGGCTCCGGGAACCGTGACGAGCGGCGCTACCCCGACCCGGACCGGTTCGACATCCACCGCGACGTCGGCCGGCACCTCACGTTCGGCTACGGCATCCACCACTGCCTCGGCGCCGCGCTCGCCCGCCTCGAGGGCCGCGTCGCCCTCGACGAGGTCCTCGCGCGCTTCCCCGAGTGGGACGTCGACTGGACGGGCGCCGTCCAGGCCCGCACCTCCACGGTCCGCGGCTGGGAGACGCTGCCCGTCGCCATCCCCACCTCCTGATCCTCGATCCTGAGCCTCGACCCGGACCTGGACCTGGAGGACCTGAACCGGAGCGCCGGAGCGCGCTGGTCCGGGTCCGGGTCACCGGCCGTGCCCGAGGCCGGGTCGCCCGGCCACCCGAAGTCTCATCGCGGGGCCACCCGAAGGCGTCCGGCGGGCGCCTGCCAGGCTGAGGGTGGCGCCGTCCCGCGCGGGGCGGTCGGGAAACCGGCTCACAGCAGGGGCGGATCGACGGGAGGTCGGGCGTTGGCGGACCTGAGCGCGCTACTCGGGGTCAGATCGGACATCGTTTCCGAGGAGGACCGGTGGCCGGCGCCAGCCGGCATGCGCGCCGACCTCGATCTCGCCTACGGATCGCTGTCCCGGGCCCAGCGCCTCGACCTGTTCCGCCCGCCCACTCCGGCCGCCGACGGTCAGTCGGAGGGCGGCCGGGCGGCGGCGCTGCCGGTCGTCGTGGCGCTGCACGGCGGCGGGTTCCTGCGCGGGAACAAGAAGCACATGCGCCGGTTCGCGCACGCGCTGGTGCCGCGGGGCTACGCGGTGGCCAGCGTGAACTACCGGCTCTCCGGGGAGGCGGCCTTCCCGGCGGCGGTGGTGGACGTGAAGGGCGCGGTGCGCTGGCTGCGGGCCAACGCCGACCGGTATGGCCTGGATCCGACGAGGATCGCGGCCGTGGGCGAGTCGGCCGGCGGCTATCTCGCCGCGATGCTCGGCACCTCCGGCGACCTCGTCTTCCCGCAGGACGCCGCGCTGGGAAACCACGGCGTCCCGCACGCCGTGCAGGCCGTCGTCGACCTCTTCGGCCCGGTCAACTTCCTGACGATGGACGCCCAGCAGCGGGCGAACCCGCATGTGCGGCGCCCGATGGTCCACGACGCCCGCAAGTCGCCGGAGTCGCTGTTCCTGGGCCGGCGGATAAGCAAGGTGCCGGACCTGGTCCGCGAGGCCAACCCGGTCAGCTACCTCAGCCCGGGCCGGACCCCGCCGCCGTTCCTCATCGAGCACGGCGACCGGGACAGCTTGGTGCCCTACCAGCAGTCCGAGGAGCTGGCCGCCGGCCTGCGCGCCGTCGGCGGGTCCGTCGAGCTGACGATCCTGCCCGGAGTCGAGCACGGCCTGGCGTTCCCGCTCGCGGACCGCCTTCCCGGCATCGTCGCCTTTCTCGACGGCGCGCTGCGCCCCGCGCGGACGACCACCTCCTGACGGCGCGGGCGAGCCGAGGGACTCGGCCCGGATCCCGTGATCCGACGACCAGGACCTGACGACGATCCAGGCGCGGGTACGGCCAAGCGGTGTCAGGCCGTGGTGACCCGGCGAGGGCCGGGGCGGTCCGGCGGGGGCGCGGTCATGGGGCGCAGGTCGGCGGGCGGGTCGCCGGCGGCGAGGAAGATCGGGTTGGTGAGGCATTCCATGTCGAGTTCGCCGGCGAGCGGCTGGCCCGGGTAGTCGCGGCGGGCGCCGCGCACCTCGACACGGACGAAGCCGCCCCCGGCCCCCTTGTCGGTGGCGCCGGCCGGAATCGGGATGGTCGCCTCGATGGTCTGGTCGTCGGCGGTCAGCGGGGTCGTGGACAGCACGCCGTCCTGGGTGAGCAGGATCGCCCGGTAGCCACCGCCGCGACGGATCCGGACCTTCACCTCGACCGGGTCGCCGGCGGCGCCGTAGACCGTGCCGCCGACGATCGCCTGCTGGCCGGGCCGGGTGGCGGTCAGGTAGCACTCGACGCCGTCGGGGCGGCGGGTGACGAAGCTGCGCCCGGCGCGCAGCGCGGCGACGACCGCCCTGGTCTCGAGGGCGTCGGCGTAGACGATGGTCGTCGGGGTGCCCGCGCGGAAGCCGTACTGGTTGTCGACGCCGTGCAGGTCGCTGCCGCCGTTCGCCCAGACCCGCCAGCCGCGGCGCAGCATGCCGTCCCAGGCGCGCACCGACTCCTCGTCGTCCGGCCCGAACGAACCGGTCCAGACCTCGTAGCCGTCGGTGCGGCCGGCGGGCCGCTCCATCTCGGCGCCGAACCCCCATTTCAGGGACGGGAAGGACGGGTGCGCGGCGGCGACGTAGGCGCCGAGGTCGCGGGCGGTGGCGATGAAGCGGTCGATCCGGGCGCCGTTCTCGATCAGCGCCACGCCCTCGGGCGAGTGCCGGAAGTCGAGCCAGTCGCCGACGTCGATCCCGGAGACCGTGGCGTGCCCGTTGAACCAGTCGGTCATCTCCTCTCCGGGCATCAGCAGGACGTCGGAGCCGGCGTCGCGGCCGAGGAACAGGTTCTGCGAGACGACGTTGTGGTCGGTCATCGCGACGAAGTCGAGGCCGAGCTCGCGGCAGGTCCGCGCCCAGTCCGCCGGGGTGAGCGCCGTGCGCTGCTTCCAGGCGTCCGACGACTCCGGGGTGTGGCAGTGCAGGTCGCCGCGGTACCAGCCGGGCCGGTCGAGCACGGTGCCGACGGTGGCGCCGGCGGTGAACGGCTTCGCCGGCGCCGGCCCGCCGGACAGCGTGACGGTCACCCTGATCTGCGACGGGGCGGGCACGGCGAACACGGGCACGATCACCGTCCAGCGGCCCGGCTCGACCGGACCGGGCAGGAAGCTCTGCGACGCGCTGTCCGCCGCGACGAAGAACGAGGTCCGTTCCTCGCCGTAGATGCCGCGGAAGCCCGGCGATCCGTAGGCCGGGCCGCGATGGTCGAACAGGCCGACGCCGACCTTGGCGTTCGGGTCGGCCTTCTCCAGGTCGACCTGGACCCGGTTCACCCCCGGGCCGACGTCGAACGGCAGGTACAAATACTGGCCGCGGGAGGCCGCGGTCGCCGTGAGCACCACCCGCCGGGCCGGTGGGAAGCTCGTGACGGTCGCCCGCGGCGCCCCCGCGCTCGACCCGCCGCCGTCCGAGCAGGCGGCGAGCCCGAGCGTGGCCGCCCCGCCGAGGATCAGCCCGCGCCGCGACGGCCAGCGCCGCCACCGCCCCGGCGGCGCCAGCGGCGCGGTGTCCGGCGCCGTCTCAGGCGCCGCTGGTTCGCCGGGCGGCGCTGGCTCCGTGGCCGGACTGGCGGCGGGTCCGGCCGCGGGGGGTGCGGCCCAGGCCGCCGGCGGTGACGCCGGGGCGGTGGCCGGGGTCGAGGCTTCGTCGCCGTGCCCACACATGCCAGCAGTGTGCGCCGCGCCACTGCCGCCCCGTCCGCCGGTCCGCCCGGTTCAGCCGAGTTTCTCGCTCGACTCGCTGCCGCACCGCGCGATGCACGGGATGATCCCGCATTCGCGGAGGAAGGCGCGCAGGTAGCCGTGGTCGTAGCCCCTGGCGGGACGTGGCAAGGACGACGATTCATGGGCGTGCCAGCGGGTCCTCCGGGCCCGGCCACGGGCTGGGCTCGTAGTCGCCGTTCGGTGTCCTGGTCGCCGGCCCTAGAAGGTCGGGCCGAGCAGGAGGCCGCCGGACGCGTCGATGGCCTGCCCGGTGATCCAGCGCGAGTCCGGCGAGGCGAGGAACGCGACGACGTCGGCGATGTCGGCTGGCTGTCCGAGCCGGTTGAACGCCGACCACGACGCCGCCAGTTCGCTCATCCGGGGATCGGAGAGGAAGAACGTGATGTCGGTCTCGACGATGCCCGGCTCGACGGAGTTGACCGTGATGTTGCGTGGCCCGAGCTCCAGCGCGAGCGTGCGCGTCAGGGCGTTGAGCGCGCCCTTGGTCATCGCGTAGGCGATGAGCATCGGGGTCGCCAGCCGGGCGGCTCCCGACGAGATGTTGATGATGCGGCCGCCGTCGCGGAGCCGGTCGAGGCCGTGCTGGAGAATGAAGAACGGCGCCTTGGCGTTCACCGCGAAGACCTCGTCGAAGCTCGTGTCCGCGACGTCGCCGACCGGGGCGTAAAGCGCGATCCCGGCGTTGTTGACGATCACGTCCACGTGCGGCGAGTCGGTGAACTCGCGGACGCCCTTGTCGAAGGCCGACCACAGCGCGTGCGCGTCCCCGGCCCGTCCGAGCTCGGTCCGCAGCACGAACGCCTGGCCGCCGGCCGTCGTGATGGCGGCCAGCGTGTCCCGGGCGGCCGCCTCGTTGCTGCCGTAGTGAACGGCGACGAGGGCGCCCTCGCGGGCCAGCCGCTGGGCGATGCCCCGGCCGATCCCCCGGCTTGCGCCGGTCACCAGCGCCGTCTTGCCGGCCAACGTACCCATGCTCAGCCACCCTTTCCTAGCGACCACTACAGAACCTCGCCGGCTCACCGTAGCAGGTTCTTTAATGACCGCTATAGAATCCCGTCATGACCACCTCCCGTGGTGGGCGACCGAGGGAGTTCGACCGAGCCACCGCGCTCGAGCGGGCACTGGTTCTGTTCTGGGACCGGGGCTACGAAGCCACCTCGATCGCCGACCTCACCGCCGCGATGGGCGTCGGTCCCCCGAGCCTCTACGCCGCCTTCGGCAGCAAGCGGGCGCTGTTCGACGAGGTCCTCGAGGTGTACTGCGAGGTGTACCGGGCCTTCATGGTGCGGGCGTTCAGCGAGGAACCGACCTTCCGGCGCGGGCTGGAACGGCTGCTGCGCGAGGCCGCCGCCGCCTACACGCGCCCGGACCGGCCGCCCGGCTGCCTCGCCGTCAGCGCCGCGGTCAACTGCGGGTCGCCCGAGGTCGAACAGTCGCTGCGCGCGCTGCGCACCAGCGGGGTCGACGCGCTCGAGCGCGCGATCCGTGCCGCCATCCGCGCCAGCGAGCTACCGGAGGACGCCGACGCGCGGTCGCTGGCCGTGTTCACGGGCGTGGTCCTGCAGGGGATGGCCCAACAGGCACGTGACGGCGCCTCGCGTCGAGAGCTGGAGTCCACCGCGATGATCGCGTTCAGGGCGTGGCCGTGGCCGGCGAGCCGATCCTGATCGACCGTGACCAGCACGACGAGGAGCGGACCCGAACAGGTCGATGATCGAGTGGTGCCGCGGCACGGGTGGATGCCCGCGTCCGCGGCCCGCGCCCGGTCGCGCCTCGGATCCCTCCTCAGCCCGTTTCGGCGAGCCGCCTGGGCTTGCGCGGCCAGACGGTGTAGCTGGTGGCCCAGATCAGGTCGACGACGAAGATGATGGCCAGCAGCGGGTAGCGGGCCTCCAGGTCGCTGGTCCGCTCCGGGTCGCCGACGAGCACCGTCAGGAACCAGAGGGCGGCCGCGGCGACGAGCACGCCGGTCGCCGTGCGGCGCACGTTGTGCCAGCACTCCCGCGTGTACGCCCCGCCGTGCAGCCGGACGGGGGCGGGGCCGCCGGCGAACCGGTGCGCGAAGCGGACATCCGCCCACTGGATCAGCTTGTGGCCGTAGGCGACCGAGAAGCCCAGGTAGAGGGCCGCCAAGCCGTGGAAGGGGTTCGCGGTCGCGCCCGCGCGCAGGTCGAGCGCCGTCGCCACCAGCAGGACCACGTCGACCAGCGGCGTCAGGGCCAGCAGGACCAGGCCCGCCCGCCGCCGGCGCAGCACATAGCGGGTGGCGAGACCAAGGCCGACGAGCACCCAGAAGCCGATCTCACAGGCGACGATGACTCCGGCGATCACAGCTCCTCCTTTTCGTAGCACGGCTGTACTAGAAAAAGACGGTAGCACGGGCGTGCTAGTTTGCGCTCGTGCCGAGGACGATCGACCGCGACGCCCGCAAGGCCCAGCTCGCCGAGGCCGTCTGGCGGATCGTCGTCGAGCGCGGCATCGGCGCCGTCTCCGTGCGCACCGTCGCCGAGCAGGCCGGCGTCGTCGTCGGCTCGCTGCGCCACGTCTTCCCGACCCGGGCCGAGTTGCTGGAGTTCTCCGCCGAGCTCGCGGTCGAGCGCGCCAGCGCCCGCATCCGCGCCACCCCCCAGGCCGACGACCCGCTGGAGTACGCCTTCCGGATCGTTCGCCACCTGCTGCCGCTGGAACCGGACAGCCGGGCCGAGCTCGAGATCTGGATCGCGCTGCTCGCCGAGAGCCCGGTCGTGCCACGGCTCGCGGCGATCCGCGACGAGGCCAACCAGCAGGTCGAGGACCTGTGCATCCAGGTCGTCGAGTTCCTCACCGCTCGGCCCCGCGACGAGCGCACCCTGGCCGACGGCCGGCGGCTGCACGCCCTCGTCGACGGCCTCGCGTTCCACCTGCTCACCCAGCCCCGCGACGCCGACCCCGCCTGGGCCACGGACCTCGCCCGCGAGGAGCTCACTCGCCTCGCCGCGGCCTCGTCCTCGTAGCCGACGCCCGCCGTCCGCGGGCCGCTCGGCTGGCAGCCGTCCCGCCCACCGCCGTCTCGTCGTCGACCGGGTCAACCATTCTGGTTCGCGCGTCGTACTTGGTGGCGACGGAAGGAGGTCCGAGTGCGTGGCAGGAACACGTTCGACGGACTCGATGCGTTCGTCGCCGAACGCGGCGACGCGCTGCTCGCGACGGCGGTGCTGCTCACCGGCAGCCGGGCGGCCGGCGACGACCTGGTCCAGTCCGCCCTCGAACGGCTGATGCGGAACTGGCACCGGATGTCCGGTGACCCGGAGGGTTACCTGCGCCGGACGATGTACCACCTCGCGGTCGACGACTGGCGGCGCCGCCGCCGGCGTCCCGAGGTGTTCGCCCCCACCGAGCCGGCGCCGCAGCCGGACGGCACCGACACCCTGGACCTGCGCGGTGCCCTGGTGCAGGCGCTGGGGACGCTGCCGCCCCGGCAGCGGGCGGTTCTCGTGCTCCGGTACTGGGAGCAGCTGACCGAGGCCGAGGCCGCGGCGGTGCTCGGCTGCTCGGTCGGGACCGTGAAGTCCACCGCCTCGCGCGGGCTGGCCCGCCTGCGGGACGTCACCGCCGCCTGGGCCGTCGAGGAGACCCACACCAGGAACGGAGTTGCCTCATGACCACCGATCTCGAACGGGAACTCACCGCCGGCATGGCCGAGCGGGTCGCCTCGGTCCGCCTCGGCGGTGACGTCCTCGTGGCGGCGGCCCGCCGGCATCGCCGCCGGGTCGTGGCGCGCCGCGCGGCGTCGGCCACCGGCACCCTCACGGTCGCGGGTGCCGTCCTGGTCGTCGCGATCGGTGGCGGCCCCGCGGGGCCGGCGGCGCCACCGCCTGGCGCGGTCTCGCCTGGCGCGACCTCGCCGGCCGTCATCGCCGAGCTCCCGACGGTCGCGTTCGTCGCGGCGCGGGTCGACGCGGCGGTGTCGAACACCGGCGACGTCGTCCAGCACGTCGTGAGCCAGGTGACGTTCGACGGTCAGACCAGCCAGAGCGAGACCTGGTTCGACACGGTGACCGGGGCGCAGCGCATCGTCGGCGCCGACTCGCCGAGCAGCCCGCGGCGCGACCAGGCCATGGCCGAGGCCTCGCCCGGTGGCAACGTCGTCACGACGGTCGTGGACTTCGCCAGCCGGACCTGGTGGACCGAGACCTTCCCGCCACGGTCGGCCGGCGAAGGTCCGTACGTCGGCGGCGGCCTGCTCGGCACGACGCCGTCCGACGTGCGCGACTCGCTGACCGGCGCCTCCGAGTCCTGGACGGTCGTCGGTCCGGCGGAGCTCGACGGCAGGGCCACGATCTGCCTGCGCCGCGACTTCAAGGACGATGCCCCCGGGACCGGCGGCTCGGAGCAGATCTGGGTGGACGCCGAGACCTACGACGTGCTCCGGACCCAGGCGGAGAAGGCGACCCCGGGCATCAGGATGACGGTGCGTTCCGATTTCAGCGAGCTGGCGCGGACGCCGGACGCGCTGGCCAATCTGACCGTCGTGCCACCGGCCGGCTTCACGCGGGTGCCGCCGCCGGTCTCGGCGCCGGAGGGCGTCGGCTGACCCGCCGGCAGCCGGGTGGCTCCGCCAGGGGCGGGCTCGGCCAGGCGTGAGGAGCTCAGCGCATGATCGATGGCCGGCCCGCGAACCCTCCCTCGGAAGGGTTCGCGGGCCGGGTGACGGGTGTGCCCGGTGACGCCGCCGCGCGGCTCAGCCGGTGAGGACCGGAAGCGACTCCCAGCCGCGGACCACCGACGTGCGGGCGCGCACCGCGCGCGGCCAGTCGACCTCCCAGGTGGGAAAGCGGCGCAGCACCTCCTCGAGGGCGACGCGGCCCTCGAGGCGGGCGAGCGCGGCGCCGAGGCAGTGGTGGATGCCGTAGCCGAACGTGAGGTGCCGGCCGACGTCGCGGTGGATGTCGAACCGGTCCGGGTCGGGGTAGCGCCGCTCGTCCCGGTTGCCCGCGCCGACGAGGAAGACCATGACACTGCCCTCAGCGACCGGCTGGCCGTGGTGCACCACGTCGCGGGCGACGTAACGGGCGTGCGCGGGGGCCGGCGCCTCGTAGCGCAGCAGCTCCTCGACCGCGTTCGGGATCAGCGCCGGGTCGGCGACGAGCTCCGCTCGCTGGTCGGGGTTCTCCGCGAGCGCCTTGCCGGCCCAGCCGATCAGCCGGGTCGTCGTCTCGTTGCCCGCCGCCGCCAGCAGGTTCACGTAGACCAGGATCTCCGACCGGGTGAGGGTGCGCGTCGTCCCCGTCTCGTCCTCGAACTCGGTGGTGAGCAGCTCGGTCATCAGGTCGTCCGACGGGTGGCGGGCCCGCCAGTCGATGTACTCGGCGTACTGGGAGCCGTCGCTGACCGTCGGCGCCAGGTCGGTGCCGTCGCCCTCCAGCCGCAGGCCCTCGTCGATCCCGTCGCGGATCGACTCCTGGTCGGACTCCGGGATGCCCAGCAGGTAGCCGATGGTGCGCATCGGCATCGGCGCGCCCAGGTCCGTGACGAAGTCGAACCGCCCCGCGCCGACGAGCGGGTCGAGGCTGCGCGCGCAGAACTCCCGGACCTTCGCCTCCAGGGCCAGCATCTTCTTCGGGGTGAAGACCCGGGAAAGGATGCCGCGGTGCACGGTGTGCGCCGGCGGGTCCTCGAACAGGATGAGGCCCGGCGGCAGGTCCAGGTCCGCCTTGATGAACTCCAGCACCGAGCCGCGCCCCGACCGGTAGGTGCGCCAGTCGGCGAGCCCCGCCTCGACGTCGTCGAACCGGCTCAGCGCGAAGAAGTCGAACTTCTCGTTGTAGTAGAGCGGAGCCTCGTCCCGCAGCCGCCGCCAGGCCGGATACGGGTCGGCGTCGATGACGGCGTCATAGGGGTCGTAGTAGATCCCGGCCCGGTCGGCCTCCGCGTCGGCCTCAGGACCGGCCCCGGGGCCGGCCGCCGCGTCCGGATCCTGGTTGGTGACCGTCACCGCTGGACCTCCTGACCACGGACCGATGTGACGCCTGTCGCACAGCCAATATCGCTCACCTGAGCTCACGATGCGCCCAAACAAGCACCCCGCGAAACCCGCGTGCCTGCTCCGACCCGGTCTTGGGGCGTTTACCCGACGTCCGAGAGCAGGGATCTCGCTGCTCAGGTTGCGAGACCAGCAGGGCGCCGATCCGGTGGCCGTGGCACTCCACGTCGACCTCGGCACCACCGGCAAGCTGGCCGTCAGCGCCTGGACACGCCCACCGGCGTAGACCCGGTGCCGCGCGGAAACCCGGTGGCCGAGCCGGTCGGTGACGCGGATCATGGGATCGTGCCCGAGCTGCGGACCGCGCGCCTGGTCCTACGTCCTGTGACGGCCGCGGACCGGTCCTGGCTGCGTGACCTGTGGGACTCACCGGCGGTCCGCCGGTACCTGTTCGACGACGTGGCGGTTACCGCGGATCAGGTGGCCGAACTGGTCGAGGCGAGCGTGACGACGATGGCCGCGTCCGCGCGCGGCCTGTGGGCCCTGCGCCGCGCGACGCCCGGTCCCGAGACTCGGGCCGGTGAACCGGTCGGGGAACCGGTCGGGGTGTGCGGGCTGATGGACCGCGCGGCCGGCGACGGAGTCGAGCTGGTGTGCTCTCTCACCCCGGCGCGCTGGGGCCAGGGCCTCGCCCAGGAGGCGTCGCGAGCGGTTCTCGCGCACGCGTTCGCAACGCTGGGGCTCGCGGAGGTCCACGCCGAGGTGGACGAGGCGAACGGCGCGTCGCTCGCGCTCGTGCGCCGCCTCGGGGCGACGCGGACCGACACGCGGCAAGGCGATCACGGGCCGCTGCACGTGTACCGGCTGCGACCGGCCGGCCAGGACACGTCCTGATCGGTCCGGCCTGGGCGACATCGCGTCGTGTTTCCTCCGTGGGCGCCGCCGTGGGCCACGCGGAGGTCACGGCGGCTGGGGCAAGGCCCCGCGCGGGGCGCGCTCGCCGGGGACACTGGTGACGGCCAGTCCTGGCCGGCGACGGGCGGCCGGCGAGAGCGCGGAGCCCGCGGGGGAGGGTGCCGATGGCTGTCGAGGCGACCCGGGCCCGTCCGAGCGAGGTCTGGGCCGAGGCCCGGGCGTGGGCGGCGGTCGCGGCGGCGACCGCGAAGGTCAACGTGGCCTACCGGGCGACGGTCGCGGCGTCGACACTGTCGAACGTCATCATGACGGTGCTGCGCGGCTATCTCGCGATCGCGGTCTGGGAGGCGCGGCCGGGCCTCGCCGGCTATGACCTGGACGACGCGATCACCTTCGTGGTGCTGGGGCAGGCGCTGGTGACCACGTTCGCGGTGTTCGGCGGGATGATCGACGTGCCGTGGCGGGTGGAGAGCGGCGCGATCGTCGTCGACCTGGCGAGGCCCTTCGGGTTCCTGCGCTGGTGGCTGGCCCGGGAGCTCGGGCGGGCGGCGGTGTTCTTCGCCAGCCGGGCCGTGCCGGCCGGTGTCGTCGGCGTGGCGCTGTTCGGCGCCCAGCCGCCCGCCTCGCGGGCGGCCGGCGCCGCGTTCGCCGTGAGCCTGGCGCTGGCGCTGCTCGTCGGGTTCGCCATCCGCTACCTGGTCGCGATGACCGTGTTCTGGACGACGGACGTGCGCGGCGTGCTCGCGGCGTCGTCGCTGGCGCTGACGTTCTTCTCCGGCGCGGTGCTGCCGCTGACGATCTTCCCGGGGGTGTTCGGGTCGGTCGCCCGGGCGCTGCCGTTCGCCGCCGTGCTGCAGGTGCCGATGGATGTCTACCTGCGCCCGGCCGGCGGGGCCGGGATCGGGCAGCTGCTGGCGTTCCAGGCCGGCTGGGCGGCCGCGCTGTTCACCGTGAGCTGGCTGGTGACCCGAGTCGCGCTGCGCCGGCTCGTCACCCAGGGCGGCTGACGGCCGTGGCGCCCGTCGACGAGGCCGGCCCGGTCGGTGTGCTGCGCGCCCAGCTGGGCGCCTACCTGCTGCTGGTGCGCATCGCGTTCCGGCAGGCGGCGCAGTACCGGGCCTCGCTGGCGCTGATGACCGCCACCGAGGTCGCGGCGACCATGCTGGACCTGGCCGCGATCGGGATCGTGTTCGCCCACCTGCCGGCGCTCGACGGTTTCTCGCTCGCCGAGGTGGCGTTCCTGTACGGCACCTCGGCCCTCGCGTTCGCCCTCGCCGAAGCGCTGGTCGGGCCCGTCGACCGGCTTGGCTGGCATATCCGGGACGGACGGTTCGACGTGGTGCTGATCCGACCGGTGAGCGTGCTCGTCCAGGCGGCGACGCTCAGCTTCGCGCCGCAGCGGATCGGCCGGGTCGTCCAGCCGGCGGTGATCGTCGTCGTCAGCTGCGCGGCGCTCGACGTCGACTGGACAGCGGGCAGGACCCTGCTGGTCCCGGCGATGGTGCTGTGCGGGACGGTGATCGCCGGGAGCGCGTTCGTCGCCGCCGCGTCGGTGCTGTTCGTCGCCCCGGACGCGACCGTCGCCGTCGCCGCGCTCGCCCAGGGCTCGGCGCTGGCGGCGCGCTACCCGATGACGATCTACGGCCGGCGCCTCGGGCTGCTGCTCACCGTCGCCGCGCCGATCGGGTTCGTCAGCTGGCTGCCGGCGCTGTACGTCCTCGACCGGCCCGACCCGTTCGGCCTGCCGTTCGCTACCCGGTTCGCCTCGCCGCTGGTGGCGCTGCTCGCCGCCGCCGTCGCGACGCTCGCCTGGCGCGCCGGGGTCCGCCGGTATCGGAGCACCGGGAACTGACCACCAAAGGAAGGAGTTCCGGCGAAACTTTTACTCTCAAGGCCTTAAGAAAACCATCCCGCGGTCGCCCTGCTCTCCATGCTCTGGCACCGCACGAAGGCGCGGCAGGCCTTCCCCGCGCTGGCCGAAGGCATGCAGACACTCAGCCCCGAGATGGGCGAGAAGTATCATGAGATCGTCCTGGCCGGGCTACCCGAGGCGCTCAGGTCACTCTGGGAGGACTACATGGCCACCATGGTCAAGCGCGAGTACCGCAGCAAGATCTTCCGCGACCTCCAGGCCAAAGGCAAGGCGGAGGGCAAGGCCGAAGACCTGCTGACCATCCTGGAGATCCGCCGCGTGCACGTGCCCGACGACGCCCGCGAACGCATCATCGCCTGCACCGACCTCGACCAGCTCGACATCTGGCTCCGCCGCGCCGTCACCGCCACCACCCTCGACGACGTCATCCGCGAGTAGTCGCGACGCATCCACCGCCCTCTGGACCGGCCAACCTCCGCGAACCCCCGTCTTGAGGCCCGCGTTCGGCCTGCCGCTCGCTTCCGGTTCGCCTCGCCGCTGGTCGCGCTCGTCACCACCGCCCTCGCGACGCTGGCCTGGCGTGCCGGCGACCGCCGCCATCGAAGCACGGGGAGCTGACGGTGACCGACCAGGACGACGTGGTGATCGAGGTGGCCGGGGCGACGAAGACGTTCGTGCAGCGCCGCCGCGGCGAGCGGCGGCTGCGGCGCGAGCGGGTCGACGTGGCGGCGGTGCGGGACGTGTCGTTCACCGTGCGGGCTGGCGAGATCGTCGGCTACCTCGGCCCCAACGGCGCCGGGAAAAGCACGACGATCAAGATGCTGATCGGGGTGCTCACCCCGACCTCGGGCCGCCTGCGGGTCGCCGGGATCGATCCGGCCCGGCAGCGGATCGCGCTCGCCCGCCGGATCGGCGTGGTGTTCGGGCAGCGCTCGACGCTGTGGTACGACCTGCCGCTGCGGGACAGCTTCGCGTTGGCCCGCCACCTGTACCGGATCCCGGACGACCGGTTCCAGGCCAACCTGCGCCGGTTCGTCGAGATGCTCGACCTGGGCCCGTTCCTGGACACCCCGGTGCGTCAGCTCTCGCTCGGGCAGCGGATGCGCGGTGACCTGACGGCCGCGTTCCTGCACGACCCGGCGATCGTCTACCTCGACGAGCCGACGATCGGGCTGGACGTCGTGTCGAAGGCGGCGGTGCGGGCGTTCCTCGCCGAGACGAACCGCGAGAACGGCACGACGATCATGCTGACGACGCATGACACGGCCGACATCGAGCAGCTGTGCCGCAGGGTCCTGGTGATCGACCACGGCCGGCTCGGCTTCGACGGCGAGCTGGCCGTCCTGCGCGAGCGCCTCGGCGGCGACCGCACCCTGGTCGTCGACCTCGCCGAGCCGCTCCCCGCGCTGTCCGTCGCCACGCCGGGGGCACGGGTGATCCGGGTCGACGGGCCCCGCCAGTGGCTCGCGTTCCCCGCCACCGCGAGCGCCGCGCCGCTCGTCGCCGAGATCGCCGCCCGCTACCCGCTGGTGGACCTGTCGATCCGCGAGCCGCCCATCGAGGAGGTCGTCACCCGGCTCTACACGTCCGGCGCGCCGACGCCGCGGCCGGCGCCCGACTGACCCGGGCACCCGGCCCGCGAGAGAATCCTCGGCCTGTCAGCCTGGACCGAGCGACCGGCGAGCGAGACGGCGAAGCCTGGCCGCGGGCCGGCCGGCGACCTCGAGCGTGACCGCGGCAAGCTGAGCGCGGACCCGGGCATCCCACGGATATCCCGGGACGAACAAGCCTCGGCGTCTGTTCACATCGTGTGGCGCCAGGCTTCGGCCAGGGCGGTGAAGCTGGCCTTGCGGCGATCGCGGTCCAGACTCGGGGTGACGACGACGATCTCGTCGACCTGGGCGTCCCGCTTCATCTCCAGGAGTCGTTCGGCGACGGCCTTCGGCTCGCCGACGACCATCCGGCCGTCGTCGTGGCGGGCCGCGCGGAACCGCGCCGACCGGGCGAACTCGCGGACGTCCTCCGGTCGCAGCGGCTCACGTCTGCCGCGGCTGATGTTCTGGATGGTCAGCGTCCACGCCGCCGCGAACTCGAGCGTCGCTTCCTCGTCCGCGCTCGCGAAGGCCAGCACGGACATCGCCGAGTACGGCGCCGCGCCTTCGCTCCGGGCGGTGAACTCGCGCCGGTAGGCGCGCAACGCCTCGAACGCGAGGTCGGGACTCATGTGATGCGCGAACACCGCGCTCAGACCGTTGACGGCGGCGAACCGTGGGCCGTAGGGGCTCGATCCCAGCACGAACAGCTCGGGCCGCTCGTCGAGCACCGGAGCGGCCACCAGCTGCGCGTAGGGGTGCCCGGCCGGGAAGCCGTCCCCGAGGAAGGCCAGCAGCTCCCCGACCTGCGCGGGGAACTCCGCGCCCGGGTCGGTGGACACCCCTCGGCGCAGCACATGCGCGGTCAGCGGATCGGTGCCCGGCGCGCGGCCGAGCGCGAGGTCGATCCGCCCTGGGTACATCGCCAGCAGCGTCCGGAACGTCTCGGCGACCTTCAACGACGTGTGGTTGGGCAACATGATCCCGGCGGCGCCGACCCGGATCCGGGACGTGTGCGCGCCGACGTGCGCGGTCAGCAGCTCCGGGGCGCTGCACGCCAGGCTGGTCATGTTGTGGTGCTCGGACACCCAGTACCGCCGGTACCCGGCCGCCTCGACGGACTGGGCGATGCTCACCGCGCCGGCGATCGCCGCGCTCGGGCTCTCGCCGTGCTCGATCCCGACGAAGTCCAACACGGCCAACGGAAGCGAACCCTCAACGCCACTCACCTTCAGCTCAAGGGCACGCCGGTCAGCCGCATTCCCCGCGCCCGTCCCGAGCGGCCCCGCGCCCCGGACGATCCCCACGCGGCGCGCGCCAGCGCGCTCACCGCCGTCGCGGGCGCTCTCGTCGCGCTGGCCGGGCCCGGGCGTCTACCCGGCGCCTCACCGCCGGGTGGACGCCCGGGATCAAGGCCCGGAACAGCCTCCGACCTCGTCGTCACGCTGGTCGACGCAACGCCGGGTAAATATTGGGTTACGAGGGCGTTGAATGCGCCTCGTTTCCCTGGTGTTTTCAAACTCGTTCGGTTCGGCGGCGTCCGCGCCGGGTTTCAGTGACACATCAGCGCGGTTTCAGCGCACGGTGCTGAAGTGGCAGAAGAAACGCCGAAAGCGTTGCGACGGACACCTCGACAAGCCGTTTAAATAGGTCGGGGCGCCGGAGCCGCCAAATCCATCTAAGGGGTGCGAGGGCGGAAACTCGTGGGCGACGACGTCGCGTCCTGGCCGCGGGATCCCGTGCCGACGTCGAGCTGGATGACGACCTGGAGCTGGTCGACAACCGGTAGTCGAGTCACCGCGCTTCATGGACTTCTCGATTGTGCTCCAGGAGGCGACCGACCGGGAGATCCCGTTCGACGAGAGGGCGGTCGACGGATTCCGGAACCCGCGAGCTTTCATCACGATTGCCGATACCGGAGTCGCGCGCGATGACCGGTGGCCCCTCACCCCGCCAGTTCCGCTCCATGTGGAGGTTTTTCAGTGGCCCTCGAGTGCAAGGTGTTTCGCGACGTCTCGACCTTTGAGACGAGGGGAGGCCTTCCCTACCGGGTGGGGATCACGAGCGAAACGGCCGGTTCCACGGGTATCAGCATGCACGAGGTGACCATCCCGCCCGGCGGTCGCGCCCGGGCTCATCGGCACGGTGGGCACGAGTCGGTTCTCTATGTGGTCAGCGGCGAGGCCGAGATGTGGTGGGGCGAGCGGCTGGAGAACTGCATGAAGGTCGGCCCGGGAGACCTCATCTACGTTCCGCCCGGCTGTCCACACGTGTCGGTGAACCGCAGCGCGACCGCCGCGATCGTCGGGGTCGTCGCGCGCACGGAACCCACGGCGGACGAGACCGTCGTCCTCATGCCGGAGTTGGACTCACTCGTCCCGTGATCACTAGGTGCCGGCGCGGGAGCCACCCGCTCGGAAGGTGCGGTGTCAGATGCGTCAGATAGAGATCGAGTGGCGGCCCGCGGGCATCCGCGTGACCGCGGACCTGGACGAGGAGCGCAATCCCAACCTCGTCGACCTGCTGTGGTCCAAGCTCCCCTACAACAGCCTCCAGAACCACGCTCTGGTCTCCGGCGACCATCTGTATCACCTGGTCCCGCATCCGGAGCTCATCTACACGGAGCCGACGATGCGGGTCGCGGACCGCACGAAGGAGCCCGACGGAACAATCTTCCTCTCCCAGCTCCAGCACGTGGGGATCAAGTACGGACCGCTCTCCGAGTATCTGCCGGCGGCACCCGTGGGACGGGTGCGCGCGGAGGACATCGCCCTCCTGAAGGAGGCTGGCGCTCGTTGCTGGGAGTCCGCCTACACCTCGAAGGAGGTCGTCGAGGTGCGGGTCCACCGAAAGGACGACCCCACTCCGGTCGGCCGGCTCCCCCGCCTCCCCGCGCTTTCACGGGCCTGGCTCCAGGAACTGGTGGAGGAGATCATCGGTGAGACCGAACGCATCTGGCTGTACCCGCCCGAGGAACTGCTCGACATTCATACCGGGCGGATCAGGAGCCGGGCCGGGTCGCGCGACCAGTACTTCAGTACCCAGGTCTTCGTCAACGGGGAGACGCGCCCCCTCGGTTACTGCGCGCTGAACGGCCTCATCCGGCTCGGTCAGCGTCCTGACCTCACCCTGCAGGCACTTCAGCTGATCACACCGAACTTCGTCCACACGCCGGCGGAGTTCCTCGGATACTGCGGGCTCGAGAAGCTGCGGGACTACACGGAACGCACACTGCTGGCCGTTCGGGAGACACGCACGAAGGACGAGTTCATCCGGGTCCTGTGGCCGCTCGCGCTCTACGCCAACTGCCTCAACACGTGGAACCTCCACCTGTTCCCCTGACGGCACGGAGTCGAATACCCGTACGACGACCTGGGCGAACAGGCCCTGGCAGGGATGTCCGCGCCCGCCGTCGGGATCGCGAGGGTCTGACGATGACCACGACGGACATCGTCACGCTCGACGTCAGCCCCGCCGCGGTGACCGCTCTCGATCCGCTCGACGTCGACTCGCGTCTGCCTCGGCTGTGGGAAATGAACGCCCGCGCCGACGTCGACGCGCTGGCATCCCTGCTGCGTGACTCGCTTCCGGCGGACGACCGTCTCGCCGGGTTCTCGCTGCCCGAGTCACTCGCCGCGATGCGGGACCTCGGCTTGATCGTCGGCTCGCTGCGCCGGCACGGCGCGGAGCCGGTCGAGACGGTCCGAGAAGCCGAGCCCGTCCTGCTCGCGCTCGGCGCGCGTACCGGCATGATCCCGCGGGACACGGTGCATCACTACTGCACGTGGAACCCGGTCGGAGCACGGGAGCGCCTCTTCACCGGTGAGCCCATGGAGCGCGCGCTCGTCGCGTCGGTTCGGGAGCCGATGCCCGCGCTCGCGGCCGCCATCGAGGCCGGCTCGCGCCTGGCGGAACTCGATCCGCGGCAACCGGACTTCGCCCAGGGCGCCCAGCAGTTGGCCGAGACACTGCTGGCGCTCGAGGACTCCATCGACTCCGTGACGGCGAATGTCACGCCGGAGTTCTTCGCGCTCACCATGCGCCCGTATTTCGTGAGCAAGGTACGGGTGGGCGACGGCAGCTACGTCGGACCGGCGGCGGCGCATGTGCCGGTACCGCTGATCGATCTTCAGCTGTGGGCGTCCGACCACGCGACATCCGGATATCGGGACTACTGGCGAGGCGTGGCGCAGTATGGGCTTCCCCAGTGGAGGCGCTGTTATGAGGAATTCGCCGACCGGCCCTCCCTGGTGACCCGGACCGCGGCCGCGCTGGCGGAGGTCGGCGGCTCCCCCGCGCGATCCGCCGCCGCGGTCACCTCCAGCGCGAGGGAGCTTGCTCGCTCGCTGCGCGCCCTGGTCGTCTTCCGCGGAAAACATCTGACGATCGCGCGCCGGACCTACACCCCTGAGCTGCTTCCGGATACGGGGCTCGTTGCCCATCGCGGCGGCCTCGCGCTGCTCGACGAGCTCCTTCTGCTCACCCGCCGCAACGCCGCGCTGGTCCCGACGGCGACTGGGACCGAGATCACGGGCGAACGATGACCGTCGACGCCCCCGGCGTCGGAGAAGCACCGGCGGGATCTTCCTGGCGGGCACGGGTGAGGCGATGGGGACATCCAGCCACGGGTTGCCACGGCCCTGCGCGCGGGCCTGAGTCGACGGGTGCGGCGAGGATTTCCGCACCCGTCGGCGCGCCTCGACGTGTCTATGGGCGGCCGCTCAGGCCCGGAGCCGGGGACCCGGTACTCGAAATCGCCGGCGGGGCGTGGCCCGACCTATCGGGCAGCCGACGGCCCGCTCGTGCCCGCTCGTTTGCGTTCGATGACCGCGAGCCGTTGCCGCACCGTTTCCACGGTCAGGTACAGCTCCTCCGCGATCTCCCGGGCGGACATGCCGCGGCCCGCGAGGTCCGCCACCTTCGTCTCGGTGGGGGACAGAGCCGCCATCACCGCCGGTGTCAGCGGCGCTTCGCCGGCGCGGCGCAGGGCGGAGCCGATCGCGTCCCGCAGCAGGCGGGCGCCGCAGAACTCGGCCAGATCGAACGCCGCGCCCAGCCGGCGCCACGCCTCCACCGGATGGCCGCAACGATTCAGGGCATTCCCGAAGGCGTACAGGGAGGTGGCCTGTTCGAGGGCCGCCTTGGTGGTGTCCAGCAGCCGGACGGACTCCTCGAGCAGCTCGAGCTCACGGGTACCGGACTCGACGACGGCGGCATGGCGCAGCGCCCGTCCCACGGCACGGGCCGTGCCCCACTCCCTCGACGCGGACAGCAGTTCCTCGGCCGTCGCCCGTGCCTCGTCCTCGCGTCCGAGCAGGCTGTAGCAGCGGACCAGCGGAGCCCGCCAGTCGCTGACGACCGGGTTGAAGATGCGTCCCGCGCACTGGTCGCGTGTCGCGAGCGCCGCGGCCAACGCGCGCCGGGTCTGGCCCATCGCGAGATGAAGGGCGATCTCTCCTGGGGCGTAGAGCACAGGAGTGACGCCGGTGGCGTGCCTGGCCTTCGTCTGCCGCAGGATCTCCACCGCCCGGTCGAACTCGCCGCGCGCGGCCAGGGTCCGCAGAAGCACACTCGCGATGAACGATCCGCCGAGCCGAACGCCGGCTATGTCACTGACCTCCCATGCCTCCCAGGCATCGCTGAGCGCGTCCCTGAGGTGGCCCTGGGCGTACATCGCCTCCGAGCGGAGGTAGAGGGCGCCGGACAGTCCGCTCAACGAGCCCGACCGGCGGTTGTGGTCGAGCGCGTTCTCGATGGACGGCAGCAGAGCCGGTGAGTCGCATGGCACCAGCGCGTACCAGGCGCAGGTCAAGGACGCTCCGGCCGCCATCGGCTCGTGGATCAGGCGGTCGCCGGCGAGGGCGCTCAGAGCCCGGCGCTCCGCGTCGTCGCGACGGTTCTGATGCATGTGGTGTAGCGCCATGCCCGCGTCGAGGACTCTTCCTCCGATCGAGGCGCCGGTCGTCTCGTCCTGATAGGTGTCGATCAGCCCGATGAGGTCGGTGCCGTGCCGCGTTCCGTACGCCACCATGGCCAGGCAGCCCCGCAGGAACTGCCGGGTGTCGTCCGCTATGCCGCGGTCGCGTTCGAGCGCCGCCAGGCAGACACGGGCGGCCTCCCGGGGTCGGCCGGCGATCCAGAGCGTGGAGGCCAGCCCGCACGCGACCCGCGCGCGGGCTTCGGGGCCGGGTGACCGGGCGAGGGCCTCGGACAGGTGCTCGATGGCCGAACTGGGGTCCACGAGCGCCTCGACCGAGCCCAGGCGCGTCAGCATCTCGGTCCGGCGCTCGCCCAGGTCCGCCTCCATGATCCGGCGCAGGAAGGTGACCGCGCTGTTCACCGAGCCCTTCGCCAGGCTGATGTCCGCCGCCTCGGCGAGGATCGGTATGGGGTCGTACGTGCCGTAGCCGGGCGGAACGCGCAGCAGATGGGTCGCGGCCCTGATCGGGTCGTGGGCTCCCATGGCCGCGTGGGCCGCGCGCAGGTGCAGTTCGGTTCGCTGCGCGGCGGGAATCGATTCGTAGACACTGTCGCGGATCAACGGATGGCCGAAGGAGAAACGCACGGGAATGCCCTCGGCGACGACCAGCTGGCTCGACACCAGTGGTGGCAGCGCGTGGAGCGCGTCCTGAGCCGAGGTCCTCGTCATCGTCGCCAACCAGTCGCTGCCGGTCCCGTCGCCCAGCACCGCGAGGGCCTGGGCCACCTCGACCGAGAACGGGGGCAGGTAGCGCAGTTGCCGCGCCACGAAGCGGTGGACGGTGGGCGAGCCTTCGGGCAACGCCTTCGTCAGGTCGCCGCCGGCCGCGGACAGAGACAGGGCCAGTTCCTTCATCAGGAAGGGGTTGCCGCGGGTGAGGGCCTGACAGCGGTCGGCGAGCTCCGGATCGGGCGTATCGATCACCTCGGCGAGAAGCTCGACGCAGCCCTGCGGGCTGAGCGGGCGCGGCACCGCCGTGCTGCTGTAAGGCAGTCCCGCGATGGACGAGACGAACCTGCCGATGCGTTCGTAGCCGGGTCTGAGCCCAAGGACAATCACGATACGCAGGGCGTCGAGGCGGGAGGCCAAGAACGCCAGGAACTGGACCGATGGGGTGTCCGCCCACTGCAGATCGTCGAGGACGATCATCAGGGGATTCCTCGACGCCAGGTCGCACGCGAGCCAGAAGAGCGACGTGATCGGCTGGTACTCGCCGCCTGATGCCTCCTGGTCGGCTGGCGGAAACGGCGAGATGGCGCTTTCGGCCTCGCCGTAGCGGTGAAAGAGCTGCCGGGCGCACCCCCAGCCGTAGTCGGTCTCCAGATCCGTCCCACGCGCCGACACGACGGTGTACCCCAGAACGGAGCCACGTTTCCTGGCCAGGTCGAGCAGGCTCGTCTTGCCGATTCCCGCGGGCCCCTCGAAGATCAGAATTCGTCCGGTTCGGGAGTCGAGTGCGCGGCTGAGCGCCTGGTCGATGAGCGCGGTCTCCTCGGCCCGCTCGATGAGGTGGGTGGACCCGCTCACCGGCGGTCCGGGGGAGGCCGGCGCCGGTGGGAGGTCGAGGCCGGGATCCTGACGCAGGATCGCCGCGTGCAGGTCACGGATCGGCCCGCTCGGGTCGATGCCGAGTTCGTCCATCAGCCGTGCCCGCAGCTGGTGGAAGACCGACAGCGCCTCCGCCTGCCTGCCACCTCGGTAGAGGGCGACCATCAGTTGGCCATGCTGGTCCTCGTCGAAGGGGCGTTGCTCGCACAGCTTCGCGAGCTCCGGTATCAGCGTGGCGTGCTGACCGAGCGCCAGGCGGCATTCCACCGCCGCCTGCTCGGCGGCCCGCCGCATGCGTTCCAGCCGGTCGGCCTCGTGAGAGAACCAGCTGAGCGCGGCGACATCAATCAGGGGTTGCCCTCGCCAGAGCTCAAGGGCCTGCTCCAGCGCGGCCAGGCCATCCGCTGGTGTCGCGGCTCCGCGGCCCCGCTCAATCAGATCCTCTGCCTGGCGCAGGTCCGTGGCGGTGACCCCGAGGAGGTAGCCCGGCGCCTGGGCACGGATCGCGTCCGGCGCGCCGAGGATGCGCCGCAGGTAGGACACATGCCGCTGAAGAGTGTTCACCGCCGTCGCCGGGGGCTGTCCGTCCCACACCGCGTCAATCAGCAGGTCCGTGCTGACCACCTCGCCGGGCCGCAGCGCCAGTCGGGCCAGGACGGCCTTGCGGCGCAGGCCCGGCACCGGCCGCACGGTGTCTTCCAGCATCACGTCCACAGGGCCGAGCAGCCGCACGAAGACTGACACGATCTCCCCAACAGCCGATTCGGGCGAGATCGCCCCCTGAGACCGAAGGTAACCGGTCAAAGGGCGCGTGGGCACCGGAAAGCGAGCGGGCGCCTGTCAGGTATGAGACCTGAATGTGGTCACGGCCCGTCGGGCTTGTCGCCCGCGGCGCCCGAGTTCGATCTTCGCCGTGATGTCATTTGGGCGACACGCCGCACGGCGGGACATCCCTGATCTCGTCCGTCGCGCTGGCGCCGGCGGACCGCTCGTGGCCACGGCCACAAATCCAGTTCATGAGAAGGACGCCGAGGTCCGCGGAAGAATCCCGTCGGCGCACGGCGTGTGGCGCGCGCGAAACGGGCACTCGATCCAGTTCCCGGAGCGGTACCCGCGTGACGACGTGGTCACGCGGGCTGCCACAGCTCGACCCGATTGCCCGCGGGGTCGGTGACCCAGCCGAATCGACCGACACCCGCCATGTCCTGCGTTTCCTCGACGACGTCCGCGCCCTTGGCGCGTAGTTGCGCGAGCATCGCGTCCAGGTCACGGACCCGGAAATTGAGCATGGTCCGCTGGGCGCGGGACCCGAAGTAGTCGCTCTCGGCCTCGAACGTCGCGAACACCGTCGGCCCGGCTTCCTGGCTCCACAGACCGTTCCCGTCCGCGTCCAAACCCAGGCAGTCGCGATACCACGCGCTCAGGGCCGCCGGGTCGGCGGCCCGCAGGAAATAGCCACCGATTCCAAGCACACGCTCCATGCCGCCATCCTGCCAGGACGCCAATCAGGCTCGCTGGCAGGACACCGTCACCCACTTCACCCGTCTCCGTCGCGGGGACTCGTGAGCTTCGAATCCGACGCCGTCCGGCCGGCCGGCGGCAGGCTGCGACCGTTGCCGGCCGAGGGCCGTCCGGGCGGAGGGGCCGGTCAGGTCTCGGGGCGGCTGATCCGCACGTCGACTCCCTGGGACCAGTGCACCAGCGGGTCGCCCTCCGGCGCGGGCAGGCCAGCCGCGGTGACCAGGGTGTCGTCGAGCTCGAGCAGCTCGGCGCTCCACAGGGGCCAGGGCTCGTGCCAGGCGCGGGCGGTGCGCGGCGGGCCGGAGCGTACCGGGCTGAACAGCCGGAAGCGGGCGGTGAGGAAGTGATCGCGGGCGTCGAGGTCGCCATGCGAGATCAGCTCGCCGGCACGGACGACGACGCGGCTGGCCGCCGGCCGCGGGTCGGGCCAGCGCCGCCGGCAGGTGTAGGTCAGGGTGTCGTCGCGCTGGTCCACGTGCATCGCCGACCAGAAGTAGGGCAGCCGGTAGGTGGTCCGCGCGACCACGACGGCCCCGAGCCGGGCAGCGTCCAGCGAGAAGAACCAGATCCCCGGCCGGCCGGCGGCGTCGCGCACATAGGTACGCACGTTGGTCTCCGGGAAGACTCCCCCGGGCACCCGGCGCCCGTGCCTCCCGGTCGACACCCGCATGAGAAACGGCACCAGGCTCACCCACGCCTGACCGTGATGGGTGTCGACCTCCAGCCCCGGCGGCAGCAGCACCCGCACCACGTCGGGCTCGTAGCGCCAGTGCAGGAACGCCAGCCGCTCCCAGCGCTGCCGCATCACCGGCCGTTCCACGGTGAACGGGCACTGCCCGGGCGCCACCCTGTCCGCGAGGTCGTCGACCGCCATGGACCCATCGTGCGCCCCGGCCGGGCGTCAAGGAGCGCGTACGGCCGATCGCCGGCATTCCGGGCGCCTCGTCGTCCGTGCCCCGGCGAACTCGCGCTCCCCCAGCGCCGCCAGGTCCGTGGCGCCCTCGACCACCGCGGGACCGTCACCCGCCAGCGTATTGTGGTAATCGAGTGGATACATAAGGTGAGCAACGCCAGACAGGCGAGACGCCGGACAGACGGAGAACCTGGGCGGGCGCTGCCCAGCCATGGGGCGGCCGCCCGGGCGGTCAGGAGCTCCCGTGACCACACCTCGCACCAGTTCGCAGACCAGTCCGCGCACCAGACCGCGCACCACCCTGTGGCACCCGGACCTGTGGCGCCTGGGCTCGGGGCACCCGGGCACCGCGCGAACGCGGCCAGCCCGGTCCGGGCGTGACCTCGGCCTCCTCCTGCTGCGCGCCACCATCGGCGTGATCATGTTCGGTCACGGCACCCAGAAACTGTTCGGCTGGTTCGGAGGCAGCGGGCTCGACGGCGTCGCCGCGTCGTTCGACAGGGCCGGCTTCCCGGCGAGCCGGCTGTTCGCCGTCGTAGCCGGGCTCACCGAGGCCCTGGGCGGGGCCGGCCTCGTGCTGGGCCTGCTCACGCCACTCGCCGGCGCCGCGATCCTCGGAGTGATGATCAACGCGATGGCGGTGGTGTGGAGCGGCAGCCTCTACGGTTCTGGCGGCATCGAGTACGAGGTGGTCCTCGCCATGGGCGGCGCGGCCCTGGCCCTGACCGGCCCAGGCCGCTTCTCGGTCGACCACCATCTCCCGGTCCTGCGTGAGCACCGGCTCGACGTCGGCCTCGCCTCGATCGCCCTCGGCCTGGTCCTCGCCGCCGTCGTCCTTCTCATCCGTGGCTGACCACCCGAAACGGGTCTTTCCCATCCACGGCGGACCGCCCGGGCCCGGACCGGCGGTGGCTGGCCCGGCCGGGATGCTCCCGCACCTGATCGCCGCAGTGGGGTGACAGCGAAGGGCGACAGCCCGGGAGCCCTTCCGGCGGCGGGGTGCCCGGCGGTGCGCATGACCGGCCTGGCGACCAGGTCATGCCTGGGCTACACAGATGTGGTGGCAGGCCAACGGCAACGCCGGCCGCGGTGAGCGATCCGCCGCGCGCCTCCGGGCCGCGCGCCTCCGGGTCACAGGCCGCCGCGGTGGCCCTCACCGCCGCGGCCGCCGTGGCCGTCGCGCACGCGGGGCCCGCGCTCGCCTCCTGGCCGGCGCTGCGGGCGCGGCTGCTGCCGGGGCTCGCCGGCATAGGGCGCGCCGACCACGTCGCGCTGACGTTCGACGACGGGCCGGACCCGGCCTCCACGCCGCACTTCCTGGAGGCACTGGCGGCGACCGGCACCCGGGCGACGTTCTTCGTGCTCGGCCCGATGCTGGCCCGCGCGCCCGGCCTGGGCCGCGAGCTGGTGGCCGCCGGCCACGAGGTCGCCGTCCACGGCTGGGAGCACCGGTACACGACGTTCCGGACGCCATGGGCACTCGCCGACGACCTGGCGCGCTCCCGCGACCTGGTCACCGACGTGACCGGCCGGTCACCGCTGTTCTTCCGCCCGCCGTACGGGGTGCTCAGCGCCGGGGCCCTGACGGCGGCCCGGCGGCTCGGCCTGCGCCCGGTGCTGTGGACCGCCTGGGGCCGGGACTGGACCCGCCGCGCGACGCCCGCCACGGTGCTGGCCACGGTTCGCCGGGACCTGGCCGGGGGTGGCACGGTCCTGCTGCACGACTGCGACTGCACCTCGGCCCCGCTGTCGTGGCGTTCGGCCCTGGGCGCGCTGCCGGCCCTGCTCGACGACTGCGCCGCCCGCGGCCTGCGCGTCGGCCCGCTGGCCGAGCACTTCACGCCGCCGGCAACCACGCGCTGACAGCGACGCCCACGGCCGGGCGCCACCCCACGACCGTGACCGGGCGGAGGCGGGCGGCGCCCGGGCAGATCTGGAACGGAAATGAACGTAACTATGGGCGCGCCAGAATGACCCCAGTGGCCCTTGCCCGCTCGGACGTGGGTGTGG
>NZ_JADWYU010000065.1 GCF_016786325.1 Frankia nepalensis | reverse complement strand
CCCCCCCCGGGGGGGGGGGGGGGGGGGCCCCCCCCCCCCCCCCCGGGGGCCCGCGGGGGGCCCCCGGCGGCGCCGCGCGGGTGTCTATCCGGTCGAGCCGCTCGAGCCGCGGGCTCTGGTGGCGCCGCCGGCGCTCCGGCGCAGGCCGTCCAGCGCGCCGAGCAGGAAGTTGGTGCGCCGGCGGGCGGCCACCGTGGCGGACATGGCAGCCCGTCGCCGGCCGGCGACGGAGGCGTCGTGACGGAGGTGGGCCTGGTGCGCGGCGGCGACCTGCGGGGCGCGTACCCCGGCCAGCGCGCGGTTGAGGGTCGCGGAGTCGAGGCCCTGGAATGAGCCGTTTCTGGACATGGACGCACCGTCGGACCTGGAGCTTCGGATCTCGGACATGACGTTCCCTTCAGCGAACCTGGCGTCAGTGCTGTCGGCGCGGAGAGAGAGTCACGGTCGGCGCTGGCAACCCCAGACAGGCAAACCTTTGACGATCATGGCTCACCCTGTGCGCGAGGGGTTCCCGCCGGTCCGCCTTCCCCTGATCGACGTGAACTCACGTGATCAGGGGTGCCGCGGAGCGGCGTGGAAACTGGTCAACTCACTTCTCACTCTCACAGGTCCCTTGGCGAAGAATCAAGAGAATTGGCAGGGCTATGGCGGGGTGCCATGTAAAGCGTCATCTGTCCGTTTCTCCGGAGTCCTGGCAGATCACACCAAACCCCTGCCCGAAGTGACGCCCGTTACCCTCGTCTGGCGCGAGGCAATCGTCACCGGTCCGCTGGCCAGCGCCCCCGCTACGGCGTCAGGGTGCCGGTCCAGTAGTCGGCGACGCCGCCTCGGGGATGCGGGAGGGGCCGGGGCTCCGGGTCGAGGCGGAACCCCGCCCCGCGCGCGACCGCCAGGGACGGCTCGTTGCCGACGAGCGCCTGCCAGCGGATCACCGCCAGCCCCAGCGCGCCGAAGCCCCAGCGGCAGAGCACCCGCACCGCGTCGGTGGTGACCCCTCGCCCGCGGGCCGGGGCCGCGCACCAGTAGCCGACCTCGCCGTCCCCGCCCGCCCCGGCCCCCGGTAGCCCCGCCGCGTCCCGCAGGTCCTGCAGGCCGACCGAGGCGAGCAGCCCGCCGGAGGTCGCGTCCACCACCGCGAACGTCGCGGACGTGCCGGTGGACCAGCCGAGCGGGGCCCGCTCGGACACGAACTCGACGGCGTCGGAGCGCCGGTACGGCGACGGCACCGAGGTCCACCGCTGGATCTCGGGGTCCTGGCACGCCTCGAACGCGGCGTCGGCGTCGTCCGGCCGCCAGGGCCGCAGGTGCAGCGCCCCCGCCGTGATCTCGACCGGCTCGAGTGCGGACATCGACTACTCCTGGCGGAAAGAGGGGACAGGCGCGGTTGGCCCCGGCGCGGCCCCAGCATGCCGCCGGTGCCGGTGCCGGTCGATGGGTTTTCGCGGCAACGCTCGCGCCGGGGCGCGTCGTGGGTTCCGATCGGGTGCCGCCGAAGGACTAGCATCGTGGTGTCGGCAGGGCCCCCAGTTGGCCGCAAACAGCAGAGTGTCGACACGCCAGCCGGAGGAGTCCAACCCGTGCTACTTGACAAGGTCCTGCGCGCCGGCGAGGGACGGATCCTGCGCAAGCTCACCGGGATCGCCGAGCAGGTGAACCTTATCGAGGACGACTTCGTCGGCCTCTCCGACGCCGAGCTCCGCGGGATGACCGACGAGTTCCGTCAGCGCCTGGCCGACGGCGAGGAGACGCTGGACTCGCTGCTGCCGGAGGCGTTCGCCACCGTGCGTGAGGCGGCGCGCCGCACGCTCGGCCAGCGGCACTTCGACGTCCAGATCATGGGTGGGGCCGCGCTTCATCTCGGCAACATCGCGGAGATGAAGACCGGTGAGGGAAAGACGCTGGTCTCCACCTTGCCGGCCTATCTCAACGCGCTCGCCGGCAAGGGCGTCCACGTGATCACCGTCAACGACTACCTGGCCCAGCGCGACGCCGAGAACATGGGCCGCGTCCACCGGTTCCTCGGGCTCACGGTCGGTGTGATCCACCCGCAGATGCCGCCGCCGGCGCGCCGCGAGCAGTACGCCTGCGACATCACCTACGGCACGAACAACGAGTTCGGTTTCGACTACCTGCGCGACAACATGGCGTGGAGCGCCGACGAGCTCGTCCAGCGTGGCCACAACTTCGCCATCATCGACGAGGCCGACTCGATTCTCATCGACGAGGCGCGCACGCCGCTCATCATCAGCGGCCCGGCCGACCAGCCGACCCGCTGGTACACGGAGTTCGCCCGGATAGCCCCGATCCTCACCCGCGACACCGACTACGAGGTCGAGGAGGGCAAGCGCACCGTCGCCATCACCGAGACCGGGGTGGAGAAGGTCGAGGACCAGCTCGGCATCGAGAACCTCTACGAGTCGGTGAACACCCCGCTCGTCGGCTACCTGAACAACGCGTTGAAGGCCAAGGAGCTGTACAAGCGGGACAAGGACTACATCGTCACGGACGGCGAGGTCCTGATCGTCGACGAGTTCACCGGCCGTATCCTGCACGGCCGGCGCTACAGCGAGGGCATGCACCAGGCGATCGAGGCCAAGGAAAAGGTCGAGATCAAGCAGGAGAACCAGACCCTGGCGACGATCACCCTGCAGAACTACTTCCGGCTCTACGAGAAGCTGTCCGGGATGACCGGTACGGCCATGACCGAGGCCGCCGAGTTCGCGGGTACCTACAAGCTTGGCGTCGTGCCGATCCCGACCCACCGGCCGATGGTCCGGGCCGACCAGGCCGACGTCGTCTACAAGACCGAGGTCGCGAAGTTCAACGCGGTCGTCGAGGACATCGTCGCCCGGCACGAGAAGGGCCAGCCGGTCCTCGTCGGCACGACCAGCGTCGAGAAGTCGGAGTACCTGTCCAAGCAGCTCACCAAGCGGGGCGTGAAGCACGCGGTGCTCAACGCCAAGCAGCACGAGCGCGAGGCGATGATCGTCGCGGAGGCCGGGCGGAAGGGCGGCGTCACGGTCGCGACGAACATGGCCGGCCGCGGCACGGACATCATGCTCGGCGGCAACCCCGAGTTCATCGCGCAGGCCGAGCTGCGCACCCGGGGGCTCTCGCCCCGGGAGACGCCCGAGGAGTACGAGGAGGCCTGGCCGGAGGCGCTGGAGAAGGCCAAGGCCTCCGTCGCGACCGAGCACGACGAGGTCCTGGAGGCCGGCGGCCTCTACGTCCTGGGCACCGAGCGGCACGAGTCCCGGCGGATCGACAACCAGCTGCGCGGCCGCGCCGGCCGGCAGGGCGACAGCGGCGAGTCCCGGTTCTACCTGTCCCTGGGCGACGACCTGATGCGGCTGTTCAACGCCGCCACCGTCGAAGGGATCATGGACCGGCTGCAGATCCCGGAGGACGTGCCGATCGAGTCGAAGATCGTCACGCGGGCGATCCGGTCGGCGCAGAGCCAGGTCGAGGGCCAGAACCACGAGATCCGCAAGAACGTCCTGAAGTACGACGAGGTCATGAACGCGCAGCGTTCCGTCATCTACGAGGAGCGCCGCCGCGTCCTCGAGGGGGCCGACCTGCACGAGCAGGTCCGGCACTTCGTCGACGACACGGTCGTCGCCTACGTGCAGGGCGCCACGGCCGAGGGCTTCGCCGAGGAGTGGGACCTCGACACGCTGTGGACCGGCCTCGGCCAGCTTTACCCGGTCGGGGTGGAGGCGCCAGGTGTCGACGACCGTGACGGCCTGACCTCCGAGATGCTGGTGGAGGACCTGCAGACCGACGCCCAGGACGCCTACGACCGGCGCGAGGCGGAGCTCGGGGACGGCCCCGACGGCGAGCCGCTGATGCGCGACCTGGAGCGGCGCGTCGTGCTCAACGTGCTCGACACCAAGTGGCGCGAGCACCTCTACGAGATGGACTACCTGCAGGAGGGCATCGGCCTGCGGGCGATGGGGCAGCGTGACCCGCTTGTCGAGTACAAGCGCGAGGGCTACGCCATGTTCCAGAACATGATGGACGCCATCAAGGAAGAGTCCGTCCGGCTGCTGTTCAACCTCGAGGTCCAGGTCGCCGGCCGGGACGAGCAGCCCGCGGCGCCCGCCGCTCCCAGCCTGCAGGCGCCGGCCCCGCTCACCCCGCTGAAGCCGTCGGCCGAGACGCCGGCGTCCGCCCGGCCGTCAACGGCGAAGGCCACGGGCGGTACCCGGCCAGGCAGGGCGGGCGGCCCGGCGCCCGCCGCCGCGCGGCGGGCCCCGGCGGCCCCGCCGCCGCCCGAGTCCGCTCCGCCGCCGCCGGTGTTCGTCAAGGGGCTGGAACCGCGCCGTCCGACCGGGGGTCTGCAGTATTCGGCGCCGTCGGTCGATGGCGGGGCCGAGCCGGTCACCTCCTACGAGCGCGGAGGCGGCGGGCTGTCGGGTAACGGCGTCGGCGGTGACCCGAAGGGGCCTGCCCGCAACGCTCCGTGCCCGTGCGGCTCGGGCCGCAAGTACAAGCGCTGCCACGGCGACCCGGCCCGCCGCGGTTGACGCGCGGCGGGTGACGGCGTCAGCCGATCTGGAGGGCGGTCACCTGCCAGCGGCCGCCGGTGTACTCCATCCGTAGGGCGATGGCGGCGACCCGGTCGCCGCGGTTGACCACCGCGGCGATCTCGGCGACGCCCGGACGGGGCTCGCCGATGCGGATGCTGCGCACCGAGCCTCGGCCCGGGTACTGACCGCCGACCCGTTCCAGCGCGCCCTGCAGTCGTGGGGTGGTCCAGCCGGTCAGATGTGAGACCGGCCGGACGCCGGCCAGCATCTCGACGATCGCCCGGACGACGATGGTCGCGGCCGGCCCTGGGATCTCCCGGAACCGGCTGTCACGGATCCGCGGCTGGCTTCGGGTCGGCGCGCGGCGCCCCGTCTGGTGGGTGGCCTGGGGCGCCATGGTGATCTTCTTCGTGGTCAGGGCTGGAGCGTCGTCCGCCGTCGCGCGGAACGGGTCACGGGGAAGGGCCCCATCGGGGGACGGCGGCGCTGGCAGGCGGACGTCGCCGGGTCCGCGACCCGCGGCGACGCCGTGCCGCCCGCCCCGGCTCCGTGCGGAGCCGCCGGTGCCGGGACCGCGCCGGATGCCGGGCAGAGCGGGACGCCGGGCGGCCTGCGCGGTGGGCGACGGCCCGTCGTCATAGGGCGGCTCGGTCATGACGGCCGGCAGCCCGCGCAGTGCCGGCACCGGCCTAGGCTGGTCCGACGCGGGGATGGTGGTCACGCTCGGTCTCCGGCGGTGAGTCGGCCAGACTGGCTGGGATGCCGGCGGTTCAAGGCTTTCGGCCATCTCGCGCGGGCGGCCGGCCCGGGCGGGGTCAGGGCCCGGGAGGCGGCCGAAGCCGCTGACCGGGATGGATCAGGTTCGGGTCAGGGCCGATCACGTCCCGGTTGGCTGCCCACCATCGTCGCCATTCGGAGGCGACCTGGGCGTCGGTGGCGGCCGGGCCGAGGTGGCGGGCGGCGATCGTCCACAGCGAGTCGCCGCGGAGGACCACGACCTCACCCTGGCCGGCCAGGGAGCCGGCTCCGGCGGGCTCGCCGATCCCGCGCGGGGCTGGCGGCACCACCGGGTCGGCGTAGGTCGGGGGTGGCGCGGTCACCGGCCCCGACAGGTCCGGCCAGACCTGGCCGGGCCCGTCCACCGGCCGGATGACCGCGGCCGGGCCCGCCGGCGGCGAGGCATTGTCGGTGATCGTCGGTATCCAGGGAGTCGGGGCGCTGGTCGGCGCCGACGTGGCCGTCGGGCCGACGGTCCAGCCCGGTGTGGGCGACGGGGCGGTCGGAGACGTGCTGGGCGGGCCAGCCGGCGACGCCGAGGCGGCCGAAGGCTCCGCTGTCGGGCTGGTTGCCGGCGGGGACATGGCCGGCGGGGGCGTGGCTGTGGGGGTCAGGGGAATCGGGGTCAGCGTGGTCGGGGTCAGGGCCGACGGGGTCAGGGCCGGCGGGGAGGCGCCCGTTCCCGGAGTGACCGAGGGGTCGCCCTGGTCAGGGACGCGCGGGGTCAGCGGCACGATCGGTGTTCCGTCGGGCAGGCCCGCCGGCTGGGAGGCCGTGGTCGCGGGCGTCGGAGTCGGCCCGGCCGGCGAGGTGGGGGGCGGGGTGGAGGTCGGGCTGGAGGTCGGGCTGGAGGTCGGGAGGTCGGAGGCGGGCGCGGGGGTGGCGGTGTTGGCCGGGGTCGGCGGTGGAGCCGGGCTGGTGCTGGCCGGCGGGGACGCCTGAGTGCTCGGTGGGCTGGGGGCGGCGCTGGGCGGCGGAGGCGCCGACGTGGGCTGGGCCGGAGCTGGCGGAGGCGGAGCCGGCTGGGTCGATGCGGGCTGGGGCGGCGGGGCCGGGTTCTGGGTGGGCGCCTGGCTGGAGGCCGGGGCCGGGGCCGGGACTGGAGCCGGTGGCGGGGCTGGAGCTGGTGGCGGGGCTGGAGCTGGCGCTGGGGCCGGTGGCGGGGCCGCTGGGCCGGGGGCGGCCGGCGGCGACAGATCGGGCATGCCGGCGGAGGACGGGGCGGGCGGCGCCGGGGTCCTGGTGGTGCTCGGCAGCGAGAGGTCGGGCATCGCCCCGCCGGTCGTCGAGGGAAGGCCTAGGTCGGGCATGGCCGCGGCCGGGGCCCGGGGCAGGACGCTGGCCGACGCGGAGGTGGCGAGCAGCCCGCTGGCGCTGCTCGCGACGATCGTCAGGCCCAGGCCGACCTCGAGCGCGCGGTGCAGCGCGCGCGGCAGCATCCACCGGGCGAGCCGCCCGGCCCCGCGCCCGGCAGCCCCGGGCAGCGCCGCGAACGAACCGACGACCACGCCCAGACACAGCCAGAGCAGGCAGGCCCAGGCCGCCGCCGCCACGGCCGTGACCAGCGCCTGCTCGGGCGCGGCGGAGAACCAGTCGGGGACGTCGGAGACGCCGGCCGGGAGGTCGGCGAGCCCGGGGCCGGCGACGATCAGGACCGCCGCCACGCCACCCGCCAACGCGATCCCGAGAACGGACCGCGTCACGCGTCGGATTGCTCTCATCCCGCCTCGCTTCGAGCCGTGGGCCGTCGCGCCCGCTCCCTCAGCAGCGAACACTCTGGGCCCGCCTCGGATCGATGGGGAGGTTGTCCCCCCGGACGGCCGCCGTCCGGGCGCCGTCCGTCCCCGTGGGCCGTCCGGGCCGGGGAAGTGACGTCCGCCCGAGGTGTCTGCGCGCTGTCGGCTCTGACAGCTTTCGTTTGCCTGCGTTTGCCTGTGTAGCGCTCTGGTGGCAAGGTGTCAATCCTGGTTGTCTGTCCCGATAGCAAACGATGATCTCGAGTCGCGGCCCGTGGGCGACAGAATGGTCGCGGTCCGTATTGTCGGGACGGTCGAAAGGGGTGCGAGGTTGCGCTGGGAGGCGCTGTTCGCGGATCTCGAGGCACAGTGGGAGGCCGCCGAGGCGGCGGAGCTCGCCCTGGAAATCGCGGATCGGAGCCGCAGGGAGGCCGGGTACCTCCGGCTGGTCGACCGGCTGCGCCCGGCCGTCGGGTACCGGGTGCGGGTCGACCTCGCGGGCTCGATGGGGCCCGAACGCGGCGCGGTCGACGGACGGCTGCTCGCGTTGGGAGTGGACTGGCTGTTGCTCGAGGACGCCGGTGGCGTGGAGGCCCTGGTCCCGGCGCGGTCCGTGCTCGCGGTCCGTGGGCTGCTCGGCGAGTCCGCGCCCCCCGGGCACGAGGGCCGGGTGGGCGCTCGGCTGGACCTTCGCCACGCGTTGCGCGGGGTCGCCAGGGACCGGTCGGGGTGCCTGGTCACGCTGTCCGACGGACGGACGGTCAGCGGCACCGTGGACCGGGTCGGGGCGGACTTCGTCGACCTCGCCGAACACGCCCCGGGCGAGTTCCGGCGGCCGCGCGACGTCGCCCTGTGCACGATCCCCTTGGCGGCGGTCGCCGTGCTGCGCCGCGCCGCCTGAGGGCCGCGGTCGCGCCGCCGTCGCCCCACCGCCGCCACGGGCCCGAGCGCCGCGCGGCTGGCGGGGCGGCCCGCCTGGGCGCCGCCGCCCGCGTACGAGCTCGGGCTCCCACAGCCCGAGCGGACGGGAAGCGGCTCAGTCCTCCGGGACGGGCTCGTGGCGGGTCAGGGGGTTGGCCAGCACGAAGGCCCTGGTCTGCTCGTAGGCGCGCTGGATGTACGCCTCCAGTTCGGAGCGCTCGACCCGCCACTGGCCGCGGCCGCCGATCTTGATCGCGGGCAGCTCCCCGCTGCGGACCAGCGCATAGGTCTGCGACGCCGAGATGTTGAGGATCTCCGCCACGTCGCTGAGCTGCAGGAATCGGTCGTTCATGGACGTCCCTTACTCCTCTCGTCCGCCGGCCGCGCGCGGCTTCGCCGTCGCCACGCCGGGGTCCTCGCCGGACTGGCGAAGCCAGTCGGGAAGGCCCGCTTCGGCCGGTCCGCCTTTCGTCCCCCGCTGTCCAGCCCCGGATCTCCGCTCGAGCGGCCATGCCGGCCGCGCGGTCAGAGGCCGGCTCGTTGCCAGGTCCTCCGCTCCGACTACGAAGGGTGTACCAGTTCTTCCACGCGAGGTGCCTCCGGATGCTTCTGCTTGTGGATAACTGCCCTTGTTTGTGCTCGACCGTCCCGTGACCGCCTCAACCGGATGAGCTTTCGCCACCGATATAGCACGTCTTGTTGTGACCTGCGTCATCTTGTACCGCCGCGAGGGCTAGGGCCGTGCTGTGCCGATCTCGGCGAAGTGATGGCTGGCGGACATCGTCCGAGCCGCCTGGAGCGTCCAATCAGTGTCCGGTGGGGGAACTCGACTCATGCCACAACGTGGTCCGATGTGCGTACGCTGTGTGACGTCGCGTTGATATGTGCGTCGCGCCGCGCATGCGCGGGGCGCCCCGCCCCCCCCCCGGCCCCCCGGGCCCGGGGGCCCCCCCC
>NZ_JADWYU010000064.1 GCF_016786325.1 Frankia nepalensis | reverse complement strand
CTGACATTCAGTGAGAGGATAAGGGTGCTTGCAAAAGTAAGCAGTTGCAAGCACCCCCAAGCGGGCGGCAAGGCGGCGCCCCCCCCCCCCCCCCCCCCCGGGGGCCCCGGCTTCGCCGTCAGGGCACCGGGCAGCCAGATCCGGCCACCACGGACCTTCCTGGCGGGTCTCGACTAGGCTGCCTCCAACCCTTCGGCCTTAACCGCTCCCGGGAGCGCCGCCGACACGGCGATCGTCGGCCGGCGCCGGCGGCTCCGTGGACGGGGGAACCGCGCTGGAACGGAGACATTCATGGCACTGGTCAGTGCGATTGCCGAGCGGATCCCGGACCGGGCCTTCGCGACCGCCATCGCCTACGCCCACCGCCGGGCCGAGCCGATGCTCGATCTGGTCAAGATGTTCGTCACGGCCGACCAGACGGCCGTCGACGTGGGCGCCTGGTACGGGCCGTGGACGTACTGGCTGGCGCGGGCGGCACGATCGGTGGTCACGGTCGAGGCGAATCCGGAGCTCGCGGACTTCGTACGGCGGACGGCGCCCGACAACGTCACCGTGATCACCGCGGCGGCCTCGGACGAGGCGGGAACCGCGACGCTCTGGCTGCCGCCGGGAGGCAAGGGCACCGAGGGCAGGGCGTCGTTGCAGCAGCAACAGGGCAACGGTCACTCGCTCGAGGTCGAGACCATCAGGCTCGACAGCCTGGACGTGGCCAATGTGGGCCTCATCAAGATCGACGTCGAGGGTCACGAGCTCGCCGCCCTGCGAGGCGCGGAGAAACTGGTGCGGCGGTGGCGGCCGACGCTCATCGTCGAGATCGAGGACAGTCGGTCGCCGGCGGCCGACACTATTGGCCTGATCGAGAGCTGGGGTTACGAGGGCATCGTGCTCAAGGACGGCCGCTCGCATTCGCTGGCGGAGTTCGATCTGGTCGGGCACCAGCAGTCGATCAAGGACCAGTTCGGGCATGGCTACCTACGCCATGTCGCCACCAAGGTCGGCGACCGGTACGTGAACATGATCGTCTTCCGGCCTCGTCCCGACCGGGACTGAGCCGGCGGGGCGGGAGCTCCTGCCCCTGGCTGGTATCCGGACGGCGCCGTCCTGGCTCGCCTCCCGTGCTCAGACGGTGAGGACGAGCTCGCCGAAGAACTCACCGTGGGCCACGCGCTCGAAGGAGGCATGGGCGTCGGCAGCGGGCGGACGTCGACGACGAGCGGCCCGGCCTTGGTGAAGACCATCCGAGGCGGTCAGCCACGCCGTCGGCAGGCAGGCCGCCTCCTCCGCGCGACCATCGGTTCCGGGGTCGATACCTGGGCGGAGTTTCGTCCGAGGGGCGCCGGTAGGCATCGTGTGCCGGGATCCGGCGGGCCGGTCTTCGGGCCGCCGGATCCGTCGTTCGAAAGCGGTGGCCGCCGGGTTTGCCCGTGTGGGCCCAGGGCACCGCAAGCCGGTCGGGTCAACGGGATGGCGAGGCAAGGAGAGCGAGCGGGCGATGTACTTCACCGACCGGGGGATCGAGGAACTGATCGCGCGCCGGGGCGAGGAGACCGTCACCCTCGAGTGGCTGGCTGACGCGCTGCGCACCTTCGTCGACCTGCATCCCGAGCATGACGCCGCCATCGACACCCTGGCCACCTGGCTGGCCCGCCCCGACGACGACCCCGATCTTTAGAGGGAGACCTCGTCACCGGTGACCGGGACGGCCCCGACGGGCGGCTGGCCATGACCCGCGGGGTTTTCGGCCATGATTCCCAGGCGCTGTGGTGCCGAAAACCCGCTCGTCGGGCACCACGGCCCATGGCCCGATCTCCCAGGACCGGCCGGCCACCAGCGATTTCCAGCGCCCCGCGTGGCCAGCCGACGCCGGTCCTCGGAACCAGTGCGGCAGCCAGGCGGGAGGCGGCGAGGGGCGCGGCGGCTCAGGCGGTCGGCGTGACGGTGACGGTGTTCGACGGTGGGCCGTTGCCGGCGCTGTTCGAACCGGTGATCCGCAGTTCGTAGGTGTGGCCGCCCAGAAGCTGGCGGACCGTGTAACACAGCCCGTCGATGGGATACGGCATCGTCGCCCAGGCCTCCCCGGCGGTGACGTCACGATGCTCGAGGAGATAGCGGTTGGCGCCGTCCGCCGCGTTCCAGCACAGCTCGGCGGTGCCTGACCCGGGCACGGCCGTCAGCCCGGTCACGGCCGCCGGAAGGGGCCGCGTCACGGTGACCCGCACGACGTTCGAGGGCGCACCGTTACCGGCACTGTTCGAACCAACAATCCGGAACTCATAGGTACGACCCACGGCAAGCTGCTCGACCGTGTAGCAGACATCGCCAATCGGGTACGGCATCAGCGTCCACGCCTCCCCCGCGGCCACATCCCGGTACTCCAGCACATACTCCGCGGCACCCTCGGCCGCCTCCCAGCACAGCCGGGCCGTACCCACCGCGCCGGGCACAGCCGTCAGCCCGGTCACGGCCGCCGGTAGGGGCCGTGTCACGGCGACTCGCACGACGTTCGAGGGCGCACCGTTACCGGCACTGTTCGAACCAACAATCCGGAACTCATAGGTACGACCCACGGCAAGCTGCTCGACCGTGTAGCAGACATCGCCAATCGGGTACGGCATCAGCGTCCACGCCTCCCCCGCGGCCACATCCCGGTACTCCAGCACATACTCCGCGGCACCCTCGGCCGCCTCCCAGCACAGCCGGGCCGTACCCACCGCGCCGGGCACGGCCCTCAGCCCGGCCGCGGCCGCCGGAAGGGGTGGCACCGACGGCCCGGTCGACGGCCCGGCGGAGCCGGCCGGCGCGCTGGCTAGGGCGCCCGGCGTTCGCGCCGGCGGCCCGGTGGAGCCCGGCGAGCCGGCATCGGCCACGCCCACGGCGGCGATCCCGGCGGCGACGGCCGCGAGGACCGTCGCGCTGGCCAGGAACACCGGCCGCGCGCGGCCGGCCAGCCAGCCGCGCAGCACCTTCGCCGCCAGCGCGATCTGGCTGCCCGCGGCGGCGGCGAGCCGGCCGCCCGGGTGACGGCCACGAACGAGAATCGCCACCGCGGGTCCCTCCGCGTCAGGTCGTGGAACGGCCACTGTGCGCCCGCTGCCCCTGACCCAGAATAATCGAGCAGATACGTCCAATAGCCGCGCACCGGACTGGCGGCCCGCGGGGACCGGAGGTGAGCGCCGACCGTGAGCGCCGAGGCCAGCGGGTCGGAAAGCCGCGTCGTGGCCGGCCGGTACCGGTTGTTGGAAAGGCTCGGGTCCGGCACCTACGGCACCGTGTGGCGCGCGCACGACGACGTCCTGGCGGTGCAGGTGGCGCTCAAGGAACTGCGGCACGACGTCACGACGGAGGACGGGCAGTCCGCTCGCGCCCAGCTCGAGCGGGAGGCCCGCATCGTCGCCAGGCTGCGCGACCATCCACATGTCGTGACGGTGCACGACATCGTCACCGACGGCGGCCTGCCGTGGATCGTGATGGAGCTGGTCGAGTCGAGGTCGCTCGCCGACCTGGTGCGCGCGACCGGCAAGCTGCCGCCGGAGCGGGTCGCGGCCATCGGGACGGCCCTGCTGGACGCGCTGGTCAGCGCGCACGCCCTCGGCATCACCCACCGGGACGTGAAGCCGGCCAACGTCCTGATCGGCGCCGGAGACCGCGTCCTGCTCGCCGACTTCGGCGTCGCCTCCCACGACGCGCAGCCGACGATCGGCCACGGGCCGGTCGGGACCCTCGCCTACATGGCGCCGGAGCAGTTCGCCGGAGTGCGCGCGAAACCCGCGGGCGACCTGTTCTCGCTCGGCGCCACCCTCTACTTCGCCCTCACCGGCGGATCGCCGTTCGGCCGGTCGACCGAGGCCGCCACGATCCACGCGGTGCTCCACGACGCGCCGCCCCGGCCGGCCGGCCCGGATCGCCTGGCGCGGGTCGTGCTGGGGCTGCTGGCGAAGGACCCCGCCGACCGGACCACGGCCGGCGAGGCTGCCGCCGCCTTCGCGGCCGTCGCCGCCGGGCAGGCGCCGCGCCCCGAGCTGGCGGACCTGCTGGGCTCGACCCCACCGGGCCAGCCGGACATGCCCGGCCTCCCGGCCTCACCGGGCGCGGTCGACTCCGCGGCCACACACGGGGCGAAACCGCGGGAACTGGCGACGGGCGCCCGTACCGGGCCGACGACGACGATGCCCGGGACGGGCCGAACTGGCCGTGGGCCAGCCCGCGTCGCCTTCCTCGACCGGGTCGTCGGCGCGGTCCTGCTCATCGTCGCCACGGCGCTCGCGCTCGCCCCGTGGCTGGCCGTCAGCCTGATCGACCCGCCCTGGTGGGGCTATTCGGCCGCGACGGTCCTCACGGTCTTCTTCGGCGCCTGGGCGGCCGCCTTCGGCACGGTCCTGGTCCGGCCGCCCGATCCCGGCCCGTGAGGACGGGACCAGGCTGCGGGGGCCCGCTCAGACCGTGAGGACGAGCTTGCCGAAGAACTCGCCGTGGGCCATGCGTTCGAAGGAGGCGCGGGCGTCACGGAGCGGGCGGACGTCGTCGACGAGCGGCCGCGCGCCGGTGCGGTCGAGGAAGTCGACGAGGGCCGCCAGCTCGTCGCGGGTGCCCATCGTCGAGCCGAGAACGGACAGCTGCAGGAAGAAGATCCGGGTGAGCTCCGCCGGCGGGTTCGGTCCGCTGGTCGCGCCGGAGCAGACGATCGTGCCGCCGGGACGCAGCGACTTCACCGAGTGGCTCCAGGTGGCGGCGCCGACGGTCTCGATGACGGCGTCGACCCGGCTGGGCAGCCGGGCGCCGGACTCGACGGCGACGTCGGCACCCAGGTCCAGCGCCCGCTTGCGCTTCGTCTCGTCGCGCGAGGTGACGAAGACGGTGTGCCCGGCCGCCTTGGCCAGCAGCAGCGCGGCGGTGGCGACCCCGCCGCCCGCGCCCTGGACCAGCAGCGTGCCGCCGCCCTCGGCGGGCAGCCCGGCCTTGGTGAAGACCATCCGGTAGGCGGTGAGCCACGCCGTCGGCAGGCAGGCCGCCTCCTCCCAGGACAGCGACGCGGGCTTGGGCACCAGGTTGCGGGTGGGCACCGCCACCCGCTCGGCGAGCGTGCCGGGATGCAGCTCCGAGAGCAGGGTTCGCTTCGGGTCGAGGGTCTCGTCGCCGCCGCCGGCCGCCGGGTCACCGACCACCGCGTGGACGATCACCTCGGTTCCGTCGCCGGTCACGCCCGCCGCGTCGCAGCCGAGGATCATCGGCAGTCGCTCGGGCGGCAGGCCGACGCCGCGCAGGCTGAACAGGTCGTGGTGGTTGAGCGCGGCGGCCCGGACGGAAACCGTGGTCCAGCCGTCCGGAACGGTCGGCTCCGGCTGCTCCCCGACGGCCAGCCCGGCCAGCGGGTCCGAGGGGTCGATCGACACTGCGGCAACGGCAAGCACGGACAAACCCTAGGCCCGGCCGCGGACCGACGCCATCGACGCCGGGCCGTCCGGCCGCGTCGGCGCCGTCACGCGGGCGCCACGGCCCGCGGGGGTGGCGTCGCGCTCCGGCGCGGGATGTGCTGGACTCATCCTCGTGGTGGCAGCTGAACCCGTGTCGTCCGAACCCGGCCCGTCCCCGGCCGGGCCGGTGGCCTGGCCCGCGACGGCACAGCCCACGACCACACCGGCCACGACCACACCGGCCGCCACGACACCGGCCGCCACGACACAGCCCATGACGCCCCTGGCCGGCGCGGATCGGCGGACGCGTGGCTCGCGCTGGCGCCGTCGACGGCCGGTACCCGAGCCGGAGCCCGCGCAGCCTGTCTTCACCGACGACGGGCTCCCGCTCATCGTGGTCACCCAGACCGACTTCGTCGCCTGCTCCTACAACGGCTGCGGTGCGCTTCGCCCGCTCGACGAGGTCGCCGCGGGCCGTCCCTGTTCCGGCTGCGGCCGGGTCTGAGCCGCCGGCCCCATCCCCGCGGCTCGGTTTCCCGAGAAGTTCCCCAGGTTCCCCCCGAGAGACGCGGGAGCCCGGTTCCGGGCGGGCCGGAACCGGGCTCGTCGTCGTTCGGCGCGACCGTGCCGCGTCAGCGGCGGGCGACGCCTTCCGCCCTGGCGGCGGCGGCCACCGCGGCGGCGACGGCCGGGGCCACCCGGGCGTCGAACGGGCTCGGGATGATGTGGTCCGGCGCGAGCTCGTTGACGATGACGTCGGCGAGCGCCCGCGCGGCCGCGAGCTTCATGCCCTCGGTGACCCGGCTCGCCCGCACGTCGAGCGCGCCCCGGAACACGCCGGGGAAGGCGAGCACGTTGTTGATCTGGTTCGGGAAGTCGCTGCGGCCGGTGGCGACGATGCGGGCGTACTTGTGGGCGACCTCGGGGTGGACCTCGGGGTCCGGGTTGGCCATCGCGAAGATGATCGCGTCGGGCGCCATCGTCGCCACCGCCTCCTCGGGCACGACGCCCGAGGACAGCCCGATGAAGACGTCCGCGCCGGCGAGCGCCTCGGTGATCGAGCCGGTCAGTCCGGACGAGTTGGTCACGGCGGCGATGTCGGCCTTCACCGAGGTCAGGTCACCCCGGCCGGAGTAGATGATGCCCTTGCGGTCACCGACCGCGATGTCGCCGATGCCGGCGGCCAGCAGAATGCGGGTCACCGCGATCCCGGACGCGCCGGCGCCGGAGACGACGGCCCGCAGGTCGGACAGTCGCCGGCCGGTCAGCCGGGCGGCGTTCTCCAGCGCGGCGAGCGCCACGATCGCGGTGCCGTGCTGGTCGTCGTGGAAGACGGGGATGTCGAGCCGCTCCTGCAGCCGCCGCTCGATCTCGAAGCAGCGCGGCGCCGAGATGTCCTCCAGGTTGATCCCGCCGAAGCTGGGCGCCATCAGGGCGACGGTGTCGACGATCTCGTCGACGTCCTTCGTGGCCAGGCCGATCGGCACGGCGTCGACGCCGGCGAAGTGCTTGAACAGCGCGGCCTTGCCCTCCATCACCGGCAGGCCGGCGGCCGGGCCGATGTCACCGAGGCCGAGCACGGCCGTGCCGTCGGTGACCACCGCGACCAGGTTGCCGCGCCAGGTGTAGTCCTCGGCGAGCGCCGGGGCCTCGGCGATCGCCAGGCACACGCGGGCCACCCCGGGGGTGTAGGCCAGCGAGAGGTCGTCCCGGTTCTCCAGCGGGGAGGTCACCTCGAGGGCGATCTTGCCGCCGCGGTGCAGCGCGAACACCGGGTCGTCGTCCGACACCCGCGGGCTGACGGCGAGGGCGTCGGAAAGCGTGGTCGCCGGCGTCGTCTGATCAAAGGTCTGGTGGTCTGCGGTCGCTGTCACGCAAGTGCTCCTGGATATGGGCGGGCCCGGTTGCCCAAGCTGTCCCTGGGTCGGTGGAGGCGTCTGGGGCCTGCTGGTGGTGGACGTCCGGGGATTGCCCAGCTGGGTGACGTCGGGCACAGCCCGACATCGGGGGTCCGGGGGTCGCCCCCCGGGAGACATCACGGCCTTGGGAAGCCGACCAGCGGTCGGCGAACAGGCTGAGCCGGTCGCCTCGGGCTTGGAGAGGCGAGGATCGAGCCGGGGGTCGCCCGGGCACCTTCAAATATTGCACGTCGGAGGCCGTGGGCGGCGACCCGGTGGCGTCCCGCCCTCGGATGGGGAGACCCGCGACGCGCTTGCCTGCGACAATCCGGCATGTTGTCCTGAAACGCTCACGAAGCATTCTCGTAGTGCTACTGACACGTAACCAGGCTTGGGTGATGGCCCAGGACGTGCGCCGCCGTCGTCGCCGACCCCTCCCGAGCACGGAGCGGCAGCACCCCACGTCTCCAGACGCGCTCCGTGGCGGGAAGGGCGCGTACAGCGCCAGGTAGGCCGGTCGACCGGCGCGGCTCCCGTCCGCCAGCCGCCCGCCCTGCCCCGCGCGGCTGAGCCGTCCGCACTTGGTACCGGCTGCAAGGGAGAGGGATCGGCATGCGTAGTCGAACACATCGGGCGATGGACGACGGCCCGGCCGTCGGCCGCGCGAGTCGGCGCACGGCGCGCCGGGTGCTGGCCGCGACGGCGGCGGCGAGCCTGCTCGCCGTGCTGGCCGCGTGCGGCGGCGACTCGTCCGACGACGACGGCGCGACGCCACCGCCCTCCGGGAACCCGTCGGTCGCGGCCGCGCTGCCCGCCGAGTACGCGGGCAAGACACTCAAGGTCGCCACCGACGCCACCTACCCGCCGAACGAGTACTTCGACACGGACGGCAAGACGATCATCGGCATGGACGTCGACCTGATCGAGGCCCTCGGTTCGGCGCTCGGCGTCGAGGTCGAGGTCGAGAACGCCGGCTTCGACGACATCCTCCCCGGCATCGGCTCCAAGAAGTACGACATCGGCGTGTCGAGCTTCACTGACACCAAGGAGCGCGAGGAGGTCGTCGACTTCGTCACTTACTACTCGGCGGGCACCGCCTTCTTCACCACGGCCGACAACGGCGCCCAGATCACCACCATCGAGGACCTCTGCGGCCTGTCCGTCGCCGTCGAGACCGGCACGACCCAGGCCGACGCCGCCACCGCGCAGGACGGGAAGTGCAAGGAGGCCGGCAAGCCGGGCGTGACCGTCCAGGTCTTCCCGGACCAGAACGCGGCGAACCTGGCGCTGAGCTCCGGCCGCGCCCAGCTCGGGATGGCCGACGCGCCGGTCGCGGCCTACCTGGTGAACGAGTCGGGCGGCAAGCTGGCCCTGGTCGGCGAGCAGTTCGACACCGCTCCGTATGGGATCGCGGTGGGCAAGGGCTCGGGGCTGGCCGAGCCGCTGAAGGCCGCCCTCGAGCAGATCATCGCGGACGGCACGTACACCAAGATCCTTGAGAAGTGGGGCATGGCCGACGGAGCCATCACCGACCCTGTGATCAATGGCGCCATCAGCTGACGAGACGGCGGGCGGGGGGGGCGGGGGGGCCCGGGGCCCGCCCCCCCCCCCCCCCCCCCCCCCCCCCCCCCCCCCCCCCCCCCCCCCCCCCCCC
>NZ_JADWYU010000063.1 GCF_016786325.1 Frankia nepalensis | reverse complement strand
TAGTTGTTTATACGCGCCCCGGATCGGCTCCGGAGCCGATCCGGCGGCGACCCCGGCAGGTAGGACCGGTAGGAAGGGAACCCGGACAGCGTGAGCGTGGACGAGACCAACGGCGACCTCGGCCAGGACCCCCAGGAGGAGGCCACCGGGGTACCCATCCCGCCCAGGGCCGGGGAGGCGGCGCGACGGCGGGGGCCGTTCGCCAAGGGGGACCGGGTGCAGCTGACCGACCCCAAGGGGCGCAAGCACACCGTCGTGCTCGAGCCGGGCAAGCAGTTCCACACCCACCGCGGCGCCCTCGCCCACGACGAGCTGATCGGCGCCCCCGAAGGGATCGTCGTCACCAGCACCGGCAACACGCCCTACCTGGCGCTGCGCCCGTTGCTCGCCGACTTCGTGCTCGCGATGCCCCGGGGCGCCGCCGTCGTCTACCCCAAGGACGCCGCGATGATCGTCGGCTATGCCGACATCTTCCCCGGCGCCCGGGTGCTGGAGGCCGGCGTCGGCTCCGGCGCGCTCGCCTGCTCCCTGCTGCGCGCCGTCGGCGATACCGGCCTGCTGGTGTCCTACGAGCGGCGCGCCGACTTCGCCGACGTCGCCCGCCGCAACATCGAGGCGTTCTTCGGCGGCCCGCACCCCGCCCACCAGCTGCGCGTCGGCGATCTCGGGACGGCCGAGGAGACCGACATGGACCGGGTCGTGCTCGACATGCTCGCGCCCTGGGAGGTGCTGGGGACCGTCGCCAGGGCGCTCGTGCCCGGCGGTGTGCTGTGCGCCTACGTGGCCACCGCCACCCAGCTGTCCCGCACCGTCGAGGCCCTGCGCGAGTACGGCGCGTTCGCCGAGCCGGCCGCCTTCGAGACCATGCTGCGCGACTGGCATCTCGACGGCCTGGCCGTCCGCCCCGAGCACCGGATGGTCGGCCACACCGGCTTCCTGCTCACCGCCCGCCGGCTCGCCGACGGCGTCACGCCACCGCCCCGCCGTCGCCGCCCCGCCAAGGGCGCCCACGGCGAGCCCGACCCCGCCACCGGGGAGGCGGCCGCGCCCGGCGGCCCCGCGCTCGTCGATGAGGCGGCGCCGGCCGGCGAGGCGACCCTGGCCGGTGAGGCGGCCCCGCGGCGCCCGGCCGACGAGCCCTGACCCCCGCCAGGCCCGCCCCGGCCCTTCCGCCGCCAACCTCCTGGACGCCGGCCCTCCGCCGCCGCCTCCGGGACGCCGGCTCCCTGGACGCCGTGCCCCGCGACAGCCGGACCGCCGCGCGCGGCTCACCCGGCGAGGGGCGCTCGTCGCGGCCGCCGGGCTCTCGGATGGCGAGCGGCCACGCCCCCGGGCAGAGTGGTGACCCGTGCCGCCGTCCCCGCCCTCAGCGCGTCCCGGCGCCGAGCCCACCCGCGCCGGGCGGCCGGCCAGCCGGCCACGCCGGTCAGGAGCCCGGGCCCGCCTCCAGCGTGCCGTCCGGCCGCTCCACGTAGATGCAGTCCCCGGGACACTCGTCCGCGGCGTCGATCACCGCGTCGACCAGTGGGAGCGGGATCACAGTCCGCGCCCCCGGCTCGGTCAGCAGGTCGCCGTCGGCCGTCTTCACGTAGGCCAGCCCGTCGATGTCGTGCTCGAACACGGATGGAGCACGTGTCACGCACAATCCGTCGCCGGTGCAGGCCCCCTGGTCGACACGGACCCGAAGGCCACTCGAAACACCCGAGTTCGTAGGAGTTGCCACGCGGCTCCGATCGTCTGTCACCATGGCACCGTAACCCGCTGTTTACGGCAAAGCCCGACCGTCCTCGCGGACCTTGCCTGCCAGCGGCGGTCACAACGGTAGTGTTGGGTGCGTCCCGGTCAGCACGGGGGAGGTGGAGGCGCGGTGTCCGGTCCCCGTTCGGGCTCTGGCTCCGATGGGAGCACGGGTCGTCCTGGTGACGCCGAAACGGCGCGAACGTCGGCGTACCAGAAGGAAGTGCACGAACTCACGACGCAGGTCGCCTTCCTCGAGGAGGAAGTGGCCATGTTGCGACGGCGGCTGTCCGAGTCGCCTCGACAGGTTCGGGTGCTCGAGGAGCGGCTTGCTGAGCTCCAGGCCGACCTGGCGAGTGCCTCGGCCCACAACGAGAAACTCGTCGCCACCCTCCGCGAGGCGCGTGACCAGATCGTCACGCTCAAGGAGGAGGTCGACCGGCTGGCACAGCCGCCGAGCGGATACGGGATCTTCCTGAACCCGTACGACGACGGCACCGTCGACGTGTTCACCCAGGGCCGCAAGCTCCGGGTGACCGTGTCGCCGAACGTCGACGTCGACGCGCTGCGGCCCGGCCAGGAGGTCATGCTCAACGAGGCGCTCAACGTCGTCGAGACGCGCGCCTACGAGCGGCACGGCGAGATCGTCCTGCTCAAGGAGGTCCTCGAAGGCGGCGATCGAGCGCTCGTCATCGGACACACGGACGAGGAGCGGGTGGTCATGCTCGCCCAGCCGCTGCTCGACGGCCCGGTGCGCGCGGGCGACTCGCTGCTCGTCGAGCCGCGCAGCGGCTACGCGTTCGAGCGCATCCCGAAGTCCGAGGTCGAGGAACTCGTCCTCGAAGAGGTCCCCGACATCGGCTACGAGCAGATCGGCGGCCTCAAGGGCCAGATCGAGATGATCCGCGACGCGGTCGAGCTGCCGTTCCTCTACAAGGAACTGTTCGTCGAGCACCGGCTCAAGCCCCCGAAGGGTGTGCTCCTCTACGGCCCGCCCGGGTGCGGCAAGACGCTCATCGCCAAGGCCGTCGCCAACTCGCTCGCCAAGAAGGTCGAGGCGCAGAGCGGCGGCGGCAGCGGCCGGGCGTTCTTCCTCAACATCAAGGGCCCCGAGCTGCTCAACAAGTACGTCGGCGAGACCGAGCGGCAGATCCGCCTGGTCTTCCAGCGGGCCCGCGAGAAGGCGTCCGAGGGCATGCCGGTCATCGTGTTCTTCGACGAGATGGACTCGATCTTCCGGACCCGCGGCTCGGGCGTGTCCTCCGACGTCGAGAACACGATCGTCCCGCAGCTGCTCGCCGAGATCGACGGCGTCGAGCTGCTGGAGAACGTGATCGTCATCGGCGCCTCCAACCGCGAGGACATGATCGACCCCGCGATCCTGCGGCCCGGCCGGCTGGACGTGAAGATCAAGGTCGAGCGGCCCGACGCCGAGGCGGCCAAGGACATCTTCGCCAAGTACGTCCTGTCCGACCTGCCGCTGCACCCCGACGACGTGGCCGAGAACGGCGGCAGCCCCGAGGCCACCGTCGGAGCCATGATCCAGCGGACCGTCGAGCGGATGTACTCCGAGAGCGAGGAGAACCGCTTCCTCGAGGTCACCTACGCCAACGGCGACAAGGAAGTCCTGTACTTCAAGGACTTCAACTCCGGCGCCATGATCGAGAACATCGTGGCCCGCGCCAAGAAGATGGCCGTCAAGGAGCACATCGAAGGCGGCGCCAAGGGCATCCGGATGCAGCACCTGCTCCAGGCCTGCATGGACGAGTTCAAGGAGAACGAAGACCTCCCGAACACGACCAACCCGGACGACTGGGCCCGCATCTCCGGCAAGAAGGGCGAACGGATCGTCTACATCCGCACCCTCGTCACCGGAACCAAGGGCACCGAAGCCGGCCGCTCCATCGACACCATCGCCAACACCGGCCAGTACCTGTAACCGAAGCGGGCCACCCGGCTCCACCGCCCCCGGGCGGCGCCGGGCGGCCCGCCCGGACAGCACCACCCCACAGGCACCCCGAGGCCGCCGTTCCCGCCAGGAACGGCGGCCTCGGCCGTCTTCGCGGCACGGGCCACGACACGTGGCCGCCCTCGCCGTCGCCCCCGTCGCCCCGCCATCCGCCATCCGGCGACGGCGCCGTCGCCGGACGCCGGACGGCATATCGGACGTTCCGGACCGGCCCAGGCCCCGTCGCACATCCACCCCACGCGGACAAGACGCTCTCCTTCAGCCGCCCGGCGCGGCCACATGCCGGGCGTTCAGGACAGGTCGGGCCCGGCGGGACGCCGGGCCCGCGACGAAACAACGGTCCCGTCCGGCCGTCCAAGTCGCCGCGGACGGCCTACGCTGAGGGAGTGAGCGTTCGCCGGATCATGGGTGTCGAGACCGAGTACGGCGTCTCGGTGCCCGGCCAGCCCAACACCAACCAGATGCTTGCCTCCTCGTTGGTCGTGAACTCCTACGCCAACCGAGTGGCCAGCGGCGGCAGCCGGGCCCGCTGGGACTTCGAAGAGGAGTCCCCGCTCCGCGACGCCCGCGGCTTCGAGATGCCGCGCGAGCCCGTCGTCGACCCCGCCGCCCCGGCCAACGAGGACGACCTGGGCCTGGCGAACGTCATCCTGACCAACGGCGCCCGGTTCTACGTCGACCACGCCCACCCCGAGTACTCCGCGCCCGAATGCACCAACCCCCGCGACGTCGTCCTGTGGGACAAGTCCGGCGAACGCGTCATGGCCGAGGCCGCCCGGCGCGCCCTCCAGGTCCCCGGCACCCAACCGGTCAACCTCTACAAGAACAACACCGACAACAAGGGTGTCTCCTACGGCTGCCACGAGAACTACCTCATGGCCCGCTCCACCCCGTTCGGCGAGATCGTCCGCAACCTCACCCCCTTCTTCGTCACCCGCCAGGTCTACTGCGGCGCCGGCCGCGTCGGCATCGGCGTCGACGGCCGCACCGCCGGTTACCAGCTCAGCCAGCGCGCCGACTTCTTCGAGGTCGAGGTCGGCCTCGAGACCACCCTCAAGCGGCCCATCATCAACACCCGCGACGAGCCGCACGCCGACCCCGAGAAGTACCGCCGCCTGCACGTCATCATCGGCGACGCCAACATGAGCGAGATCGCCACCTACCTCAAGGTCGGCACCACCGCCCTCGTCCTGTCGATGATCGAAGACAGCTGGTTCACCGTCGACCTGTCCGTCGACGGCCCCGTCGCCGCCCTGCGCGCCGTCTCCCACGACCCCGGCCTGCGACACCTGCTCACCCTGCGCGACGGACGGAAGATGACCGCCGTCCAGCTCCAGATGGAATACCTCGAGCAGGCCCGCAAGTACGTCGAGGACCGCTACGGCACCGACGCCGACGCCCAGACCACCGACATCCTCGCCCGCTGGGAATCCGTCCTCACCCGCCTCGAGCAGGACCCGATGACCTGCGCCCGCGAACTCGACTGGGTCGCCAAGCTCTCCATCGCCGAGGGCTACCGCACCCGCGACAACCTGCCCTGGAACGACCCACGGCTCCAGCTCGTCGACCTCCAGTACCACGACGTCCGCCCCGACAAGGGCCTCTACAACCGGCTCGTCGCCCGCGGCCGCATGGACCGGCTCGTCACCGAGGACGACGTCACCCGCGCCATGACCGAGCCCCCCGCCGACACCCGGGCCTACTTCCGCGGCCGCTGCCTCGCCCAGTACCCGCAGCAGGTCGCCGCCGCCAGCTGGGACTCCGTCATCTTCGACATCGGCCGCGACTCGCTGCAGCGCGTCCCCACCCTGGAACCGCTGCGCGGCACCAAGAACCACGTCGGCGCCCTGCTCGACCGCTGCCGCACCGCCGCCGAACTCGTCGACGCCCTCTCTGGCAAGTAAGGCTGGGACGCGAAGCGCCCCAGCCGTCGGGCGCTTCACGCCCTCCCCCCACCTGCCAGGGGCAGGTCTGGAAGACCACAGCCGGGACCGTCCGTGCCCGGTCTCTTGGCTGGGTTGGCGAGATCGGCCACGGACGGCCGGGCCGGGCGCCGCGCGCCCTCGCCGCGCCGAACGCATCGGAGGCACCCAAGCCACGGACGGGTGAGCCCGGGCGCCCGCGAAGCGGCGGCTGGCCCGGGCGCGGGCCGTGCTGGCCCGTCGCCGCCCGGTGACCGACGCCGGCCGTCACTGTCGTTGAGAAGACATGACGCCCCCGGGCCGCTGACGTGGCCGGATGGCGTGTCAGGACGTCGTCCAACCCCCGTTGCGCTTAGGGCTGACGGGCGGACGTGGCCGGGCGTTCGTGATGGAGTCGTGGTGGAGTGGAGCTCTCCCGGAACCATCGGAAGCCCCCGGCGGGCCGGGATAGTGTGATCGCAGGCGGCGCCCCCATGGACCAGCCACGGACCATCCGGGGCCGGGGTGGCGGCGCCTGACCGACCGGGCGGCGCTGGGCGCGCCGCCCGCGACGACAGGAGGCAGCCATGCCGAGCAGGGACACCAGCGGCGGCCAGACCCACGGCAGCCGCCGCGACGACGAGGTCGAAGAGGTCGAGGTTGAGGAGCGCAACTCCTCTGACCTCAAGGAACGGCACGAGAAGCTCTCTGAGGACGTCGACTCGCTCCTGGACGAGATCGACGACGTTCTCGAGGAAAACGCCGAAGAGTTTGTCAAGGGATACATTCAGAAGGGAGGGGAGTAGAACCCTCCATCCTAGCGTGTCATCCTAAAGTCTGTCAACTGCCCCGCTAGGCGCCCGAGCGGTCCACGATCAAGAGCGAACCTTCCCATGACCCTGAAGACGTGTCGCGACTGCGGCGTCGCCAAGCCGCTGGAGCAGTTCCACCCGCACGCACAGATGAAGGACGGCAGGCACAACTACTGCGTCGAGTGCTACCGGCGGCGCAACCGTGAGCGGTACCAGCGGAAGAAGGCGGGTGACCTCCGGGACGGTCGGCGTACCCGTCCGTTGGAGTTCGACGGCTACCGAGTCTGCCCCGACTGTGGGGAGCGCAAGCCCGCGTCGGAATTTGCCACAAGGAAGCGTGCCTCTGACGGCCTGCATACCTACTGCAGGCCCTGTAACAACGCGCGGGCGTACGCAAGCATCGAGCGGCTGCACGGTACGTCGCGGAACTGGAAGCTGAAGGAGCGCTACGGGCTCACCGCCGAGCAGGTCGCCCAGATGGTCGCGGATCAGGGTGGCATGTGCGCGATCTGTGAGGAGCGGCCGGCCGAGCACGTGGACCACGATCACGCGACGGGTGTGGTTCGCGGCGTTCTCTGCTTCACCTGCAACGTGGGGCTGGGCACCTTCGAGGACGACCCGACGCGCCTCCTGGACGCGATGCGCTACCTGTGGCTCTGGGGCGCCGAGTGCCTGGCCGCCGCGTGGTGGATGCGGATGCCGTCCCCGAGCCGGGCGCCGGGCGGTGACGCGGATGTGCCTGGTGACGACGCCTGGCTGTCTGGTATCAACCTAGATCGCCTGTTCTATCGCCGGAAGGGCCTGAGTCCCGGCGAGATGGCCAAGATGATCGAGATCCAGGCCGGCGGGTGCGCGGTCTGCGGGACGGAGTCGCCGGAACACGTCGACCATGACCACGCGACCGGCAAGGTCCGTGGCATCTTGTGCTTCGGCTGCAATACCGGGATGGGCAGCTTCGGGGACGATCCGGACCGCCTGGCCAGGGCGGCGCGTTACCTGCGGCCCGTCGTGACTACTACTTGAAGGGGGATGCGTGCCGGACCCAACTGGCGTGGCTGGGCGTCTACCGTCCGTGTTCATGATGCCGGGAACGTCGTCGTTCACCGAGTTCCTGTCGCTCGCGGCGCCTGATCTGCTGCCCGGCAGCCGCGAGCAGCTGCCGGTGCCCGTGACGGAGGTGGCGCACGGGACCACGATCGTGGCGGTGACCTTCCCCGGTGGCGTGATCATGGCCGGTGACCGGCGGGCGACGCAGGGGAACCTGATCGCGACGAGGGACGTGGAGAAGGTGTTCCACGCCGACGAGTACTCGGCGGTCGGCTATGCCGGCACCGCGGGCGTGGGCGCGGACCTGGTGAAGCTGTTCCAGGTCGAGCTGGAGCACTACGAGAAGATCGAGGGCGCGGTGCTGTCGCTGGACGCGAAGGCGAACCGGCTCGGCTTCATGGTCAAGGGCAACCTGCCGATGGCGATGCAGGGCCTGGCCGTCGTGCCGCTGTTCGCCGGGTACGACCTCGACACGGGCGCCGGCCGGATCTTCTCCTATGACATCGCGGCGGCCCGGTCGGAGGAGAAGGGCTTCCATTCGATCGGTTCGGGGTCGCTGTTCGCCCGGGGTGCGTTGAAGAAGCTCTACAAGGACGACCTGTCGGAGGAGCGCGCTGTCCGGATCAGCCTGGAGGCGCTCTACGATGCGGCGGACGACGACTCGGCGACCGGTGGTCCTGACATGACCCGCCGGATTTTCCCGGTGGTCGCGGCCGTCACCGCCGACGGGTTCCGGCGGTACTCGGACGACGAGGTGGGGGCCGTGGTGGACGCCCTCGTCGCCGATCGTCTGACGAACCCGGGAGGATGACGTGACCATGCCGTTCGGCGGCTACGCAAGTCCGGAGCAGTGGGTCCGGGACAAGTCGGAATATGCCCGGAAGGGCATCGCGCGCGGCCGCAGCGTCGTCATCGTGACCTACGCGGACGGCATCTTGTTCGTCGCCGAGAACCCGTCCGCGACGCTACACAAGATCAGTGAGGTGTATGACCGGATCGCGTTCGCCGCGGTCGGGAAGTACAACGAGTTCGAGAACCTGCGTACGGCGGGGATCCGACTGACGGACATGAAGGGCTACACCTACGACCGGCGGGACGTGACCGCCCGGGCGTTGGCGAACGCCTATGCGCAGACGCTCGGCGCGATCTTCACGGACAGCATCAAGCCGTACGAGGTGGAGATCGTGGTCGCCGAGGTCGGGCCGACGCCCGAGTCGGACCAGATCTATCGGCTGACGTATGACGGTTCGATCGCGGACGAGCGGGGATTCGTCGCGATCGGGGGTCAGTCAGAGCAGGTGAACACGTCGCTGCGGGAGCACCACACGGCGGGCCAGCCGCTGGCGGCGGCGCTGCGGGTGGCGGTGAAGGCGCTGACGGCGGGTGTCCAGCCGGGCGGGGCGGCGAACGGCGAGCGGGTGCTGTCGGCGGCCAACCTCGAGGTGGCGGTTCTGGACCGCACCCGCCCGCGTCGGCAGTTCAAGCGGGTCATCGGCGCGCAGCTCGACGGTCTGCTGGCGGAGACCGCCGACGCCTGACGCGCCGTTCGCCGGTCCCGCGCCGGCGCGGCCGCCGCCCCCCCGCCCCCGGAGGGATTA
>NZ_JADWYU010000062.1 GCF_016786325.1 Frankia nepalensis | reverse complement strand
CCGATCAACCCGACCCGATCCGAACAATCGATCAAGTAACTGTCTCACCGCACGCACGTGCGGAAGACGGGTCTAGACGGGGACGCAACGGCGAAAGGAGAACAGATGCCGGACAGGGATGCGTGGCCGCGCCTCGCGCGGCGGCCCGCTCGGGCCCGCCAGCGGGCCCCTCGGCGACGTCGGGTGTGGACGGGGGCCGCCGCGCTGGCGACGGCCGGGATCGTGGTCCTGTGCGGGTGCGGAAGCGGCACGGATCCGTTGGCCGCCGCGCCGGCGGGCCAGCCGTCAGCGACGACGACCGTCCCGGCGGGGACGGTGGTGGTGTACGGCGCGCGGGTCGGCTGGCTGCCCTCGGGCCACGTCGTGACCGCCGACCAGGTCCACGACGTCACCGAGCCGACGCGGACCGCGCCCGGGGAGGTGCACCACACCGGGCAGACGCTGTACTTCGCCGACTCCGCCGAGGTCGCGGCCGTGCGCGCGGCGGAAAAGCCCGCTCTCGACGGGACGCGGCGGTACGCGATCAGTGTGAGTCGCGGGCAGGTGCCCACCATCGCCGAGTGGATGGCCGAGCAGGAGGACATAAACAGCAAGATCGGCCGGGAGGCGACCTACGAGGACATCGCGGTCGCGGGCCATCCCGCGACGCTCAGGCACCTCAAGCTCGACCAGTCGAGCTTCGCCTGGAGCGTCCTGTGGGGCGGCGAGAACGCGGACGCGTCGGTGAGGATCGCCGGGCCGGACAGGGACGTCGTCCTGCGCATCGCCGAGAGCGTCACGCTCGGTCCGGCGCCGGCCGGGCCGGCGAACCCGGACGCCGCCGCCGCCCAGATCCGGGAGACCGCCCGGCGGGCGTTCCAGGGATCCGACGGCCTGGAGATGCTCGACGCCGTCATCGACCCGGAGGGCCTGGCGCGGCTGGCCGTGGACAAGGGCCTGTCCCGGGACCCGCGGGCCGGCGCCACGGTGAGCCTGGACCGGGTCTCCGACCCGGTGTTCCTCGGGCCGACGGAGGCGGGAGCGCTCGTGCGCGTCGCTGCCCCCGGGCAGCCCGCCCGCGGTGAGAGCCCCATCCGGTTCACCCTGACCGCGGACGGGTGGAAGGTCACCCGGTCGGGTTTCTGCGCGGTGTTCTACGAGTTCCGTGACTGCCCGATCTGAGGCGACCCCGCCCGGCCCGGGCCGGGCGGTCACAGCGCCGGGGGGCGGCCCTCGTAGGGGGTGGACAGGACGACCAGGGTGCGGGTGGAGACGTTCGCGGCGGCGCGGATCTGCTGCAGGAGGGTCTCCAGGTCGGCGGGGGCGGCGACGCGGGCCTTGAGCAGGTAGCTCTCCTCACCGGCCACCGAGTGGCACGCCTCGATCGCGACGAGGTGGCGCAGCCGGTCGGGGGCGTCGTCGGGCTGCGACGGGTCGATCGGTTTGATCGAGATGAACGCGGTCAGCGGCAGGCCGACCTGCGCCGCGTCGACCTGCGCGGCGTATGAGGTGATCACGCCGCGTTGTTCGAGGCGGCGGACCCGCTGGTGGACCGCGGAGACGGACAGGCCGGTCGACCGCGCCAGGTCGGTGAAGCTCATCCGCCCGTCGGCGCACAGCAGACGCACGATCTGACGGTCCAGATCCTCCAGCACCCCCGAAGGGTATGGCCTGTGCCTGAGCGCGGCCGTTCCTGATCGGCGGATTCCCCGGTCGGGGACCCCCGGGCCGGCGCCGCTTCGGCCCCACCGGCCGGGGAAGGCCGCGGCCGTGGACGGCCCGGAAGGGGCCTTCGCCGGGCGGGCCCCAGGCCGGTCGCCTCGGGACCCGACGGAGACGGTCCCTGCCTTCGCGGGCTTCCCGGACCCGGAGGCGGCCCGCCGTCACGGTCATGGCGCCCGTGTGGCTGGTACCCGTGGACGGCCAGGTGCCGGCCCGGCTGCCCGTTCTGTCGGTGCGCCGTGCCAGGGTGGCGGGGTGAGTGATGTTTCGACGGGCGGCGGGCTGGTGCTGCTGGACACGCCGTCGCTGTACTTCCGGGCGTTCTACGGGGTGCCGCGGTCGGTGACGGCCCCGGACGGGACGCCGGTGAACGCCGTGCGGGGGCTGCTGGACGTGCTGGCGCGCCAGATCGTCGAGCTGCGGCCCCGGCATCTGGTGTGCTGTTTCGACGGGGACTGGCGGCCGGCGTTCCGCGTCGAGCTGGTGCCGTCGTACAAGGCGCACCGGGTCGCCGAGGTCCTCGACCCGGCCGGCGCGGCCCCGGCGGCGCCCGGGTCGGCGTCCCCGGCCGCCACGGATCCGGCTGGGCCGCCGGACGGGGACGCCGCGGTGGCCGCTGTCCAGGTCGAGGAGGTGCCGGACGAGCTGTCGCCGCAGCTGCCGGTCATCGACGCGATGCTCGACGCGTTCGGGATCGCCCGCGTCGAGGTGGCCGGGTTCGAGGCGGACGACGTCATCGGCACCCTGGCGACCCGCTACCCGTATGGCGCCGAGGACGGCTGGGCGGCCCGCGACGGGGCCGCGGACCCGGTGGGCGGGTTCACGGGGCCGGTCGAGATCCTCACCGGGGACCGGGACCTGTTCCAGCTGGTCCGCGACGACGTGCCCGTGCGGGTCCGCTACACGGTCGACAAGTTCGCCGTCGTCGACGAGGCGGCGGTGACGGCGCGCTACGGGGTGCCGGGGCGGGCCTACGGCGACTTCGCGGTGCTGCGCGGCGACCCGTCGGACGGGCTGCCCGGGGTGGCGGGCATCGGGGCGAAGACCGCGGCGGCGCTGCTGAACCGGTTCGGGTCGCTGGACGCCGCGCTGGCGGCGCTGGACGCCGGCCAGGTCGACGGATTCGCCGCCGGGGCGCGGCGGCGGCTGGAGGCGGCCCGCGACTACCTGGACAGCGCGCGGATCGTGGTGCGGGTGGTGCCGGACGTGCCGTTGCCGCCGCTGCGCGCCGAGCTGCCCGCCGCGCCCGCCGACCCCGAGCGGGTGGCCGAGCTCGCGGCGCGCTGGGGGCTGGCGGGGTCGGCGACCCGGCTGGTCCGCGCCCTCGCGGCGGCCGCCGGCGGCTGACCCGGCGACATCACGCGACAGGCCCTTCCGTCACGGGAGATTCTGCCCACATCGGGCGGAATCGGACTGACGAGATGGCATGCCCGACGGGGCGTGCCCGGCCAGGGGAGCGCGGGGTGGGCCAGGCGGCGTCCGGCCAGGTCGGGATGGTCCTGCGGCCGTCCGGGGTGGCCGGCGCGCGCGACGCGAAGGCCGGGTGCCGGTGGCTCCGGTTACCGGGGCCGGTAGTTTGACCAGTCATACTCCGGCTGGGGCAGTACGCGCGCGGGAGCGAATCGGTCAGGACACCGCCTGTGGGTCCGTCGTCGCCTACCGTTGCCCAGCGGATATCGGTGTGGTTGCGGTAGCGGCGGAGCGAAGGAGCTCGCGCGCGGCGGTTCGTCCGAGCGGAGCGAGGACGACCACGGCGCGCACGGGCGACGAAGCAGAGCAGAGACGAGGTGACGGGTGGGGCTGCGGGAGCGGCTCGCGGGCCGGCGCGTGTTCATGACCGGGGTGACGGGGTTCGTCGGGGAGGCGCTGCTGGAGCGTCTGCTGTCGGACTTCCCGGACACCCGGATCGTCGCGCTGGTACGGCCCCGCGGTGGCCAGGACGGTGCGGCGCGGCTGCGCCGCCAACTGCGCAAGCCAGCGTTCGCGGCGCTGCGGGAACGGCTCGGCGAGGGCGCGGCCGACACGCTCGCGGCGCGGGTGGAGGTCGTCGACGGGGACCTGGCGTCGATGCCGGACCTGCCGGCCGACATCGACCTGGTGATCCACTGCGCCGGCGAGGTCTCGTTCGACCCGCCCGTCGACGAGGGTTTCGCGACGAACCTGGGCGGGGTGCAGGAGCTGCTGCGCGCCGCGCGCGCGGGCGGCTCCTCGCCGCACATCCTGCATGTGTCCACGGCGTACGTCGCCGGCCTGCGGTCCGGGCACATCGCCGAGGGGCGGCTCGCGCACGACGTCGACTGGGCGGCCGAGCAGGCGGCGGCGGGCCGGGCCCGGCAGGGGGCCGAGGACGCCTCGCGCACCCCGGAGCAGTCGGCGGCGTTCCTGGCCGAGGCGCAGGCCAAGCACCTGCGGGCCGGCGCGCAGTCGGTGTCCCGCGACGCCGAGGACCGCCGGCGCCAGTGGGTGCGTGACCGGCTGGTCCGCGCCGGCGCGGAGCGGGCGCAGGTGCTCGGCTGGACGGACTGCTACACGTTCACCAAGGCGTTGACGGAGCGCTACCTGGAGGACTCGCACGGCGATCTGCCGCTGACGATCCTGCGGCCTTCGATCATCGAGAGCGCGCTCGCGCGGCCGTTCCCGGGCTGGATCGAGGGCTTCAAGATGGCGGAGCCGCTGATCCTGGCCTACGGCCGGGGCGAGTTCCCGGACTTCCCGGCGTCCCCGGACGCGGTCGTCGACATCATCCCGGTGGACCTGGTCGTCAACGCGATCCTCGCGGCGGCGGCGCAGACCCCGCCGGCCGCCGAGCCGGCGTACTACACGGTGTGTTCGGGGTTCCGTAACCCGCTGCTGTTCCGGGAGCTCTACGAGCACGTCCACGAGTACTTCGTGGCGCACCCGCTGCCGAAGTGGGGCCGGGGGCCGATCGCGGTGCCCGAGTGGCCGTTCGCCGGGGCGCGGGCCGCGGAGGCGAAGCTGCGCAACGGCGAGCGGGTCGCCTCCGTCGCCGGCAAGGTCCTCGAACACGTGCCCCGGTCGGAGAAGGTGCGCCGCTGGGCCAGCGAGTTCGACCGGTTCGAGGCGCGGGTCGGGTTCCTGCGCCGCTACTCGGACATCTACCGGGCGTACACGAAGGCCGAGCTGGTCTACGTCGACGACGCGACGAAGGCGCTGCACGACGCCCTCGACGACACCGACCAGGCCGACTTCGGCTTCGACCCGGCCTGCTACGACTGGAAGTACTACCTGCAGGACGTGCACTTCCCGGCGGTCACCGCGATCCTGCGCAAGCCCCGGGACCCGTCGCCGCCGCGGCGCGCCGCGGCGAACCTGCCGGCCAACGCGGACGCGCTGGCCGTGTTCGACCTGGACGGCACCCTGGTGTCCTCGACGGTGATCGAGTCGTACCTGTGGCTGCGCCTCGCCGACGAGGCGCCGGCGGGCCGGGCACGGGAGCTGGCCGGCCTCGCGGCGGCGCTGCCGCGCTACCTGCGGGCCGAGCGCACCGACCGGGGGCATCTGATCCGCTCGGTGTACGCCCGGTACAAGGGCGCGGATCCCGAGGAGCTGGCGCGGATCATCGACGAGGTGGCGGGGGACATCCTGCTGCGGCGGGTGAAGCCGGCGGCGATCCGCCGGGTGCGGGCGCACCGGGAGGCGGGGCATCGCACGGTGCTGCTGACCGGGTCGGTGGACTTCCTGGTCCGCCCGCTCGCGCCGCTGTTCGACGAGGTCGTCGCCTCCAGGCTCACCGTCGGCCCCGACGGCCGGTTCACCGGCAAGCTCGCGGCCTCGCCGCTGGTCGGCGACGCGCGGGCGGCGTTCCTGGACCACTACGCGGGCCGGGTCGGCGCGGACCTGTCCGCGTCGTGGGCGTACGGGGACTCGCAGTCCGACATCCCGATGCTGCGGGCGGTCGGCAACCCGGTGGCCGTCAACCCGGACCTGTCGCTGTTCCGGACCGCGAAGGCGAACGGCTGGGCGATCGAGGAGTGGCCGTCGACGCCAGGGGAGCCGCGGGCGGTGGTGCCGTCGCTGCGCGAGCGGTCCCTGTTCCATGTGGCCCGCGCCGCGGCGGCGGCCACCGTGTCGGCCGGGGCGCCGCGTGCGGCGCGGGGCCTGACCGGTGCCGGGTCGGACGCGGCGAGGTCGACGACGGGAGGTGCCCGGTGACGCGAGGACTGGAGCTGTACCGGTCGATGCCGCGGTACGCGGCGGCGCGGGTCCTGTCGAGCAGGGTGCCGTCGCTGGCCGGGGCGGCGGCGACGTCCGCGGCGCCGCTGCGCCTCGTCGACCGGGGCGACCCGGCGCTGCCCGGGAGGGGCTGGGTGACGGTCCGCCCGTCGCTGGCGGGGATCTGCGGGTCGGACCTGGCGACGGTGACAGGGCAGTCGTCGTTCTACTTCTCGCCGCTGGTGTCGATGCCGTTCACGCCGGGCCACGAGGTCGTCGGCACGTTGCAGTCCGACGCGGTCCTGGCCGACGGGACGGTGTACCGGGCGGGCAGCCGGGTCGTGATCGACCCGGTGCTCGGCTGCGAGGCCCGCGGGCTCGATCCGTGCGTGAACTGCGTCGCGGGGCTGACGTCGCGCTGCGACCGGGTCACGGTCGGGCACCTGTCCCCGGGGCTGCAGACGGGCTACTGCAAGGACACCGGCGGCGGCTGGTCGCGGGCGATGGTCGCGCACCTCTCGCAGCTGCACCCGGTGCCGGGCGACCTGCCCGACGAGCGGGCGGTGCTCGTCGAGCCGCTGGCGACGGCGGTGCACACGGCCGGGCGGGCGCGGGTCGCGGCCGGGGACCGGGTGCTGGTCATCGGGTCCGGGGCGGTCGGCCTGTTCACGCTGCTGGCGCTGCGGGCGTACACACCGGCGGCGCACATCACGGTGGTCGCCAAGCACCGCCGCCAGGTGGAGCTGGCCCGGGCGTTCGGCGCCGACGAGGTGCTCTCGCCGTCGGACGCGCTCGGCGGGGTGCGCCGGGCGACGCGGGCGCTGCGCGCCGAGCCGGAGCTCGGCGGGCCGTACCTGCTCGGCGGGGTCGACGTCGCGGTGGACTGCGCCGGGTCGGCGTCGTCGCTGTCGACGGCGCTGCGGGTGACCCGGGCCGGTGGCCGGGTGGTGCTGTCCGGGGTGCCGTCGGGGTCGGTGGACCTGACGCCGCTGTGGTACCGGGAGCTGGAGCTCGTCGGGACCTACGCGTCGTCGGGCCGGACCGGCCGGCCGGCCGCCGGCGAGGACGGGCCGCTGCGGGAGCCGGCGGGCGCCGGCCCGGCGGCGGGACTGGACGGGGACGGCGGTGCCCGGTCGGACTTCGGCAGGGCGTTCGCGCTGGCGGCGTCCGCGCCGCTGGACGGTGTCGTCTCGGCGGTCTACCCGCTGGCCCGGTGGCGCGAGGCGCTGGACCACGCGCTGTCCGCCGGCCGGCTCGGCGCCGTGAAGATCGCTTTCGACCCGACGATGTCGGCATGACCGGCACCGTCGGGCCCGGCGCCGCGGCGGGAGCCACCGCGGGTCTGGACAGCGCGGTTTCGACCGCGTACATCATCAGCGGGTCCGCGGCGAGCGCCGCCGCGCCGCGGGCGAGGACAACGAGGACGGCAGCCCGGGACGGCGGCGCACGCCGCCCGTCCCGGCCGGCGATGAGGGGAACGTGGCTGTGAGACCGGGGTTCGTGCTCGAGGTCGACGAGCGGACTCCCCCGCTGCTGGTGCACCAGGGTGAGGGTCTGCTGCTGGAGCAGTTCCCGTTGGGGACGCGTGTGGTGTACCCGCCGGAGTCGCTGCCGGGGCTGCCAGATGTGAACGCGGCGATCGCGGACGCGCTGGAGCATCCGCATGGCAGCGAACCGCTGCGGGACCTGCTGTTTCCCGGGATGAAGCTGACGATCGCGTTCGACGACCTGTCGATCCCGCTGCCGCGGATGCGCCGCCCGGACATCCGCCAGCGGGTCATCGAGCAGGTGCTGACGCTCGCCGCCGAGCAGGGCGTCGACGACGTGCACCTGATCGTCGCGACGGCGCTGCACCGGCGGATGACCGCGGCCGAGATCGAGTACGTCGTCGGGGAGCGGGTGTTCCGGTCGTTCTGGCCGGACAACCTGTACAACCACGACGCCGAGGACCGGGACAACCTGACGCACATCGGGCTGACCGACCACGGCGAGGACGTGGAGATCAACCGGCGGGCCGCCGAGTCGGACCTGGTCGTGTACGTGAACGTGAACCTGGTCGCGATGGACGGCGGGCACAAGTCGGCCGCGATCGGCCTGGCGTCGTACAACAGCCTGCGCCATCACCACAACAGCCACACGATGCTGCACTCGAAGTCGTTCATGGACCACACCCGGTCGGCGATGCACTCGTCGGCGTGGCGGATGGGCCGGCTGCTCAACCAGCACGTCAGGGTGTTCAACATCGAGACGACGGTGAACAACCAGGCGTTCCCCGAGAAGTACGGCTTCCTGACCAGGCGCGAGTGGGAGTGGTCGCGCAAGGACCAGGCGATGGCCTACGCGACGACCGCCGCGCTGCCGAAGCTGCCGTCGCGGCAGCGGCACCGGTTCTTCCAGGGCATCGTCGCCGACTACCAGGTCACCGGGGTCAACGCCGGCGAGACCGAGGCCACGCACGAGAAGACCCTGGAGGCGGTGCACCGCCAGCAGCTCGTCGAGGTCGAGGGACAGAGCGACGTGCTCGTCGTCGGCCTGCCGTTCCTCGGGCCGTACAACGTCGACTCGGTGATGAACCCGATCCTGGCGACCTGCATGGGGCTGGGCTACTTCTTCAACATGTACCGGGGCAGGCCGCTGGTCCGACACAAGGGCGCGATGATCCTGTACCACCCGGTGACGCCCGAGTTCACCCAGCTGCACCACCCGTCGTACGTGGACTTCTACGAGGAGGTCCTCGCCGAGTCGACCGACCCGGCGACGATCGAGGCGAAGTTCGAGAAGCAGTACGCCACCGACCCCTGGTACGTCCACCTGTACCGGACATCGCACGCCTACCACGGTGTCCACCCCTTCTACATGTGGTACTGGGCGACCCACGGCATGGACCACGTCGGCGACGTGGTGTGGGTCGGCGGGGACCGCAGGGCGTGCGCCCGGCTGGGTTTCCGCGCGGCCTCCACGCTGGCGGACGCGCTGGAGATGGTGTCGGGCACGGTGGGCCGCGCCCCGTCGATCACCTACCTGCACTCGCCGCCGCACGCCATCGCGGACGTCCGATGAGCGGCGTCAGCGGGAAGTCGGGCCGGCCGCTGCGGGTCGGCTCGCAGGCGTCGGCGTCGCGCAGCCCCCGGGCAGTCTCTTATAAACATCTCCCATCCCACCACAAACGCAGAAATTTGCGAATTCGGCGGATGGGTTTTAAA
>NZ_JADWYU010000061.1 GCF_016786325.1 Frankia nepalensis | reverse complement strand
CGGTCGCGCCGGGGCGGGACGGCGCCGCCCCCGCCCGGGACACCGCCCGCGGGCGCGCGGGGGCGGTCGTGGGGCCCGGCCGCGGCGCGGCCGGGGCCCCCGCCGGATCGGCGACAGGGTCCCTGCCGGATCGACTAGGTCGATCCGGCAGGTCCGCTGGGAGGCCAGCGATCTGGGACGTCCGGGGCGTGCTGCGCGTCGTCGAGGGGCGGGCGCCGGGCGCGCTCGACGGGCTGCCCGCGCCGGACGCCGTGTTCGTCGGCGGCGGCGCGAGCACCCCCGGGGTGATCGAGGCCTGTCTGGCGGCGCTGCGGCCCGGCGGCCGCCTCGTCGCCAACGCGGTCACGATCGAGACGGAGGCGGTGCTCGCCGACTGGCGGCGCCGCGTCGGCGGCCGGCTGCGCCGGATCGCGATCTCGCGCGCCGAGCCGGTCGGCGCCTACACCGCCTTCCGCCCGGCACTCCCGGTCACCCAGTGGGTGCACACCATGCCACTCGACGCCCCGGCCGGCTCCGACTACCCGAACTCCGAGTACCCGAACTCCGAGCACCCGAGTGGCGGCGCGACCAGATCGACCAGCGGCCGGTCCTAGTGCCGCATCAGCGAAGATTTGCCCGCGCCGTAGGCCGGTGCCGTGGGCCGGTGCCCGTGAAGTGTCCGCGGTAACGCGGTCCCTGGCTCGCGTGACAGCGGACAGGTCCGGAGACCGCCCCGCCGGGGTCGGGCGGCCGGTTGCTTTGGTCGTTTGTGTCGTGTCCCCGGACTTGTCCGTCAGAACGCGGTCCCTGGCTCGCGTTCTGGCGGACACTTCGAGGCCGCCACTCACGGGACGGGTCAGTGGCCGGGTGGGTGTCGCTGGTACGGCACCAGCCCGGCCACCAGCCTGGTGGTCCCCCGGCTGGGCCTCACCTGCCCGGGCGGCCACGCCGCCGGGGGCCGGACCGCCGCCGCCCGTCCACTACCGCCCGTCCACTACCGCCCGTCCACTGCCGCCCGTCCACTGCCGTCTGTCCAAGCCACGAACTCCGGGGAGCGACGCGATGACCGTCCACTTCATCGGTGCCGGCCCAGGCGCCGCCGACCTGATCACTCTGCGCGCGCGCGACCTGATCGCCGCGTCGCCCGTCTGCCTGTACGCGGGCAGCCTGGTCGACCCGGCGGTGCTCGCGCACTGCCCACCGGACGCCCGGCTCGTCGACACCGCGCGGCTCACCCTCGACGAGATCGTCGGCCACCTCCTCGACGCCCACGCGGCGGGCCTCGACGTCGCCCGGCTGTGCAGCGGCGACCCGTCGGTGTTCAGCGCCGTCGCCGAGCAGATGCGCCGCCTCGACGCGGCCGGCGTCCCCTACGACGTGTGCCCCGGGGTGTCGGCCTTCGCGGCGGCCGCCGCCGAGCTGCGCCGCGAGCTGACCGTGCCGGGCGTCGCGCAGAGCGTCGTGCTGACCCGCACCAGCGAGAACGCCTCGGCCATGCCGTCCGGGGAGACGCTCGCGGCCCTCGGGGCCGCCCGGGCGACCATGGTGATCCACCTGTCCGTGCAGCGGATCGAGGCGGTGGTCGCGGAGCTGCTGCCGGTGTACGGAGCGGACACCCCCGTCGCCGTGGTCGCCTGGGCGTCCCGGCCGGACCAGGTCGTGCTGCGCGGCCGCCTGGACACCGTCGCCGCGGCCGTGCGCGCCGCGGGGATACGCCGGGCGGCGGTCATCATCGTCGGCGACGCGCTGGCCGCCGAGGGCTTCCGCGACAGCCATCTGTACTCGGTGGAGCGGGACCGCTCGTGCGTGTCCTGATCCTCGGCGGCACGCGCGAGGCCCGGGACCTCGCCGCCGCCCTCGTCGACGAGCCGGGCGTCACCGTCACGACGTCGCTCGCGGGACGGGTACGCGACCCCGCGCTGCCCGCGGGCGAGACCGTGATCGGCGGCTTCGGCGGGGTGGCCGGCCTGCGCGCGTTCCTGCGCGCCCGCGGGATCGAGGCCGTCGTCGACGCCACGCACCCGTTCGCCGCGACGATGTCCGCGCATGCCGTGGCCGCCTGCGCTCCCCCGGGGCACGGCGACGACCCGGCCGGCGCGCTGGCCGGCGATCCGGCGGGCCCGGGTTCCGTGCCCCTGCTGCAGCTCACCCGGCCTGGCTGGACGCCTGGCCCCGGCGACGACTGGCACCGCGCGCGGGACCTGCCGGCGGCCGCGGACCGGGCCCGCGCGCTGTGTCCCCCGGGCCGCGGGGTGTTCGTCACCACCGGTCGCCGGCAGCTCGCGCCGTTCGCCACCGACCGTGACCGCCACTACCTGATCAGGGCCGTCGATCCGCCCACCGACGTGCTGCCGCCCCGGCACACCGTCGTGCTCGACCGCGGCCCCTACACGGTCGACGGCGAGACACGGCTGCTGCGTGCCCACGACGTCCGGGTGCTCGTCACGAAGGACAGCGGCGGCGCGCTGACCGTCGCGAAGCTGGACGCCGCCCGGACGCTCGGCCTGCCCGTCGTCATGGTCGACCGGCCCGCCGCCACCGGCCCGGTCCCCCCCACCTGGCCGGACGTCGCCGGCGTCCTCGCCGCGCTGCGCGGCCTGGCCGCCGGCGGCCAGGCCGCCCCGCCGGCGTAGGGCGGTCGGCTCAAGGTCGCTCGCGTGACCGTCCGGACCTCCCAGATCTGCCCCGCGAACTCCGCCGATCCGGCAGGAACCCCGGCTCCGCCGCCGGGCGCTGAGCGCCCGCCCTGGCCGGTCCCGGGTCGGTCTGAAGGCCGGGGCCGGTCCTGGCCAGGGGTCGGGCTCGTGGCCAGGTCACGCGGGGCGGGCCGCTGGCGCGCGCTCCAGAGCCACCGGATCGGCATGCCGATCCGGTGGGGACACCTGGCCCCGGGCTCGGGCCGGGGTGGGTCAGAAGTCGCCGGCGGCGCGGCGCATGTCGTCGAGCAGGGCGACGAGGGTGTCGATGCCGCCCTCGGGCAGGCCGGGGTCGGCGAAGACCGTGTCGTTGAGCTTCTCCGTCGCGGCGAGCGCGGTCGCCCGGCCCTCGTCGGTGATCTCGGCGAGGATCGCCCGGCGGTCGGTCGGATGCGGGATGCGACGCACGTGGCCGCGGGCCTCGAGCCGGTCGACGGCGCTGGTGACGCTGGTCGGGTGGACCTGCAGGCGGACGCCGATCCGGTTGAGCGGGAGGCTGCCCGCGCGGCTGAACAGCAGCAGCATCAGCACTTCGTAGCGGGCGAAGGTCAGCTCGAACGGCCGCAGCACCTCGTCGACGCGGGCCAGCACGATCTGCTGGGCGCGCATCAGCGAGGTGACGGCGGCCATCCCGTCGGCTGCCTCGGCCCAGCCGTGCGCGGACCACTGCCGACGGGCCTCGGCGATCGGGTCGAAGGGGAGGGGCTTGCGCGGCACGGTACGGGCGCTCCGGCGGGTGCTGGCGCCGCCGGTCACGACGGCGCGATGTCGCGGTACTGGGTCCATTGCATCCCACGTCCGGACGTCATGGCAAAGCGGGGCGCCGTAGCGCGCCACCACGCCCTCCGGCCGCCGCTCCCGCCGAACCGCTGGTCGCTCGCCCAGCCGCCGCTCCCGCCCTCTTTGGCCGTCACCACAGGCGGGTAACCGACAACGCCCCGCAACCCAACCGACTTCCGCTGGACAGCGTCCGGCCACCAGCCCGCCCCCGGACCAACCCGGCCCAGACCCCGGCCCGAGCCGGCACCCGGTCCGCGGGGCGCCCAGCGCCCGACGTCCAGCCGCCGAACGGTCGCGCCAGCGACCCCCGAGGCGCCCAACCCTGTCTGGACGCCAGGGAGACGAACGACGGCACACGACCGAACGACCGCCGCCAACCAACGCGACCCCGCCAACAACCCGGCCTCGGACCAGGCCCAGCCCAGACTCCCGTCCCGGCCCGGGACCTGGTCCGGAGGGCGCTCAGCGCCCGATGCCCAGGCGCCGAGCGGTCGCGCCAGCGACCTCCGAGGCGCCTGGGCCTACACGTTGCGGCGGTACTGGCCGCCGATCTCGAAGAAGGCGTCCGTGATCTGGCCGAGCGAGCACACCCGGACGGCGGCCATCAGCTCCGCGAAGGTGTTGCCGCCCGCGGCCGCGGCGTCGCGCAGCCGGCGCAGCGCCTCCTGGGCCTCGTCCCGGTGCCGGTGGTGGAAGTCGGCGAGCCGGTCGAGCTGGGACTTCTTCTCCGCCTCGGTGGCTCGGGCGAGTTCGAGGGCGGTGGCGGCGTCGTCCGAGTCGTGCGGGGCGAGGAAGGTGTTGACGCCGATGATGGGCAGCGACCCGTCGTGCTTGCGGTGCTCGTAGAGCATCGACTCGTCCTGGATCCGGCCGCGCTGGTAGCCGGTCTCCATCGCGCCGAGCACGCCACCGCGCTCGGAGATCCGCTCGAACTCGGCGAGGACGGCCTCTTCGACCAGGTCCGTCAGCTCCTCGATGATGTACGAGCCCTGCAGCGGGTTCTCGTTGCCGGCGAGGCCCCACTCCTTGTCGATGATCATCTGGATCGCGAGTGCGCGGCGCACCGACTGCTCGGTCGGCGTCGTCACCGCCTCGTCGAAGGCGTTGGTGTGCAGGCTGTTGCAGTTGTCGTAGATCGCGCACAATGCCTGCAGCGTGGTCCGGATGTCGTTGAAGTTCATTTCCTGCGCGTGCAGGGACCGTCCGGACGTCTGGACGTGGTACTTGAGCTTCTGCGAGCGTTCGGCGGCGCCGTACTTCTCTCGCAGGGCGACCGCCCAGATCCGGCGGGCGACGCGACCGATCACGTTGTACTCGGCGTCCATGCCGTTGGAGAAGAAGAACGACAGGTTCGGCGCGAAGTCGTCGATCTTCATGCCGCGGGCCAGGTAGGCCTCGACGTAGGTGAAACCGTTGGCGAGCGTGAACGCGAGCTGGCTGATCGGGTTGGCCCCGGCCTCGGCGATGTGGTAGCCGGAGATCGAGACCGAGTAGAAGTTGCGGACCGAGTTCTCGATGAACCATTCCTGCACGTCCGCCATGCAGCGCAGGGCGAACTCGGTGGAGAAGATGCAGGTGTTCTGGCCCTGGTCCTCCTTGAGGATGTCGGCCTGCACGGTGCCGCGGACGGTCGCCAGCGCCCTGGCCCGGATGGTCGCGGCCTCGTCGGCCGACGGTTCACGGCCATTCTCGGCGGTGAAGTTCGCCAGTTGCTGGTCGATCGCGGTGTTCAGGAACATCGCCAGAATGGCCGGCGCAGGGCCGTTGATCGTCATCGACACGCTGGTGGTCGGCGAGCAGAGGTCGAAGCCGTCGTACAGCACCTTCATGTCGTCGAGGGTCGCGATGGACACGCCCGAGGTGCCGACCTTGCCGTAGATGTCCGGACGGGTGGCCGGGTCCCGGCCGTAGAGCGTGACCGAGTCGAACGCCGTGGAAAGCCGGGTCGCCGCCGCGCCCTCGGACAGGAAGTGGAAACGACGGTTGGTACGGAAGGCGTCGCCCTCACCGGCGAACATCCGGGCGGGTGCCTCGCCGGTCCGCTTGAACGGAAACACCCCGGCGGTGAACGGGAAGAGGCCCGGCAGGTTCTCCCGGCGCAGGAAGCGGACCAGGCGACCGTCATCGTCGATCTTCGGCAGCGCCACCCGCGGGACCTTGGTGCCCGACAGCGTCGTCCGGGTGAGCGGCGTGCGGATCTCGTTGTCGCGCACCCGGTAGACCATCTCGTCGCCGGACCGCTCGGCGACCAGCGCCGGCCAGCCCTCGATCTGCTTGCGCACGTCGGGATCGAGCGCGGCGTCGGCCTCGTCGCGCAGCGCCGCGACGGCCGCCGCCGGCGCCGGCGTGCCCTCGGGAAGGACGGCGGAGGCCGCGTCCAGCGCCTCGCGGGCGGTCGTCAGGTGCTGACGGCGCCGAGCCGCCTCGGCCTGCTGCTCCGTCCTCGCGTGGTAGCCGCGGACCGTCTCGGCGACCTCGGCGAGGTAACGCACCCGCTTTGGCGGGACAACGGTGGCCAGCGCGGTGGACGTCCGCCCGGTGACCGTCGGCAGCGTTCCAGGCCCGAGGGCGAGGCCGTGCTCGCCAAGCAGCTTCTTCAGCTCCTGGTAGAGCGCGGTGACCCCGTCGTCGTTGAACCGCGCGGCCGAGGTCCCGAAGACCGGCATCTCCTCCCAGGGAGTACCGAAGGCCTCTCGGTTGCGGACCAGCTGACGCGCCACGTCGCGGCGGGCGTCGTCCGCGCCCCGCCGCTCGAACTTGTTGACGGCGACGACGTCCGCGAAGTCCAGCATGTCGATCTTTTCGAGCTGGGAGGCCGCGCCGTACTCCGGCGTCATCACATACAGGGAGACATCGCAGAACGGCACGATGGCCGCGTCACCCTGCCCGATGCCTGGCGTCTCCACGACGACGAGGTCGAAGCCCGCCGCCTTGGTCGCGGCGATCACATCGGCGAGATGCTCGGGAACCTCGGAGCCGGCGGTCCTAGTGGCCAGTGACCGGAAGTAGACCGGGCCGCCGGGGGCGGTGTCGCCGAGAGCGTTCATCCGGATCCGGTCGCCGAGCAGCGCGCCTCCGCCGCGCCGACGGGTCGGGTCGACCGCGATCACCGCGATCCGCAGCTTGTCTTCCTGATCGAGTCGCAGCCGCCGGATCAGTTCGTCGGTGAGCGAGGACTTGCCGGAGCCGCCGGTCCCGGTGATTCCGAGCACCGGAACGGCGCGGCGGCTGGCCGCGGCGCGCAGCCCTTCGGCGAGATCCGAACCGCGGCCGGTCTCCAGGACGGAGATCGCCCGGGCGAGCGCCGCCTCGTCGCCCGCGAGCAACGCATCAAGCGAGGGCGCGGTGACCGCGAGGTCCCGGTCGCTTTCCTGAAGGGTGAGATTGATCATTGCCGGGAGGCCGAGGCGCTGCCCGTCGGCCGGCGAGAAGATCCGCCGCACGCCGCGCGCGTGCAGCAGTTCGATCTCCTCGGCGACGATGACGCCGCCACCGCCGCCGTAGACGTTGACGTGGCCCGCTCCGCGCTCGCGAAGCCGCTCGACCAGGTAAGTGAAGTACTCGACGTGACCGCCCTGGTAGGAGGACACGTAGACGGCGTTGGCGTCCTCCTGGACCGCCGCCGTGACCACCTGCTCGACGCCACGGTCGTGGCCGAGGTGAATCACTTCCGCGCCCTGTGCCTGCAGCAGGCGCCGCATGATGTTGATCGCCGCGTCGTGCCCGTCGAACAGCGACCCGGCCGTGACTGCCCGGAACGGGTAGACCGGCGTGTGGAGGGCGGAGGTCGCGCTCATCGGCATGCACTCCCCTGTAACGGCTCGCCGCGCGGCGAAGCTAGTTGGCAAACCGATAGTAGGACGTCCATCTATCGGATGCCAGCGAGACGATTGCCACGGAGCATGCGGCGGTGCCAGGCCGCCTGGCTGCCCCAGCCGTTGGCGTTCCTGTTCACCGGCCGCGGGCCCGAGGGCCATCGGCCATCGGCCATCGGCCGTCGGTCCCGCGGCTTCCCGGCCACTGGCCAGCGGCCGCTGGGCGCTGGGCCCTGGGCACTCGGCCCTGGCGCACGGCGCCAAACGATCGGGGCCGGGGTTGGACGGTCAGAGCCGGCTTACCCGCACCGTCGCGCGATAGGCGCCCGGGTCGACGGGACCGGTGGTGGTCCGCTCCGGCTCGAGCCGTACCAGGCGAATCTCGTGGCCCGCCACGGTGGCGGCGGGCCCACGCTGCCGATCGGTGTGCAGCTCGAGCGAGGTCTCCGGCAGGCCGGGACCCGAGACGCTGACGCTGACCACCGCGTCGCCGGCCCACACGCAGGCCACCTGATCAGATACCGGGCAGCGGCTGTCTTCCGGGACAGCGACGAAACGGACGGTGAACGCGCCACCGGCGAACCGCGCGGACTGCCCCGGCGCAAGTGTCGCCTCCTCAACCGGACTGACCGCCTCGGGCGTACCCGTGCCGGCGGCAGGCCCCGTGGGACTGGCCGGGCCGGGCGACGCCGGGCTCGTGGGACGTGCCGTCGGCGGCGGGGCCGTCGTACCGGTCGGCGCCGGATGGGGTTGTTGACTGGTCCCACTAGGCGACGCCGGCGAGCTGCCGATCGGGCCCGTGCCCTGGCCGGGCGCCGGCTCCGCCCCGTCAGAGCCGCAGGCCGCGGCGCCCAGGAACAGCGCCAACCCGGCGACCAGCACCAACGTCCGCAAGCCCTGCACCCGGATGACACCAGCCACTTCCGCACCTCCAGGGACCGCCGGTTCGAGGGCCAGTGGTTCAGCGGCCGGCGGTTCGGGGGTCCGGGTCCGGAAGCCGTCGGTCGACGTCACGCTGTTAGACGTCGCGCGCCACGGTCAGGTTCGGATCGTCTCCCGAGCCGCTCGTCCTACCCGCGGGGCCTTGTCCTGGGCGATCCGGGCCCTAGGCGATCCGGCTGCCGAGTTCCGTACCCTCGGGAACGCCGAGAAGAGTGACCAAACCGTCCTCCCCCACGGCGCCGAGCACCAGGCATTCGCTGCGCACCGGACCAATCTGCTTCACGCCGAGGTTGACGGCGACCACGACGAGACGGCCCAGCAGTTCGTCGCGAGAGTAGTTGGTGACCTGCGCGCTGGTCGTCAGTACACCGGTCCCGGGCCCCACATCGACGGCCAGGCGCCAGGCCGGCCGCCGCGCCGTCGGGAAGTCCCGCACGTCCACGATTCGGCCGACCCGCAAGTCGAGGCGACCGAACTCGGCCGGCGTCACGTCCGGCAGCCTCGCCGGCGGCCACGTGTCTTCTCCCACCCTCGCGACTCCCCTCTCTCCCGCTTGGTCTCCCGCGCGGCGTGCCATACCGATGATTCCGGGCGTCCGGTCCGGCAGAGAGAGCGTGTAGCGGGTCCGACGCAGAACCTTTCCCGCGGATTGCCACCCACGTGCCGTGGAACGCGGAGATCCACTGGTCGGCCGTGTCGGGTCATACCGTGTGGCTGTGAAAGGGGTCGGATTCGCAGCCACAGCGCATGACCGGATCACCGCGGTGATGTCACGGGGATGGATGCCTGGTGGGCGCGGCGAGGAGCCGTCCGGGGCGTGTCCCGGGTGGGGGCGGTGCGTTCCAGCCCCGTGACCCGCTAGCCGCCCAAGACCCTGGGCGAGTGCCCGCCAGGCCGCGGGCCGCCCGGTACGTCCCGC
>NZ_JADWYU010000060.1 GCF_016786325.1 Frankia nepalensis | reverse complement strand
ATTTCGTCAACCGGCCCCGTCGTCGTCAGGCCAGCGGTCGTCAGGCTCGCAGGAGGCGGCCGGGGGTGGCGTCGGGGAGGTCCTCGCCGGCGAAGCGGGTGGCGACGCCGTTGACCCAGGTGTGCTCGACGCCGGTGCTGCGCACGACGAGGCGGTCCGCGCCGCTGGGCTGGTCGTGGACCCGCTCGACCGCGGTGGTGCCGACGGTGTCGGGATCGAACACGACCAGGTCGGCGTAGAAGCCGGGCTGGACGAGGCCTCGCTCCGCGAGGCGGAACGCCTGGCGCGGCTGGCCGGTGAGCTTCCAGACCGCCTCCTCCAGCGAGAGGGCCTTGCGCTCGCGAACCCAGTGGCCGAGCAGGTGGGTGGAGTAGCAGGCGTCGCAGAGCTGGCTCGCGTGCGCGCCCGCGTCCGAGAGGCCGAGCAGGGTCCGCCTGTCGGCCAGCAGGTCGGCGAGCTCGCTGTCGCCGTCGTTCTCCAGCACGACGCGGAAGCGGGTCGTGCCGGTGTCGGACAGCGCCAGGTCGAGCATCAGGTCGAACGGCGTGGTGCCTCGCTCGCTGGCCAGCCGGTCCAGCGGGATGCCGACGAGGTCGCCGTGGGTCTCGGTCTCCTCGACGTCGATCTTGTGCCAGCGGTGGTTCCAGGCCTCGAGCGTCGCCGGCCGCGCCCGGTCCCGCCAGGACGCGTCCCGGTACAGGTCTCCCCGCCGCTCCCGCGGCAGCGCGAGGACCTCTTTCCACTCGTCCACGGCGGCCAGTGGGGTCGGGTCGTCCATGGTGGTCTGCATGACGATGGGCCGGCAGGCGATCTGCGGGTAGACCTCGCCCGGCAGCTTCGCGCCGCGTTCGACGGTGCGCAGCGCGGAGCCGGGCTTCTCCGCCCGGGTGACCAGCGCCGTCCAGGTGACAGGGATGCCGTAACGGGTGGCGATCTCGGAGAACTGGTCGACGAACAGGCCGGGACCGATCGAGACGGCGAGCACGCCCTTGCCGGCCTCGCCGAGGACCTCCGCCAGCTGGTAGACCTCGTCCACCTCGGCGAACCGGCTCGGCACGGGCCGGCCGTACGCGCCGGAATGGGCGGGCTGGCGGGAGGTGGAGAACCCGATCGCGCCGGCGTCGAGCGCCTCGCGCACGAGTGCGCGCATCGTGGCGAGCTCGTCCTCGGTCGCCGGGCGTTCCTCGCCGCCGGTGACGAACAGGCGCAGCGGGGAGTGGCCGATGAAGGCGCCGACGTTGAGGCGCTTGGACCGGGCGTCCAGCGCGGCCAGGTACTCGGGGAACGTCTCGAAGCACCAGTCGATGCCGGCGTTGAGCGCCTCCATCGACATGCCCTCGACGTTCTCCAGGAGGCGGACGATCAGGTCGCGGTGCTCCGGGCGGGTCGGGGCGACGCCGAAGCCGCAGTTGCCCATGACGACGCTGGTGACCCCGTGCCAGCTCGACGGGGTGAGGTCGCCGTCCCACAGGATCTGGGCGTCGTAGTGGGTGTGGACGTCGACGAAGCCGGGCGCGAGCACGAGCCCGCCCAGGTCCACCACCTCGGTGTCGGCCGTGGGCGTGAGCTCGCCCGGTGCCCCGACGGCGGCGATCCGGTCGCCGGCCACGGCGACGTCGGCGGGACGCGCCGGCCCGCCGGTCCCGTCGATCAGTGTGGCGTTGCGCAGCAGCAGGTCCATCAACGCTCCGATCGGTCATGCGGCGAGCCAAATCACCCAACAAATTAGCAAACACTCGCTCACTTATCGACCGTCCGGTGATGGCCGGGCGGCGCGCGCCCCGCCCCGCCGATGGGCGCCAGATAGTTGTATGGGAAAGTAATTCCGCCCACGCCTGCCGGCGGCGCTCCTGGCGACGGGCCCGGCGGCGACTGGGCGTGTGCCTGAGCCTCGACGTCCCCCGTCCGGGAGCCCTCCAGGAAGGACCGACATGACGCAGGAACCCGCCCAGGCACCAGCCGGGCCATCGGCATTCACCCGGCGGGCCGTCCCGGCGCTGGCCTTCGTCGGCGGCGTCACCATCCTGGCCGGCTGCGGCGACGACGGCGCCGCGCCCACCGCCGCGGCCACGTCGCCCTCCTCGGCGGCCCCGACGACGACGGCCCCGTCCACCCCCTCGCCGACCGCTACCTCGCCGACCGCCGCGCCAACCACCGAGGCGCCCCAGGGCGGCGGGGCCACCCAGCCCCCGCAGCAGCCCCCGCGGCAGCAGCCCCAGCAGCCTCCGCAGCAGCAGCCACCACCCCAGCAGCCGCCGGCGACGCAGGCACCGCCGCCGCCCCCGCCGGCCGGCACGCGGCTCGCCAGCGTCAGCGAGGTCCCCTCCGGCGGCGGCGTCATCCGCCAGGGTGTCGTGCTGACCAACGCGGGCGGCACGGTGCGCGGCTTCTCCGCGACCTGCACCCACCAGGGCTGCACGGTCGGCGACGTCTCCGGCGGCACGATCAACTGCCCCTGCCACGGGAGCCGGTTCGACGCGGCGTCCGGCGCCGTCGTCGCCGGGCCTGCCCAGCGGGCGCTGCCCGGCGTGCGGGTGGTCGTCCAGGACGGCGTCGTCTACCGGCCCTGACCCGGTTCCCGGCCCCGCTGCCGGCCGCCGGCGCCGGCCCGCCGGCCGCGGGGCGGTTCCGGCCGGCGGCTACGGCTGGCGGACGACCTTGCTGGCGAGCAGGGCGTCGACCTCGTCGGCGGAGAAGCCAAGGCCGGCGAGGATGGCCGCGCTGTGCTCGCCGATGCCGGGCAGCGCCAGCGCCGGCCCCTCGGTGGTGGGCTGGCCGTAGCGGGGGAGTGGGCCGATCTGCTCGAAGTGGCCCCACTCGGCGACCTCGTAGGCCGCCACCCGGCCGAGCTGGCGGTTGACCGGGTCGTCGAGGATGGCGCGCCGGAACTCGTCGCGGCTCGCCGGGCGCGCGAGCTCGGCGAGCAGGCCCACGGACCGCAGGCGCGCCACCCACCCGGTCGCGGGGCCGGCCGCGAAGGCCTTCTCCAGCAGCGCCTCGGCCGCGCGGGCCGCCTCGTCCCGGGCGCCACCGCGCAGCGGGGCGTACGTCGCGAGCCGACCCCCGGCAGGGGGCTCGCCGCCCGCCAGCAGCCCGCGCAGCCGCGTCCAGGCCTGCTCGTCCGGCACCACCAGCGCGAACCACTCGCCGTCACCGGCCTGGTAGAGCCGGTACCCGGGGCCGTAACCGGTCTGCGCCGCGTCGAGGGTGGGACCTGCCACGAGCGCGCCGTCGCGCAGGAACGAGCCGCTCTGCAGCAGCATCCCGGCGCCGAGCAGGCTGCTCGCGACCTCCCGGCCAGCGCCCGGGGTACCGGCCGGGTCGACGACCCGCGAAGTCCGCTGGGGGGTCTGCCCGGGCGTCGGGGCGTCCCGGGCGTACAGGCCGGCGAGGATCGCGTTCGCCGCCACCCAGCCGCCGGTCACGTCGAGCGGGATCCAGGTCGCCGCGATCGGTTCGTTGCCCTCGCCGCCGATGGACTGCTCGAGGCCGGTGACGGCCTGCATGAGCGCGTCGTTGCCCGGTTGCCGCGCCCGCGGGCCGGTGGGGCCGAAGGCGCTGGCGTGGCAGTAGACCGCGGTCGGGTTGATCCGGGCGACGTCGGCGGCGCCGATGCCGAGCCGCTCGGCGACCCCGACCCGGAAGTTGTGCAGCACGACGTCGGCCCACCGGATCAGCCGCTCGACGACGGGGCGGGCCTCGGGGGCGGTGATGTCGATCGCGATGCTGCGCTTGCCGCGCTGGCAGGCGGCGACGGCGTAGGCCGCCGCCCGCATGGCCTCGCCCTCGGGCGGCTCGACCTTGATGACGTCGGCGCCGAGGTCGGCGAGCACCTGGGCGGCCAGCGGCCCGGCGACGAACGCGGAGAAGTCGGCGACCCGCACACCGCGCAGCGGCGCCGCCGCGCCGTCGGCGTCGACGGCCGGCACGTCCGGGGGCACCCAGGTCTCCGCCTGCGTGCCGGGTGGCGCGGCCGGCTCCGGCAGTGGGCCCACCGTGATCGGCGAGCCGAGCATGACGTCCCGGTCCCGGGCGACGGCGAGGCCGATCTCGGTCAGGTGCGGGTCGCGCAGGGCCTCGCCCGGGCCGAGTACCGGCTCGCAGGCGACGCCGGCGCGGCGCAGCCGCTCGATCCAGACGTCGCGGGGCAGCAGGGCGAACGGGGCGCGCCAGCGCTGGGCCCTGTCCTGCAGCTTCCCGGTGGCCTGGTCGGTGTAGTAGCCCTCGGCGCTCGGCTCGTCGCCCAGGACCTCGATGAGCTTGGCGTACATGCCCTTGCCGCCGAACCAGACCTGGATCAGCTCGTCGTCGGCGCAGCGGTAGAGGAAGTTCGGGAACGTCGAGCCGAGCTCCCAGTAGCCCTCGACCTCGGGCTTCGCGCGCTCGGAGCGCCCGATCATGCACCCGAGGGTGGCGAGCATCCCGTCGTAGAGGGACGTCTCGGCCCAGCCGCCGACGCCCCGGACGGCCCGGCGGCGCAGCAGCGCGAGCACCGACGCGGTGAGCAGCCCGGCGGTCCCGATGCCGGTGGCCCGGACGTCGACGAAGATCGGCCCGTCACGGTGGCCGGCGAGCTGGGAGCAGAAGCCGGCGCGCGCCTCGACGAGCAGCCCGTAGTCCTCGACGAGGCCGGTCGCCGTCCGGCTGGGCCGGCAGCGGGCGTAGACCAGGCGGGGGTTGACGCCGACCAGGTCCTGGTAGCCGAGCCCGCGGCCCTCCACCAGCGCCTCGGCGCCGTAGACGAGCGCCGCGTCGGCCTCGGCGAGCAGCGCGCGCGCCGGCTCGGCTTCGTCGGTCGCGACGACCCGCTTGTCCCGGTGCCAGGCCTGGCCCCAGGGCACGTCGGCGTCGATGCCGATCCCGGCGGCGCCGACGACCCGGACCACCTCGGCGCCGAGATCGGCTAACAGCATCCCGGGAACGCCGCCGGCGAGCCCGAGACCGAGCTCGCTGGTCCCGACCGCGACCTCGACCACCCGCAGGCCCGTGAGCGGCCCGGCCGTGGTCATGACGACGCCCTCGATGCCGCCGGCACCGCCCCCGGCGCCGCGGTGGCGGGCAACGTGAGGCGGGGGAGGACCTCCTCGGCGGCGAGGGTGACCACCTCCAGGGTGTCCTCGTGTGCCGCCGGCGAGATGACGAAGTGCCGCACGCCCGCGTCGACGTACTCCTGGAGCCGGGCCGCCACCTGCTCGGGCGTGCCCGACGGGGCGACCTTGTCGAGCATCGCCGCGGGCTTGTCGCCGTAGGCGCCGCCGAGGAACGACACGACGTCGTCGCGGGCCCGGTCGCCGTCGCGGCGGATCGAGCAGTAGACGTACATCATCCACTCGAAGCCGGTCTCGGCGAGGTCGCGCCCGGCGGCGGCCGCCTCGGTCTGGATGGTCGCGACCGAGCGGGCGTAGGCGCTCGGCGAGACCAGGTACGGCAGCCAGCCGTTCCCGAGCCTGGCCGCCCGGCGCATCGCCGGTTCCTTGCGGCCCGAGACCACCAGAGGCGGGCCGCCGGGCCGACCGCCGGCCGGCGAAGGATCTCCGGGCGGCGGCGTGACCGGGCGCAGCGTGATGTCGTCGACGTCGAAGTACTTGCCGTGGTGGGTGACCGGCTCGCCGCTCCAGAGCCCGCGCAGCAGCGCCATCGCCTCGTCGGTGCGCCCGCCGCGCTCGGCGACGGGGACGCCGACGGAGTCGAACTCGTGCCGGAACTCGCCGCCGACGCCGACCCCGACGGTCACCCGCCCCCCGGACCTTGCGTCCAGGTCGGCGAGCTGCTTGGCCACGATCACCGGTGGGTACAGCGGGAGCAGCAGGATCGCGGTGCCGACCCGGACGCGCTCGGTCCAGGCGGTCATCAGCGCCAACCGGGTGATGGCTTCGCCGGTCCCGGTCGGGGGCAGGATGTGCCCGCCCTGCCAGACGGACTCGATGGGGAGCCGCTCCACGGCCGCGAGCCAGTTCCGCTCGGGCTCGGGGAGCGCGGCGGCGCCGAGGACGATGCGATCAGGCAACCGGGGACTCCTTCGCGACGGGCTGGCGCCGGCGGCCGTGGCCGCCGGGCCCACCGAGACGATGCCTCGCGGCGGGCTGTGCCCGGACGTCCCGGATCGCCGATCCGGCGGGAATCCTGTCGCCGATCCGGCGGGGACACCGGTGCGCGTCCGGCCTCGTGGCGCTAGATTGCGAAGTGAGCGTACACTCCGCAAGTCCTGCCCGCCACCAGCTCGAGAGGGACCCGTGACCGCGACCCCGACCGCCCCCGTCGGCATACCGCCGGCCGTCACCGAGGAGACCGCCCCCTTCTGGGAGGCGGCCGCGGCGGGGCGGCTGCTGGTCGAGCGCTGCGTCCGATGCGAGGCCGAGTCGTTCCCGCCGTACGGGATGTGCCGCGCCTGCCGGGGCCGCGACGTCGAGCACGTCGAGATCACCGGCCCGGGCCACGTCTACAGCTTCACGGTCAACTACCAGCGCTGGATGCCCGGCCTCGAGGTTCCGTACGCCCTCGTCCTGGTCGAGTTCGCGGGCCATCCGGGAGTACGGGTGTTCGGCCGGCTGCGCGGCTGCCCGCCCCAGGAGGCGCGGATCGGGATGGCGGTCGAGGTCGGTTTCGAGCCCGGGCCGGGCGGCTACGCCGTCCCCAGCTTCATCGCCGTCGCCGCCGAGAGCGCCGTCCCCGCCGAGGGCGCCGCCGGCGCCGAGAGAGCGGCGTGACCGGCATGGGCACCGACCTGTTCGAGCGGCGGGTGGTCATCTCCGGCGTCGGCCAGTCGGCGATCGGGCGGCAGCTCGACCGGTCCGGCTTCCAGCTGACCATCGACGCGATCCTCGCGGCCGTCGCCGACGCGGGCCTCACGGTCGACGACATCGACGGGCTCGCGATGTTCCCGGGCGGCGGCAAGGCCAACCTGCCCGGCTACGCCAACGGCAACCTGTACGAGATCCAGGACGCGCTGCGGGTCACCACCACCTGGCGGCAGGGGATCATCGAGGGCATGTGCCTGCCGTTCTACGGCCCCGCGATGGCGGTCGCCACCGGCCAGGCCCGGCACGTCGTCGTCTGGCGCACGGTCAAGGAGGGCAGCGCGGCCCGCAACGCGGGCGGCCGGCCGGCCTACGGGTCGACGAACTCGGCCGCCGAGGGGCCGCTGGCCTGGCTGCTGCCCGTCGGCGCGCTCTCCCCGGTCTGCCAGCTCGCCCCGTACACGACGCGGTACATGCACGAGTACGGCGTCACCCGCGAGCAGCTGGCCTGGATCCCGGTCACCCAGCGGGCGCACGCCGCCCTCAACCCCGACGCGGTCTACCGCTCGCCGCTGACCGTCGACGACTACCTGGCGTCCCGGATGATCTCGTCGCCGATCTGCCTCTACGACTGTGACGTGCCGGCCGACGGCGCGACCGCGATCGTCGTGTCCGCCGCTGAGACCGCCGCCGACCTGCGGGCGCCGGTCGGCGTCGAGGCGATGGCCGGCGTCGTCGACGGCCGGCCGAGCTGGGAGCAGTGGGAGGACATGGGCCGGGTCGGCTACGCCACCGCGGCCGCGATGTGGGCCCGCACCGACCTGCGTCCCGCCGACGTGGACGTCGCCGAGATCTACGACGGCTTCACCATCGAGGCCGTCTGGTGGTTGGAGGCGATGGGCTTCTGCGGGCCGGGGGAGGCGGGGGCGTTCGTCGAGGGCGGCAAGCGGATCTCCCTCGGCGGCGAGCTGCCGCTGAACACGTGGGGCGGCCAGCTCTCCGGGGGCCGGCTGCACGCCGCGTTCGGCCACACCGCCGAGGCGGTCCGCCAGCTGCGCGGCGAGGCGGGCGACCGGCAGGTGGCCGGTGCCCGGGTCGCGGCGGTCACCAGCGTCGGCGGCTACGAGGCGGGCGCGGCCCTGCTGACCAGCTGGCCGCGCTGACTGACGTTCCGCTGGCCGCGCCAGCGCGGCGAGCGACCTACCTAGCGCACCTACCTAGAGAGGAACGGTGACGATGAGCGGCCGGGCGGGCAGGGTCGAGGGCAAGGTGGCGATCGTGACCGGAGCGGGCTCCACGCCCGGCCCCGGTGTCGGCACGGGCAAGGCGAGCGCGGTGGTGCTCGCGCGCGAGGGGGCGAGCGTGCTGCTCGTCGACCTGTACGCGGAGCGGGCCGAGGAAACCAGGAAGGTGATCGAGGCCGAGGGCGGCAAGGCCGAGGTGTTCGCCGGCGACTGCACCAAGGCCGCCGCCTGTGAGGCGATGGTCAAGGCCGCCGTCGACGCGTTCGGGACCGTCGACATCCTCGTCAACAACATCGGGCTCGCGTCGGTCGGCACGGTCGTCGACATCACCGAGGAGGCCTGGGACCGGGCGCTGGACATCAACCTGCGCACGATGTTCCTGGCATGCAAGTACTCGATCCCGGTCATGGCGGCGCAGGGCGCGGGCTCGATCGTCAACATCTCGTCGATCTCCGGCCTGCGTGGCGATGGCACGATCGCCTACTCGGCCGCCAAGGGCGCCATGCTCGCGATGACCGTCGAGATGGCCTACGCGCACGGCCGCGAGGGCGTCCGGGTCAACGCGATCGCCCCCGGCCACATCGTCACGCCCATGGTGCTCTCGATCCCCGGCCAGTCGTCGGAGTACGTCGACACGCTGCGCAAGGAGGCCGGCCTGCTCGGCACGGAGGGCACCGGCTGGGACGTCGCCGCCGCGGTCGCCTTCCTGGCCAGCGACGACGCCCGCTGGGTCACGGGCGTCACCCTGCCGGTCGACTCCGGGGTCCTGACCGTCACCCCGCTGGCGATGGCCAGACGCCTGCGCGCCATCCCCGACTGAGTTTCTGGTTCGCTCCGTCCGGGCGGCGCGCTCCGGCGCCGTGCTCGCTTCGCTCCCACGACACCTCCGCGCGCCGTCCTCCTCCGCGAACGTGCGCTCCGGCGACCTCCGCTGCGGCCCTCCTTGCCTCGCTTCGCTCGCAAGGAGGGCCTCCGCGGAGGCGCGCCTGCGCGCCAGCTCGGTTGCGTGGTCCTGCGCGTTCCGTGCCGGGCTCTACTCCATGGGGATCCACGTCGCTTCGCTCGGGGCCGGGCGTCCGCGGAGCCCCGCCACGAGCGGAGCGAAGTGGCCTCCCCGCGGGGAGCGGTTGATTCGTGACGTTGCGGTGTTACGCGACTGAGCTGGCGCGGAGGCGCGCCTCCGCGGAGGCCCGTCC
>NZ_JADWYU010000059.1:1746-9529 GCF_016786325.1 Frankia nepalensis | reverse complement strand
GGGGCAGGGGGGCGCCCCCCCCCGGGGCCGGCGGGGGGGGGGGGGGGCCCGGCGGGGGGGCGGGGGGGCCGGCGGCCCCGGCCGGGTCGGCCCCGGCCGGGCCCACCGCGCCCGCCGACGCGCTGGCGTCGGTGCTCACGACTGGTAGACCGGCTGGAAGATCTTGTTCCACTCGGTCTCTTCCTCGGTGGTCAGCACGCGGAAGCGGTGCGTGTTGGCCAGGTCCTCCTGCGACGGGAAGATCAGCGGCGACTCGCCGATCTCAGGCGAGACCAGGGACTTCGCCGACTGCACCGGAGTGATGTAGTTGATGTAGTCCGCCAGCATCGCGGCGACCTCGGGCTCGTACGCGAAGTCCATGTACGTGATCGCGTCGACCGGGTGCTCCGCGGTCTTCGGGATGCACATGTTGTCGGTCCACAGGATCGCGCCCTCCTGGGGCACGACGAACTTCAGGTTCGAGCCCGCGGCGACCTGCTGGAAGACGTCGCCGGACCAGGCCATCGTGATCCACAGGTCGCCGGCGGCGAGCGGGTCGATGTAGTCCTGGACGTAGTACTTGCGGACGATCCCGTCCTCGCGCTGCTTGGTCAGCTTGTCGGCGGCCTTCTTCCAGTCGTCCGGGGTGGACGTCGTCGGGTCGATGCCCATGCCGACCAGCGCCAGGTTCGGCAGGTCCTGGTTCTCGCCGAACATGCCGACGTGGCCGGCGAACGCGGGGTCGAACAGGTCCTCGTAGCTGGTGATCTCCCGGCCGGTCTTCTCCGGGTCGTACGCGATGCCGGTGATCCCCGACTGCCAGGCGACCGTGTACTTGTTGCCCTGGTCGTACGCCGGGTTCTTCACGCTGGCGTCCGCGTTCTTGACGAAGTTCGGCAGCTTCGTCAGGTCCAGCGGCGCCAGGTAGCCCAGCGCGATCAGCTTGTCGAGTTGCAGCCCGTTGGTCATGACGATCAGGTCGTGGCCGGTCGACTGGTTCGCGGCCAGCTGCGGCCGGATGGTCGCGAAGAACGACTCGTTGTCCTGGATCACCTCGCGGTAGGTGACCTTGATGCCCTTCTCGTCCTCGAACTTCTTCAGCGACGGGTTCGACCCGTCGTCGGCGACGTCGATGTAGAGCGGCCAGTTCGCGAAGTTGAGAACCCCGGCCTTCTCCTTGCCGTCCCAGAAGTCCTCGGGCGCGGTCCCGCTGCTGTCATTGGACTTCTCGCCCTCGACACCGCAGGCGGCGAGCAGGGCGGCCACGCCGGCGGCGCCCCCCAGCCGCAGGAAGCCGCGGCGGCCCAGCCGGGGCTGGGTCAGGCCACGCAGGAGAGCCGGGTCGACGGCGGGAACCGGTGTCGGGTGGGGGCCGGAGCTGTCCGGGCTGCCGTGGGTCGTCACGATGGGGGGTCCTCCGCGGAATCAAAAAATCGTTGCGTGTTGGTCGTCGCTATCGCTGGTGACGGCGCCGCGCGTGGCGCGGGCGTGCCCGGGAGGATCAGCCGGACGCGGCCGGCGGCGCGGCCGTCGCGGGGTCAGCGCCGTCCGGCGCCAGCGCGTAGGAGTGCTCGGGCCGCCAGGACAGCCACACCTCGTCGCCCCGGCCCGCGAGGTCGCTCGCGTCCGAGCTGTTCTGCCAGAAGACGACGAGCTCGACACCGCCGGGAGTCAGCACCGTGTAGGTCGTGTTCGTGCCCATGTAGACGACTTCGGTGACCCGTCCGCGCAGCGCGCAGACGTCGCCGTCCGGCCGGTCCGCGGTGATCACGATCTTCTCGGGGCGCACGGTCAGCTCGACCACCGAGCCGGTGGACAGCTCGCCGAGCTCGGGACGCAGCGCCGTCATCAGCCGCTCGTCCACGGCCGCGTCCAGCGTCGCGACGGGACCGGTCCCCTCGGTGGTCACCGTGCGCACTGCCCGGCGCAGCACGTTGCACGTGCCGATGAAGCTGGCGACGAACCCGGTGCGCGGCCGCTCGTAGAGCTCGCGCGGCGGGGCCAGCTGCTCGATCCGCCCCTTGTTCATGACGGCGATCCGGTCCGACATGGTCAGCGCCTCGCCCTGGTCATGCGTCACGTAGACGAACGTGATGCCGACCTCGCGCTGGATGCGCTTCAGCTCGATCTGCATGGTCTCGCGCAGCTTGAGGTCGAGCGCGCCGAGCGGCTCGTCGAGCAGCAGCGCCCGCGGCCGGTTCACCAGGGCGCGGGCGAGCGCGACGCGCTGCTGCTGGCCACCGGAAAGCTCCCGTGGGCGCCGGTCGGCGAGCGCGCCGAGTTCCACCAGCTCGAGGATCTCGCCGACCCTGCGGCGTGCCTCGGCACGGGCCACGCCCTTGCGCCGCAGGCCGAAGGCGATGTTGCCGGCGACGTCGAGGTGCGGGAAGAGCGCGTAGCTCTGGAAGACCAGGTTGACGTCCCGCCTGTTCGGTGGCGTGGCCGTCACGTCGACGCCGTGCAGCAGTATCTGGCCCCGGCTCGGTTCCTCGAACCCGCCGATCATCCGCAGGGTGGTCGTCTTGCCGCAGCCGGACGGGCCGAGCAGGGAGAAGAACTCCCCCTGGGCGATGCGCAGGTCGACCGTCTCGACCGCGGTCACCGCGCCGCGGCGGGACACGTACTCCTTGGCCACGCCGACCAGCTCGATCGCCGGCGGCGCCGCGCCCGTCCCACCCGTGGGCACCGTCCGCTCGTCGACCGTTCCCCTGATCGTCGACACCGGAGCCCCATCCGCGGTCACCGACAAGCTCGCACCCACCCTCTCCACCCAGATACGCGACAAGTCCCAGAAGTCACGTATTGACGCCGAGTCAGCGTGACAGCCCCCACCGACCCCTACAAGGGATCCGACGTAAAGGTTCGATTTCTCAGCCGATTCCTGGCCATTGGGCGCTCTGGGCCAGGGATTCCGGTCCGGCGCCCGCTCCCGCCCGCGGGGCCGGGCCGCCCGGCCCCGCGCGAGCGGCCCCGGGCGGGTCCAGGCGCGGTAGTCCTCCCTGGTCACCGTCACGACGCCACCCGCCCAGGAGCAGCGGCACCTGCCGGCGAGTCAGACACACGAATCCGAAGCAGATCTCCTACCTAATCCCTCAAATCAGAATAAGATCATGGAAATTGCAATGGATTCCGCTTCAGCGTGGGCGGTGCTCCGCGGGGCGACTCCGGCGAACGCCTCCCGGTCCGGCGACAAGGGACCGGCGACGGCCTCGGACGCCGCTCCCCACTGCTCACCGGTGAGCAGCGTCCGTACACGGACGGACACGGGAAAACGTGATCCCGATGTGGCATTGACCCCACGGTGGTCAGCGTACGGGCAGAGGGTGCCAGCCTCGGCCGGCGCGAGCACTGTGAGGGATGAGCCACGCGACGGACGCGTCCCACGGGCGGTCCATGGGCAGTCCGCGGCCGGTCCGCGTCGCTCGCCCGGCGGCCCGCCATCGAGCCACGCGGCCCACGGGTGGTCACCGTTCGCGTGGCGGCACGCGGCGGCACGCGGCGGCCGACCGCGCGGGCCGTGGGCACGACGAACCCGCCGCTCCGGGCCAACGGGCATCCGAGGCCACGGTTGGACGCTGCCCACCCGTGGTCGGCGACGCATCCTCCATCGCTTTCCACCGGAGGGCAGTCACCGGACCGCGCCGGACGGTCGCGCTGGCCCTGCCCACCTGGGTGGTCACCGCGGCACGGCCACGAGCAGCCAGCCAGCCGAGTGGCGGCTGGACGCTGCCCACCTGTGGGCAGTGTGGGAGGCCGCGGTTGGACGACGGGCCTGGGCTGAGCCATCGTGAGCGGATGGCCACCGAGACGCGTTCCAGCATCCGGGGGTCGGGCCTGCCGCCGTCCGCGCGGGCGACGCACGCGCCGTCCCCAGGCACCGGCTACCAGCCGTCGCCGGTGCCGCATGACCGGCTCGCCGGGGTGCACGCCGGTCATCGCCGCCTGCTCGCCCTCACCGCGGCCGTGGACGACGCGGTGGTCGCGCGCCCCTCGCTGCTCGCCGGCTGGACCGTGGGGCACCTGCTCACCCATCTGGCCCGCGACGCCGACAGCCACACCGAGATGTTCGAGTCGGCTGGCGCCGGCGCCGGGCCCCACCCGCGGTACCCCGGCGGGGCGGCCCAGCGCGACGCGGACATCGAGGCTGGCGCGAGCCGCCCGGCCGCGGCGATCCGGGACGACCTGGCGGCGGCCGTCGCCCGCCTGGAGCGCGCCTGGGACCACACCCACATCGAGGTCTGGCGCACCGGGCTCGCGCGAAGCGAAGCCCCGGCGAGCCTGGCCGACCTGGTCTTCCTGCGCTGGCGCGAGGTCGAGATCCACACCGTCGACCTCGGGCTGGCCGACCTGGGCGGCCCCGGCTGGGCCGACCTGCCGAGCGCCTACGTCGACACGGAATGGGCCTGGACCGCCGCGTGCCTGCCGGCACGGTTGCCACCGGAGGTCACCGTGCTGCTCGCGCCAGGCGACCGGCCGTCGCGGGCGTTCGGGGCCGGGCCCCGGCGGGTCATCCTGCGGGCGTCGACGCTGGAGACCCTGCGCTGGCTGACCGGACGGCTGCCCGGCGCCGTGGCGCCGCCGGACTGGCCGACGCTGACTCCCTGGGAGTGACGCCGAGCCCTGGGAGACACCTACCCCCTGGGAACATCGAGCGCCGTGCGCTGCCCACCCGTGGGCAGGGTCCCGCCTCGAGGCCCACCCGTGGTACCCGCTGGCGCGCCGACGGTCAGCCGGAACGCGCGCACCGGCGGGTAATGGCAACCCTGTCGATAGGTCTTCCTGCGGGTGATAGGGAGACAATGGCCGGGTGGGTGCGCAACGTGCCGGTATGACCGGCTTTCCGGGCCGCCAAGGCCCCCGGCGGCGCGACGGCGTTGCCCGTCCGGCCGCTGCCGGGCGGGCGCTGACACGGGCCGGGCGGGCGGCGCGAGGGGGCCTGCGTTGATCACTATGGCACTGTTCAACAACAAGGGTGGCGTCGGCAAGACCACGCTCACCTTCCATCTCGCGCACATGCTGGCCCGCCAGGGAAACCGAGTGCTCGCCGTCGACCTCGACCCCCAGGCGAACCTCACGGCCCAGTTCCTCGACGAGGAGGAGCTCGCGACGCTCTGGCAGGAGCAGACGGTCCCCGGCCCGGCCGCCTCCACCGCGTCGTCGGCGCCGCGCCGGCCGGACTTCCTCAGCGGCGCGCGCCGCCCGCGGATCGCCGCCGGCACCGGCACCATCGCCACGGCGATCGCCCCGATCATGGAGGGCGTCGGCGACGTCGCGCTGTTCGAACCGGTCGGCGTGGACGACAACCTGTGGCTGCTGCCCGGCGACGTCGACCTGAGCGTCTTCGAGGACAAGCTGTCCGCCGCCTGGCCGAACAGCTTCCTCGGCAAGGACGTCGCCGCGCTGCGCACCACCACCGCGCTGCACCGGGTCGTCGACCACAGCGGGCGCGCCGTGGGCGCCGAGATCGTGCTCATCGACGTCGGGCCGAACCTGGGAGCGATCAACCGGGCGGCGCTGCTGTCCGCCGACACGGTGCTCATGCCGCTCGGCGCCGACCTGTTCTCCCTGCGCGGCCTGCGCAACCTCGGCCCCACGCTGCGGGACTGGCGCTCGACCTGGCAGGGCATGGTGCTGCCGAAGGTGCCCGACCGGATCGCCGCGCCGCGAGCGCTGATGATGCCGATCGGCTACGTCATCATGCAGCCGGCGTCCCGGCTGGAACGGCCGGCGCGGGCCTACGACCGCTGGCTGGACCGGATCCCCGAGGTGTTCGCCGCCTCCGTGCTCGGCACCCAGCGCGTCGACCCCTACGACAAGTCCTTCGAGATCGCGAACATGCCGCACTACCAGACCCTGATGCCGCTCGCCCAGGACGCGCGCAAGCCGATGTTCGAACTGCGGGCCGGCGACGGCGCGCTCGGCGCCGCGCAGAGCAACGTCCGCAAGTGCTACCAGGAGTTCCGCGACCTGGCGATGAACGTGCGCGAACGGCTGCGCTACCTCGACCCGACCCTGCCACGGCTGCCGGTCTCCTCCGCGGGAATCCGGAAGTAGCCGAGAACAGGTGCTGGCCATGCCGAATCCACCGAGATCCCCAATCGTCCCGATCCCGCGCGCCGGACTGCGAGGCGACGCGGTGGGCCGGTACGCCTGGCATCGCCGCCCCGCCGGCCAGGTCGGTAGAGCCAGCAGGGTCGGCGCTGCCGCGGGCGGCGAGGACGGTCAGGCGGCCGGCCTCGCGGGCGGGGCGGCTCCTGGCGGCGAGCCGGCGCGGCCGGGCAGGTTCCCGCTCGCGGCCACGGCCGGCTTCGTGCTCACCGGATTCGTCATCGCGTTGGCCGTCGCGCTGTTCGTCCAGGGCGGGCCGGCCGAGACGTCGGTCACCGCCGCGCCCGCCTCGGCGTCGGTCACCGGGCCGCCGCGAGCCACGAGCCCCAGCGTGAATCCGGCCGTGCCGCCCTCGGCCGCGTCGTCGACCACGGTGCCGTCGGCGACCACGAGCACCATCGTGGCCACCAGCACCATTACGGGCACGGGCACGGGTGGGACGTCACCGGCCGCGCGCCCGGCGGCGACCCGCCGGGCGCTCACCGCCCTCGACGAGTCGGCTCGGCCGCCGAACGCGCTCGAGTCATGGCTGGCGGCCGGCGGGGAGACAGCGGACTCCCGTTCGCCCAGCCAGGGCGGCTGCGACGTCGACCCGCGCATCGTCCGCTACCTCCGCGAGCGCGGACTGCCAGCGCCATGCTAGGCCCGTTTGAGGGTCCATTGTTCGTCTCGGTCGGGTTCGTCCGGCTCGATGCCGGTGATTTACCTGGATGTGGAACCGTGAAGGCCGGTGGTCAGCTGCCGGGCGCCGCGCTGCGTCGCCATACGGCACGCCGATCCGCGCGAGAAGTGGGCGACAGGGGCACGTCAGGATGAGCGAATCGGTCACGGGGGGCTGGGAGAACGACGTAGGTCCGGACGCGCACGTCGCGGCCACCTCCGACCCGACCCACCCGGCGCCCCTGCCATCGGACGGCCAGCCAACGGCGGCCGTCGGCGATCCGGCCGGGGATACCCCGGCTGTCGACGAGGCCCCGGCCCGAGGCGCCGAACCTCCGGAAGGCGTGCTCGCCGACGACAACTACGACCGCAATGCTCAACAGGCGGCCCCTTCCAACGCGGAGGGACCGCTCAACCCGAACAACGCCGCATGGCCACCGGTAGCGGGTCGTAGGCGCCCGTTCAGCCTCGGTGACATCTTCCGGCCGAAGGGTGCCTCCGCCCACGCCACCAAGCAGACCGAACCGTTCCGGGAGGACAACGATCTCGACCCCGAGGCGACCCTGAAAGGCTTCTTCACGCTCCGCCCGCTCGCCGCCGATCAGCCCGGCCCGGCGACCGGGTCGAGCCCCGCCGTTCCCGCTTCCGAAGCCGGCGCCGGCGCGCCGGCGCCCCCGCCGGCCGCTCCCGCCAGCCCAGGCCTCCCCGAGACCGGCGCCCCCCTCGACGAAGCCGCGGAGCGGGCCGCCGCCGAGGGCGCGGCTGGCCTCGGCGACGTGGACCCGACCGGCGACGTGGACCCGACCGGCGACGCCCAACCGGCTGGCGACGCCCAACCGACCGACGTCGATCCCGCCGGCTTCCAGACCACCGAGCACGTCACCGCCGACGACGCGGACGCCTTCGACGCCCTGGGCGACGACCCGGCCCTGGGCGACGACCCGACCTTGGACGACGAGCCGACCTTGGACGACGAGCCGACCTTGGACGACGAGCCGACCTTGGACGACGAGCCGACCTTGGACGACGAGCCGAC
>NZ_JADWYU010000059.1:0-1646 GCF_016786325.1 Frankia nepalensis | reverse complement strand
CGAGAACGTCGACGCCGCCCCCTTCCGGACCGCCGAGCGCGCCGCGGCGGAACGCGTCACCGCCGACGACGCGGACAGCCTGGGCGACGAGCCGACCGAGAACGTCGACGCCGCCTCCTTCCGGGCCGCCGCGACGGCCCCCCGCCCCGAGCCCGCCCCGGCGAGCGAGGACCTCGACGAGGACCGGACCGCCCGGTTCCCCGAGGTCGCGGCGCGGGACGGTGTCCTCTCCGGGGAGGACCGAGCCGCGGTCTCCGAGGACGTCGCCCTCCCTTCTGGCGCGGACGACGCGGACCGCGCCTCCGTCGTCGACGACATGGCGGTCGCCTCCAGCGGTCCCGCTGGCGGCGAGCCCACGTCCGAGGACGCGGACGTCACCGCCCTCGTGGACGTCGGCGCGCTCAAGGCCGCCGTGGACGGCCCGCCCACGCTGGCCCTCGGCGACAACGCCGGCCCCGGCCGCCCCGGCCAGGCCGCCGACGGGAACGCCGACACACCCGTTTCGGAGCCGCCCGCGCCGGATGAAGCGCAGGCCTCAGCGGCCTCCGAGGCCGCCACCCGGGCCGGCGCGGCGTCCCCCGGCGCGTCCGTGGCCGATCTCGCGGCCGAACCGACCATCACGAACGAACAACCCGCCGTCGCGGACGAACCCACCCTCGCGGCCGAACCGACCATCACGAACGAACAACCCGCCGTCGCGGACGAACCCACCGTCGCGGGCGAACCGGCCCTCGCGAGCGACGTCGCCGTGCCCACCGGCTCCACGGAGCCGGACGGGGCCGGGACAGCGGCCGGTGCGGGCCCCACCCCGCCGGAGGCCGCCGGTGACGCCAAGACCGGTGACGCCAAGACCGGTGACGGCGAGGCGGACGACGACGCGGACGACGAGATCCGCTATGAAACGGCCCGCCTGCTCATCCCGATCGAGCTCGCCGACCAGCCGGGCAACTACAACCTGCGGAACTGGATCGACCTGCTGCGCTCCGGTTCCTTCGGCCAGACCCCGGCCGGCCGCACGACGATCGCCATCGCGGCGGCCGTCCTCGTCCTGCTCGTCGGTGGGTTCGCGCTGCTCACCGTCGGCTCGGGCGATGGTGAGGGCTCCGCGGCAGACAAGGGGTTCTCCGTCGTGGGCGCGGCACGGACGACCTCACCGGCGCAGGCGCCCACCCCGGCCCTGGTGCCCACGCTCCCGCCTCCCCCGGCGGTCACCACGCCTCCCGCGACCAGGGCCCCGGCTCCGCCGACCCGGCGGACTACCCGGGCTCCCAGGCCCACCCCAACCCAGGCACCGGCGCCTCCCGCGTCGCCATCGGCACCGGGCCCCACCCAGTCCCAGACCCAGACCCAGCCTCAGACCCTTCCTGCCTGTTACACCCAGTTCCCGCTGATCGCCTCCTGGCTCGACCAGATGGGCGGCTGCTAGCCGGCCCCGCCGGGGTTCGCCCTGTGACGCCAGACATGATCGGCGTTTGTGCCCCGGGGAGGTCGTGGACAGGGCCCGGTCGCGACCTCCCCAGGGCACTATCGGCGATCATGTGTAGCAGGCCGACGTTCGCGGTCGCGGTACTAGGGCCAATGCCGTTGCGTTAGGTGGTTGCGGGTGGGCACGCCCTCTGAGGGTGGTGGCGATGGCCGGGAGCGTG
>NZ_JADWYU010000058.1 GCF_016786325.1 Frankia nepalensis | reverse complement strand
CCAACGGCGCCAGCCGGCCCCCCGCCAGGAGGCCCTGCAGGATGCCCGCGGGGATGTGGGGGGGCCGCCGCGGGCGCACCCGGGCGACCGCCGGCCGCCGGCCGGCAGCGCCCTTGACGGCGCTGACCTTCTCGCCCGTGTTCTCATACAGCCGGCTGGTGAGGTCGGACGCCTTCCGCCGGGCGGGCGCGGTGGCATCGGCGGCCTTGTGGATGGCCGGCGCCGCCACCTTCGCGGTCTTCTGCCGCACCGGCGCGGTGACCTCCGCGGCCTTGTGAACGGCCGGCGCGGTGGCCGCGGTGGCCTTGTCCACCACCATCGACGCGGTCGACTTCGTCATCGGTGTCGTGCCTCCCTGATCGTGTGCAGATCGTCCTTGACGCCCTCGATCGCCCCGACCGGCAACGGCGGAGCCACCTCGCGCACTTCCTTCTTCCCGACCATCGCCAGCACACCGGCGACGGCCACCAGCACCAGGCCGACGATCAACGCGGCGAGCCACGCGGCGACCACGGTCGCGAGACCGAGAACCGCGCACGCGACGAGCACGCCAACCCCCAGGCCGCCGACCAGGCCGGCACCGCCGACCAGCCCGCCGCCCAGCGCGGCCTTCTTGGCCTTCCGACTCATCTCGGCGCGTGCGAGCGCCAACTCGTCCCGGACGAGCCGGCTCACCTGCTCGGACAACCGCGTGACCAGTTCCCCGGTCGTCGCGTCACCACTCGGCGCGCCGCTCCCAATACCGAATGACACCACCTTCGACGCCCCTTGCTCCCTGTGACCACTTCTGGTCTCTTGGCTTTGCCCTGGGCTGGTCCGAATACACCGACGGCGAATACCACAGGTGCGGCGTTCGCCTTCGGTGGCCCGCCACGTCCCCGTGCTCGTCGCCTGGAGCCGGTTTCGGCGTGTCGCGCGCGGCCGGTTTTCGGCGTGTCGCGCGCCGCGTCCTCCGCCACGTTTCATCGCCCGCCCCAGCCTCGCGGCCGCTATCGCCTACCCGGCGCCATAGGTCCGCCGCGCCACGCCCGCGAGCAGGGCACATCGAGTGACAGATCATGTGCATTACCCGGATCCGCGCCGGCTGTACACACCCCGACATGTCCCGGTCGAGCCGCGGCCGGTTTGAAGCACGCCGGCGCTGCGCAAGCCGTTTGCATGACGACAACGCCGGAGACAGAGACCCCGCAGGGCCGCCTGGTGGGGCGTTTCACTCTCCCGGCGGCCCCGCATTCACCTCGGCAGGCCCGACGGCGGCTCACCCCGCTCCTGCACCACGTCGGCATCGAGGAGCACGTCGTCGACGTCGCCGTCCTGCTGGCGAGCGAGCTCGTCACCAACGCCGTCCTGCACGGCCGAGGCGACCCGACCGTCGAGATCCGAGCCTCCGATCGTCAGGTCTGGGTCGGTGTCCAGGACCCGGACAGTCGCATCCCGCGCGCGCAGCACGCGGACAGCGGAGCACTCGGCGGGCGAGGCCTCCATCTCGTCGACACGCTCGCGCACTCCTGGGGCACGGCTCCGATAGCCGGCGACGGCAAGACCGTCTGGTTCACCCTGCCGCGACAGTCCGCCTGATCCGGCCCGCGGGCGCGGCCGCCGGGTCGCCACGTCACCGGCGGCTGCTCACGGCGCGCCCGCCATCTGCCACCACAGATCAGGCCTGACCGTCACGACTGCCGCGGGGCTCGACGAAACGTCACCAGCGCGTCAGCGGCGTCGCGCGGGGGCAGGCGGCAGATCCGGCTCAGGGCCGGTGCGGCTGGGCGGTGTCGAGGAAGAACGTGTCGATCCGCTGGACCGCGGCGCCGAACTCGTCGAGGTCCACCGGCTTGCGCACATAGGCGTTGGCGTAGTTCTGGTAGGCACCCGCGATGTCGCCGGGAGCCTCCGAGGTCGTGAGCACCACCACCGGGATCGCCCGCAGCTGTGGATCGGCCTTTACCTGCGCGAGGAACTCCCGCCCGTTCATTCGCGGCATGTTCAGGTCGAGCACGATCAGATCAGGATGATCGCTGGCGCTGGACTGGTGTAGCTGGTCGAGAGCGTCCACCCCGTCAGAGGCCCGGCGGACCTCGCGCGCGACCCCTCGTTCCTCCAGCGCCTCCTCGATCAGAAGCGCATCCGCCGCGTCGTCCTCGACGAGCAGCACCCGGTACGGCCGTGACGCGATCACGCTGGCTCCGAAAGCTACGAGAACAGGCACCGAAAGCAAAGTCACCGAAAGCAAAGTCCAGGAAGATTCCTGGACGACTTCCACCCTACCGGCCCGCGCCCGGTGTCCCGCGTTCAGGCGACGTCCGGGTGTGGCCCGCGCGGACCGCGGTCGCCAGGCGCCGAGCCCTCGAGCGGCCCTGGCACCGACGACCAGGCCCAGGCATGGCGACGGGCGGCTGGCGCGCCCTGAAGGGTGCGCCAGCCGCCCGGGTCGAAGGACACAACCGCGAGCGGCGGCCGTCAACGCGGCCCGCTCACCCACCGGCCCGTGTCACTCCTGGGCCGGCGGGGATGCGTCAGCGCAGGACACGACGCCGGCTCGCGGCCCGGTAGATCAGCAGGGCGGCGATCGCGCCGATGATGGACCCGATGATGCCGGACGGCTGGAGCGCGCCCTCGCTCAGGTCCTTACCGAAGACGAGGTATCCCAGGAATCCGCCGATGAACGAGCCGACGAGCCCAAGGACAAGGGTCGCCCCAATGCCCATGGGGTCGCGACCGGGCACGAGGAAACGCGCGACGGCACCGGCGACGAGACCGAGCACGATCCACGCAATAATGGTCCAGACCACGGGGCCCTCCATGTGGGCGAAGTATTTTCAGCGATCATTCTTCGTGACATCTGGATCTCTACCACCGACCGCGCGGCTAAAACCAAACAGTTTGCTTCCCGCATCGTCGGGGCCGGTCAGCGGCGTCTCGAGGGCATGGAAATTCCGAGCCGCGGAGGGGCCGGGCGACCGCCATGGGCCGATCTGCCGCCGTCAGAGGCGGCTCGACGCGACCGTGTCCGGCGAGGACGGCGAGGGCGGCGAGGGCGGCCCAGCCGGGCGACTGCCCGTGGACGAGTAGGTGACACGCCGGATCAGTGCCTCGAACGGCCCGCGACGGCCCGCTCGTCGCATCCAGCTGGCCAGCAGCACGGTGACCAGCCATGTCATGACGGCGAGGACCGCCGTCGTGGTGACGGTCAGGGTGTCGGAGAGGTCGAGCAGGAACGGGGTGAAGACGGCCGCCCAGACCACCGACTGCGCCAGGTAGCAGGTCATCGACCGCTGGCCGACGGCGGCGATCGCGTCGACCACCGGGCGTGGGCGCGCCTGGACTCGGGCGGCGATCAGTGACAGCAGCGCGGCGTAGCCGAACCCGCCCAGGGTCCCCGTCGCGTCGTGCAGGGGTCCCAGCACCTCGAGCGTCGGCTGGTCCGGGGGTGTCACCACGCCGGCGAGCATCAGCGAGATCGGCTGGGCGCCGAGCACCGCGGCGCCGATCCCGACCGACGCCGTGACGCGCAGGAGCGCGCGGTGCGACTCCGGCTGTTCCAGGATGCGTCGCCGCCCCGCCCACAGCCCGACCGCGAACGGCGTTATGAAGCCGATCGGTCCGAAAAGGGAAACGAAAGCCGACGTCTTGGCCCGCTCAACGACCATGGTGGCGACGTCCGGCGGGAGCATCGAGGCGCCCGGCGGGTCACTGCTGATAGTCAACGAGCCGTCGCTCGGCAGTGAGATGAGCGCGAAGAACAGAAGGGCGGTCAGCAACAGCCAGCGATCCTTCCAGCGCACGAGCCACGCGCCGAGGAGCAGCAGCACGCCGTACGCCGCCAGGATGTCGCCGGCGAACAGCAGCACCGCGTGCAGGAAGCCCACGACGACCAGCACCGCGGCGCGCCGCCACAGCAGCCGGCGCACGCGGCGCGGCCCCAGTTCCTCATGTCGGCGCACGATCTGCGCGACGCCGTAGCCGAACAGCAGCCCGAACATCGGAAACGCCCGGCCGTCGACGAACGTCGAGATCAGCCAGATCGCGGCCGCGTCGACGCCCGAGCCGTCCCGCGGATAGCCGCCGAGCACGGACGAGCCGCGCAGGAAGTAGTGCGAGTTGGCCAGGGCGATGAACAGCAACATGAAGCCGCGTGCCAGGTCAGGGCCCAGGGCGCGTGCCTCGAGTGTCATCGGCCGGGGCGGTGTCAAAGTCACGTGATCAGTCAAGGACCCGCGCCCCGACCGGCGCAGCGGTCGAAGGTTCGGAGTCGTCCGACTTTGGTGGACACGGATCCGGCATCCGGCGGAACCGCGGCGACCGATCGTCCATCCGATCGGCCACCGCGAACCGATCCGTCAGCCCGCGGCCGGGCCGCGCATCCCCGCGCGCCGCCACACCGCGGCGCAGTCGGCCAGCCACGGTCGCGTCCGGCCCGGACGGGACGTCGTCGATGCGCCGCCGTCGACCAGGCCGGCCAGGTTCTCGGCGCGCTCTGGGCACCGGTGGTGAGGTAACGGGTCGAGTCTCCTTGGAACGGGAGGACGCCGGGCGGCCAGGCCATCGGGGAGCAGTCGCCGCGCCCGCCCCCGCGCCGGGGCCTCCTCCCGTAGCCTTCCTCTGGTCGACCGACAGACCGTCGGCTCCGCTGACTCGCCGGGGGCGTGGGGACTGATGAGCGCGACCTGCACACACCTCGACACCATCCAGGTGACCGAGCTGCCCACGCCCGTGCGCGGCTGCGAGGAATGCCTGGCCATCGGAGGGCGCTGGGTGCACCTGCGGATGTGCGAGTCGTGTGGTCGCGTCGGCTGTTGCGACAGCTCTCCGAACCGGCACGCCTCCGCGCACGCCCGCACCGCCCAGCACCCCATCGCCCGGTCCGCCGAGCCCGGGGAACAGTGGAGCTGGTGCTACGTCGACAACGTCGCCTTCGTGCTCGACCAGGGATGACCCGCCGCCCACTCCGGGTCGACGCGCCAACCCCGCGCCTCCTCAGCGGACGTTCGCCCCGCCGGCCGCACCCGTAGAACCAAGATCAGTCAGAAGTGGCACACGGCCCAGAGGAAGCCCGTAACCCACTGACAATTTGCACCAGGGCAAGCCGGCCTTGGTGGCGGCGCCGCGGGATCACGCGTCGGACGGTGGTGCGACTGGGGTGTCCTCACCTACGCGAGTAGCGCGTCGCGGCAACGCCTGAGCACGCAAGCCCCTTGCTGTCGAAGGCGGCTTTCCGTGGCGTATCCGCCAAGGCCGCGCTGTCTTGTCGTCGCTTCCGGTGGCGGAGGGATATCCGTCCTGCGTGCGCGCCACCGACCTCATGGCGGCTCGACCGCCGGATGGCGTACACATCTGATGATCACCGGCTGGTAGGGAGTCCGCCGACCTCCTTGATCGCTAGATGTGTACCCACCTTTCATATGGGACAGATCGCTTACTAACGGTACCCCCGATTCACCCTCTTTGCACGACTAACCCCAACAGCTACGACGCCGTCCAAACCGTTCAGGCAAGTTGAGGAGGTGTCGTAGGTCAAGATGCTCCTTGACCTGCGCTTGCAACATGCTTGCTCTAGCTAACGCCCTGGATCGGGGGTGCGTGTCCCGCTCGGCCCCATGTACTGCGGGATCGGTGGTCCATGTCAGGGGAGATCTTGTTCGTGTGGCTGGTCGTCACCGGGTGGGCTCGCTGGACGTTGCTGCGGCATCTGGCCGTGGTCGGGCGTTCGGGGCGGCGTTTGCCGTGGTCAGGGTTTGTAGGCAATCAGTTCGTATCCGCTGACGTTTCAGGGTTTCGGTCAGGTCGGGGCTGGCCAGGATGCTCGGCGGGTAGTGCAGGTGGGCCGGAATGTAGGCCATGCGGCCTTGCGGGGAGCTGGTGAGCCGGGTACGGGCGTGGGCCTGCACGACCGGTGCCAACCCCTGGTTGCACACGTCAAGATCCGGATCCTGGTTCGGCGATACAGTGGCGCGGCATCTCTGGTGCGACAAGGTGCCGCCTGATCATTTGTGGGCGGGCGAGAAGGTGGTGCTGACCGGCGGTTTCGGTGTGGCTGGCCGTGTGGTAGATCTGTGGCGCTGTGTGACATCGGGTCGGTGACGGGGGGCGCTGATGGTGGCGGAGTGGATTGTGCCGTTGGCGGCGTCGGGCAGTGGCGCGTTGGTGGCCGCGGCGGCGACGGATGCGTGGACGACGGCGCGGGAGGGTGCGGAGCGGTTGTTCGGCCGGCTAGGTCGGCGCCGTGGGGAGTTGGCTGGGGAGTGGTTGGACGAGGACGCTGCGGCGGTGGAAGCGGTGTCGGGTGCGGAGCGGGATCGGGTGCGGGCAGGGTTGGTGCCGGTGTGGCAGGTGCGGTTGGCGGACTTGCTCGCGGAGTTCCCGGAGGCGGCTGAGGAGTTGTCGGCGTGGGCGGAGCGGACGCGGGCGGCGTTGCCGGCGGCGGAGCAGTCGTGGGTGCAGACCAACATTGCTGGCCGTGACGTGTACGCGATCGGGCAGGGCACGCAGAACTTCTACGGGGACCGCCCGGACGACTGATCACCAGTACGGCCGGGGGATGTGACCATGTCGGATGGTCAGCTCAACATCGCGAGCCGTGATCTTTACGCGGCCGGTGTTCAGAATTTCTACGGCCGGGAGCCGGGTTACGAGCTGGCGCCGTTTCCGTTGGAGGCGCCGTTGCCGCCCGTGGAGGTGGCGCCGAGCCGGTTGTTGTCGGTGCGGTACCGGTTGGTGCCGTTCGCGGGCCGGGTGGCGGAGCGGGCCGAGCTGACGGGCTGGCGGGACGGTCGCGCGGCTCTGGCGGTGCGGCTGCTCTCTGGGCCTGGAGGACAGGGGAAAAGTCGGCTGGCGGCGCGGTTCGCGGTGGAGTCGGCGGCAGCGGGCTGGGCGGTGTGGACGGCCCGGGAAACACCCGCACTGGCCGCAGATCGTGGGCCGTTGCCTGGTGGTGCTGGGCTGCTGGTGGTGGTCGACTATGCCGAGCGGTGGCCGCTACCGGAGCTGCTGGGTCTGCTGGCTGATCGGCGGCTGTCCGCGGGTGTGCCAGTTCGGGTGTTGCTGCTCGCGCGTAGCGGGGCTGGCTGGTGGGAGTCGTTGGCGCACCGGCTTGACGATCAGGACGTCGTCGTGTCGGAGCAGTCGCTGGGTCCTGTCGCGGGGTCGCTGCCGGGCCGCGAAGTCACTTTTACGGCGGCGGCGGGTCGTTTCGGTGAGCTGCTGGGGGTGGACGGGTCGCGGGTTGGGCTGCCGACGGGGCTTGACGACGATGTGTATCGGCTGGTGTTGACGGTGCACATGGCCGCGTTAGCGGGGGTGGACGCGCTGCGTACGGGCAGCAGTGTCCCGGAGGATCCGGGGCGGCTGTCGGAGTATCTGCTGCGCCGGGAGCGTGATCACTGGCGGCGTCTGCATGCCACGGGTGCCCGTCCGGTGGCCACGGTGCCGGAGGTCATGGGGCGGGCAGTGTTCGCCGCGACGCTGACCCGACCGCTGCCTTATGAGGCGGCGATGACGGTGCTCGAACGGGTGGGGCTGGCGTCGGCCCCGGAGGTGGCGGGGCAAATCCTTTCTGATCATGCGGTGTGTTATCCCCCGTCGGATCCCTCGCTGGTGCTGGAACCGCTGTATCCAGACCGGCTAGGCGAAGACTTTCTTGCGCTGACGCTGCCCGGAGCGACCGGCAGGCGCGACGGGGATCCGTGGGCAGACTCGGCGATGTCTCGGCTGATCGTGCCCAAGGCGGGTGAGGCAGTTCCGGTGTGGGCTGATCGGGCGTGGCCGGTTCTGGTGGAGACCGCGAAGCGCTGGCCGCACGTTGGCGGGCGCCTTCTCGCGGTCCTGCGCGAGGATCCCAGTCTGGCGATGGCGGCGGGTGGAGCCGTGTTGACGGCGCTCGCGTCCTGGAACGACATGGATCTTGACGTTCTGGCTTCTGTCGAACGCCATTTCCCGGATCATCGTCGCGCCGACCTGGACGCGGGTGTGGCCGCGGTGACTGCACGCCTGCATACCTACTGGATCGGCCAAACCGGCGACCCCGCGGTGCAGGCACGTCTTTGGGAACGCCTCGCGTGGCGCCTTGGTAACGCCGGTCGGCGGGAGGAGGCGCTGGCCGCGGGAGAGCAGGGTGTGGAGATCCGCCGGCGGTTGGCGGGGGCGAACCCGGCCGCGTTCGAACCCGACCTCGCTGCGGCGCTGACCAACCTCGGTGCCATGTTGTCGGGGCTGGGTCGGCGGGAGGAGGCGTTAGTCACGACCGAGCAGGCGGTGGAGATCTACCGGCGGTTGGCGGGGGCGAACCCGGCCGCGTTCGAACCCGACCTCGCCCGCTCGCTGACCAACCTCGGTGCCCTGCTGTCGGAGCTGGGTCGGCGGAAGGAGGCGCTGGCCGCGACCGCGCAGGCGGTGGAGATCCGTCGGCGGTTGGCGGGGGCGAACCCGGCCGCGTTCGAACCCGACCTCGCAGGGGCGGTCGACAACCTCGGCGTTCGGCTGTCGGGGCTGGGTCGGCGGGAGGAGGCGCTGGCCGCGACCGCGCAGGCGGTGGAGATCCGTCGGCGGTTGGTGGAGGCGAACCCGGCCGCGTTCGAACCCGACCTCGCCCGCTCGCTGAACAACCTCGGCGTTCGGCTGTCGGAGCTGGGTCGGCGGAAGGAAGCGCTGGTCGCGACCGAGCAGGCGGTGGAGATCTACCGGCGGTTGGTGGAGGCGAACCCGGCCGCGTTCGAACCCGACCTCGCAGGGGCGGTCGACAACCTCGGCATCTGGCTGTCGGAGCTGGGTCGGCGGGAGGAGGCGCTGGCCGCGACCGCGCAGGCGGTGGAGATCCGTCGGCGGTTGGTGAGGGCGAACCCGGCCGCGTTCGAACCCAACCTCGCCCGCTCACTGACCAACCTCGGTGCCCTGCTGTCGAGGCTGGGCCGGCGGGAGGAGGCGTTAGTCGCGACCGCGCAGGCGCTGGAGATCTACCGGCGGTTGGTGGAGGCGAACCCGGCCGCGTTCGAACCCGACCTCGCTGCCGCGCTGACCAACCTCGGCATCCTGTTGTCGGGGCTGGGTCAGCCGGAGGCGCTGGTCGCGACCGAGCAGGCGGTGGAGATCTACCGGCGGTTGGTGGAGGCGAACCCGGCCGCGTTCGAACCCAACTTCGCTGCGGCGCTGACCAACCTCGGCATCCTGTTGACGAGGCTGGGTCGGCGGGAGGAGGCGCTGACTGCGGGAGAGCAGGCGGTGGAGATCTACCGGCGGTTGGTGAGGGCGAACCCGGCCGCGTTCGAACCCGACCTTGCCGGGGCGCTCGACAACCTCGGCATCTGGCTGTCGAGGCTGGGTCGGCGGGAGGAGGCGCTGACTGCGGGAGAGCAGGGTGCGGAGATCCGTCGGCGGTTGGTGAGGGCGAACCCGGCCGCGTTCGAACCCGACCTCGCCCGCTCGCTGAACAACCTCGGCATGCGGCTGTCGGGGCTGGGTCGGCGGGACGAGGCGCTGGTCGCGACCGAGCAGGCGGTGGAGATCTACCGGCGGTTGGTGGAGGCGAACCCGGCCGCGTTCGAACCC
>NZ_JADWYU010000057.1 GCF_016786325.1 Frankia nepalensis | reverse complement strand
CCTTCTTTAATCCCCCCCCCCCCCCCCCGGGGGCGGCCCCCGGGCGGGGGGGGGGGGCGGCCCGCCCGGCGCGCGCGGGGGTGGGCACCGGCGCCCGAGGTGGCCGGCGGTCCGGCGGGACCACCGGGACCGGCCGCGGGCGGGCCACCGGGACGGGCGGCGGCTCGACGTCGACGCCGAAGTCGCGGGCGAGCCCCGCGAGGCCGTCCGCGTAGCCCTGCCCGATCGCGCGAACCCGCCAGCCGCCCGCGCCGGCCGGTCCGCCCCCTGGCGGGTCACGCCGATACAACTCGCCGACGAGCAGCGCGGTCTCGGGCCCGAGCCGCGGCGGCCGCAGCCGGACCAGCGCCGCGCCGGCGAGGTCGTGCACGGTGGTGACCGGCGCGGGCAGCCGGCCGAACGCGGTGGACCCGTCCGCGGGGCTCGCGACGAGCACCACCCGCGCCGCGCCCGGCCGCAGCCGGCGCGGGTCGACGGTGAGCTCGCTGGTCCCGGGCGCTGCCGCGCCGCCGGGACCGGCGGAGGCGAGCCGGACGCCGGCCGCCGTCGGTTGGTTGTAGAAGACGAAGTCCCCGTCGCCGCCGACCCGACCGTTCGCGCCTACGACCAGCGCGGACAGGTCGAAAGGTCCGGGCAGACGGATTCGAACCGCGCCCAGCGGCAACGACGCGTTCGCCCCCGCGACCAGCTCAAGCATCTTTGTCGCCCCCTTGGCTGGTTCAACGAACCGCGCGCAGCCAGGTTCCGCCACCATACGGAAAGTCGCGTGACCACGTCTTTCCGTATGGGTTGCCCAGGGCCTCCGGGAAACCGGCGCGGAGGCGACGGGACTTCCTGCTCGGGCGGCCGCCCGGCCGCGTCCCGCCACCGCGTGCCCTCAGGCCCTGGAAGACCTGGCCAGAGCCGTGCGATCATGACCTTTCGTCGTACAGCCGGAGGCCATCAAGTGGTCTTGTGCGACCATGCTGTGCGGTCGCGGGGCCTGATTGTGGGAGCGCTGTGCTCCTCGATCCGGACACGCGTCCACGGCGCTGGTTTGGTGGGCGAAACGCGTCGTCGGGTACTAGCGCGCCGTCGCTGGCCGCGCCGTCGTGTCCAGCCGAGCGAAAACGCTGGCCACGGCCCCGGCTAGTCGGTTGAGAAGGTAGGCCAGGTTGAACGACGCGATCGGCTACGCTCTGCTGAGCCTGGGCACCGGTGGCCTGTACGCCCTGATGGCGGCCGGCATCGTGGTCGTCCAACGAGGCGCCGGCGTCCTCAACCTCGCGCACGGCGCGCTGCTCGCCTGGGCGGCGTACTCGTTCCACGGCGCGGTCGAGGAGTGGTCGCTGCCCACCTGGTTCGCCGCCGTCCTCGCGATCGGGTCTACCGCGCTCATCGGGCTGGCGTTCCACCTGCTGGTGATGCGCCCGATGCGGGACGGCTCCGCGTTGAACCGGGTGATGGCCACCCTCGGCCTGTTGATCATCCTGCAGGCGTCGCTCACCCTGATGTATGGCACCCTGGTCCGCTCCGCGCCGACCGTGCTGCCGACCGGCAAGGTGACGCTCGCCGGCATGCCCGTCGGCTGGGACGTCTTCACCCGGCTCGGCGTCGTCGTCGCGCTGCTGGTGGCCCTGTGGGCGGTGTTCAGATACACGACCGTGGGGCTCGCGGCCACGGCGGTCACCGAGAACCCGCGGGCGGCGGCGACGTTCGGCTGGTCGCCCGACCTGGTCGCCGCCGCCGCGTGGACGCTGGGCGCGGCGCTCGCCGGGCTCGCCGGCGTGCTGCTCGCCCCGCTGCAGATGCCGCTGGCCGCGCCGAACCTGATGCTGCTGATCGTGCCCACGCTGGCGATCGGCCTGCTGGCGGGATTCCGCTCGTTCCCGACGGTGCTCGGCGCGTCGCTGGTGCTCGCCGTCGTCGAGGTGGAGACCCAGGTCCAGCTCGTCACCGAGCACCCGGCCTGGCGGGGCATCGACCGGGCGATCCCGCTCGTTGTGATCATTTTCTACCTGGCGATCCGAGGCCGGCACATCCCCGACCGCGGTCACGTCAACGAACGGCTGCCCGCGCTCGGCAGCGGCCGAGTCCACTGGCCGGCGCTCCTCGTGACCGTCACCGCGGCGATCTGCCTCATCTGGTACGCGCTGCCGACGGACTGGGTGAACGCGCTGAACGCCAACGCGGTGTGGGCGATCCTCATCCTCTCGGTAGTGGTGCTGGTCGGCCTCACCGGTCAGCTCTCGCTCGCCCAGCTCGCCTTCTCCGGGCTGGCCGCGCTGATCGCCGGCCGGCTGGTGGCCGTCCAGGGCTGGCCGCTGGAGGCGGCGCTCGCGCTCGGCGTCCTCGGGACGGCGGCCGCCGGCGTCCTGTTCGCCCTCCCGGCGCTGCGCACCCGGGGCCTGCAGCTCGCGGTCGTCACCCTGGGGCTGGGCGCCGCGGCCGACTCGATCCTGTTCCAGCGGGGCTACCACTCGCCTCCCCCGGAGGGCTCCGTCGCCGCGGCGTTCGGGGACCTCGGCAACGCGGAGGGCACCGTCGTCGGGCAGGCGACGCTGTTCGGCGTCCGGCTGGACACGGTCGAGGCGCCGCGGGCGTTCGCGACACTCGCCGTGATCTCGTTCGTCGCCGTCGCCGTCGCCGTCGCCAACCTGCGTCGCGGCCGGGCCGGCCGCCGGCTCATCGCCGTGCGCACCAACGAGCGGGCCGCGGCCGCCCTCGGGGTCAGCGTCATCGGCGCGAAGCTCTACGCGTTCGCGCTGTCGGCCGCGATCGCCGGCTTCGGCGGGGTGCTCTACGCCTTCTACCAGTACGGGGCACGAGGCAACATCGACTATGGCGGCGGGGTGTTCTCCCCGTTCAACTCGATCCTGCTGATCGCGTTCGCCGTGCTCGGCGGCGTCGGCTGGGTCAGCGGCGCGTTCGCCGGCGCGGCCTGGGCGGCCGGCACGCTTGGCACCCGGTTCGGCGCCTGGCTCGGCGAGCTGCTCACCGAGGTCGCCGCCTTCGCCCGGACGGTGATCGCGCTGCTCGGCGTCGTGGTCGGTTTCTCCGCCGGCGCCGGCGCGGCCCGCTCGCGCCGCGCGCCGACGTCCGACGGTGCCACCCCGACGGCCACCGAAACCCCGGAGACCGCCGAAGCCCCGGAGACCGCCGGGCTTCCCGCGGCCACCGAGGCTTCCACCGCGCCCGGGAATCCCACGGCGAACGGACATTCCACGAGGGCCGAGGAGATCCCATCCGCCGTCCCGCCGGACCGCCGGCCCGCCTACCGCCGGCCCTGGCCATGGGTCGGCGCGGCGGTGCTCGGCGCCGTGGCGGTCGCCGGCAGCGGCCGGGTGCTGGACTGGCTCACCGAGCTGGACCGCTACGTCCCGTTGATCGGTGGCTTCGTGCTCGTCGCGATCCTCGCCACCTCCGGCGGCGGCATGGCGCCGGGCAACGCCGCGGCGGCCCGCGCCGTCGCGGCCCGTTGCACGCCGCCGTCCCGGCGCGCCGCCCGCGAGGAGCGCGAGCGCCGCCGCCTCGTCCAGTTGCTCGCCGGATCGCCGGCGCCGGTGAGCCCTGGCCCCGTCGCGCCGGCGGCCCCGACGGCCGCCACGGGCGCGGCGCCCCTGGACACAGCGCCCCTGCACACAGCGACGCTGGACGCGGCGGCTCTGCGCACAGCGGACCTGGACACGACGGCTCCGCGCCCGGCGGGCCTGGACACGACGGGCCTGGACACGACGGGCCTGGACACGGCGGCCCCGGACACGACGGCCCCGGCGGACGCCTCGCTGGCGGACGGCGACCGGGAGCGGGCGCGCGCGACCGGCGATGCCGGCCTCACTCTCCGGCGCGGCGCGCTGGCCAGCGCGGCGAGCGTGATCAAACCCGCGACGCTGTCCGTCTGGGGGCTCACCGTGCGGTTCGGCGCGGTCACCGCCGTCGACGACGTGAACCTGCGGGTCACCCCCGGCCAGATCGTCGGCCTGATCGGCCCGAACGGCGCCGGCAAGACCACCGTGATCGACGCGATCACCGGCTACACCCCGGCGCGGGTGCGCCAGCTGACGCTCGGCGAGCACCGGCTCGACCGGCTCCCCGCGCACCGGCGGGCGCGGCGCGGCGTGCAGCGGTCGTTCCAGAACCTCGAGCTGTTCGAGGACCTGACCGTGCTGGAGAACATCGAGGCCGCCAGCGACCCGCGCGACCTGCGCGCCTACCTGACCAACCTGGCCTGGCCACGCACGAGCGTGCTGCCGCCGGCCGCGCGCGCCGCCGTCGACGCGTTCGGGCTGCGCGACGATCTGGCCCGCTCGGTCACCGAGCTGTCGTACGGGCGGCGCCGGCTGCTCGCGATCGCGCGGGCGATGGCGGCCAGGCCTTCGGTGCTGCTGCTCGACGAGCCGTGCGCCGGGCTGGACGAGCACGAGAGCCGCGAGGTCGCCCGGCTGCTGCGCCGGCTCGCCGACGAGTGGGGGCTGGGCATCCTGTTGAACGAGCACGACATGGACGTGATCATGTCCATCTGCGACCGCGTCGTCGTCCTCGACGCCGGCCGGATGATCGCCGAGGGCACCCCGGCGCAGGTCCGCGACGACCCCCGGGTCCAGCTGGCCTACCTCGGCGAGAAGGTCAGCTCCGCCAGGCCCAGGCGCGCCACCGCGTCGCGCCCGTCCGCCGACGAGCCCGGCGCGGACAGCCAGGCCGGCGAGCCGGTCGCCCCGGGGGCCGCCCGATGAGCCCGGAACCCACGCCGGTTGCCGCCGCCGAGCCGCGCTCCGGCCGGGACGGCGGACGGCCGCGGCTGCCCATTCCGCGCATGCGTGCCGGCGGCGCGGGCCAGCCGGCCGGGCGTGGCCGGCGCGCCCGGTCGGCGGCGCCGGCGGCCCCGGTGCTCGCCGCGCGCTCCCTGTCCGCCGGCTACGGCGGCGCGCCGGTCGTGCGCGGCCTCGACCTGGAGGTACGCGCCGGCGAGGTCGTCGTCCTGCTCGGCCCGAACGGCGCCGGGAAGACCACGACCCTGCTGACGCTCGCCGGGGCGCTCGCGCCGCTCGGTGGCGAGGTCCACTGGGCCGGCCGGCCGACGACCGCGCCCCTGCACCGGCGTGCCCGGTCGGGGCTGAGCCTGGTCCCCGAGGACCGCTCGGTGATCATGAGTCTGACGGTGCGGGAGAACCTGCGGGTCGGGCGCTGCGACCCGGAGCTGGCGCTGGCCACCTTCCCCGAGCTGGAACAGCACCTGGACCGCAGGGCCGGGCTGCTCTCCGGTGGCCAGCAGCAGATGGTGACGCTCGCCAGGGCGCTGGCCCGCCGCCCCACGGCGCTGCTCGCCGACGAGCTCTCGCTCGGGCTCGCTCCCCAGATCGTGACGAGGCTGCTGACCGCGGTTCGCGCCGCCGCCGACGAGGGGCTCGCGGTGCTGCTCGTCGAGCAGCACGTCCGCAGCGCCCTGACGATCGCCGACCGGGTCCATGTGCTGCGCCACGGCCGCCCCGCCTGGTCCGGCACCGCCGCCGAGGCCGAGGCCAACCGCGCCGCCCTCGCCAGCGCCTACCTGCCCCTGGCCTGACCGCGATCAGGCGGGAGGAAACGGCGCGGACACGACGCGACGAGTGTCACGGGGTTGTCCGCGGCTCGCCGGTGCGGAGGCTGATCATCTGGGTGCCGCCTTCGTCCGTCGCGGACAGGTACGCGTCAGAGCCCCGCGGGACACTCACCACGATGATCGATCCGGTGCCGATGAGGGGCGGGGTCCCGTTGTCGGTGATGGATCTGAGCGTCCCATCGACCACGACCTGCCAGCCGGCGTACAGCGGCGTCCTGTCGTAGCCGTTCCCCGGCTCCGGCAGGTGGACGCCCACGGGCACGTGGGCGAGCACGAGCTCGTGGCCGGGACTCGCAGGGTGGGCGCCGCGCAGGTTCATGGAGACGTCGTCGGGATGCAGGTGCGTCTTCATCGTCTCGAAGAGCAGGCCATCCTCGAAGGAGGTGGCCACCGCGGTGGCATCGAGATGGACGCCGTAGGTGGGGCCGACGAGCCGGGCCGACGCCGGGTCCAACGGGGTCGCCGGAGCGCCGGCGAGCTGGTCGAACTCGGCGAGCGTGCCACCCCCGATCACGGCCGCGTAGCCGGCGTCGATCGTCAGGTCCGGCGGCGGATCGCCGTCCAGGATCGTGCAGGCCGAGGTCAGCAGCAGCGTCACGGTCAGGACGGCGGCCCGGGCCCACGAGGCGATCACCCGGCTCACCCTGCCACCGCCGTGGACATACCAGGACCAACCGTCAGATGACCGACGAACCCGCGGGCCGCCGCGCGGCCAGCCGTGCCGAGCGCCCAGCGGCCGTCAGCGGTCCCGCCCCGACCCGCCGACCGGCCGACCCGGCCGCGGCCGCCAGCCCGCCGGCCGGATCCGGCTCCAGGACTCGTTCCCGTCGTGCCAGCACGCGTGCTCACGGCCAGCGGCCACCGGACCGGCCCACGCCGGCCCGGTTCCCCGCGGCGGGGATCTGCCCGCAATTCCCCGGCCGCATGGGTGTAACAGGGGCGGCCTAGCGTCGGGCGTCATGAACGATGCGGTGGATCCGGCCATTCGCCGGCGGGCCGTCGACGCCGCCCGCGGCGCCGGGCCGTTCGACCTGCTCATCACCGGTGGCAGCGTCGTCGACGTCGGGACGTGCGAGGTGCGCCCGGCCGACGTGGGGCTGGTCGGGCCGCTGATCGCCTCGGTGCATCCGGCCGGCAGCCGGACGGACGCGCTGGACGCGTTCGACGCGACCGGGCGGTTCATCGCCCCGGGCCTGATCGACATGCACGTCCATTTCGAGAGCTCGATGCTCACACCGGGTTCGTACGCCGCCGCGGTCTGCCCGCGCGGGACGACAACGATCTTCGGTGACCCGCACGAGCTCGCGAACGTCGCCGGGCTCGCCGGGGTGCGTTACGCCGTCGAGGCCAGCCGTGGGCTTCCGGTGCGGTTCATCGTCCAGGCGCCGTCCTGCGTGCCACCCATCCCGGGGCTGGAACTGTCCGGCCACGACCTGCACGGGCCGGAGATCGCCGAGATGCTCGCCTGGCCGGAGATCGGCGGGCTCGCCGAGGTGATGGACATGTTGGGGGTCCTCACCAGCGACGGCCGGATGGTCGACGTGGTCGCGGCGGGCCTGGCCAGCGGCAAGCTCGTCAGCGGGCACGCCGCCGGGCTGACCGGCCCCGAGCTGCAGGCCTACCTCACCGCCGGGATCACGTCGGACCACGAGATCATGGCGACCGACGACGCGATGGAGAAGCTCCGGGCCGGCATGACCGTCGAGCTGCGCGGCATGCTCGAGCACCTCCTGCCGGGCCTGGTCGCCGAGCTGAACGCGCTGCCGGAGCTGCCGGCGCACCTGTGCGCGGCCACCGACGACCTGTTCGCGCTGACCCTGCTCACCGACGGCGGCCTCGACCACCTGCTGCGCCGGCTCGTCGGCTACGGCCTCGACCCGGTGCGCGCGCTGCGGATCGCCACCTACCACGCCGCCTACCGGCTGGCCCGCACCGACCTGGGCCTCGTCGCCGCCGGCCGGCAGGCCGACCTGATCATCCTGTCGGACCTGGCGACGGTCGCCGTCGACGACGTGTTCCGCGCGGGCGAGCACGTCGCCTCCGGCGGCGAGATGATCGTCCCGGTGGTGGAGGGGCCGAGCGAGCCGCCGCTGGACACGATGAAGCTCGGCCCGATGACGCCCGACGCCTTCGTCCTGCGGGTCGGGCACCTGCCCGGCGGCGTCACGGACGGCACGGTCCGGCTGCGCGTCCTCGCGGGCCCGATCTTCACCCGCTGGGACGAGGTGACCGCCGAGGTGCGTGACGGCGCGGTCGTCGTGCCGCCCGGCCACCTGCTGCAGGTCGCGGTGCACCGGCACGGCCGGATCGCGCCGACCCCGCGGGCGGCGATGATCTCCGGCTGGGGCGAGCAGGACTGGACCGGCGCGATCGCCACGTCCGTCTCGCACGACACCCACAATCTGATCGTCTTCGGCCGCGACCCGGTGGCCATGGCCGCCGCCGCCAACCAGGTGATCGCCGACGGCGGCGGGGTCGCGGTCGCCTCCGGCGGGAAGGTGCTCGCGTCGATCGCGCTGCCGATCGCCGGCATCCTCTCGCCGCTGCCCGCCCCCGAGGTCGCCGAGGCCCAGCAGGTGGTCACGGCGGCCGCCGAGTCGGTCGGCCTGCGCCTGAGCCTGCTCACCCAGAACCTCTTCCACGTCCTGGTCGCCTCGCTCGCCTGCCTGCCCGGCCCGCACGTCACCGACCTCGGCCTCGTCGACGGCTCCACCGGCCAGCTCATCAGCTCCCCGATCCTGACCCCCACCGCCTGACAACCGCCGCCCACGCCCTCCCCCGTTCGCCCCCGCGCGAGGGCGCGCTCCCCCAACCATTCTTGATCGCCGTTTGTGCCCCGCAGGGGTCGTCCGGAGGCCCCGACCACGACCTCGGGAGGGCATAAACGGCGATCATCCTCGGAGGAGGGCGCGGACCAGGGCAGCGACGTGGTCGGGGCGGGCGAGGACGTCGGGCCAGGTGAAGCGCAGGACCTTCCAGCCAAGGCGGGACAGGGCGTTCTGACGTTCGCGATCCCGGTGCAGCGGTCGCGGGTCGCCGCCCTCGTCGCCGTGGAAGGCCACGCCGTCCGCCTCGACCAGCAACCGATGGGCCGGATAGGCGAGGTCGGCGCGCGCCACGAAGAACCCGGACTCATCCCTGACGACGTACTGCACCTCGGGCGGGCTGAGCCCCCGGTCACCCAGCACGAGGCGCAGCCGGCTCTCCAACGGGGATTCCGCCCGGGCGTCGACGTCCGCGAGCCAGCGGACCCGAGCCGCCGTGCCATGCCGGCCGAACATCTGCGCCGCGACCTCCGCCACGTCGCGGAGCCGGCGGTCATGCGCTGCGGCGTCCAGCAACGCGACGGCTTGCGACCGGTCCCAGGCAAGGACGAGATCGGCAAGCGTCCGCGTCACCGAGGTCACTGGAATCCCGTCGCGCCACCAGAGCTGCGCCTGATGACATGTGCCGAAGCGCAGGAGGACCCCCGGAACGGCCGACCGAGCAATCGATCCGCTGACGAGCAGGTGCACTGGCTCCGCGTCAGCCTGATGCCGTCGCGGAAGCCCGCGCAGGTTGAGCAGCCTCGCGGCTGTGACACCGCAGACGACCGCCTCCGGCCGGCGCAACAACGCCGCCCGGACCCGTCCAAGGAACGGATCGGCGCCCTCAACGAGGTAGGTGCCGGGAAACGGCCGAGCCCAGCCTCCGGTCCGGACCAGCTGCCGCATCTGGCCCCTGGTCAGGCCGGCGTTCAGCGCCTGGTCGCGGGTGACGACGCCGTGCTGCCACCCGGCGACCCGCAGCGCCTCCGCCATCCCGGGATATACCCGAGCCGCGCGATCTTCCCCATCCGCCCCCATGCCGGGCCACTCTGCTCTCGCCGCGCCCACCCCGCGGCCGTCTCGCTCCCCCTGTGGACATCCCTCGTCCACTCTTGATCGCCGTTTGTGCCCTACAGGGGTCGTCCGGAGACCGGCGTCTTCTAGCGGTCCTCGCAACACCCAGGCTTCTGGGGGTTCGAGGATCATGGCGTTGTCGGGTGCGGAGCGG
>NZ_JADWYU010000056.1 GCF_016786325.1 Frankia nepalensis | reverse complement strand
ATCCGTGGCCGCGGCCACGGATCGAGCCCGCCGAGCCGGCGGCCCGGGTGCGCTAAACGCCCGCGGAGGACGCCGGGAGCAGTTCGTAGCGCGGGTTGAAGATCGTCGTCCGCCGCTCGTCCCGGCTGATCCGGCCGGACGCCTTGAGCGACCGCCCCGCGTCCAGGCCGGGGATCTGACGGCGGCCGAGGAAGACCAGCGTCGCGCTGCCGCTGCCGTCGTAGATCTCCACCTCGAGGCTGGGAGCCCCGGATCGAGTGCGCAGCGTGACCGACCTTATGGTCCCAGCCACGCACGCCTCCTGGTGGTCCTGGCAGCCGACGATCGGCGCCGCCCCCTCGGCGGCCGCCGCGCGCCGCAGATCCTCCGCCTCCAGTTCGTCGTCCGCCGCAGTCAGCCGGTGCAGCACTTTGCCCCACCAGCCGGATTTCTCAGCCACGGCTCCTCCGATCTGACCCACCAGCGTCAGGTCGCTCGCGCCGCGTCGTGGGACCGTGTCCCGTCGACATCAGTTCGAAACGCCCTCGAAAGGCAGTTTGCTCCGACGACGGGGGTCGGGCCGTAGGTTTTGTGACGTCGGTCTCTGTCATACACGCGATGGCGGCGGGGGCGTACGCGCGAAGGCGGCGGGCCGGCGCGAGGCTGGCCGCCGCCGTCGTGCCCGGCGTCCGGTGAGGCCCGCGGCGTCAGCCCGCCGGCTCGGCCACCGGCTCGGGCTCACGCTCCATCCCCGGCGGCAGCGCCCCGGTCGCCCGGGCCCAGCCGACCGCGACGGCCCGCTCGGCGGCGAGCCTGCCGATGGCTACCGCGACCGCCGACAGCAACGCCCAGAACATGGCCTCCCGCCAGGAGGTGTCGGGGTGCGCCAGCCGCGGCGGCTCGCCGCCGCGCACCTTCTTGTGGACGGCGTTGACGCTCCTGGTGGCCGCCGTGCCGCCCGCGGCCGCCGCCGCCCCCCCGATGATCTTCCAGCCGACCTTGGATACCGCTCCGGCCACCGCGCACCTCTTCTATATGTCTGTAGATCCTGCGTTAGCTGCTCACCCGGCGGCACCCCACCCGCCACGGCGGCGGCGCGACGCGGCCACGCCGCCATCGCTCTACCTACCCAGCCGGTGACGGTGCGCGCCGCCAGTATCGTCCCAGCCCGGTAGGTGGGACCGTTCGCGCCCGCCACCGACCGGCGCCGAGAGCCAGCGCCGCGCACGCACGCCGCACGCCGCCCCAGGGAGCCGCCATGACCGCCCTCGACCCCGTCCCCGTCATCGCCCCCGCCGACGTCCCCGCCGGCCGGGAGCCCGCCGAGGCACCGTCGGTCGAGGTGCTGGTACGCCGGCTCGATCCGGATCTTCCGCTGCCCTCCTACGCCCGTCCGCTGGACGCCGGCGCCGACCTGGTCACCACCCAGGACGTCACGCTGGCGCCCGGTGAGCGCACGGTCGTGGGGACCGGCCTCGCTATCGCGCTGCCGGCTGGGTATGCCGCGTTCGTGCACCCCCGCAGCGGTCTCGCCGCGCGCCATGGACTCTCGGTGGTCAACTCACCGGGTACCGTCGATGCGGGCTACCGTGGAGAGATCAAAGTGATCCTCATCAACACGGACCGGACCGAGCCGATCCGATTGTCCCGCGGCGACCGGATCGCCCAGCTCGTCGTGCAGCGCGTGGAGCATGCCGCCTTCCGCGAGGTCGACGAGCTGCCGGCCTCAGGGCGTGGCGCCGGCGGCTTCGGGTCGACCGGAGGTTTCGGGTCGACCCGAGGCGGCGACGCCGTGCGCGACGCGGCTCACTGACCCAGCGGGACTGGCTCGGTCACCGGTAGGAGAGGGAAAGTCATGGCATTCGGGCGCCGCCGCAGGCAGCAGGACGACGAGGACGCACTTCTCGACGAGGAGCGGGAGCCCGACGAGGACGTCGACGACTCGATCGACTTCACCGGCGAGCCGGAGGGGCCCTACGACGTCAGCGAGGCCCCACGCGACGGGGTGCACCGCCTCGACATCGGTGGCCTGCGGGTGCCGGCGCTGGAGGGGGTGCAGATCCAGTTCCAGGTCGAGGAGGCGTCCGGCCGGCCGCTGTCCGTGGTGGTCGCCGACGGCCAGAGCGCCATGGAGCTGGCCGTCTTCGCCGCCCCGAAGAGCCGCGGCCTGTGGGGCGACGTCCGCGCCGAGATCGTCGAGCAGCTCCAGGCGGCCGGTGGCACCCCCCGCACGGTCGAGGGCCCACACGGCCGCGAGCTGGAGCTCGCGCTGCCCACCCCGGTCCCCGGCCAGATGGTCCCCGGCCGGATGATCGGCGTCGACGGCCCGCGCTGGTTCGTGCGCGCGGTGCTCACCGGCCCCGGCGCGCTCGACCCCACGCGGGCGCCGCTACTCGTGGAGACGCTGCGCCGCCTGGTCGTGGTCCGCGGCGACGACGCGATGCCGGTGCGCGATCCGCTGCCCCTGAAGCTGCCCAAGGAGGTCACCGACAACGTCCCGGGCTCCGCGGGCGGCGACGCTCCCGCCGGCACCGGCACCTCCGCCACCTCCGGCCGCCCGCAGATGCCCACCCCCGGCGCCCGCATCGCCGAGCTGCGCTGAGGCCCGCCCGACGCGACGCCATCCTCACGGCCCGTTCCCGGCTCGCCGCGGGCCCCTGGCCGCCACCGGAGGCCGGCGCGGTGGCGGCCCGCGACGGCCCGCGTGGATGGCCGGTCCGAGCCTGGCAGGGATGGGGATCACGCGGAACCGGGGTTCGCGGCCCGGCACTGGGGCGGGCATTCACGGCAAGATGACGGGGGGCGCCAGCTCGGCCGTCCACCTCGAGGTAGTTGCCGCCGGGAGGCTGTCTTGGCTATCTACGCGCTCGGAGACCAGGTACCTGACATCGACCCGTCCGCGTACGTCCACCCGGACGCGACCGTGATCGGGTCGGTGACGATCGGGCCGGAGTCGTCGATCTGGCCGCGGGCCGTGCTGCGCGGGGACACCGGGCGGATCGTCATCGGTGCCCGCACCTCCATCCAGGATGGCACCGTCATGCACACCACCGTCACCCACAACACGATCGTGGGCGATGACTGCGTGGTCGGCCACGTCGCCCACCTGGAGGGCTGCGTCGTCGACAACGGGGCGCTCATCGGCTCGGGCTCGATCGTGCTGCACAACGCCCGGGTGGGATCCGGCGCGATCGTCGGCGCCAACGCGGTCGTCAGCAACAACGGCGTCGTCCCGCCGGGCGCGATGGCCCTCGGCGTCCCCGCCAAGATCCGCGAGGGTGCCGCCAACGCCGAGGGCATCGCCATCGCCGCCGAGCACTATGTCCAGAACGGCAAGCGCTTCCGCGAGGAGCTCCGCCGCATCGACTGACGGCCCGCCGCCCGACGGATCGAGCCAGGCTGGCCGTCCGCGGAAGCGGGCGCCGACCAGGTCAGCCCCGGCCCGCCGGTCCGCGGCCGGATCGGGACCGCGGGCCGGCCGGCGGTCTCCGGGATCGCCGCGGTTCGGTCAGGCGGGGCCGGGCACCGGGCCGGCGGGGCCGCGCAGGTGGTGGAGCTTGTCGGGGTTGCTGACGAAGTCGATGGCCTGGACCCGGCCCTCGGCGACGGTCAGGGCCGCGACCGTCGCCAGCTCGCCGCCGGTGTAGTGCAGGAAGCCGGGGCCACCGTTGACCGCGGCGGGGACGATCGCGTGCTCGCCCGGCTCGCGCGTGTCCTTCTCCAGGATGCCGAGCAGGAAACGCGCGACCTTGTCCCGGCCGACGATCGGCCGGCGCGCCGCCCGGGCGAGACCGCCGCCGTCGGACCGCAGCACGATGTCCGGGTCGAGCAGTTCGACGAGCACGCCGAGGTCGCCGCCGGTGGCGGCGGCGTGGAACGCCTCGGCGACCTTCCAGCCGCGCGCCGGGTCGGGGTCGAACCGGGCTCCGTCGGCGCGGACGCGCCGCCGGGCGCGGCTCGCGAGCTGGCGGGAGGCGGCCGGGGTGCGGCCCGTCACCTGGGCGACCTCCTCGAAGCCGTAGCCGAAGACGTCATGCAGCACCAGCGCGGTCCGCTCCGCCGGGGTGAGCGTGTCCATCACGACCAGCATCGCCATGCTGACCGACTCGGCGAGGGTGACCCGGTCCGCCACGTCGTTCTGGGACGCCTCCACGAGCGCGTGCTGGGCCGGTGTCGCCATACCGGCGGCGCTCCCGGCCCCGTAGACCGCCGTCGCGTCGAGGCCGCCGGCCTCGGCCAGCGGCTCGGGCAGCCACTGGCCGACGTAGCTCTCCCGCCGTGCCCTGGCCGAGCGCAGCTCGTCGAGGCAGAGCCGGCCGACCACGACGGTCAGCCAGGCCCGCAGGTCGTCCGGCTCGACGTCGGCGCGGTCGAGGCGCAGCCAGGCCTCCTGGACGACGTCCTCCGCGTCGGTGAACGAGCCGAGGATCCGGTAGGCCAGGCCGCGCAGGTAGCCGCGTTCCGCCTCGAACGCCGACGCGAGCGCCGCCGCGCGGTCACCACCCCGCCGACCGGCGCGGCCGGGCCCGCCGGCATCGCCCCGGTCCTCGCCAGCCTGGTCCTCGCCGGCCCCGCCGGCGCCGGCGATGGTCATCGCCGCGCCGCCAGCGGCTCGCCGGCCGCCGTCGCGGCGCCAAGCTCCCGGACCACCTCGGGCAGACCGTCGGCCAGCGACGGGAAACGCGGACGCCAGCCCGTCGCGTCCCTGAAGCGGGCGTTCGAGATCCGGTGCGAGCGGGTCAGCGGCCGGGCCCGGCCCGACAGCCGCATCACCGCGGCCGGGATCAGTCGGCCGTGGGTGCCGGGCCGGCCGGTGGCGACCGCCGCGAGCAGGTCGGCGGCGTCGCGGTGGAGCATCGGAGCGTCGTCGGCGACGTTGTACGTTCCGGCGGGGACCGTCAGCGCCGCGACGACGGCGCTCGCGGCGTCGTCGATCTGGATGCTCGAAAGGTAACCGTCGGCCGGGCCGGGCAGCGCGGGCCGGCCCGCCCTGGCCATCGCGACCTGGGCCTGGGTATGCGCGCTGTCGGCGGCGTAGAAGGCCGCGAAACGCAGCAGCACACCGGCGCCGCCCTTGCCGGCGAACCGGGCGACGGCCTGGGCCGAAGCGGCGACGGCGCGCTCCTGCGGGCCGCGGGCCAGTGGCGCGTCCTCGTCGAGCCAGCGGTCGGCGCCGTCCGCGTAGCCGAAGGTGATCGACTCCTGCAGGTAGTGGCCGGCGCCGGCGGCCAGCGCCGCGTCGGCGAGATGGTGGCTCGCCTCGGCGCGCAGCCGGTCGTTGATCCGCCACGCGCCGGGCAGCAGCGCGCGCGACATGTTCGGGATGTTGGTGGCGAGATGGACGACCGCGTCCGGGCGAGCGGCCGTGACCGCCGCGAACACCGCCTGCCGGTCAAACAGGTCGACGGCGACCGGGTCCGCGCCGGCCCGCCGCAGCTCGTCCGCCTTGGCCTCGCCCCTGGCCACCGCGTCGACCGCGTGCCCGGCCGCGACCAGCGACGGCACCACCCGCCGTCCCAGCACCCCGGTCGCGCCCGTCAAAAAGATCTTCATGGAACCCTCCTCGCGCATCGCCTCACCGCAAGGACGGGGTACCCCACCAGGATGTGACACGTCGCCCGGTCGGCGCCCGTTGAGGGGCGGGCCGACCGGCGGCCGGCGAAGCCGCGGGCGGGGCGTTGGGGGTCGCGGAGGCGATCGGGGTGCTCGGCCGGCCACGGGCCCGGCCGAGCACCCTCGACGGTCAGACCGCCGCGGGCCTGGGGGCCAGTTCCACCGCGACGGCGATCTCACCGGTGCCGTCGAGCAGCGCGAGGTCGGTGATGCTGCCGGCGCTGCGCAGGTCGGCGGAGACCGGGGCGAGCAGGGCCAGCACGTCGGGCTCGGCGGTGACCCTCGCCGACGCGACCTCGGCCTTCATCGACACCTTGGCCTCGGACTTGGCGCGGCGCACCGCCGAGAGGACCACGCCGACCACCTCGAGCTGGCGCGACGGCGCCGCCTCCGCGAGCTTGCGCAGCTGGGCGGCCTCCGGCCAGCGGGCCCGGTGCACCGAGCCGGCCTGCCACCAGGACCAGACCTCCTCGGCGACGAACGGCAGGAACGGGGCGAACAGCCGCAGCAGTGTGGAGAGCGCCACCGCCAGCGTCGCCTGAGCGGAGACCGCGCCCGCCTCGCCCGCGCCGCCGTAGGCCCGGCCCTTCACCAGCTCCACGTAGTCGTCACAGAACGTCCAGAAGAACGACTCGGTGACCTCGAGCGCGCGGGTGTAGTCATAGCCGTCGAACGCGGCGGTCGCCGCGTCGACGACGTCGGCGAGGCTCGCGAGCAGCGCCCGGTCCAGCGGCTCGGTCACCGCGGCCAGCGTCGCCTCGCTGGCCGCGTCCCCGGTCGCGATGCCCGTGGACAGCGCGGCGCCACCCTCCCCGCCGACGATGCCGAGCGCGAACCGGCTGGCATTGAGGATCTTGATGGCGAGCCGGCGGCCGATCTTCATCTGGCCGACGTCGAACGCCGTGTCCGTGCCCGGGCGGCCGGAGGCCGCCCAGTAGCGGACCGCGTCCGAGCCGTGCTCCTCGAGCAGCCCCATCGGGGTGACGACGTTGCCCTTGGACTTCGACATCTTCTTGCGGTCGGGGTCCAGGATCCAGCCGGAGATCGCCGCGTCCGACCAGGGCAGCAGGTCGTGCTCGTCGTGGCTGCGCACCACGGTCGAGAACAGCCAGGTCCGGATGATCTCGTGGGCCTGCGGGCGCAGGTCCATCGGGAAGACCCGCTCGAACAGGTCGGGGTCGTCGATCCAGCCGGCGGCGATCTGCGGGGTCAGCGACGACGTCGCCCAGGTGTCCATGACGTCCGGGTCGCCGGTGAAGCCGCCGGGCACGTCGCGCTGCTCGGCGGTGTAGCCGGGCGGCAGGTCGGTCGACGGGTCGAGGGGCAGGCTGTCCTCGGCCGCGAGGATCGGCGCGTCGTAACGCGGCTCGCCGTCGGCGTCCAGCGGGTACCAGACCGGGAACGGCACGCCGAAGAAACGCTGCCGGGAGATCAGCCAGTCGCCGTTGAGGCCGTCGACCCAGTTCTCGTAGCGGACCCGCATGTGCGGCGGGTGCCAGTTGAGCTGGGCGCCGCGCGCGCGCAGGGCGGCACGCAGCTGCTCGTCGCGGCCGCCGTTGCGCAGGTACCACTGCCGGGTGGAGACGATCTCCAGCGGCCGGTCGCCCTTCTCGTAGAACTTCACGGGGTGCTCGATCGACCGCGGCTCGCCCTTGAGCGCGCCGGATTCCCTGAGCAGTTCGACGATCCGGGTCTTGGCGGCGTGCACCGTCTTGCCGGCGAGCTCCGCGTAGGCCGCCCGCCCCGCCTCGGTGTCGATCGCGGCCGGCGGGTCGGGCAGCAGCCGGCCGTCGCGGCCGATCACGGCACGCGCGGGCAGGTTCAGCTCGCGCCACCAGATCACGTCGGTGAGATCCCCGAACGTGCAGATCATCGCGATGCCGGAGCCCTTCTCCGGGTCCGCGAGCCGGTGCGCGACCACCGGCACCTCGACGCCGAACAGCGGCGTGCGCACCGTCTTGCCGAACAGCGGCTGGTAACGCTCGTCGTCCGGGTGCGCGACCAGCGCGACACAGGCCGGCAGCAGCTCCGGCCGGGTCGTCTCGATGATCACGTCACCGTCGCCGCTCGCCTTGGGGAACGCGAGCGTGTGGTAGGCGCCGGGGCGGTTCCGGTCCTCCAGCTCGGCCTGGGCGACCGCGGTGCGGAACGTGACGTCCCACAGCGTCGGCGCCTCGGCCAGGTAGGCGTTGCCGCGCGCGAAGTTGCGCAGGAACGCCCGCTGGGCGACGGCGCGGGACCGGCGGTCGATCGTCGCGTAGGTGCACGACCAGTCGACGGACAGGCCGAGCCGGCGCCAGAGCTCCTCGAAGCCCTTCTCGTCCTCCAGCGTCAGCTGCTCGCACAGCTCGACGAAGTTGCGCCGGCTGATCGGGATCTGCTCCTTGCCCGGCTTCGCGGGCGGGGTGAAGCCCGGGTCGTACGGCACCGACGGGTCGCAGCGCACCCCGTAGTAGTTCTGCACCCGCCGTTCGGTCGGCAGCCCGTTGTCGTCGAACCCCATGGGGTAGAAGACCTCGCGGCCACGCATCCGCTGGTAGCGGGCGATCAGGTCGGTGTGCGTGTACGAGAAGACGTGGCCGACGTGCAGCGAGCCGCTTACGGTCGGCGGCGGGGTGTCGATCGAGTAGACGCGCTCACGGCCGACCGCGCGGTCGAACCGGTACGTCTGCTGGTCGCGCCATACCGCTGACCAGCGCTCCTCGACCCCGTCGAGACTTGGCTTCGCTGGAATCGCCCGGGTCGCCGGCTGCGTCGCCGGCCCCGGGGCACCGTCTGTTGACACCACTCTTCGATCCTACGGGCGATCGCAAACTGTTAATCACCTGGTGCGCGGCGTCGCCGGGCGCGGCGGCCAGCGGTCGCCGCGCCGGCCGCCATCCTGACCGGCGCTGGTCGTGGCCGGCCAGTCGCGCCCGGCCCAGTCGCGATCGGCTCAGTCGCGATCGGCTCAGTCGCGATCGGCTCAGTCGCGATCGGCTCAGTCGCGATCGGCTCAGTCGCGGTCGGCGCGCGGGTCCTGGGCGAGCAGGTCGACGAGCGGACCGAAGATCGCGGGCGAGGCCGCGACGTAGAGGTCCTCGCCGCCGGGCGCGCCGTCGAGGCCGCCCACGACGGCGCCCGCCTCGGTGGCCACGAGGCCGCCCGCGGCGTGGTCCCACGGCTTGAGGCCGCGTTCGTAGTAGGCGTCGAGCGTGCCGGCCGCGACGGCGCACAGGTCCAGCGAGGCGGCGCCCATCCGGCGGATGTCGCGCACCCGCGGGACCACCCTGGTCAGCACCGCGACCTGGGCCGTGCGCCGCTCGACCGTGTAGCCGAACCCGGTCGCGACGAGCGCCATGGTCAGGCTGTCGACCGCGGAGACGCGCAGCGGCCGCCCGTCGAGCGCCGCTCCCCCGGCGCGCAGCGCCGTGTAGGTCCGCCCGAGCGCGGGCGCGTGCACCACGCCAGCGACGACCTCGCCGTCGATCTCGGCGGCGATCGACACGGCCCAGTTCGGCAGGTTGTAGAGGAAGTTGACGGTTCCGTCGATCGGGTCGACGATCCAGCGCACCCCGCTGGTCCCCGCCGCGTCCGCCCCCTCCTCGCCGAGGATCCCGTCGTCGGGCCGCGCCTCGCGCAGCCTTCTCGCGACCAGTTCCTCCGACGCCCGGTCCAGCGCCGTCACCACGTCCGTCGGCGACGACTTCGTCGATTCGGCCGCGACGTCCCCGGCCCGCCCCCGCACCAGCAGGTCCCCCGCCTCGGCGGCGACGTCGAGCGCGAGCGCCAGCAGTTCCTCCGCCACCGGCCGGTCAGCCATCCTGCCGCCCCTCGCTCCGGGCGTCGGCGGCGGCAGGGCTGTCGGCATGCGCACAGGTCCTCACGCCGCCATCCTGCCAACCCGATCTGAACAATCACGGTCACGAACCCGACCAACGCCTGTGAGCCACCCCACCGGCGGGGAGCGCCGCGGCTGGATCCGGCGCCGTGGCGCGAGGGCCGGGCCCCCGGCACACACGTCGCCGTGGTCGCGGATCGAACGAACCTGTCTCAAATAC